>CAIJOA010000036.1 GCA_903822185.1 uncultured Rhodospirillales bacterium | reverse complement strand
TCGATCTCCAAGTCGCGCTGCATGGTCATCTTCATCAATCAGATCCGCATGAAGATCGGCGTCATGTTCGGCAATCCCGAAACGACGACCGGCGGCAATGCGCTGAAATTCTATGCCTCGGTCCGGCTCGACATCCGCCGCATCGGCGCGATCAAAGACCATGACCAGGTCACCGGCAACCAGACCCGCGTCAAAGTGGTGAAGAACAAGATGGCGCCACCCTTCAAGGTGGTCGAATTCGACATCATGTACGGCGAGGGCGTCTCGAAGCGCGGTGAGCTAATCGATCTCGGCATCCAGGCCGGCGTGGTCGAGAAGTCCGGCTCCTGGTTCGCCTATGACGGCACCCGGATCGGCCAAGGCCGTGAGAACGCCAAGCAGTATCTCAAGGACAACCCGGCGGTTTGCGAAGCCATCGAACTGGCGATCCGCGGCAATGCCGGCCTCGTCGCCGACGCGATGATGAAAGCAGGCGGCGGTCCCGCCGAGGAATAAGCCCTCTCTTACGGGTTCGAGGAAACGGCGCCGCTCATCGGCGCCGTTTTTCGTTTTAGCGGGCGTGGTAACGGGCCTGCCCGGCAGGAACTTTACAGGCCGCTTACCCCTCCGCTAAACCACATTGCATGTGCGAAATGCGCTTGGCACCGGTCGGGGGAAGGGCCAGATTAGAAGCATGTTAACAAACGATATTCGCGCCGCTTTTCTCGATTATTTTGGCAAGCAAGGCCACGAGGTTGTGTCCTCGTCGCCGCTGGTGCCGCGCAACGACCCGACGCTGATGTTCACCAATGCCGGGATGGTGCAGTTCAAGAACGTTTTCACCGGCGCCGAAAAACGTCCCTACGACCGGGCGACGACGGCGCAGAAATGCGTCCGCGCCGGCGGCAAGCACAACGATCTCGACAATGTCGGCTATACCGCCCGGCATCACACCTTCTTCGAGATGCTCGGCAACTTTTCCTTTGGCGACTATGTCAAGGACCGGGCGATCGAGCTGGCCTGGAACCTGATCACCAAGGAATTCGCGGTCCCCAAGGACAAGCTCACCGTCACTGTCTATGCCGAGGACGAAGAGGCGGCGGGGCTGTGGAAGAAGATCGCCGGCCTGCCGGAATCGCGGATCATCCGCATCGCAACCGCCGATAATTTCTGGGCGATGGGTGAGACCGGCCCCTGCGGTCCCTGCTCGGAAATTTTCTACGATCACGGCGAGCATATCTTCGGCGGCCCACCCGGCAGCCCGGACCAGGACGGCGATCGTTTCGTCGAAATCTGGAATCTCGTCTTCATGCAGTATGAGCAAGTGACGCCGAGCGAGCGCGTCTCGCTGCCGCGTCCCTCGATCGATACCGGCATGGGGCTCGAGCGCATCGCCGCCGTACTGCAGGGCAAGAACGACAATTACGATATCGATACGCTGCGTGCGCTGGTGCTCGCTTCGGCCGAGGCCTCGAAGGTTTCGCCCGATGGTCCGCAATCGGTCTCGCATCGCGTCATCGCCGATCATCTGCGCGCTTCGTCTTTCTTGATTGCCGATGGCGTCTTGCCGTCGAAGGAAGGCCGCGGCTACGTGCTACGCCGGATCATGCGCCGCGCGATGCGCCATGCGCATATCATCGGCTGCCAGGAACCGCTGATGTGGCGGCTGGTGCCGTCGCTGCTGCGCCAGATGGGCGGCGCCTATCCGGAACTGATCCGCGCCGAAGCGCTCATCACCGAGACGCTGAAGCTCGAAGAAACCAACTTCAAGCAGACGCTGGAACGCGGCTTGAAGCTGCTGGATGAAGAAGACAGCAAGCTCAAGACCGGCGAAGCTTTCTCGGGCGATGTCGCCTTCAAGCTCTATGACACCTTCGGCTTTCCGCTGGATCTGACGCAAGACGTGCTGCGCACGCGCGACCGCAAGGTCGCCATCGATGCGTTCAACGCAGCGATGGAAAAGCAGCGCGACGATGCGCGCAAAAGCTGGGTCGGTTCCGGCGAAGCGGTGACGGATCGCGTCTGGCTCGAACTGCGCGACAAGCTCGGTGCGACCGAATTCCTCGGCTACGACACCCATGTCGCCGAAGGTCAGGTGACCGCGCTCGTCGTCGATGGCAAAGAAAGCGTTGAAGCGAAGACCGGCCAGGAAGTTGCCGTCATCACGAATCAGACACCGTTCTATGCCGAATCAGGCGGCCAGCAGGGCGATACCGGCACGCTCTTCACCGCGGGCGGCGCGACCGTCGCGGTGCGCGATACATTGAAGCGCGCCGGTGATTTGTTCGTCCATGTCGGCACGCTGACCAACGGCGCGTTGAAACGCGGTGACATCGTCGAGCTGCGTATCGACGACGAACGCCGCACGCGGTTGCGCGCCAATCATTCGGTGACGCATCTTCTGCATCGCGCCTTGCGCCATCGTCTCGGCGAGCATGTGACGCAGAAGGGCTCGCTCGTCGCGCCCGATCGTCTGCGTTTCGATTTCAGCCAGCCGCGTCCGATGACCCCTGAAGATGTTCACGTCGTCGAAGCGGAAGTGAACAAGCGCATTCGCCAGAACAGCGACGTCACCACGCTCGTCACGACACCCGATCGCGCGATCGAGCAAGGCGCGATGGCGCTCTTCGGCGAGAAGTACGGCGACGAGGTGCGCGTCGTCTCAATGGGTGAAGATCATATCGACGATCACAACCATCCGTTCTCGGTCGAATTGTGCGGCGGCACCCATGTGCGCCGCACCGGCGATATCGGTTTCTTCAAGATCGTCGCCGAAAGCGCGGTTGCTTCGGGCGTGCGCCGCATCGAAGCGATGACCGGTCCCGCCGCCGAAGCTTATATCGCCCAGGAAGAAGACTTGCTGCAGCAGGCGGCGAACACGCTGCGCGCCTCGACGGCGGACCTGCCGGCGCGTCTCGCGGCGTTGCTCGAAGACCGAAAGAAACTGGAACGCGAATTGTCCGATGCGCGCCGCGTGGCGGCAACGGGCGGGGGCGGCGGTCAGAAGTCCGCAGCCAAAGAAATTTCCGGCATCAAGTTCGCTGGCCGTGCGCTGGAAAATGTACCAGCCAAGGAACTGAAGAGCCTCGCCGATGACCTGAAGCGCGAATTGGGTTCAGGCATCGTCGCGCTCGTCGCCAGCGCCGAGGGCAAAGCCTCGCTGGTCGTCGGCGTCACCGAAGACCTGACCAAGCGTTTCAGCGCAGTCGATCTCGTTCGCGTCGGCGCCGAAGCCCTCGGCGGCAAAGGCGGCGGTGGCCGTCCCGACATGGCGCAAGCCGGCGGCCCCGATACGGGCAATGCTTCCGCGGTGCTGGAAGCGATCGAAAAGGCAATCGCTGGTTAACTACGGCCTTACGATCGAGCGTCCCTCGACGTCGCTCGGGATGAGGAAGAAACAGTGCATTGCATCCATCAATGC
>CAIJOA010000035.1 GCA_903822185.1 uncultured Rhodospirillales bacterium | reverse complement strand
ATGCCGGGCGACAATGTCTCGATGGAAATCGAGCTCATTCAGCCGATCGCCATGGATGAAGGCCTGCGTTTCGCCATCCGCGAAGGCGGCCGTACCGTCGGCGCCGGCGTCGTTGCTAAAATCGTAAAGTAAGAAGTTGGGTTTTCACGGGCGGCGAACCGCCGTCTTCGTTTCGTCGCCCGTGTAAAGGAAAAAGCCATGGCACTCGATAATCAAAATATCCGTATCCGCCTGCGCGCGTACGATCATCGCGTACTCGATCAATCGACCAGCGAGATCGTGAACACTGCCAAGCGGACGGGTGCGCGGGTGCGCGGGCCGATTCCGTTGCCGACTCGGATCGAACGTTTCACGGTCCTGCGCTCGCCGCACATCGATAAGAAGTCGCGCGAGCAATTCGAAATCCGCACGCATAAGCGTGTATTGGATATCGTCGACCCGACGCCGCAAACCGTGGACGCGCTGATGAAGCTCGACCTCGCTGCCGGCGTCGATGTCGAGATTAAGCTCTAAAGGTAGGATCGTTATGCGTACCGGTCTCGTTGCCGAGAAACTCGGCATGACACGACAGTTCACCGAAGCGGGCGACCATGTCCCCGTCACGGTGCTGAAGGTCGATAACTGCCAGGTGGTTGCTGTCCGCACCACTGAAAAGGACGGCTACACGGCCGTTCAGCTCGGTATTGGCAAAGCCAAGGTGAAAAACGTCTCGCAAGGCATGCGCGGCCATTACGCCAAAGCGAAAGTCGAACCGAAACGGAAGCTCGTCGAGTTCCGTGTCTCCGCCGACGCCCTGCTCGATGTCGGCGCCGAACTCTCGGCGACACATTTTATTCCGGGTCAGTTCGTCGATGTCGTCGGTACGACCAAGGGCCGTGGTTTCACGGGCGCCATGCGCCGCTGGAACTTCGGTGGCTTGCGCGCCACCCACGGTGTCTCGGTTTCGCATCGTAGCCATGGTTCGACCGGTCAGCGCCAAGATCCCGGCAAGACCTTCAAGAACAAGAAAATGGCCGGTCATTATGGCGATGAGCGCGTCACGACCCAGAATTTGAAGATCCTCGCGGCCGATGCCGAACGTGGCCTGATCTATGTGATCGGTAACGTGCCGGGCTTCGAGGGCTCTTTCGTACTGATCAAAGATGCGGCAAAGCGTGCGGCGCCGAAGGATCTGCCATTCCCGGCGGCCTTGCGCGAAGCTCAGCCCGCTGCAGGAGCCAACTAACATGCAGCTCAAAGTAACGAGCCTCGACAACAAGCAAGTCGGCGATATCGATCTCGCCGATGAAGTCTTCGGCCTTGAGCATGTCCGCCGCGATATCCTCGCGCGCGTGGTGCACTGGCAGTTGGCGAAGCGTCGCGCTGGCACCCATAAGACCAAAGGTGTCACCGAAGTTCACGGCACGAAGAAGAAGCCGTGGGCGCAAAAGGGTACAGGTCGTGCGCGCGCTGGTTCGCTGCGTTCGCCGCAGTTCCGTGGTGGCGCTACGATCTTCGGGCCGGTTGTTCGCAGCCATGAATTCGACCTGCAGAAAAAAGTGCGCCGTCTTGGGCTCAAGACTGCGCTGACGTCGAAGCAGAAGGAAGGCAAGCTCGTCGTTCTCGACAATGCTTCGCTGGATTCGTCGAAGACCGCGGCGTTGGCGAAGCAGTTCGCCGCGCTGGGTTGGACCTCGGTGTTGATCATCGACGGACCGGAGCTCAACGAGAACTTCGCGAATGCGGCGCGCAATCTTCCTGGCATCGATGTGCTGCCGCAGCAGGGCGCGAACGTCTATGACATTCTGCGACGCGATACGCTCGTCTTGACGCGCGACGCCGTCCAGCATCTGGAGGCACGTCTGAAATGAGCCGCTTTCGTTTCATTCCGCGACATGTTCCGAAGTTGTCGCGCGAAGCCATGTACGACATCGTTATCTCGCCGGTGATCACCGAAAAGGCGACGATGCAGTCCGAGCACAATCAGGTGACGTTCCGCGTTGCTCTCGACGCTGACAAGCGCGCCGTGAAGGCGGCGGTTGAGGGTTTGTTCAAAGTCACCGTGAAGTCGGTCAACACCATCCTCGTGAAGGGCAAGACCAAGCGCTTCCGCGGCAAGCCCGGTGTGCGTTCCGATTACAAGAAGGCGATCGTCACTTTGGCCGAAGGGTCGAAGATCGACGTGACGACAGGGGTCTGAAGTAAATGGCGTTAAAGACATTCAAGCCGACGAGCCCCGGCCGGCGCCAATTGGTGCTGGTCGATCGGAGCGACTTGTGGAAGGGCGGCCCGGTAAAGGCCCTGACCGAAGGTCGTCGCGAAAAGGGTGGTCGCAACAATCGTGGTCGCATCACGGTCCGGTATCGTGGCGGCGGTCATAAGCAGCGCCTGCGCACCATCGACTTCAAGCGCAACAAGGAAGGCGCGGCCGAAGTCGTGCGGTTGGAATATGATCCGAACCGCACCAGCTTCATCGCGCTGATCAAATACGAAGATGGTGAACTCGCTTACATCATTGCACCGCAGCGTCTTGCTGCCGGCGACAAGGTTTATGCGGGTGACAAGGTCGATGTGAAGCCCGGCAATTGCATGCCGATGAAGAACATCCCGGTCGGCACGATCATCCACAATGTGGAGATGAAGGCCGGCAAGGGTGGTCAGCTCGCGCGCGCTGCCGGTACGTTTGCCCAGCTCGTCGGCCGCGATGCCGGTTATGCTTTGCTGCGTTTGGCTTCGGGCGAAGTCCGCATGGTCCGTGCCGAGTGCAAGGCGACGATCGGCGCGGTGTCGAACCCCGATCAGCAGAACATCTCGATCGGCAAGGCCGGTCGCAATCGTTGGCTCGGCCGCAAGCCTGCTGTTCGCGGCGTCGCGATGAACCCGATCGATCATCCGCATGGCGGCGGCGAAGGCCGTACCTCGGGTGGCCGTCATCCGGTCACGCCGTGGGGCAAGGGCACCAAAGGCACGAAGACCCGCACAAACAAGACGACGGACAAGTACATCGTCCGCCGTCGTCGCCAGAAATAAGGGGAGAGCGCTTTGGCACGCTCGACATGGAAAGGGCCGTTCGTCGACGGCTATCTGTTGAAGAAGGCAGATAAAGCTCGCGGCGGAAGCCGCAACGAGATCATTAAGACCTGGTCCCGCCGCTCCACCATCTTTCCGCAATTCGTCGGACTGACGTTTGGCGTTTATAATGGTCACAAATTCATTCCTGTGCTCGTCAACGAGCACATGATCGGACACAAGTTCGGCGAATTCGCACCGACGCGGACCTTCCACGGTCATTCGGCCGATAAAAAAGCGAAGCGGGATTGATATGAGCAAGAAGCAAGCTCCCCGTCGCGTTGGCGAGACGGAAGCCGCGGCTTACGCCAAGGCTCTTCGGACCAGCCCGCGCAAGCTCAACGTCGTGGCGCAATCCATTCGCGGCAAAGCCGCGAACGCTGCTCTGTACGAACTTACTTTTTCGCCGCGCCGTATCGCGATCGAAGTGAAGAAAGTGCTGCAGGCTGCAATCGCGAATGCCGAGAATAATCATCAGCTCGATGTCGATAAGCTGGTGGTCAAGGAAGCGTCGGTTGGACGAGCCTTCTCGTTGAAGCGTTTTCACGCACGTGGTCGCGGCCGCTCGGCTTCGGTCGAGAAATATTTCTCTAACCTGATGGTCGTCGTGCGCGAGCGCGCCGAAGAAGTTCCCGCCGCTGGCGAGGAGGAGAAGGCTTAATGGGCCAGAAGGTCAATCCGATCGGGCTTCGGCTCGGCATCAACCGCACCTGGGATTCGCGTTGGTTCGCGCGCAAGGACTACAGCAAGTTGCTGCATGAAGATCTGAAGCTGCGCAAGTTCCTGAACGAGCGGCTGCTGCAAGCCGGCGTCAGCAAGATCATCATCGAGCGTGCCGCTAAGAAAACCCGCATCACCATTCACTCGGCGCGTCCGGGTGTGGTCATCGGCAAGAAGGGCGCCGACATCGAGAAGCTGCGCCTCGACGTGGCGAAGATCACCAAGAGCGAGGTGAGCCTCAACATCCTCGAAATCCGCAAGCCGGAAATCGATGCGAAGCTCATTGCCGACGGTATCGCCCAACAGCTCGAGCGCCGCGTTGCGTTCCGTCGCGCCATGAAGCGCGCCGTCCAATCGGCGATGCGTCTCGGTGCCCTCGGCATTCGTATCAACTGCGCAGGCCGTCTCGGCGGTGCCGAAATCGCTCGTGTTGAATGGTATCGCGAAGGGCGCGTGCCGTTGCATACGCTGCGCGCGGATGTCGATTTCGGCTACGGCACGGCGAAGACGACCTACGGCGCTTGCGGCGTGAAGGTCTGGGTTTTCCGTGGCGAAGTTTTGGCGCATGACCCGATGGCGCAAGACAAGCGCGCCGCCGATGCGCAGCCGGCGCGCGCGTAAAGAGGAATAAATGTTTCAGCCAGCACGTACCAAATACCGCAAGGCCCATAAGGGCCGCATCCATGGCTTGGCCAAGGGTGGCACCGCGCTTAACTTCGGCAATTTCGGGCTGAAGGCGACGGAGCCGGGCCGCGTCAATGCGCGTGAAATCGAAGCAGCGCGTCGCGCCATCTCGCGTCATATCAAGCGCGTCGGCCGGGTGTGGATCCGTATTTTCCCGGACGTTCCAGTGTCGCGTAAGCCTGCCGAAGTCCGCATGGGTTCCGGTAAGGGTACGCCGGAATTCTGGGTCTGCCGCGTAAAGCCGGGCCGCATCATGTTCGAGCTCGATGGCGTTCCGGGTCCGATCGCGAAAGAGGCGTTTCTTCTCGCATCGGCCAAGCTGTCGATTTCGACCCGTATCGTGACCCGCGTTGGTGAAGGAGGCGAAGCATGAAATCGAGCGACGTCCGCGCCAAGACCGATGACGAACTGAAAGCCGAACTCGGTCAATTGGCCAAGGAAGGTTTCAACCTGCGCTTCCAACAGGCCAGCGGCCAGATGGAAAACACCGCTCGTGTGCGGCAGGTGCGCCGCGATATCGCGCGCATCAAGACCGTGCTCGGCGAGCGTACGCGCAAGGCGAGCTAGGAAAGAGATCGAATCATGCCGAAGCGTGTTCTAACGGGCATCGTTGTATCCGACAAAGCCGACAAGACCATCACCGTGAGGGTCGAGCGGCGCGTCATGCACCCCGTCTATAAGAAATTCATCCGTCGTTCGAAGAAGTATGCGGCGCACGACGAGACCAATGCCTGCAAGACCGGCGATACCGTGCGTATCGAAGAGTGCCGGCCGATTTCGAAGAGCAAGCGCTGGGTCGTCCTCGGTGGCGATGCCGCTCCGGCGGCCAAGGAAGCGGCTGCTCCGGCGGCTGCCAAAGAGAAGAAGGCCCCGGCTCGTCCTCGCGCGGCGAAGACGCCCAAAGCCGAAGCAACGCCGGAGTAACGCGTCATGATCCAGATGCAATCCAATCTTGACGTTGCCGATAATTCCGGCGCGAAGCGCGTTCAGTGCATTAAAGTGCTGGGCGGCAGCAAGAGGCGTACGGCAACCGTCGGTGACATCATCGTTGTCTCGGTGAAAGACGCGATTCCGCGCGGCAAAGTGAAGAAGGGCGACGTCCACAAGGCCGTCATCGTCCGCACCGCTTTCCCGATCCGCCGCACCGATGGCAGCTCGATCCGTTTCGACCGTAACGCCGCCGTTCTCGTTGGCGGCAATGACGAGCCGATCGGCACGCGTATCTTTGGGCCAGTGACGCGCGAACTTCGCGCCCGCAAGTTCATGAAGATCGTCTCGCTCGCGCCTGAGGTGCTCTGATGGAAAAGTTCAAGATCAAAAAGGGCGACAAAGTCGTCGTCCTGACGGGTCGCGACAAGGGCAAGACCGGTGAAGTGCTGCGCATGATGCGCGCGGATAACCGCGTCGTCGTCCAAGGCGTGAATATGGTGAAGCGGCACACGCGGCCGTCGGCCGGTCAAGCCGGTGGCATCATCGAGAAAGAAGCCGGCATCCATATCTCGAACGTCGCCCATATCGATCCGAAATCGCAGAAGCCGACCAAAGTCGGTTACCGCACTCTCGATGACGGTCGGAAGGTGCGCTTTGCGCGTCTTTCCGGCGAAGTCATCGACGCCTGAGGGATATCATGGCCACCCGTCTCAAAGAGCATTACGACAAGGTTGTTCTGCCGGCTCTCGTGAAAGAGTTTGGTTATGCCAACAACCTTGCTGCGCCCAAGCTCGACAAGATCGTCATCAATATGGGCGTCGGCGAAGCAGTGCAGGACACCAAGAAGGTCGATGTTGCGGCGAAGGAACTCGCCCTGATCGCCGGCCAACGTCCGATCATCACCTATGCCAAGAAGTCGATCGCGACCTACAAGGTTCGCGAAAACATGCCGCTCGGCTGCAAGGTAACCTTGCGCAAGGACCGGATGTACGAGTTCCTGGATCGCCTGGTGAACATCGCCTTGCCGCGCGTCCGCGATTTCCGCGGCGTCTCGGGCAAGAGCTTCGACGGTCGCGGCAATTACGCGCTCGGCCTCAAGGAACAGCTTGTGTTCCCCGAGATCAATTATGACCAGGTCGCTGATGTTCGCGGCATGGATATCATCATCGTGACGACGGCAAAGACGGACGGCGAGGCAAAATCTCTGCTTCGTGGCTTCGACATGCCGTTCAGCAATTAATCCCGAAAGGGCAAGGTACAATGGCGAAGACGAGTTCGATCGACAAAAACCGTAAGAGAGAAGCGCTCGTAAAGCGTTTTTCCGCAAAGCGTGCCCGACTGAAGGCGCTTGCTTCCGATAAGGATGTCGCGCCGGAAGAGCGTTTTGCCGCTCGGTTGAAGCTCGCCGAGATGCCCCGCAATTCGTCGGCGACCCGTATTCGCAATCGTTGCGAACTCACAGGTCGGCCGCGCGCCGTTTATAGCAAGTTCAAGCTCTCGCGCATCGCATTCCGTGATCTGGCCTCGATGGGTCAGATCCCGGGTGTGGTCAAGTCGAGCTGGTAAGGAGTTAGCCGCTATGTCGATGAGCGATCCCCTTGGGGATATGCTGACCCGGATTCGCAACGGTCAGCAGGCCAAAAAGCCAGTGATCGAATCGCCCGCGTCAAAGATCCGCACCAACGTGCTCGAAGTGCTTCAGCGCGAAGGTTACATCCGTGGTTACAGCCAGGCTGAAGTCCGTCCGGGCATTGCCGAGCTCAAGATCGAGCTCAAATATGTCGATGGCCAGCCTGTCATCCGCGAGATCACGCGCATCTCGAAGCCGGGCCGCCGTGTCTATTCGCGGATCTCGGATTTGCCGCGCGTTTATAACGGGCTCGGTATCTCGATCCTTTCGACGCCGCGTGGCGTCATGTCGGATAACGAGGCTCGTGCTGCCAATGTCGGCGGCGAGATTCTCTGCCGCGTATTCTAAGGAATAGTCATGTCGCGCATCGGGAAATTGCCCGTTACCATTCCGGAAGGCGTCACCGTCGATTTGACCGGCGGCGTCCTCACCACCAAGGGCAAGCTCGGCACCTTGAAGCTCGTCGTCAGTAACGAGGTCAACGCCTCGATCGATGACGGCAAGATCCTGGTTCAGCCGAAGAGCGAGACGAAACGCGCCCGTCAGTCTTGGGGCACGGTTCGCGCGCTGGTCAACAACATGGTCAACGGTGTCAGCAAGGGCTACACCGTCAACCTCGAGATCAACGGCGTCGGTTATCGCGCCGCGGTTCAGGGCAGCAATCTCGTCCTGCAACTCGGCTATAGCCACGACGTAACGTTCCCGATCCCGGCCGATGTGAAGATCGTCTGCGAAAAGCCGACTGCGATCGCCATTAGCGGTGCCGATCGTCAGCGTGTCGGTCAGGTTGCGGCCGTGATCCGTTCGTTCCGCGGCCCCGAGCCCTACAAGGGCAAGGGCATTAAGTACGATACCGAGACGGTTCGCCGCAAAGAAGGCAAGAAGAAGTAAGGACGCGCGATGAGCAGCAAAACCAACGTACTCTACGAGAAGCGGCGCCAACGCGTCCGCTCCCGGCTGGCGCGCACCAACAAAGGGCGTCCGCGCCTGTCCGTGTTCCGCTCGTCAAAGCATATCTATGCGCAGGTCATCGATGACGTCGCAGGGCGCACCGTTGCGTCGGCTTCGACCCTCGACGAATCATTGCGTGAAGGTCTGAAGACCGGTGCGAACAAGGATGCGGCTATTGCCGTCGGCAAGCTCGTTGCCGAACGCGCGAAGGCAGCCGGTATTACAACTGTCGTGTTCGATCGCGGCGGCTACATTTTCCATGGTCGGGTCAAAGCCCTGGCCGATGCCGCCCGTGAGGGCGGACTCGAATTCTAGGAAGGGCGTTCATGGCAACGGCACCATCGAATAACGAACGGCCGCAACGCGGTCGCGGCGGCGGCGATCGTCCGCAGCGCGGGCGTGGCGGCGACAATCGTGACCGCAACAGCGGCGGTGAAGAAGGCGAGTTCATCGAGAAGCTCGTCGGCATCAATCGCGTCGCCAAAGTGGTCAAGGGCGGCCGTCGTTTCGGTTTCGCCGCGATCGTCATCGTCGGCGACGGCAAGGGCCGCGTCGGTCATGGTTCGGGCAAGGCGCGTGAAGTGCCGGAAGCGATCCGTAAGGCGACCGAACAGGCGCGCCGGTCGATGATCCGCGTTCCGCTGCGTGAAGGCCGCACCATTCATCACGATATCGTCGGCCATTACGGCGCTGGTGAAGTCGTCATTCGTGCAGCGACGCAAGGCACTGGCGTTATTGCCGGCGGTCCGATGCGCGCGATCTTCGAAGCGCTTGGCGTCCAGGACGTCGTCGCGAAGTCGGTCGGCACCTCCAATCCGCATAACATGATCAAGGCGACATTCGACGCCCTCGATCGCTCGGTCAGCCCGCGTTCGGTCGCGGCACGCCGTGGCAAGAAGGTCAGCGACATTCTTCCCCGTCGCGATGGCCAGGAAGCACGGGAGTAATCCATGGCTGATCAAAAAAAGACCGTCAAAGTAACGCAACACGGCAGCCCGATCGGCCGCGAGGACTATCAGCTCGCGACGTTGAAGGGCCTTGGCCTCAACAAGCAGCGCCGTTCGCGCGTCCTCGAGGACACGCCGGCGGTGCGCGGCATGATTGCCCGCGTGCGTCACCTGATTCACGTCGAAGAATCGGGCTCCTGAAAAGTCTTCGTTTGCCGGTGGAATGAATTATGAAGCTCAACGAAATCAGAGATAACGAAGGCGCCCATTACCGCGCAAAGCGTCGCGGTCGTGGTATCGGCTCCGGCAAAGGCAAGACCAGCGCGCGCGGCGGCAAGGGCCAGACGGCGCGCAGCGGTGTTGCATTGAACGGTTTCGAAGGCGGTCAAACGCCTTTGCATCGCCGTATGCCAAAGCGCGGCTTCAACAACACCGATTTCCAGAAGAACTACGTCGTCGTCAATCTCGGCCGTCTTCAGGTCGCGGTCGATGCGGGGCATCTGAAGTCGGGTGCGACGGTGAATGGCGAAACGCTCGTGGCCGCCGGCGTCCTGCGCCGCGTGCGCGATGGCGTTCGTTTGCTCGCCAAGGGCGAGTTGAAGACGTCTTTGACCATCGAAGTCGCCGGCGCTTCCAAAGCGGCCGTCGAAGCCGTCGAGAAGCTTGGAGGCAAGGTGATCGTTGCGGCTGCAAAGCCGGCAGCCGCCGCTCAAGCTTAAGGAACAGCTAGATGGCGTCAGCCGCCGAGCAACTGGCATCGAGCATTAATTTCTCCGCCTTCTCGAAGGCGACTGATCTTAAGAACCGCATCTGGTTCACGCTCGGCGCCCTCGTGGTCTATCGGCTCGGCACCTACATCCCGTTGCCCGGTATCGATCCGCAGGTTTTGCAGGAAGTCTTCTCCCGCAATTCCGGCGGCATTCTCGGCATGGTCGATATGTTCTCGGGCGGTGCGCTCGGGCGCATGACGATCTTCGCCTTGAACATCATGCCGTACATCTCCGCTTCCATCATCGTGCAGCTTTTGACCGCGGTTTCGCCGCAGCTCGAAGCGCTGAAAAAGGAAGGCGAGAGCGGCCGGAAAAAGCTCAATCAATATACCCGTTTCGGCACCGTCTTCCTGGCACTCGTCCAGGCTTACGGCATCGCCGTCGGCATTGAAGGCCTCCGTGGTCCATCCGGCCTTGCTGTGACCGATCCCGGACTCTTCTTCCGCACGACCTCGGTCATCACGCTGACCGGCGGCACCGTCTTCCTGATGTGGCTGGGTGAACAGATCACCGCGCGCGGTGTTGGTAACGGCATCTCGCTGATCATCTTCTCGGGCATCGTTGCGCGTATGCCGCCGGCTTTGGCGGGCTTGCTCGAATTGGGCCGCACCGGCGCGATCTCCGGTTTCTTCATCGCGATCTTCCTGGTGCTCGCCGTCGGCGTCATCACCTTCATCGTCTTCATGGAACGCGCTCAGCGCCGTATCTTGGTGCAATATCCGAAGCGCCAAGTCGGCAACAAGATGTATGGCGGCGAAGCCTCGCATCTGCCGCTGAAGCTGAACACGTCGGGCGTCATTCCGCCGATCTTCGCGTCATCGCTGCTGCTCTTGCCGGCGACGCTTGCCAGCTTCAGTCAGAATCAGACGGGCATCCTCGCAGAGGTCAGTGCTTGGCTTGGCCATGGCCAGCCTGCCTATATCGCGCTCTACGTCGCGCTGATCGTGTTCTTCTGCTTCTTCTACACGGCCATCGTCTTCAATCCGCAGGAGACGGCCGATAATCTGCGTAAGTATGGTGGCTTCGTGCCGGGCATCCGGCCTGGCAAGAACACGGCCGATCATCTCGATTATGTACTGACGCGGTTGACGGTTATCGGCGCCCTTTATTTGGCTGCCGTCTGCGTTCTGCCGGAAATTCTCGTCTCGGAATATAATCTGCCGTTCTATTTCGGCGGCACCAGCCTGTTGATCGTGGTCAGCGTCACCATGGACACCGTGGCGCAGATCCATTCGCATCTGTTGGCGCATCAGTACGAAGGCTTGATCAAAAAGTCTAAGCTAAGAGGAAAACGCAGGTGAACATCCTTCTGCTCGGCCCGCCCGGGGCCGGGAAGGGAACCCAAGCCAAGCGCCTCGAAGAGCGCTACGGCATGGTTCAACTTTCCACCGGGGACATGCTGCGCGCGGAGCGCGCGGCCGGAAGCCCGCTCGGCAAACAGGTCCAGGCGATCATGGATGCCGGCAAGCTCGTCTCGGACGACATTATGATCGCGCTGATCGCCAATCGGATCACCCAGCTTGGTGGCAAGGGCTTCATTCTCGACGGCTTTCCGCGTACCGTGCCGCAGGCCGAGGCGCTTGACGTGATGCTAGAAAAGAACGGCATCGCCATCGATCAAGTGATCGAGCTGACCGTCGATGATTCGGCCTTGGTCGATCGGATCGCCGGCCGCTTTTCTTGCAAGAACTGCGGCGCGTCCTATCACGACCGGCATAACCTGCCGAAACATAATGGCCAATGTGATGTTTGCGGCAGCACGGACTTCGTCCGGCGCCCGGACGACAAGGCCGAAACGGTGGCCGCCCGACTGACGGCATACCACGAGCAAACCGCGCCGATCCTGCCGTATTACGCCAAGAAGGGCGTGTTGCGGTCCGTCGATGGCATGGCGGATATCGACGTGGTTACGACCCAAGTTGAAACCATTCTAAACAAGTCCAAAGGTTGACTTTGGTGGGGTGCTTCCGATATAAGGCCCGTTCGGCCGCCCGGGGCATCTCGTCACCGTCCGAAACCGACAATTTGAATTGAGGAGAAGCGCAAGGTGGCGCGCATTGCCGGCGTTAACATTCCTAATCAAAAGCGAGTCCCGATCGGCCTGACCTATATCCATGGGATCGGCCATACGTCGGCACGTAAGCTTTGCTCGCAACTCGGAATTCCTGAGTCCCGTCGTGTCCATGAATTGACCGACGACGAGATTCTCAAGATTCGTGAAGCGATTGACCGCGAATATCAGGTCGAAGGCGATCTGCGTCGCACCGTGGCGATGAACATCAAACGGCTGATGGACTTGGGCTGCTATCGCGGTCTGCGCCATCGCAAAGGCCTGCCGGTTCATGGTCAGCGCACGCATACGAACGCCCGGACCCGCAAGGGCCCTGCCAAGGCGATCGCAGGAAAGAAGACGGTCGCGCGGTAATATGCCGGCGCACCGAGGTCTATAAGGCGAGGATAAGAATACTATGGCGACGACATCGAAGCCTGCTGCCGCCGCGCGCGTTCGCCGCCGCGAGCGCAAAAATATTACGTCTGGCGTTGCGCATGTGAATGCGACCTTCAACAACACCATGGTCACCATCACCGATGCGCAGGGCAACACGATTGCCTGGTCGTCGTCGGGCACGATGGGCTTCAAGGGTTCGCGTAAATCGACCCCTTATGCGGCTCAGATGGCTGCCGAAGACGCCGGCAAGAAGGCGATGGAACACGGCATGCGCACCCTCGAGATCGAGGTAAAAGGCCCGGGTTCGGGTCGTGAATCGGCGTTGCGTGCATTGCAGACGGTTGGATTTCAGGTGACGTCGATTCGCGACGTGACGACGATCCCGCATAATGGTTGCCGTCCGCCTAAGCGTCGTCGCGTTTAGTCGCTGCATTTTTTAAATCGGTGGGCGTTGCGGGCCGTTTGGTCCCGTATGCGCATAAGCCCTGAGGCATGAGGTTTCGCTCGTGACGCAAATTCAGAAGAATTGGCAAGAATTAAAAAAGCCTAGCCAGCTTGTCGTCCAGCCGGGTGATGACCCGCGCTTTGCGACCGTCGTCGCCGAACCGCTGGAGCGCGGCTTTGGTTTGACGCTCGGCAATGCGCTGCGCCGTATCCTGCTGTCGTCGCTGCAAGGCGCTGCGATTACTTCGGTGCAGATCGAGGGCGTGCTGCACGAATTCTCGTCGCTGCCGGGCGTGCTCGAGGACATCACCGATATGGTCCTCAACATTAAAGGCATTGCGTTGCGTCTTCATGGTGAAGGCCCGAAGCGCATGCGTCTGCGCGCCAATGGCCCCGGTGAAGTCCGCGCCGGCATGATCGAATTGCCGCACGACATCGAAGTACTCAATCCCAATCATCTGATCTGCACGCTCGATAAGGGCGCGAAGATCACGATGGAATTCACGGTCGATACCGGTAAGGGTTATCGTCCCGCCACCGAGAACCGCCCGGAAGACGCGCCGATCGGCCTGATCCCGGTCGATGCGCTGTTCAGCCCGGTGCGTCAGGTTGCCTATAAGGTCGATAACACCCGCGTCGGTCAGCGTACCGATTACGACAAGCTGTCGATGAACATCGAAACCAATGGCGCTGTGACGCCTGAAGATGCCATCGCGCTCGCCGCGCGCATCCTTCAAGACCAGCTGCAGCTCTTCATCAATTTCGAAGAGCCCCGCGCCGCGACCGAAGAAGAGCGTCCGTCGGAACTGCCCTTCAACAAGAATTTGCTGCGCAAAGTCGATGAGCTTGAGCTCTCGGTTCGTTCGGCGAATTGCTTGAAGAACGACAACATCGTCTATATCGGCGATCTCGTTCAGAAGAGCGAATCCGAGATGCTGCGGACCCCGAACTTCGGCCGCAAGTCGCTCAACGAAATCAAAGAAGTGCTGACCCAGATGGGTCTCTATCTTGGGATGGAGATTCCGAACTGGCCGCCCGAGAATATCGAGGACCTCGTCAAGCGCCTCGAAGAGCCCTATTGAGCCTGTAGTAGAGATAGATCATGCGCCATCGTATTGCCGGCCGTAGCTTCAGCCGAACCAAGGCCCACCGTAAGGCCATGTTCGAAAACCTGTGCCACGCGCTGTTGAAGCACGAGCAGATCACCACGACATTGCCCAAGGCGAAGGATCTTCGCCCGGTCGTCGAGAAGCTGATCACCATCGGTAAGAATGGCGGTCTCGCCTCGCGCCGTCGTCTCATCGCGACGTTGCAGGACGAGAAGATCGCCGACAAGGTGCTGACAACCTTGGCCGAACGTTATTCAAAGCGCGCCGGCGGCTATTGCCGCATCTTCAAGGCGGGCTTCCGCCATGGCGATGCCGCAGCGATGGCCGTGATCGAATTGGTCGATCGTGACCCGGCAGCCAAGGGCCTCGATTCAGGTCCGGTGCAAGTTCACGAGCACGACGAAGAGGAAGCGGTCGCCTAATACGGCGCTGCCTCTCATCGAACGATATCGAAAATGCCCGGAGCGATCCGGGCATTTTTGTTTTTGCGCGAGGTGAAGCGTCTTAGGCGTTTTGACTATCACGCGCATGCACCTCGATGGTGATGTGCGAGAGCGCCGATAGCCCCGCCAGCCGCGCCTTATAGACGGCCGGATCGCGCGGCGCGGAACTGACGATTGAAACGATCGTGCCGTAATGGCCGGGCCCGATCTGCCACAGATGAAGATCGAAGATTCGATCGTCGGCCGTTTCGATCCGTTCGCGAATGTCGGCGGTCAGCGTAAGGTCCGGCGTCATGTCGAGCAGGACGTGGCCCGTGTCGCGGATCAGCGCATAAGCCCATACGAAAATCATCGCTGCGCCGATGATGCCCGTCACCGGGTCCATCCAGAGCCAGCCGAATATCCAAGCAACCGACAGGCCGACCACGGCCAGCACAGCCGTCGCGGCGTCGGTTACGACATGGACGAAGGCCGCGCGCAGGTTGTTGTCGCGATGATGGTGATGGCGGCCGTTCTCGTCGCGGTGATGATGGTCCCCGCCGCTCAGCAGCCAGGCGCTGGCGAGGTTCACCGGCAAGCCAACAGCGGCGACGGTGATCGCTTCCGCAAACGAGATCGAAACCGGATCGAAGAGCCGCTCGGTCGATTCATAGACGATCAGTAAGGCGATGATGGCGAGGATGACCGCGCTGGCGAAAGCCGCCAGTTCACCGAGCTTCCCTGTGCCGAAGGCAAAGCGCGGGTCGCCGCGATGACGGCGAGCATAGGCATAAGCGAAGGCCGAGACGGTCAACATGCCGGCATGGGTGGACATATGCCAGCCTTCGGCGATCAGTGCGATTGAGCCATAGATGTGCCCGGCGACGATTTGCCCGACCATGGTCGCCAGCGCGAGGCCGATGACGAGGCGGGTACGGCGCTCGTTACGCTCGTGATGCACGCCCAGGAATTCATGGGCGTGCTGCCAGCGTTCGATCGGTTGCGAATGGATGGTTTTATCCTGCACGGGCGGACCTTAGCAGAACATCCCGCCGGGTTCAGCGGCCGTGCAAACGCCAGCTTCCCGCCGCGACGATAAAATTGCTGACCGCGACGACGAGGAAGATATCGGTTACCTGCCCACCCAGCTTCAGCATGACCGCGCCGCCGACGCCCGCCGCCACCATGAAAAGGGCGTTCCAGACGTTGTTGGCGGCCACGATCCGGGCGCGGTGGCTCTGTTGGCTTTCCGCCTGCATCATCGCATAGAGCGGCACGACGAACATGCCGGCACCGAGCGCGATCGCGAACAGATCGACGCAAATACGCCAGTGGTTGAAGCTGCTGAGGAACGTCACCAACCCGACTAGTTCGCCGCCATTGTTCGAGCCGCCGGCAAGCCATAGATCCAGCGAAAACGCCGCCATGATGACGGCCGACATCGGCACCAGCCGAGCGGCCATTTCGCCACGCAACAGCCGACCCGACAGCATCGATCCCGCGCCGATACCCAGCGAATTGACGGTCAAGAACCAGGTGACGACCTCGTTGTCGGCGCCAAGGATGTCTTTGGCGTAATTGGGGAACTGCGTAACGATCGCGACGGCGACGAACCAGAACCACGAATTGCCCAGGATCAGCCAACGCAGCGGAATACTTTCATTGGCGTATTTGAGAACGCGCCAGGTCTCGCTCGCGATATTCATGCTGATGCGCAGGGCAGGGGCGGCAACGCCGTCCTTCGGGATGAAGAGGCTCGATACCCAACCGGCGATGGCAAAGAGCAACAGCGAACTTGAAACGATCGCCGGACCTTGCGCCATCAAGATCAATAGCCCACCGGCAATGGTGCCGATCAGAATCGCGAGGAACGTACCGGCCTCGATGACCGCGTTGCCGCTCAGCAATTCATGCTCGTTCAACAATTCGGGAAGGATGCCGTATTTGACCGGACCGAAAAACGCCGCCTGCACGCCCAGCAAGAACAGAACCGTAAGACCGACGCCGATCCCGCCCACGGCGAATCCCACCGCGGCGAGCAGCATCACGCCGATCTCCCACAGTTTAAGGACGCGGATCAGTTTCGATTTTTCATATTTGTCGGCAAGCTGCCCGGCCGTCGCCGAGAAGATGAAGTAGGGCAGGATGAACAACGCCGTCGCGAGCGTGACGATGATCTCAAGCTCGGCGGTCGATCCGGATTCGCGATAGGCGAATTGAATCACCAGCGCGTTCTTCAACAGATTGTCGTTCAGCGCGCCGAAGAACTGTGCCCAGAAAAGCCCCGAAAGACGCCGGCTGCCGAGAAGACGAAGTTGTGTCGAACTCATAGATCGTCAAACCGTCTGCCGTTCAAGGAAATGCTTAGAGCCGTCATCTTGCGCCGGAAAGGTATCGACCCGATCGACTTGCGCCGACGCGGGGCCGAGGCGGCAATCCGCCTGTACGGCGGCGATGGCGGCATCTTCGCCAATCAGGAGAGCCTCGACGCTGCCGTTATGGCGATTCCGGACCCATCCGCGCAAGCCATGCTGCTTTGCCTGGCGCTGGACGAAGGCGCGAAAGCCGACGCCTTGGACATGGCCAAAAATTTCAAGACGCGATGCCGTGGTCATAGATATTCCAGGATGATTTGATCGACGGCCAAGCTGTCGCCGGCTTTGGCAAAGAGTTGTTTGATCGTTCCGTCGCGTTCGGCGCGCAGGACATTCTCCATTTTCATCGCTTCGATGACGGCCAGCTCCTCGCCGGCTTTGACATCCTGGCCTTGCGTTACCGCCATCGACACCAAAAGACCGGGCATCGGCGAGAAAAGCTGCCGCGACAAATCGGGTTTGGCTTTTGCCGGCATGCGACCCAGCGCATCGGCGGCCAGCGGCGGCAATACCTTCAGATCGACGATCGAAGCGCCCCGGGTCAGCCGCCATCCGATGCCGTGCCGCTCGATCTGAAAAACCGTCGGCACGCCATCGATCGAACCATGAAACAAGGATTGTCCGGGGAGCCACGACGTCGTCACTTCCTGGCTCGCGGTATAGCCGGCAACGATGATGGTTTCGTTACGGCGTGAAATCTTGGCTGGGTAGCGTGAACCGTCTTGGACGATGACCCAGCGGTCGGGCAGGGTGACGCCGGCGATCCGGGCATCGCTTTCGGCCAAAATGCGCTGCGCTGCGGCGGCGACCGCGATGGCCTGCGCACCTTGTTCGGGCGGCAACGGCTCGCCTTTGAAGCCGTCGGGAAATTGCTGTGCGATGAAATCCGTCGTGATGTCGCCGGATCGGAAAGAGTCGCGGGCGATCACCGCAGCGAGAAAGCCGATATTGTGCGAAACCCCGTTGATGACAAAGCTATCGAGCGCCTCGGCCATTTTACCGATCGCCGCGTTTCGTGTGTCGCCATACGTTACCAGCTTGGCGATCATCGGATCGTAATAGATCGATATCTCCGCGCCTTCCGATACGCCGGTATCGACACGAATATTTTTTCCAGTGGGCGGGATATATCGGGTAACCCGACCGATCGATGGCAGGAAATTACGCCGCGGATCTTCGGCGTAAACGCGCGCCTCGATGGCCGATCCGGTCAATCGCACATCTTTTTGCGCGAAGTTCAGTTTCTCGCCCGCCGCGATGCGGATCATCAACTCGACAAGATCGAAGCCGGTGACAAGTTCCGTCACCGGATGTTCGACCTGCAGCCGCGTGTTCATCTCGAGGAAATAGAAGCGGCGTTTGCGATCGACGATGAATTCGACGGTGCCGGCCGAACGGTAACGCGCGCTTTTGGCGAGAGCGACGGCCTGAGCGCCCATCGCGGCCCGGGTCTTCTCGTCGAGGAAAGGACTCGGCGCTTCTTCGATGACTTTCTGGTGCCGGCGTTGGATCGAGCATTCTCGCTCGCCAAGATAAAGCACCGTGCCGTGCGCATCGGCGATGACCTGAATTTCGATATGGCGCGGCTGTTCGATATATTTTTCGAGGAAGACGCGGCCGTCGCCGAAGGCTGCTTGCGCCTCATGGGTGGCGCTGCGAAAGCCATCGCGGATATCGGCATCGTTGGCTGCGATGCGCATGCCTTTGCCGCCGCCGCCCGCCGCCGCCTTGATCATGACGGGATAGCCGATCTTTTGCGCAATTGTCACCGCTGTCTCGGCATCGGCGATGGCGTCGGGATGGCCTGGCACTGTACTGACACCCGCCGCCTCGGCGATCTTTTTGGCCGTGATCTTATCGCCCATATCGGCGATGGCCTTTACCGGCGGGCCGATAAAGACAATGCCGACGGCGTCGAGCGCTTCGGCAAAGGCTGCATTCTCGGACAAAAATCCATAGCCGGGATGAACGGCTTCCGCGCCGGTCTGCTTGGCGGCTGCGACGATCGCTGCGATGTTCAAATAGCTGTCGGCGGACGGCGGAGTGCCGATACGCACGGCCTCATCGGCTTCGCGCACATGCAGGGCGTTGGCATCGGCGTCGCTATAAACAGCGATGGTCGCAATGCCCATGCTCTTTGCGGTGCGGATGACCCGGCACGCGATCTCGCCACGATTGGCTATGAGGATTTTTTTGAACATGCGTTGGTTAGAGCGGGATGTTGTCGTGTTTTTTCCAAGGGTTGCTCAATGCCTTGTCGCGCAGCATGGCCAGCGAACAGCAAAGCCGGGCGCGGGTGTCGCGCGGCAGAATGATGTCATCGATATAGCCGCGACCGCTCGCAACGAAAGGATTTGCAAATTTCTCGCGATATTCTTCGGTCCGGGCTTCGATTTTTTGCGGATCGTTCATATCGGCGCGGAAAATAATCTCGACCGCGCCCTTCGGACCCATGACGGCGATCTCGGCCGACGGCCAGGCGTAATTGACATCACCGCGCAGATGTTTCGAACTCATGACGTCATAAGCGCCGCCATAAGCCTTTCGGGTGATGATGGTGACTTTCGGCACCGTCGCTTCGGCGAAGGCGTAGAGCAGCTTGGCGCCGTGCTTGATGATCCCGCCATATTCCTGCGCGGTGCCGGGCAGGAAGCCGGGAACATCGACGAAGGTAACGATCGGAATATTGAAGCAATCGCAGAAGCGCACGAAGCGGGCGGCTTTCCGCGCGCTGTCGATGTCGAGACATCCTGCCAGAACCATCGGCTGGTTGGCAACGATGCCGACCGGATGGCCGTCCAGCCGGACGAAGCCGACAAGAATGTTTTTCGCCCAGGTCGGCGCGATCTCGAAGAAGTCGCCTTCGTCGGCGACCTTCGTGATGAGCTCGCGCATGTCGTAGGGCTTGTTGGCGTTCGTCGGGGCCAACGTGTCGAGCGACAACTCGGGACGATTTACCGGGTCGCTGGTCGGCCGCACAGGGGCTTTGCCGCGGTTGGAAGATGGCAGGAAATCCATGAAACGGCGTAATTGAAGCAATGCCTCGACGTCGTTCTCGAAAGCGAGATCGGCAACGCCGGATTTCGTCGTATGGGTGACGGCCCCACCCAGTTCTTCTTGCGTGACGGATTCTTGCGTCACCGTTTTCACCACATCGGGCCCGGTGACGAACATGTAGGAACTGTCCTTCACCATGAAGATGAAGTCCGTCATCGCCGGCGAATAGACCGCGCCGCCGGCGCAGGGGCCCATCACCATCGATATCTGCGGCACGACGCCGGAGGCGAGCACGTTACGCTGAAATACTTCGGCATAGCCCGCAAGCGAGGCGACGCCTTCCTGGATGCGTGCGCCGCCGGAATCGTTAAGACCGATGACCGGCGCGCCGACCTGCATCGCCTTGTCCATGATCTTGCAGATTTTTTCGGCATGGGTTTCGGACAATGAGCCACCGAAGACGGTGAAATCCTGGCTGAAAGCGAAGACGGTTCGGCCGTTGATCAGTCCATGGCCGGTGACGACGCCGTCGCCGGGGATTTTCTGCGCGTCGATGCCGAAATCCGTCGCGCGATGCTCGACGAACATGTCCCATTCTTCGAACGTGTCGGGATCGAACAGGATGTCGATGCGCTCGCGTGCGGTGAGCTTGCCCTTTGCGTGCTGTGCGGCGATCCGTTGCTCGCCGCCGCCCAGCCGCGCCGCTGTCCGTTTCTCTTCCAGTCGGCGCAGAATATCCTGCATGAAGGCGCTCCCCCGCAGCCCCGGCAATTTGCGTGACGTGGTAAGAGTTTAGTCTGCGCGCAGCAAAGCTGCAAAGCGCGCGGCGGAGGTAATATCCTCGCGGATTCCGGCGCGCTGTTTGGTCTGTTCGGCGTCCTCGCCCCAGCGTTCGATCTGAAAGCTTTCGTCGAGTTGCGCGGCGTCGAATGCCTGCTCGGCGTTCAGCTTTCCTTCCAGCAAGGCCAGCGCGATCACGACCGAGCCTGCGGCCGATGTTGCTAGATGAAGAGCGACCAGCAGAAGATTGTCATAGGTCGCAACCGCGCGTTCGATCGCGGTGAGAGCCGTGGGGAGCTGTGCGACCGGGCTGACGCCCTGAGTCGTGCAAAGCGGGGCATCGAATCGCTCCGTCGCCCAGTCCAGCAACGACTGCCAAACGCGTTCTTGCCGGGCAACCAGTTCCGCCGGATCGGTGGCGCGATAGCACAACAGATCGGTGCCGGCGTAATTGGCGATCTCGTGAATGATCTCGGTGCGTCGTGTCGCGACTCGGTCGATACCGGTGCTGACCAAACGCGTCAGGGGCAAGGTCAGCGGCTTAACCGTTTCACCCTGAGCGGCCCATTCGGCCGCGATGGCCTCGGCCAGCGTGCGGTTGGGTATGCGCAATTCGTGCTTCGCCGGAGTCCGCACCGGCTTGCCGTCGAGATGAACGGTGAAGCCTTGATCGGCCTCGACCACCGCGGCTTCGCGATAGAACCGCTTCATCGTTCCGGCGCGAGCTCGGCAAAGGGATCGATTTCTTCGGACTCGTCGAAGCCGAGAAACTTCCAGGTCGATCGCATATGCGCGGGAAGCTGCGCGACCACGGTAAGGCTGCGGCCATCGGGTTGCGGCAGAGAGATGGCACGCGCATGAAGCTGCAGCTTGCGTGGGTCGGGCAAGCCATCGGCTTGAAGTTTCGTGTCGCCGTATTTGCCGTCGCCGACGATCGGCGAACCGATGGCGGCGCAATGGACGCGAAGCTGATGCGTGCGTCCGGTCACAGGCTCGAGCGCCATCCAGGAAAAGAGATCGCCGGCACGGGATACAGTTTTGTAATAGGTCAGGGCCTCATCGCCGTCTTCTTCATCGACACCCATCTGCTCGCCGCGGCGGCTGACGACCTTGGCGATCTTTTGATCGATCGTCCCTTGGCGCGGACGCGGCGCGCCGACGACGGCGGCCCAATAGACCTTACGCACGGATTTGCCGCGGAACGCTTCGCCGAGCCGCGCGGCGGAACGCGCATTCCGGGCGAGGACGAGAACGCCGCTGGTGTCTTTATCGAGCCGATGAACGAGGCGGGGTTTTTCGGCTGCATCGAAACGCAATGCGTCGAGCATGCCGTCGAGATGGCGTTTCGTACCGGTCCCGCCTTGCACGGCGAGGCCGGCGGGCTTGTCGATGACAATGACGTCGTCGTCGCGATACAGCACGAGGCGCTGCAGCAACTTCTCGTCTTCAGGCGTTGGGCCGACAGGGAGGTTGCGTTTTTCGGCAGGCAGTTCCGGCGGCAATGGCGGCACGCGGACCAACTGGCCCGGCGCAACACGATCGCTGGCTTCGGCCCGCTTGCCGTCGAGCCTCACCTGACCGGTGCGCAGCAGCTTTTCCAACCGCCCATGACTGAGCGCCGGGAAATGCCGCTTGAACCAGCGGTCGAGGCGAATTTCGGCGTCATCGGGCGCCACCGTAAGCGTTTGGACGCCACTCATGCGCCGTAGTCTAGCGGCGCATGAGCTTGGATTCTATCCCTGAAGCTTAGACGGGCCCTGACGCTTAGACCGGTTTATCGCCGCCAATGGCCGCGATGCCAGACGTAATGATCGCGGACGAGCACCCATTCGCCGGGAATCCAGGCAGCTTCGGCGCGGGGTGCGCGAATATAACGTCCGGCGATCCAGACATAGCGGCGGCCGTTCCATTGCCAATGGCCGTTCTGCCAGGCCCAATGGCCACGTGCGCCCGGAGGCGGCGGGACGGCTTCGGACGGCGGCGGGGGCGGTGCCATCATCTGCGCGAAAGCAGGCGCCGCGCCGGCCAGCAGCGGCAACAGAATGATACCGGTACGCAACAAAGTTGAAAGCGGACGGGACATGATCAATCTCCAGATATCAAAACGCATCTGAAACAATTGTAGGACGCGCACCGTTGCGTCCGTCCCCGTATGACGCGAATTTATTCGGGCTTGGCTTTGCCGCCGCGAAGCTTTTCCCAATAGTCGAGACGCTTCTTTATCTCGCGCTCGAAGCCGCGTTCGAACGGTGCGTAAAATTGTTGCCGCGGCAGATTGTCGGGAAAATAGTTCAAACCCGAAAAACCTTCGGGCGTGCTCGGGTCATAGACATAGCCTTCGCTATAGCCGAGATTTTTCATCAGCTTCGTCGGCGCATTGACGGCGTGCTTCGGCGGCATCAATGAGCCGCTTTCCTTGGCCGCGCGTTGGGCTGCGCCATAGGCTTTATAAGCGGCGTTCGATTTCGGTGCGGTCGCGAGATAGATCACGGCCTCGGCAAGCGCGAGTTCTCCCTCTGGCGAGCCGAGTCGCTCGTAGGCTTCCCATGCCGCCAGCGTAATCGGAAGGGCTTGCGGATCGGCAAGGCCGATATCTTCCGAGGCCATGCGCACGATGCGCCGCGCGATATAGATCGGATGCTCGCCGCCGGTCAGCATGCGCGACAGCCAGTACAGCGCGGCATCAACGTCCGAGCCGCGCACCGCTTTATGCAGCGCGCTGATGAGGTTGTAATGACCTTCCTGCGATTTGTCGTAGAGCGGTGCGCGGCGCTGCACCGCTTCCATCAGGCCGTTGGTGTCGAGCATGGTGCCGTCGGGCATCATCGACAGTTCTTCCGAAAGATTGAAGATGAAGCGCCCATCGCCATCGGCCATCGCGCGTAACGCCTGTCGCGCTTCGGCATCGATCGGCAGTTTCTTGCCGAGTGTTTCTTCCGCGCGCTGCAGCAGCATTTCCAGCGCCGCGTCGTCGAGGCGATGCAGAACGAAAACCTGTGCGCGCGACAACAGTGCGCCGTTCAATTCGAACGACGGATTCTCGGTCGTCGCGCCGACGAGGACGACGGTGCCATCTTCGACATAAGGCAGGAAGCTGTCTTGCTGCGCGCGGTTGAAGCGATGGATCTCGTCGATGAACAGCAAGGTTCCCTGACCACCGGTGCGGCGCTTGCTCGCCGCGTCGAATACCTTGCGCAAATCGGCGACACCCGAGAACACGGCCGATAGTGGTTCGAAATGCAGGTCGGTCGTCTCGGCGAGAAGCCGCGCGATGGTCGTCTTGCCGCAACCCGGTGGTCCCCACAGGATCATCGAGGACATGCGGTGCGCCGCGACCATGCGGCCGATCGGTCCTTCTGATCCCAGAATGTGACTCTGACCGACAACGTCGGCGAGGGTTTGCGGCCTTAGCTTATCGGCAAGGGGACGGGGTGCGGTGTCTTCGAAGAGGCCCTTGCTGCGCGCGGGGCTCATCGCACCGTCACGGAAAACAGTTGCCCACCGCGCCGAACGCCGAAGGTCCAGGGTCCCGACGCACCAACCAGCGCGCCTTTCAGGTCTTCGACACTTTCGATCGGCGCGCGATTGACGGTGGCGACGATATCGCCGCGTTCGAGGCCAAGCCGATCGGACAGGCTGCGGCCGGCGACCTGCATAACGACGACGCCACGGCCACCGGCGGACATGCCCAATTCATCGGCCAGCGCCGGATTGAGATTGGCGATCGTTGCGCCTGCGAGCGGGCTTCCGTCGGGTAACGCCGTCGTCTGACGCGGCGGAACTTCCGGCGGCGCGGTCAGAACGGCGCGCGCCGTGAAGGACTGCTTGTTGCGCCAAACCGTAATTTGTGTAGCCGTATCGGGTGCCATGGTCGCGACACGGAAACGCAGTTCGTCGGGATCGGCGACGGGATGAGCGTCCAGCGCAGTGATTACGTCACCCATCTTGATGCCGGCGCGAGCGGCGGGACCGTCGGGTGAAATTTCTTTGATTAGGACGCCGCCGGGATGCGGCAGGCTCAGGCTCTTGGCAATTTCAGCGGTGACCTCCTGGCCGGTCGCGCCGAACCAAGGCCGCCGGATCGGACCGCCGCTGGCGGCCGCTTGAAGCACGGTGCGAACAAGCGCCGTCGGAATGGCGAAACCGATTCCGACCGAGCCGCCCGATTGCGAGAAGATCGCGGTATTCACCCCGACCAATTTGCCATCGAGATCGACCAACGCGCCGCCGGAATTGCCGGGATTGATCGCTGCGTCGGTTTGGATGAAAGACGAAACATCGCTGCCGATGCCGGTGCGGGCGAGGGCCGAGACGATGCCGCTGGTCACGGTTTGCCCAACGCCGAAAGGATCGCCGATCGCCAGCACCAGATCGCCGACTTCGAGTTGATCGCTGTCGCCCAGTTCGAGTACCGGCAAAGTCTCGCCGTGCGGATCGATCTTCAGCACGGCAAGATCGGCATGCTCGTCCGAGATCAGAACCTTGGCGTCGAACTCGCGCCGGTCGCTGAGGACGACGGTTATTTCTTGGGCTGATTCGATGACATGGCGGTTCGTGACGACATAACCGCGTGGATCGAGCACGACGCCCGACCCCAGAGATTGCTGCACCCGCTGGCGTGGGCGTCCCAACGGCGATTGGTCGCCGAAGAAACGACGAAAAACCGGATCATCGAAAAACGGCGAGCGTTGCTGCACAACCCGTTTCGAATAGACATTCACTACCGCCGGCGCGACTTTCTTCACAACCGGGGCAAAGGACATGCGGATCATGTCGCGGCTGGCGGGAGGCGTGCGGGTTTGTTGCGCATGCGCGGGCATGAAAGCCAGCAACAGCGACATCGCTCCGATACCGAAAATGCGCATGATCATGGGATGAATTTAGGTACGCGGCTCAACCGGCGCTACCCCCGCCGAAAACCTCTTTGAAGGCGACTTTCAAGGCGGCATCGACTTCGGGCATCGAAACCATGATCCCCTGCGCCGCGAGGGAGGTCACGCCATGCTGGCTGATGCCGCAAGGAACGATGCCGCGATAATGCGACAGGTCTGGTTCGACATTCAGCGAGACGCCATGAAAGGTGATCCAGTGCCGGATGCGCACGCCGATCGCGGCGATTTTGCTCTCGCGCCCGCCGCCTTCATCGACCCAGATACCGACCCGGCCTTCGCGCCGCTCGCCTTTGACATTGAAACTGGAGAGGGTGCGGATCAGCCACTCCTCGAGATCGCGGACATAGGCTCGGATGTCTTCTTTGCGCTGTTTCAGGTCGAGCATGACATAGCCGATGCGCTGGCCCGGTCCGTGATAGGTGAACTGCCCGCCGCGGCCCGTCCGGAAAACGGGAAATAGGTCGGGCGCCACCAGATCGGTGTCCTGGGCGCTGGTGCCTGCGGTGTAGAGCGGTGGGTGTTCCAGCAGCCAGACCTGTTCGGCAGCGGTTCCGGCATGAATTGCATCGACGCGGGCCGACATTTCGGCCTGGGCTCCCTCATAGGGAACAAGGCTGTCGCTGATGCGCCAGTCGAGGTCGCGGGATCGAATTTTGTCGCGTAAAAGCTTTGCCATGCGCATGTCTTGGCCGAACAGGGGCGGGGACGGGGTAAATACCCGCCCGGAAAATCATAATCGATGTTACCCTGCCGCAGGGGTTGCTTGCTATGGCCGCGCCGATTTGCTATCTGCCCGCCCGGTCAGCGACGGTGTTCTGCCGTTGCTCCGATGCGGTCGTGGCGGAATTGGTAGACGCACTAGCTTGAGGTGCTAGCGGGGGAAACCCCTTGGAAGTTCGAGTCTTCTCGGCCGCACCATAGTTTATTTCGGGTTCGTCAAAATGGCTGACGACTTGCGCGAGGCAGCGCTCGAATACCATCGCCTCCCGACGCCGGGTAAAATTGCCGTCGTCGCTACCAAGCCGCTTGCCAATCAACATGATCTTGCCCTGGCCTATTCGCCTGGCGTCGCCGAGGCCTGCCTAGCGATCGTCGATGATCCCGCGGCTGCATCGAGCCTGACGATCCGCGCGAATTTGGTCGGCGTCATCACCAATGGAACCGCCGTCCTGGGTCTCGGGGCGATCGGTCCGCTGGCATCGAAGCCGGTGATGGAAGGCAAAGGCGTCCTTTTCAAGAAATTCGCCGGTATCGACGTGTTCGATATCGAAATCGACGCGCTCGATCCCGATAAGTTCGTCGAGATCGTTGCGGCGTTGGAACCGACGTTCGGCGGCATCAATCTCGAAGACATCAAAGCGCCCGAATGCTTCACCATCGAGGAGAAGCTGCGCGCGCGGATGAAAATTCCCGTTTTCCACGACGATCAGCACGGCACAGCGATCATCGTCGGCGCCGCGGTCCGCAACGGCTTGCGCGTCGTCGGCAAAAAACTCGAGGATGTGAAGCTCGTCACCTCGGGTGCCGGCGCTGCGGCGATCGCCTGCCTCGATCTGCTGGTCAGCATGGGGCTGAAGATCGAGAACACGATCGTCACCGACCGCTACGGCGTCGTTTATGTCGGCCGCAAAGAAGAAATGGACCCGCGCAAGGACCGCTACGCCAAAGCGACCAATGCGCGCACGCTGGACGATGTCATCGGCGATGCCGATATTTTCCTCGGCCTCTCCGCACCGGATGTATTGAAGCCGGCGATGGCGGCGAAGATGGGCGCCAAGCCGCTCATTCTGGCGCTGGCGAATCCGACGCCGGAAATTCTTCCCGAAGTCGCGCGCGCGGCGAAAGCCGATGCGATCATCGCGACCGGCCGGTCGGACTATCCGAATCAGGTCAATAACGTCCTCTGCTTTCCGTTCATCTTCCGCGGCGCGCTCGATGTCGGCGCGACGACGATCAACGAGGAAATGAAGATCGCTTGCGTCAAGGCGCTGGCCGATCTGGCGATGGCCCCGCCGTCCGACGTCGTTGCCGCCGCTTACGGCGATACCGAATTGACCTTCGGCCCCGAATATCTGATCCCCAAGCCCTTCGATCCGCGTTTGATCATCGAGCTGGCGCCGGCGGTGGCGCAGGCGGCGATGGATAGCGGCGTTGCCACGCGGCCGATCGAGGATATGGCGGCCTATCGCCAACGCCTGTCGCAGTTCGTGTTCCGCTCCGGCCTGGTCATGCGGCCGATCTTCCAGCGCGCGCGCAGCGATCCGAAGCGCGTGGTCTATGCCGAGGGCGAGGACGAACGGGTCTTGCGCGCCGTGCAGCAGGCGCTCGACGAGGGTATCGCCAAGCCGATCATCGTCGCGCGCCGCGAGGTTGCGCGCCGCCGGATCGAACGGCTGAAGCTGCGCTTCAAGCTGGATCAGGATGTCGAACTGGTCGATCCGCAAAACGATCCGCGCTTCAACGAATATTCGGCTCTTTATCACCATTTGATGGAGCGCAAGGGTATCACCGCCGACTACGCGCGCTATCTCGTGCGCACGCGCAATCCAATCATCGCCGCGCTGATGGTCAAACGCGGCGAGGCCGACGCGATGCTGTGCGGGGCCTTTGGCCAGTACCACCGGCATCTGGCCCATATCATCGACATCATCGGATTGAAGCCGGGCGCGACCGCGCCGGCCGCCCTTTCGGCCATGGTCTTGCCCAAAGGTACCTTCTTCCTTTGCGACACCTACGTCGTCGAAGAACCGACAGCGAAACAGCTTGCTGAAACGACGCTGCGCGCCGCCGAAATGATCCGAATCTTCGGTGTCGATCCGAAAGTCGCGCTTCTGTCGCATTCGAATTTCGGCAGCGCCGACACACCTTCCGCCATCAAGATGCGCGAAGCGTTACAGCTTTTGCGACGGCAAGCACCGATGCTCGAAGTCGAAGGCGAAATGCACGGCGATCTTGCGATCTCCGAGGATATTCGCCAGCGGCTCTTTCCGAACTCGACGCTGAAGGGGGCGGCCAATCTGCTGATGATGCCGAATCTCGACGCCGCCAACATCGCTTTCACGTTGCTGACGGCGTTGGGCGACGGGTTGGCGATTGGGCCGATGTTGCTGGGGCCGAACCAGCCCGCTCATATTGTCACACCATCGACGACGGTGCGCGGTCTTCTGAACATGACGGCGATCGCCGTCTATGACGCGCAGATGAACGCTGCCGCCTCACCCCAATTCTCTTCCGAGGAAGAGGAGGGATGAGGGGCATCGCCTTACCTAGCTAAAGCAATTAGCCACGGTGATGATCGCCGCCGCGCCCATGACGATGATGCGGCGTCGATAGATCGTCTGCGACCTTCTTCTGATCGGCGCTCAGGCTCGAATAGAGCGGACGGAATGCATCGAGATAACGCTGTTCCTGTTGAGCATGAAGCTGCGCCATCTTCGAGCGCAGTTCGACGCGATCGATCGCACTGACTGTTTTGCCGCGATTGCCGCGCATATCCTCGAAAGATTTATGCATCTGCGCGGCGTTGTCGCGAATGGTCTGCGCGTATTTGTCGAAGGCCGGCTGTTGGTCCGGGGTGATCTTCAGCGCCGATTTCAGATAGGCAACGCGGCCATCGACGCGGGCGCTGAAATCGCGATGCTGATGCTGCGGACGCTGTTGCGTCGGCTTTTGTTTCGCCGGATCTTGTTTGTCGCCTTGCTTATCCCAAGGTGCCGGCGTTGACATCGTCGGCTGTGCCGTCGTGCCGGTCTGCGCAAAGGCGCTGGGGGTTTGCAGAGCGAGAGAGCCGCCACCGATCGCGAAGATAAGTGCGGCGGGGAGGATCAATTGTCTTTTCACGGAAGTCTCCTGACCTGACGTTGTGTTGGCCCTCAATGGGCTTGTCTATTTCTAGGGAGGTGTCTTGGTACCCATCCCTGGTCAGGAGCTATGGCGAGATTAAATCGCGGCAATGACCCGGTAATCTTTGCGGCGCAGCACGGTCTCGCCGCAACGCACAATCTTCAAACCTAAATGGTTAGGCGTTTGTCTGTCGGCCCGTCGTGGGCGCGATCGTCGTTGCGATGCTGCGGGCGACGGCAGCACGCTCGGCCGGACGAAGTAGTACGCCGATCTTTTGTACTTGGCTGGTCGTCACGGTGGCAATCTTGGCGCAGCGGATAACCGATGGCGCGGGCAGGCCGGCGCTGCGCAGATCGGTGATCGGAATATCGGTGGGCCAGGACGCGTTCGACGCGCTGGTGATCATCAAGACCCACAGTAGTTCATGACTGGCTTCCAGCCGGCCGGCGGCAACGACGAGGGCCGGCCGGTATTCCTGAATCGGGTCGGCGTTGTAGGGGAAGGGGAGTTTGACGACGTCCCAGGAATCAAAGGTTGGCATAAGCACGGCGATCGTTTTCGGAACCCCATTCTTCGAAACCCTCGGTCGGGCTGTCGGAGGTCGGCGTCGTCGCCTTGGTCATGACGACCTGATCGCCCTCGATCGCATAAAGGATCGTATCGCCGACGCCGAGCTTCAGGGCCGCGCGGACCGAGCGCGGCACCGTCGTCTGCGATTTGCTGGTGATCTTGCTGGAAATCAAACCCGAACCTCCCAATGTTCAGCGCCGGCCTTCGTGGGCGTGCTCGATACTACGGAAACGCCCCGCGACGGCAAGCTTCGGTCGCCCGGTCGGCGAGCATCTTGCATCGCTTGGGCAGCCCCGGCATTTATCGTGAAGATCGATCGGAGACGGTTTTATGGCAGTGAATTTGCTGAAACTTGCGGCTGGGGTCACCGACCTCGCCGAGCTGAAGGCGCTGCAAAAGGAGCGCAAAAAAGAACGCGGCTTTTACGCCTTCTACACGCGCAATATGCCAAAACGGGATGCCGAGATTCTGGACGGCGGATCGGTCTATTGGGTGATCAAAGGACAGATCCAGGCCAGACAGCGAATCAAGGGGTTTTCCCCGATTATCAACTCGAATGGCCGTCCCGCGGTGCTGGTGGCGTTCGAGGCGAAAATCACGCCGACCCAGTGGCAGCCCCGGCGTCCGTTCCGCGGATGGCGCTATTTGGAAGAAAATGAAGTGCCTAAAGACGACCCAAAGGGTGCCCAAACAAAGGGCCTCTCCCCGAAAATGGCAGCAGAACTGCGGGAATTGGGCCTGATTTGAAAATTTTCGTCTGCCTCTAGACAAGCCAAATCTACGGGCCTATACAGTCGCCCTGGCCGCGCTGCGGTGTGGCCTCCGTTTAATGCTTGGCGCCGGACGCTGTACTTGAGCAGCTGACCTTCCTGTCAGCTAAACAGCAAAGCGACGGTGCCACCAAGGCAACATAAAGTTTGTTGACTTGGAAAATTCGAGCCACTATAAGCGGCGGCTCGCTGGCAACGGCGGATTGATATTTGACATTGTTGATACTTGGAAGGGATGCGCGGGCGGCGGTGCCGAATCGGTACTGAAGTTCGTGCATCGAATAGGAAGTCAATTCCGAATACGATGCGACGTACGGAATGTGCCAGGACTTGTTTCCGGCTAACGCTGGAGACGAGGCTAACATGAGAGTTTGATCCTGGCTCAGAACGAACGCTGGCGGCATGCCTAACACATGCAAGTCGAACGCCTGTAGCAATACAGGAGTGGCGCACGGGTGAGTAACGCGTGGGAACCTACCCTGGAGTACGGGATAACTAAGGGAAACTTTAGCTAATACCGCATACGACCTGAGGGTGAAAGCGGGGGACCTGCAAGGGCCTCGCGCGATAGGAGCGGCCGATATCGGATTAGCTAGTTGGTGAGGTAAAGGCTCACCAAGGCGACGATCCGTAGCTGGTCTGAGAGGACGACCAGCCACACTGGAACTGAGACACGGTCCAGACTCCTACGGGAGGCAGCAGTGGGGAATATTGGACAATGGGGGCAACCCTGATCCAGCAATGCCGCGTGAGTGATGAAGGCCTTAGGGTT
>CAIJOA010000034.1 GCA_903822185.1 uncultured Rhodospirillales bacterium | reverse complement strand
GGATGCTCACGCTCGCCGATCTCGACCAAAATGGCGTTATCAAATTGTCCGCCGGTAAGAAGCGGCACGCGCTCATCAAGCCGTCCTAAATCGATCCGAACCTACGCTCTCGATGCCGAATGAACCCTTTGGCTCATTCCGCGTTGAACATGAACAAAGTTTCATGGAGAGCGTCATGGGTCTCAAACAGATTTTGATTGGTGGAACGCTTCTCGCCCTCGGCGGCTGCGTGTCTGCTCCCTACAGCCCGGATACCGGGTATCAGCAAGGCTATTCCTATAATAATGGCCCGGGCTACGCGCCCGGTTACTACGCCGCTCCCGCACCCCAGCCCGCTTATTACGCCGAAGCGCCTGCCCCGGCGCCGGGTTACTCCTGCGGCACCGGTACAGTGGTTGGGACCCTTGGCGGGGCGGCCGCGGGTGGGCTGATCGGATCGCAGTTCGGCCACGGGTCGGGCAACACGGCAGCGACAATCGGCGGTGTCGCCGGCGGTGCACTGCTGGGTGGTTCGGTCGGTAATTCCTACGATCGCTCGAACGGCTGTTGATTCAAGTTTCGCGTCACCGAATGTCGAATACCAGCTTGCCTTGCAGGTGGCGGCTTTCGGCGACGCGATGCGCTTCGGCCGCGTCCGACAGCTTGAACTTCAAGATCGTCGGCGGCCAAACCGCACCGGCTTCGTAAAGCACATTGTTGCGTTCCAGATGCGCGCGGTCGCGCGATACCAGGGGACGTAGGGTCTGCACGTCGTCGCGCGGCGGCTTGAATCCCTCGCGCGCGCCAGCGATCCACACCAGACGCCCACCGGACTTCAATACGGTGTAGCAACCCGGCCGGACATCGCCGCCGACCGTGTCGAAGACGACATCGCAACCCGAAACCGTCTTGGCGAAATCTTCCGTATGATAATCGATGACGCGATCCGCGCCGAGGCTGCGGACATAGTCGTGGTTGTTCGGGCTTGCCGTCGTGATGACATGCGCGCCGATATATTTGGCGAGTTGAATCGCGTAACCCGCGACCCCGCCGGCACCGCCTTGAATGAGGATCGTTTCGCCTTTTTTCAGCGCCGCCGTATCTTCCAGCGCCCAAATCGCCGTCAGGCTGGTCAGCGCCATCGCCGCGGCTTCGAGATGGCTCATCTTTGCCGGCTTCTTGGCAACCAGGGCCGACTTGATCGCGATCTTCTCGGCGTAGGCGCCCTCGATACCCTGATCGGTCACGCCATAGACCGCATCGCCGACTTTGAGATCGGCGCCTTCGCCGACCGCACTGACGATACCCGAGAAGTCGCGGCCGAGAATGTAGGGAAAGGTCAGCTTGCTGTAAGCGCCCGCACGTACCTTGTAGTCGGCGGCATTGACGCTGGCGGCGTGGATATCGACCACGACCTCACCGGCTTTCGCGACCGGGTCCGGCGTATCGCCATACTGCAACAGCTCAGGACCGCCATTGGCGGACAGAAGGGCGGCTTTCATCACATTCTCCCTAACAACATCACTTCGGCAAATAGGCTTCGGTATAGAGCGTCTTGATATCGACCGGCTTATCGAGAAAGCCCAGTTCGATGAAGGTGCCTTCGACGACCTTCAGCGACTGCGGATCAAAATGGCCATCGGTGGTGAAGACGCCCATCTGCTCATTATAGGCCTTTTCGGCGATGCTGTGCGACATGCCGATGAGACGTTCCGTAATACGCAGCGTCTCTTCTTTATTGGCCCGCATATAGACGATGGTCTCGAACCAACCTTTGAGGAAACGCCGCACCACGTCGGGGCGCTGCGCGACCATATCGTTCGAGGCGAAAATCACATGGGCAAGGAAATCCGGAATGATCTCACCGATGTTGATGAGGACCCGAAGCCGCCCTTTCTCTTCGAGGACATCGGCATTCTCCGTCGCCGTAACGGCTGAATCGACGTTACCAGCCAGCATGCCGCCGACGATCCCCTCCTGACCGCCGAGGCTGACAGGCTTCAACTCGCCCGGCGCCCATCCTTCGCGGCGAGCGACCTCTTTCGCAACCCACGCGGTCAGGCCAGACAAAGAGGAAATGCCGATGGTCTTGCCGCGCAGATCGGCGATCTTCTTGATCGGCGAATTCGGCAGCACGACGATGCAAAGTCCGTTCGGGGCGCCATACATCGCTGCGACCGCAATTTCGGGTGAGCCTTTGGCCGCGAGCGCCATCTCCGGCCCCGACCCGAGGGCGATATCGAGTTCATGCGCCGCCATCGCCTGATGCATCCGCGACGCACCGCCAAAACCGATCGTCTCGGCATCGATGCCGTTCTTCGCGAAGATACCGACCTCGGCACCGACCTGTGACGGCGCGAATTCGAAGCCTTTGGCGATCGGCGTGCCGATACGAACCTTATCCGCGGCATTGGCCACACCAATGGAGGCGACGATCAGCGCCAAGGACAGAGCGGTTTGTCGAAAGGCCTTCATCGGTGTCTCCCCATATTTATTCGTTGGGACGATCATACCGCGCCGCCCACCGGGCCGAGAATAGCTTTTCCGTCGCCCACCGCTTCGTCTATCATAACGGGAGAGACTGCCGAAGCAGCGAGACCAGGGAGCGCCATGGATACGGTGAATTTTCGCGATCTATCCGTCGAGGAGTTCGATACCCGAACTCTCCTCGCCCATGCCCATCAACAAGCCGTTCAACGGCGCTATGAAGATTTTCTCATCGTCGATGTCGATGGACATCACTGGGAAACGATGAATTTCGCGCGTATCTCGGATTACATCGAAGACCCCGTGATGCGCGAGCAGGCGAAATACCAAGGCTGGGGCGGCGGCGGCATTACCACGCCGTCCGGATCCTATCAGGAACTCGCTGGACGAGTAACCCGTCAGGACGGGCGACGTGCCGAAAAAATTCCCGCCGGAGAGCTACGCGACCGGGTCCTGACCAAGCGGTGGATGGATGCGATCGGGATCGACATGGTCTGTCTCTTTCCGACGCCGATGCTGGGCCTTCCCTTCACGCCGCGGCCCGAGGTCGAGGTCGCCTTGTCGCGCGCCTATAATCGGTGGCTCTGCGAGACGGTGCTCGATGAGGAGCCACGCATTCGCTCCTCGCTCTATCTGCCGATGAGCGACCCCGAAGCCGCCTATCAGATGGTGCAGGATTTTGCCGGGCATAAAGGCGTCATCGGTTTCACCATCATCGCCGCGCACTACCGGCCGGTTTACGACAATGTCTATGCCAAGACGTACGCGGCCATCGAGGAACGCGGCCTGCCGCTGGTCTTTCATGCGGGTCTGACCTGGGGCCGCGAGAAATCCATCAACCTCTGTAATCGCTTTATGGCCGCGCATGCGCTCGGCTTTTCCTGGTCGAACATCCTGCACATGACCAACTGGCTGTGCAACGGCATGCCCGAACGTTTCCCCAAGCTGAACACGATCTGGATCGAAAGCGGCCTCGCCTGGATACCGTTCCTGATGCAGCGTCTCGACAATGAATGGATGATGCGCAGCTCCGAAGTGCCGCTCCTGAAAAAGCGCCCGTCTGATTACATGCGCGAGATGTTCTATTCGACGCAGCCAATGGAGATGGTGAACAACCGCGAGGCGCTGGAACTCACTTTCAAGATGATAAACGCCGAAACGCAGTTGATGTATTCGTCGGACTATCCGCATTGGGATACCGACCTGCCGAGCACGATTTACGATTTGCCGTTCATCAGCGAAACGGCAAAGCGGAACATCCTCGGCGGCAACGCCAAGCGCGTGTTCAATCTCGACCCTGTGATGTCCGATGTGAAGTCTCGAAGACTGGCAGAGAGACCAAGAGGCTGAAAACCTTCTTCAACGGCGACAAACGATAAAATAATATCGGGTAGGAAATCAGCGATGCCGCGCATGCTCACGATTGCCGCATTTTGTGTAACGGCACTATTCAGTCTATCGGCGAACGCCGTGGACAGAGTCACCGGCGCCGTCATCGGCAGTTACAACGCGTTCACCTGGCCGGCCGAAATCGGAATCGCCAAAGGCTTTTATGCCGATCAAGGGCTGGATATGGACGTCATCTTCGTCCCGTCGGCTCCGGCTTCGCTCCAGCAACTCGCGGCGGGATCCCTCGATCTGTCCATCAGCACGGGCTTGGTCGATCCCCTGCGTTTGGTGTCGCACGGGGGATTGGTTGCGTTGGCACGAGTCCATTTGCGGATATCGCCCTACGTGCTGGTCGCCAGCCATGACATTAAAGATATCGCCTCGCTCAAGGGTAAGACCATTGCCATCGGCAGCAAAGCCGACATCACCCATGTATTGATCGAAAAGATGCTTGCCTCGGCGGGTCTGGCCTTCACCGATGTCGATATGGTCTATTCGGGCTCGACCGCTTCCCGTTATGCCGCGCTCAAGACCGGCGCGATCGCAGCGTCCCTTCTCGCCGTGCCGTTGAATTACATGGCCGAGAGCGAAGGCTTTCAGCAACTCGGCGTCGCCGGTAATTACGCCAAGGACATGCCCTTTACCGGCTCGATCATCAACCGCAAATGGGCCGAGGCGCATCCCGATACGGCGCGTCGCCTCTTCGCCGTCAACGATCAATCGATCGAATGGTTTTACGATAAGGCCAACCGCGACGAAGCCATCCGCATCCTGATCGACGCCGGTCATATCACTCCGGGAGACGCGACGCGCAGTTACGAGTTCCTGCACGACGGGGAATATTTCGACCGCACCCATAAGGTCTCGCGCCGAGGTGTCGAAGCCCTCGTCGCAGCTCTTCATGAACTCGGCGATACCGATATTTCACCGACACCGGAGCAGGTCGTCATACCGAGCCTGACAGTGCTAAGCGACTGAGCGCGCTACGGACCGCCCGGCGAGAACAGGAAAAGATTGCGCAACACACCGGGCGCCAGGGTGCTGAGCGGATTAACCGACACATGCGGTTCGTCGCGCGGACCGTACATGCGGAAATTAGCGGCGAAGAGACCTTGCCCGGCGCCGCCGACCAACAGGCCGAGCAGCGGAATATCGCCGATGACTGAGTTCAAGGTGTAGGCCGGGACCAACGTCCCTGCGATATCCATTGAGCCTGCTTCACGATCGACGATACCACTCGCATTGAGCCCGAGAGCGCCGCCATAGGCGCGCATATTGGTCAATGCGATTTTATCGGTTCCGAAAATCACCTGGCCGCGAAGACGGTTGAACGGAATCCCCTCGCCGCTCAGCAACGCGCCGATCCCCGACAACGACGCGACCGACAGCAACCGGGCGAGCGCCGGCGCTTTGGTGACGCGGTAATCGGCGCCCTCCGCCTCGGAAACAAGCAGGCGCTTGCCGTCTCGGTCCTCGGCATGACCGGTCAATTCGAACGTGCCGCCCGAGACTTGGTCATAGACTTCGGTGATCTTGAGAAAGGCGCCGAAATCGTCGGTCGTCAGCTTGAACTGGCGATCACCGGCCGGGCCACCGAAAGCCAAGTTGAGATTGCCTTTATCGTTTAGCTTCGCGGCGATGCTGGCTTGCTGCCAATGCTCGCCATCACTCACCAGCAGAGCGGTTACGCCGTTCACGACCCGCTGTGGTCCGAGAATGATCCGATCAAGCTTGGCATCGATCGTCAAAGCCGGCTGCGCCGCGTCGGGCTGCTCGTCCATCTTCTTGGCGAGTGTCGAAGCGTCGAGGCTTTTGCCGGCGAGCGTCAGCCGCCACTGCCGCAACGGATCGACGCTGATACCACCGTGCAGGTCGGTATCGCCAGCGATGAGATGTTCGACCGCAATGTCGCTGACGCCCTTTTCATCGAAATTCGCCGAGGCGGTCAGATCGATGCCGCTACCAGTAAGATTGATGCTGCGAAGCGCGGTTGCTTTTTCATTGTTCACATCCAGCACCAGCTTCGCGGTCGCCGCCTTTCCGGACGGCTTGGTCCAATTGATCAAGCCGAGATCGATCTTGCTGTCGGTCAGATCGAGCGTTGCCGAGGCTTCACCGCGCTTGGCGGCCGCAAGACTATAGGTCGCATCGACACCGATCGGCCCGGTGACGTAATCACCGAGAAAATCGAAGCCGAGCAATTTACGCTGCGCATCGTCGAGCTTCGTCTTCACGTCGTAGCGCGTACGAATGGTCGCACGCGGTTGAAGATTCTGTCGCCAAGTCAGATTGAGCGGCACCCCCGCGAGCTTCGCGGCACCGGATGCCTGCACGTTAGTGCGATCAAGCTTCAGCCCGAGCTCACCTTCGGTCAAATCGCGACCGAACATGATGTTCGCGACCTCAACCCCCGACAAAGTCGCGTTCGCACTATATTGCACCAGCGACAACGGGAGATCGTGAACCAGCGGAAAGGCAAATTGGAGCTGAGACGTGAAAGAACCGCGTGTGCGTTTTGGATCGATCCCCATATCGGTCGCATAGCCGAGCGGCGGCGTATCGAGGATGGCGAACGCCTGATTGATCGGACCTTGCGCCGACAACTGGATCGCCGCCTGTTCGTCATGAGTATCAAGCTTGTAGAAACGCGCGGTTGCCGCCGAAGCCTTGATATCGAACAGATCGCCACCCGTAGCGGTGAAATCGATTTCGGTGCGGTCGAAATGCGCGGTGCCGCTGACATTGCGCACGGCAGGCAGCGGGCGGAAATATTCGATCGTGAGTCCCGTGAAGGCCATTGTGCCGTCAAACTGACTTAAGGTCGCCAGCTTCGGCGCATTCGGCAACAGATCGATATGCACACCGACCTGGGCCTGAAGCTATCTACCACGCCGTCATTGATGTGCTGCACCACCCAGCGGCGCGTATCCGTCGCAGCATAGTAAGGCCATAGGGTCGGTAGGTCGTCCGCTTTCAAATCGTGGACGGCGATCGTGAAACCAAGATCCAATGATGGAGGCGTGGCGCCGGATAAAAGCTCGGGACCGACCCCATCGGCCGTGCCGGACATATCGATCGACCCTTGCGGCAAATGGATCGCCAGCACGCCAAGATTAAGCTGTGCGTTGGCGACGTCGTAGCCGGCCTGCATCTTGGCATCTTTGATGGCCAGGGCGCCGCCAGCAAAAGCCGCGTTCTTCAAAACGCCTTGCCCGACGCTCAAATCCCAGATCGCATCGCGCAAGGTTAGTTGCTCACCATCGATTTCGGCAGTGATGCTGCCCGATATCGGCACCGCGAGCGTCGCCAGCCCGGCCAGCGATGGCGATGCGCTGGCCCACACCGAGGGATTGACGTCGGTAAAGCTCAGCTTCACGACAAGATTATTGTCGGCCAGCGTGTAAATATAATTCCCGGTGAAACCGGCGCCGCTGGTGACCGCGTGGAAAACGCCGCCGGTGCGGTCGCTCTTGCGCTCAAGCGATAGATCGAACTGATCCGCCCGCCATTCGACGCCGAGGGATTTATCATCGACCGTCAGCACCGCATCCCGCATCGCGATATCGGTCAGATAACCAAGCGTTCCCTCGCCGCCCGGCGGCCGCATCAGATCGCCGAGCAGTTTTTCCCCCCAGCCGCTATCGCCGCTCGGCGCGCCGATGCCGAGATGGAAGCTGCCGTCAGTTTCGCGCACCAACCGAAGCTCGGGGCGATTGACGACGATGCTGGTCGGGGCAATGACGCCGGTCATCAGCGCGTGGGTGTCGAATTGGAGTGCCAATTCGTCGAGCGTCAGCACCGCGCCGCCATCGTCACGGCGCAGATGAACCCCGCGCACGACCAACGCGATCCGTCCCTCATCGGTCAGATTCAGCAAGGCGTGGTCGATCTGGGTCGCAATTCCATTATCGCGGGACAAGGCCGAGGCGACGTAGGGAGCAACCCCATCCAGCTCGATCGGTCCACGCGACAGCAGCCAAAGTCCAAAACCGGCGCATACGGCGACACCAGCGATCAGCGCCGCGACGACCCGGACAAGGATTTTGAGGGTTCGACGCATTACGACAGCAGAATAGCAGCGCGCCGCGACCGCAGCCTTGACCATAGAAATGGCAACGCGCAGTCTGGGTACGATCCGCTATAAGCGTTTGATGATGCTGACCGCGTTATCGTCCCTCTCCCTCTATCGCGACCTGCCGCCCGGCGCCGACGCCAAGGCGGCGGACGTTGGCTTGGCCCGCTGGCGCGAGGCGGCAGACGACACCGCCGATTCCGCGCTTGCCGACCAGATGCGCATGCTAGCCGGAGACGAGGCCGGCCTAAAGCTGCTGAAGTCGATTTTCGGCAATAGTCCGTATTTGACCCAATCTTGTCTCCGCGAACCAACATTTCTGGTTCAGCTGACCGAAGAAGGGCCCGATGTCTCTTTCGGCGCCTTGCTCACCCGGCTTTATCGCGAATATCCGCCCGAGATAAAGCGCGACGCCCTGATGGCCGCGCTGAGGATCGAGAAACGGCGCGCAGCGCTGCTCATCGCCCTGGCTGACCTCGGCGGGATATGGCCGTTGGACCGCGTGACGACCGCCCTCAGCGATCTCGCCGAGGCAAGCTGCAGCCTCGCCGCGCGTCATCTCCTGTCCCATGCGACGACCGCCGGAGAGATTGAAGCGGACGAAGACGGCAACGGCTTGATCGTCCTCGGCATGGGCAAGCTCGGCGCACGCGAGTTGAATTATTCGAGCGATATCGATCTCATCATCCTGTTTGACCCGGAGCGCGCCCGGTATGTCGGTCGGCGCGGCGTGCAGGCTTTCTTCACCGGTCTCGCGCACGAGTTGGTCCGGGTGATGGCCGAACGCACGGTCGATGGCTATGTCTTCCGCACCGACCTTCGTTTGCGTCCCGATCCCGGTTCCACCCCGGCCGCCGTCGCCGTGCCTGCAGCCCTGACCTACTATGAAAGCGCCGGGCAGAATTGGGAACGGGCGGCGATGATCAAGGCGCGGCCGGTGGCTGGCGACCTGGACGCCGGAGCCGCGTTCCTTGCTGAGCTGCGCCCGTTCCTGTGGCGCAAGAATCTCGACTTCGCGGCGATCCAGGACATCCATTCGATCAAGCGCCAGATCAACGCCAATCGCGGCAGCAGCAAGATCGCCGTCGAAGGCCATAACATCAAACTTGGCCGCGGCGGCATCCGCGAGATCGAGTTCTTTGCCCAAACGCAGCAATTGATCTGGGGCGGACGCAAGCCCTTGCTGCGCTTATCCCGGACCCTCGAAGCACTCGCTGCCCTCGCCAATGTGGAGCTGATCGGCCGCGACGCCGCCGAGGATATGACCGAGGCCTATCATTTCCTCCGCAGGCTCGAACATCGCCTGCAGATGGTCGATGATGCTCAAACCCACAGCGTGCCGAAAGACGCGGTGGCGCTTCACGGGATCGCGATCATGATGGGCTTCGCCGATACGGCGGGCTTCGCACAGGCTTTGACCAAACAGCTTGCCGCCGTCGAAGCCGTCTATGCGCGTCTGTTCGAAGAGGCGCCCACCCTATCCGCGCCGGGCAATCTGGTTTTCACCGGCGCCGAGGACGATCCGGCAACGCTTGAAACCCTCGCGGGACTGGGCTTCACCGACACCTCGGCGGTCTCGGCCATCATCCGGGGTTGGCATCATGGCCGCTATCGTGCGACCCGCAGCGCGCGCGCGCGCGAACTGATGACCGAATTGATGCCGGCTCTGCTGGCGGCATTCGGCGCATCCCCAAACCCCGATGGCTCGTTCATCCGGTTCGACGAGTTTTTGACCCGCCTTCCGGCGGGCGTGCCGCTGTTCTCGCTGTTCTACAACAACCCGACGGTGCTCAATCTCGTCGCCGAGATCATGGGCGCGGGAACCCGGCTGGCGGACGCCGTGGCGCGGCGGCCGGTATTGCTCGATGCGGTGATCTCGTCGAACTTTTTCGAAAAACCGCCCTCTCGCGAAACGCTGGCCAGCGAACTGAACGCCGCGCTCGACCGCGCAGATTACTATGAGGAAATGCTGGATATCGCCCGGCGCTGGGTCGGCGATCATAAATTCCAGATCGGCGTCCAAGTTCTGCGCCGCTGGCTTTATGGCGAAAGCTCTGGCGCGGCCTTCGCCGACATCGCCGAAACGGCGCTCGCCGCCTTGTTGCCGCGCGTGACGGCGGAGTTCGAACGCAGCCACGGTTCGGTGGCGGGCGGCAGCATGATCGTTCTCGGCCTCGGCAAACTCGGCAGCCGCGAGATGACGGTCACGTCCGATCTCGATCTTATTCTCATCTATGATACCGACCCGGATGTCGAAGCTTCGAACGGATCGAAGCCGCTGGCGCCAACGGCCTATTACGCGCGCTTGGCGCAGCGTTACATCAACGCCTTGACTGCGCTGACCTCCGAGGGCGGTCTTTACGAAGTCGATATGCGGTTAAGGCCATCGGGAACCGCCGGCCCCCTCGCCTCGTCGCTTGCGGCCTTCAACCGCTATCACGATGAGGCAGCCTGGACCTGGGAGCAGATGGCGCTGACACGCGCCCGTATCGTCGCGGGTCCACCCGAATTGACCGAAACAGTTCGTGATTCCGTTCGAAATATTCTGACGCGGCCGCGCGATCCGAAAAGGCTTTTGATCAATGTCGATGACATGCGCCGCCGTCTCGCCGAAGGGCACCGCAATCCGCCGATCTGGGAAGTGAAGCATCGCGTCGGCGGGATGGTCGATATCGAGTTCACCGCGCAATATCTCCAACTGCGCGAGGCGGCCATGCATCCGCACATTCTTCAAACCAACACCATCGACGCGTTGCTTGGTTTAGAAAAGATCGGCGCTCTTAGTGAAAATGCCGGGTCCGATTTAATTTGGGCGCTGACGCTGTGGCGCAACGTGCAAGGCTTGCTCAAACTGACAGCCGAGGAACCATTCGACGAAGAGGCCGTAACCCCGTCCCTGCGCGCGATCATCGCTGCCGGTTCCGGCGCCGTCGATTTCGCCAGCCTTAAAGAAACGATGGAGGCGGCTGCGCTTCGCGCCCGCGCCCGATATGATGAAATCGTCGCAGCGCCCGCCGCGGAAGTCCGTCCCTCAACACCGGAGAATAAGTCATCATGAGCCTCGACGTCGGCGATAAAGCCCCCGATTTCACCATGCCGACAGACGGTGCCGGTTCCGTCACCCTGTCGAAGCTCAAGGGCAAGAAAGTCATTCTCTATTTCTATCCGAAGGACGACACCTCCGGCTGCACCGCCGAGGCGTGCCAGTTCCGCGACATGTTCCCGCGCTTCAAGAAAAGCGATGCCGTCGTCATCGGTGTCTCGCGCGACAGCGTCGCCAAGCACGATAAGTTCAAAAAGAAATACGAGCTGCCCTTCACCCTCGGCAGCGACGAAGACGGCAAAGTGACCGAGGCCTATGGCGTCTGGGTCGAGAAAAGCATGTATGGCCGGAAATATATGGGCATCGAGCGCGCCACCTTCCTCATCGACGAGAAGGGCAAAATCCAGCAGGTCTGGCACAAGGTCAAAGTGCCGAGTCACGGCGACGAAGTGATGAAAGCGGTCACGGGCAAGTAACGACCCCATGCCGATACCGGATACCCTCGCCGACGCAGCCTGCCGCGTTCTCAACACGCCCAATCCGGCGTGTAAGATTGCGCTGTCACATCGCGTCGCCGACGCGTGGCGGACAGGCGCGATCAGCGAGGTTGGTACGGCATTGCCACCCGACCGTCCCGCTCGCCCGGAAAAGCCCGAATTGAAATTTCCGCGCGATATGCCCCGGCGACGTGGCGCGGGGTCGCTGCCGAACCGGATCGCCCTGCTGCACGCCGTGGCGCATATCGAACTCAACGCGATCGACCTAGCCTGGGATTTGATTGCCCGCTTCGCCGCGCCCGACATGCCGCGTGCGTTCTTCGACGACTGGGTCAACGTCGCGGATCAGGAAGCGGCGCATCATGCGCTGGTCGCGGCGCGGCTGCATGATCTCGGTGCCGCCTATGGCGATCTTCCGGCGCATGACGGGCTTTGGCTATCGGCGCAGAAGACCGCACACGATCTGCTGGCCCGCCTTGCCGTTGTGCCGTTGGTGCTCGAAGCGCGCGGGCTCGATGTGACACCCGACATGATCGAAAAATTGAAGCGTCAGGACGACACCGCCAGCGTTGCGGTCCTGCAAACGATCTATGACGAAGAGATCGGCCACGTCGCCGTCGGGCAGCGCTGGTTCGAATGGGAATGCACGCGCCGTAACATCGACCCCGTCGTGACCTATCGCGATATGGTGGACCGCTATTACGGCAGCGAATTGAAAGAACCCTTCAATCGCGCCGCACGCGATGCCGCCGGCATGATCCCGGCCTTTTACGAAGCACCGTGAAGGTCCCGGGATTCCCACTTTCAAGGGAATGACGGCGGGGTAATATCGTCCCCACAGGGAGGACGATAAAAATGGCTGATAACAAGAACAGGATGATTCTCTTTGCCGCGCGGCCGCAGGGCGAGCCGAAGGCAAGCGACTTCCGGCTGATCGAAACACCGACCCCGGAGCCGGGTCCGAACGAGATGCGGTTGCGCGTCGTCTATCTCGGGCTCGATCCGATCATTCGTCTGCGCATGAACGCCAACACCTATTGGCCCTCCTTGGAACTCGATAAGCCGCTCAATGGCCGGACGGTCACGGTCGTCGATAAATCGAATCTCCCCGACTACGCCCCGGGCGACGTCATCGTCACCCAAGGACCTTGGGGCGATTACATGATCTCGAACGGCAAGGGGATGGATGGCAAGCCTTTGCCGAAATTCGATCCCGCACGCGGTTCGATCACCGCGCCGCTCCATGTCCTCGGTATCACCGGCTTCACGGCCTATATCGGCCTACTGGAGATCGGTCAGGCGAAAGAAGGCGAGACCGTCGTGATCTCCGGCGCCTCGGGCGCGGTGGGTTCGATGGCCGGCCAGATCGCCAAGATCAAAGGTTGCCGCGTCGTCGGCATCGCGGGCGGCGACGCGAAATGCGCGTTCATTAAGAACGAACTGGGCTTCGACGTTGCCGTCGATTACAAGCGGCCCGATTTCGCCGACGCACTTAAGGCGGCTTGCCCTAAGGGCGTCGATGTCTATTTCGAAAATGTCGGCGGCGCCGTATTCGACGCTGTCTTCCCGCTTTTGAACCTGCATGCGCGCGTGCCGGTCTGCGGCACGGTCTCAGAATATAATGTTACCGACCGCGAAGCTATCGCCGACAAGATGCCTGCCCTGCTGCTCGCGACGCTGGGCAAGCGCCTCACCATCAAAGGCTTCGTCATCAGCGACCATTTCGCCCGCATGCCCGACTTCCAGCGTGAAGCCGGTGGCTGGCTGCGTGAAGGTAAGATCAAATATAAAGAAGAATTCGTCGAGGGTCTGGAGAACGCACCGAAGGCCTTCAACGCGATGTTGAAAGCGGAAACTTTCGGCAAAGTGATCGTGAAGGTGTCGGAGGCGCCGAAACGCTGACGCCGACGGGGGATTAAAGCTTTCCCTCGCCGACGAGTTGGCGCACGCGCACCAGGGTCGCTTTGACCGCGCCGACATAGCTGTCGCGCATCTCCTCGCCACGCTTTTTCTCGGCCGGCGTATCGGGTTCGGTGCCGGGAATGTTCACGGCGAAGGTGAAGGTCAGCAGCAAGCCATGCTCGCTTTCGCTGATGACGTTGGTAATCCACCCGGCGTTGCTCTCCGTGCCGACGCGCTCGAACAAAACTTCGACTTGCGGCGTCAGGGTAATTTCTTCGCGGAAGCGATCTGCGCCGATCACCACTTCACGCAGAAATCCGTGCGCGTGCCGCTCGACGATCTCGCAGGAGGTGATACTGGGCACGAACAGCACCGCGTTTTCCGCCTTCATGACGAGGCCGCGCCAAACCTGTTCTTCGGTCAAGACCGGCGCGACACCGTCGGGATTGATGTCGATGGCAACGGAGAGCGTGTACATCGGCTTGTTCTCCTTCTAGGTCCGCCCGATCACGCCCCAAAGCGGATCGGTGCCGGTTTCACCCGAGACGAGCGTTCGAGTTTCGACCGACGCGAAGCCGGCGCGATCGAGATAGTGCTTCACCAGCAACTGATGCTGGCCCAATTCCAGATCTAGCCAAATCGTGACGGCTTTGGTCGGGAAGCACCGATTTGAGAAGGTAATCGCCACCACCCCGCCCGGCTTTAGCACCCGCGCCACTTCGCGGAAGACCTCGATTGGATGCTGCAGATATTGCACCGAAGCACAGATGGCGACGGCATCGATCGTGCCGGTTTCGATCGGCAGGGTTTGGTTTTCATTGAGGTTCTGAACGAACCAGCGGCCATAATGTGGATTAGCCTTGAGCTCCTCCTCGTTCATGCCGTGGCCGACGACATCGGCATAAGCCGCGTCTGGCGGGAGATGCGAGACCCAGCTTCCCATCAAATCGAGAATCTTTCCGCCCGGCGGAAAGACCTCGGCATAGAGCGCGGTTACCGCCGCGATCGCGTTATCGTCGATATGGGTGACGAAACGCGGTGTCGCGTAGAAGAGATCATCCTGACTGGGATCATCCTTCTCGAAAGCTTGCGGCGGTAGCTCAGCCATTCAGGATCATACCGATTGGAAGACGTCCCACCAATCTTCCAGCATTTCCGGCTGGGTATGGCGGACCTGCGCCGAGATGTAATGGAAGCCGGCATCGCGCAACGCGCGCAGCCGTTCGACCAGTTCCGGCTTGGTCGCGGTCCAAGACATCGTCTTGATCAGATCGGCATCGACAACGTGACGCTCTTCCGGCTTCACGAACATCAGATGGCCGCGATGGTTCTTGATATAGCGCGCGTCGGCCGGTTCGAAGCCTTCATAGACCTTGCGATAGCTGTCGAGCGCCTTCGTCAAAGCTGGCGGCATCGCGCCGCGTTCGCGATCCTTCAATTCCTGCTCGACCAGATCATGCACCACCATGATCGCGGTCGGCCCAGCTTGGGCGACGGCGCGCGGTGAATCATAGGCTTCGCCGTCTTTCAACACGCAGCCGCCGACTTCGCCATGGACACGCAGGTCTTTGAGATCACGCCCGGCAGCGACCCATTTTTCCTTCATGTCCTTCATCGCTTCGATTGCCGAGGACGCACGGCCCAACGGCATGATCCAGCCGGCGCCTAATTCCGCGACCAGGGCGCGCGACGTCGGCCCTGTCGCCGAGATGAACAAAGGAATATTGTCTTTGATGTTGATCGCGCCGATTTCCGGATTGAGAAACGCGATCTTGCGATGCTTGCCCTCGAAATCCCATTCGACCGTCTCGCCATTCAAGAGGCCCTGAACGAGGCGGATATATTCCTTCATGTCGGCAAGCTTTACCCGCTTCAGCCCCATCGTGCGGCGGCCGGTAAAGCCTGTGGAGATGCCGAATTCGATTCGGCCCGGCGCCAGCTTGTTCAGAGCGCCCAGCGCGCTTGCCGTCGCCGGGGGAATTCGGTTGGACGGGATCAGAACGCCGGTCGCCAGCTTGATCCTCTTCGTCACCATCGCCGCCGCGGCCATGCCGACGAAGACATCGGCATTCAAAAGCTGCGTATCGAAGAATGAAGCGCAGCTATAACCGATTTCCTCGGCGCGCTTCACATGGATGTAGCTCTCGGCGTGGGTCGCCAGCGAAATTCCGTATTCCATATCGATCCTCCCGTTCGCGGTCGTTTCATCTCAGATACCGCCCATAGCCGCCCACTGCAACTGGGCAATCGACGCAATAATCTTGAACAAACGCCCCATGCCGTGCATCAATGACGGCCAAGGGCGGAACATCGTCGGGCGGTCTTCAACCTTCAGGGGAAGTTCATGTTACGCCGCTTTTATCCTGCCGCCCAAAAGATCGCCCTAGCCGCATCCATCGCGGCCATCGTCTCCGGCCCGGCTCACGCCGAAGCGATCAAAATCGGCGTCCTCAAAGTCAGCGGCGCGGCCACGGCTTTCATCGGCCAGGACAAAGGGTACTTCACCGCCGAGGGCGTTCCGGCCGAACTCGTCTATTTCGACGCCTCGCAACCGATTGCCGTCGCCCTCGCCTCCGGCGCGATCGATTTCGGCGTGACCGGCTTCACCGCCGGTTTTTACAGCCTCGCTAGTCAGGGCGCGCTGAAGGTCATCGGCGGCGGTTACGCCCGCGAAGCACCAGGCTTTCACAACCAGGCCTATGTCGTTTCCAACCAGGCCTACGCCGCCGGCTTCACCTCGCTGAAAAATTTCGCCGGCCATTCGGTCGCGATTTCGCAAACCGGTTCGCCGCCGCATTACGCGCTGGGCCTGCTCGAAGCCAAATATAAAATCGACGAGAAATCCATCCGTGTCCTGCCGCTTCAATCCGTGCCGAACATGGCGACGGCGGTGAGCGGCGGCCAAGCGGACAGCGCGATCATGACCGCGACTGCCTCGCTGTCGATCGTACAAAAGGGCAACGCCAAATTGCTCGGTTGGGTGGGCGATGAAACGCCGTGGGAATTTGGTGCGGCGATCACCTCGACCAAAACGGCAAACACCCGCCACGACACAGTCGTGAAATTTCTGAACGCTTGGCGCAACGCAGCGCGCGAATGTCACAACGCCTTTGCGAGCGCTGAGAACAAGGCCGCGCTTGGCCCGACCGCACCTGAGATGCTGGCGATCGTCAGCAAATATACCGGCTTGAGCGAAGATACGCTGAAGCTCGGCCTGCCTTTTTGCGAAATCCAGGCGCGGCTCGACGTCAAAGACGTGCTGAATCAGATTGCCTGGTACAAGGCGCAAGGCATGCTGAAGCCGGACGTCGATGGCGATACCATCATCGACAAGCGCTACATCGTGGCCTCGCCGGCGCCGTAACGGCGTCAGCGCGGCTTGACGAACTTCATCGTGTAGCGGTCGCTTTCGCCGATCGCGACGTATTTGTCGCGGTCCTGATCTTTGAGGCGCAAGGTCGGCGGCAAGGTCCAGACGCCAGAGGGATAGTCCTTCGTATCCTTCGGGTTGGCATTGACCTCGGACTTGCCGGCGAACTTGAATCCGGCGCGCTTCATCAGAGCGATCGTATAGTCTTCGCGCAGATAGCCGCTTTTGACGGTGGGGTCCTGCGGCTGGTTGTTCGCGGCGCGATGATCCTCGATGCCGAGAACGCCGCCGGGCTTCAAAGCGCGATAGACGGCTTTGAGCGCACCATCGGCAGTGCCCTGCGGCACCCAGTCGTGCAGATTGCGGAAGATCAGCACGAGATCGACCGAATTATCCGGCGCAATCTTGTTGTGATCGCCGTCGAGCGTCGTCGCAATGACTTTGCCGTAGAGATCGGGCGCTGCCGCCATCTTCGCAGCAAAGATTTCATTGCCGCGCTTGGCCTCGTTCGAGGACGCCGGATTCGGCAGAGCCTCATAGAGCTTGCCGTGCTTCGACAAATAAGGCGCGAGAATTTCCGTCCACCAGCCCGATCCGCCCGGCCAGATTTCGACGACTTTCATATTGTCGCGCAGATGGAAAAACTTGAGCGTCTCGAGCGGATGGCGATAAGGATCGCGAACCCGATTGGGTTCAGTCCGCTGCGGTCCAGCGATGAGAGTCTGAAGCTGATCCGCGGCAATCGCAGGCGACATAGAAACGGCAAGCGAGAATGCCGCCGCGATCAATCCCGTTGAACGAACCGACCACGCCATAATCTTCCCCCGTTTATCGCCGGACTTATTTATCGCCGCGCTTCATCCGCTGTTGCATCGGCGCCCTTGATGCGTTCCGCTAGCGACGCCTGCAGAAAGGCATCGATATCGCCGTCGAGCACTTTGTCGCTCTGGCTGGTTTCAACGCCGGTGCGCAGATCCTTCACCATCTGATAGGGCTGCAGCACATAGGAACGAATTTGATGACCCCAGCCGATGTCGCTCTTGGTTGCGTTCATCGCATCTGTGACGGCTTCGCGCTTCTTCAGCTCGATCTCATAGAGACGCGCTTTAAGCATCTGCATCGCCTTGGCGCGATTCTGATGCTGCGAACGTTCGCTTTGTACCGCCGCGACAACCGGCTCATCGCCGGGCGGCTGATAGGTCATGCGCACGGCGCTGTCGGTCTTATTGACGTGCTGTCCGCCCGAACCCGACGAGCGATAGGTATCGACCCGCAGCCACTTATCTTCGACGACAACGTCGATCTTATCGTCGATCACCGGATAGACCCAGACCGAGGCGAAGCTGGTGTGACGGCGCGCCGCCGAATCATACGGCGAGATTCGGACGAGGCGGTGAACGCCGCTCTCGGTCTTCAGCCAGCCATAGGCGTTTTCGCCGAGGATGCGGATGGTCGCGGATTTGATGCCGGCGCCCTCGCCTTCACTCTCTTCCAGCCACTCGACCTTATGGCCGTGCTGTTCCGCCCAGCGCATATACATGCGCAGCAGCATCTCGGCCCAATCCTGCGCCTCGGTGCCGCCCGAGCCGGCATGAACTTCGAGGTAGGTATCGTTACCGTCGGCTTCGCCCGAGAGAAGGCTTTCAAGCTCGCGCTCCTTCACCTCGGCATGGATACGGTCGAGTGTCCGCTGCGCCTCGTCCAGCATGTCGGTGTCACCCTCGGCCTCAGCCATTTCGGCGAGGCTCAGCGTGTCATCGACTTCACGTTCGACTTTGAGATACCCGTTCACGCCGCGGTCGAGCCGCGTGCGTTCGCGCATCATCGTCTGCGCCTTGGAAGAGTCTTCCCAGAGCTTCGGATCTTCGGCGAGGGCGTTCAGTTCGGCGAGGCGCCGGGTTGCATTATCCCAGTCAAAGATGCCTCCTCAGCAGCGACAACGACGTACGAATGTCGTCAACGACTGCTAGAATTTCAGCGCGCATAAGAAACCTTTTTTACCAAAATCGGCGTGTTGTCTTAGCTCAGTATAGACCGCCGGTGCCGCTCGCGGGAACCGCTTGCTGTTGCTGCGCGGGGCTCGGTCCGTCCGGCTGATCCGGGTTGTCGGTTGCAAAGCCCTCGGGCAGGAAGCCGCTGACCATCATGCCGGAGCCCGCCGAAGTCGGCTCGGTGCCGGGCTTGAATGCCTCGAAGATGACGTTCTTGTCGCCGGCCTTCGCCAATTGGCCTGTGGTCGGATTAACGCGCACCAGGCGAATGCCGGGCGTAATGCGGAACGGCGTCGCCGGCTTGTCCTTCAAGGCAGCGCTCATGAAGTCGCGGAAGGCCGGCGCGGCAACCGTCGCACCGGTTTCGCGGCGGCCCAGCGTATGCGGCTGATCGAAACCGATAAACACGCCCGCGACGAGATCGGGTGAGAAGCCGACGAACCAGGTGTCGTTACTGTCGTTGGTCGTGCCGGTCTTGCCGGCAAGCGGCTTGCCGACGGCGAGGATGCTGCGGCCGGTACCGCGCTGAATGACGCCTTCGAGCAACGAGACGATCTGATAAGCGCTGCCCGGATCAACGATCTGTTGGCGATTGTCCGGCAGTTCGGGCGGCTGTTGGCCGTTCCAGGCGACATTGTTGCAGCCGGTACAGGCACGCGCGTCGGCACGATAGATCGTGATGCCTTCGCGATCCTGTACCCGATCGATGAAAGTCGGGGTGATCTTTTTGCCACCATTGACCAGCATCGCGTAACCGGTGGTCAGACGCATTGGCGTCGTTTCACCCGCGCCAATAACGTAAGAATATTCCAGCGGCATATGGTCATAGATGCCGAAGCGCTGCGTATAGTCGGCGACGACATCGAGCCCGATCGTGGCACCAACCCGTGCCGTCACCAGGTTGAGCGATTCCTCGATCCCGACGCGCAGCGGTACCGGGCCGAAGAATTTGCGCTCGTAATTAGCTGGGGTCCATTTCGGTAGGTTCGGTCCCTGATCCAGCACAAGCGGGCCATCGAGTACGATCGTCGAGGGCGTAAAGCCATGATCGAGGGCAGCGAGATAAACGAACGGTTTGATCGCCGAGCCGGTTTGGCGCTTCGCCTGGGTGGCGCGATCGAACTGGCTCATCTCATAACTGAAGCCGCCCTCCATCGCGAGGACGCGGCCGGTATGCGGGTCCATCGCAATGAACGCGCCGGACACTTGAGGTATCTGGCGCAGCGTGAAAAAGCCGTTCGCCTTCGCGCCGCTGCGCAAATCCTTCGGCGACAAGGACTGAACGAGAACGACATCGCCCGCCGCCAGTACGTCGCTGGGCTTGCCCGGCACCGGCCCGACCTGAGTCTCGGGCAACTGCTTGCGTGCCCATTTCATTTCCTCGAACGGAACATCGCCGCGCGTTCCGTCGGCAAGTCCGACTTGGACGCTGCCGGGCGTGACCGCGAGGACGACGGCGAGCCGCCAGTCCACTTCGTCCGCGCCTGCCGGCAACGGGATCGCCTTGAAACGCGGCAGCCAGTCGCCACTCACATCGATCCGCGCCAGCGGGCCGCGATAACCATGACGACGGTCATAGGCGATCAAGGCATCCCGCAACGCCTTGGTCGCGATCCGCTGCAAGTTTGAATCGAGACTGGTGCGGACCGACAGGCCGGACGCGTAGAGGCCCTTCTCGCCATAACGCTGCATCAGCTCACGTCGAACTTCCTCGGTGAAATAGTCGGCGCGAACGACTTCGGTTTCGAGCCGGCGGCGCAAGGTAATCGGCTTCGCCTCTGCGGCGCGGCCTTCGGCCTGACTCACGAAACCGGATTCCATCATCCGGTCGAGCACATAGTCCCGGCGCTCTTTGGCCGCCTCGGGATTGCGCTGCGGATTGTAGTTGTTCGGGGCCTTCGGCAAGCCGGCGAGGAACGCGGCCTCTTCCGGCGTCAGTTCGTCCAATGACTTGTTGAAATAAGTCATGGCCGCCGCCGCGACACCGTAAGCGCCACTGCCGAGATAAATCTCGTTGAGATAAAGCTCGAGGATGCGGTCCTTGCTGAGAGCCTGCTCCATGCGGATCGCGATCAGCGCTTCTTTGACCTTCCGTTCCAGCGACAGTTGGTTGGTCAGGAGGAAGTTCTTCGCCACCTGCTGGGTGATCGTCGAGGCGCCGACCGGACGCCGGCCGCTGCCGAAGCGCAGCACATCAGTCACTGCCGCGCGCAACATCGACATGGGATCAACACCGGGGTGGGTGTAGAAATTCTTATCTTCGGCCGCCAAAACCGCGTGAATGATCAGCGGCGGCATCGATTTGATCGGCACGAAAATACGTTTTTCGGTCGCGTATTCGGCCAGGAGCCGTCCGTCGCCGGCATGGACGCGGGTCACGATCGGCGGCTGATAATTGGCAAGCTGCTGGTAATCGGGCAAATCGCGGCCGAAATACCAGACCGCGAGCCCGGCCACGCTGGCTCCCGCCAGGCCAGCCAGAACAGCTAGGAATATCAGTACTTTAAGGATTCTCATCCAATCCGCCTCGAAGACCCGAATTGTGCCGCCGCATCCGGCTTTCGAGTCGGCGGGGGTTCACTGCCGGCCCCATCCAGACTCCTGACGCTTTGTGGAGGGTTCAAGGCGTCTTTCCAAGCAAAACTATCGTTAATTCAGTGTTAAGGCTTAGGCTGCTACGGCTGTTGAACGAGGCAGTTGTGGTACGCAGCCATGACTTGTATCTTTAACGTTGCGAAATGGCCGCGCTCCGCGGTGCCCAGTCTGGGTACCTCGTGAACAGCGCGGAATGGATTTAACCCGAAGCCGCTCCGGACCGCCGGTCCGGACGAAGCAGCCCAAAGAGTTCGCTATGGCCTTCTCCCTTATGCCAATCGACAAAGCGATACCAGGCGCTGGTGGCTTCGCAGCAATCAGAATCGTGCCACCCGTTTTTCGCGCGGGTGACGACGCGGTTCTTGGAGTTCCCACAAATGGCAAAGCGCATGCTGATCGACGCGGCGCATCCGGAAGAAACCCGGGTCGTCGTTCTAAACGGTCACCGACTTGAAGAATTCGACTTCGAGACCTCTACCAAGAAGCAGATAAAAGGGAACATCTACCTCGCGAAAGTTACGCGGGTAGAACCTTCGCTCCAGGCGGCCTTCGTTGAATATGGCGGTAATCGCCATGGCTTCTTGGCCTTCGGCGAAATCCATCCCGACTATTACCGGATTCCGGTTGCCGACCGTCAGGCCGCGATCGAAGCGGACCGCGTTGCGGAAGAAGCAGCCAACGAGCGCGAAGACGCGCATGTCGAGGCCGGCACCGACGGCAGTGACACGATCGCCGAACGGATGTCGGACGACCATCTGGTCGATCACGTCTCCGATGCAGCGTTCGAGCATCACGATGACGATGGTCACGGTGATGAAGGTCACGACCACGATCACGAAGAAGCGCAAGCCAGCTTCCCCGAGATGCACAACGCCGAGCCGTCGGAAGAGACCGCGCTCGTGCCCGCACCTGCCAGCGAATTCGAAACCCAAGCGCCGCAGAACGACGTCATCGACGAAGACGACAGCGCTCACGCTGATGACGCATCGAGTGGCGACATCGCCATCACCGGTACCGAAGATTCAACCGGCGCCGACGCGGCAGACAATGTCGCGGTCGAGATGGTCGAATCCGTAACCGTCGAACATAAGATCGAAACTGTCGGCGGCGACGAGATCGAAGAAACCACCCGCCCCCGCACGCGTTCGCATCGTCATTACAAGATTCAGGAAGTCATCAAGCGCCGCCAGATCATGCTGGTGCAGGTGACTAAAGAAGAGCGCGGCAATAAAGGCGCGGCGCTCACCACCTACATCTCGCTCGCCGGCCGTTACTGCGTCCTGATGCCGAACACGCCGCGCGGCGGTGGCGTCTCGCGCAAGATCACCTCGATGCAGGATCGTCGCCGCCTGAAAGACCTGATGAGCGACCTCGAAGTGCCGGAGGGTATGGGCGTTATCGTCCGCACCGCCGGCAGCGAGAGGTCCAAGCCTGAAATAAAACGCGACTTCGAATATCTGATGCGATTATGGGACGAGATTAGAGAGCTCACGCTCCAATCCACCGCCCCTGCGCTCATCTATGAAGAAGGCAATCTGATCAAGCGGTCGATCCGCGATCTCTATACGCGCGATCTTGAAGAAGTGCTGGTCGATGGCCGCGAAGGCTACGAGACCGCAAAAGCCTTCATGCGCATGCTCATGCCGAGCCACACCAAGCGGGTGAAGCTCTATAACGATCCGTCGGTGCCGTTGCTGCATCGCTTCCAGGTCGAAGGGCAGCTCGATCTGATCCACTCTCCAGTGGTTCAGCTTAAATCGGGCGGCTACATCGTCATCAACCCGACCGAGGCGCTGGTCGCGATCGACGTCAATTCCGGACGCTCGACCCGCGAACGCAACATCGAAGAGACCGCGCTCAAGACCAATATTGAAGCCGCCGAGGAAGTCGCACGGCAGTTACGTCTGCGCGATCTCGCCGGTTTGATCGTCATCGACTTCATCGACATGGAAGAGCATCGCCATAACGGTGCGGTCGAACGCAAGATCAAGGAAGCGATGCGCTATGACCGCGCCCGCATCCAATTGGGCCGCATCAGCCCGTTCGGCTTGCTGGAACTGTCGCGTCAGCGTCTGCGCCCGTCGCTGCTCGAAGCATCGACCCAGCCCTGCCCGCATTGCGGCGGCAGCGGCAATATCCGTTCGACGGAATCGACTGCCCTCCATGTGCTGCGCGCCATCGAAGAAGAAGGCATGCGCCGCCGCACAGCCGAGATCACCGTCGCCGTGCCGAAGGCGGTTGCGCTCTATGTGCTCAACCAAAAGCGCACGACGTTACAATTGATCGAGAGCCGCTATGGCTGCCACGTCACGATCGACGAAGACGATGCTTTGATCCCACCGGCCTTCCGGTTGGATCGCGTGCGTCCCTTCACCCCTGCCGAGATCGCCGCCCTGCCCGTGCCGCAACCGCTGCCCGAGCCGGTCGAAGACGACACCGACGACATCGTTGAAGACGACGATATTATTTCCGAAGAGACCGAGGACGCCGACCAGGACGTCAGCGCGCGCGAACGTTGGACGCCGTCAGCGCGTTCAGACGACGATGAGGATCAAGAGTCGGACGGCGAAGACGGTCAAAGCACGACCGGCGACGGTACCGCCGAAGGTGACGGACAGCCGCGCAAACGCCGCCGCCGTCGGCGCGGTCGTGGTCGCAGCGGCGAACGCACCAGCACCGAAACGACGCCGCGCGATGAGTCCGCCGGCGACGAGGAAAACGACAGCGAAACGTCGTCCGAAGGCGCGGTTGTCGGCGACGGCGAAACCGCCGACGCATCGACACCCGAAGGCGCAGCAGCCGCGGCCGCTGAGGGCGAACGCAAACGCCGCCGACGTGGACGCCGCGGTGGCCGCCGTCGGCGTCATGGCGAAGAAACCGAAGGTCAGACAGCGTCGGACGCTACGGAAGAAGGATCTTCGGAAACGGAGTCATCTTCTTTCGGATCCGACGAGGAAAACACCTCTCCGGCTCCCGCGGAGGAATCTCAGCCTGTCGCCGCCGAAGTGCCCCCGACGATCGAGCCCGCCCGCGAACTCGAACCTGTAGCCGCGGCACCATCGCAACCCGAGACACCTGCCTCCGCCCCTGCGGAGTCGGAAGCGGAACGCGCCCCAGCTGCTTACAACGTGCCACCGGCACAGGAAGTCACGGGGCCACCGCCTAATCCAAAACGCGGCTGGTGGCGGCGCTAAGCGACGCTTAGCGCCTCACCGCAGCCACTGCTTTAGGCGACGCACGGCTTCGGCAATCGCATCCGTCTCGCCGGCATAACCGAACCTCAAACTGGTATGGCCACGCCCGCGGTCGAAATCGACTCCGGGCGTGCAAGCCACGCCGATCTCACGCAACATCCGCCGGCAAAATTCTTGGCTGTCGTTGGTCAGATTGGCGATGTCCGCATAAAGATAAAATGCGCCGTCGGCCGGCGCGAAGTTCGTAATGCCCGCCTTGGGCAACTCTTCGAGCAATAACGCCCGATTTTGCGCGTAGCGCCTGACATTGCCGTCGAGTTCGTCGCCGCAATCGAAAGCCGCCATGGCCGCGAATTGCGACAGGGTCGGCGCCGAGATGAAAAGATTTTGCGCCAGACATTCGATTGATCGGACCATGTCCGGCGGAACGATCATCCAGCCTATACGCCAGCCGGTCATCGAATAGTATTTCGAGAAACTATTGACGATGATGGCTTGGTCACTCGACCGAATGGCCGTCGCAGCTTCTTTGCCATAACAGATGCCGTGATAGATCTCGTCCGAGATCAGGCGAATGCCTTCCGCTTCGCAATAGCGCGCCAGCGCATCGACTTCCGCCACGTCCAGCATGCTGCCGGTCGGGTTGGCCGGGCTCGCGACGATGATTCCGGCGATCTTGTCTTTGCAGGCACGGACGAGGTCCTCCGTCGCCTGAAAATGATCCGCCGGACCAGCCTCCAGCTCCACCGGAACGAGGTCGAGCGTCGCCAGGATATTCCGATAAGCCGGATAAGCCGGCGCGGCGAGCGCAACCCGGTCTCCCGCGTCGAACGCCGCCAGGAACGCGAGAATGAATCCCGCCGATGAACCGGTGGTGACGACGACCCGGGCGGGATCGACGATCACGCCATATTGATTACGATAATGTCGCGCGATGGCTTCCCGCAAAGCGGGCAACCCGCAGGCATCGGTATAGCCGATGACGTCTTGGCGCAGCGCAGATTCCGCCGCCCTGAGTACCCCCTCGGGTGCCGGCGTCGAGGGCTGTCCCACCTCTAAATGAAGGATATCCTCGCCTAAAACCGCGCGTTCATTCGCCTCGCGCAGGACATCCATCGCGATAAAGGGCGGAATAAAGGCACGGCGCGAGAGCTTCAGTGTCATCGCGGCACCATGTGTTGACGTCACCCCTGTGATTGGCCGATGGTAGCAAGAATTACGGCGTAGGATCGCATATCGATGCGCATATTGTTCCAAACTTTTTGTCTCGGGCTGGCGCTCCTTCTCGTGACCGTCCAGCACGCGGCTGCGCAAGGCATGAATCTTCTACGCGATGCCGAAATCGAGGGCACGCTAAGGACTTTTGCCACGCCGATCTTCAAGACAGCCGGCCTCGATCCTCAGGCGGTTCGCATCTACATCATCAACGACCCGACGCTCAATTCCTTCGTCGCCGGCGGACAAAATCTGTTCATGAACACAGGCACGATCCTGCGTTCGTCCAGCCCGAACCAGATCATCGGGGTCATGGCCCATGAAACCGGCCATATCGCCGGCGGTCATCTTGCCCGCTCTACCCAAGCGATGAAGAATGCGATGATCGAAAGCATCATCGGCATGGTGCTGGGCGGCGCCGCAACTGTCGCCGGTCATGGCAACGCCGGTCCGGGCGGCTTGATGGCCGGGATGAGCGTCGGACAACGCTCCTTCACGCAATTTTCCATTACCCAAGAAGCATCCGCCGACCAAGCCGGCCTTCGCTTCCTCGACCGCACGCATCAATCGGCGCGCGGGCTGCTCGAGTTCTTCCAGATCTTGCAGCAAGAAGAATTCCTCAGCGCGCAGCGCCAAGATCCTTATCTGCAAACCCATCCGCTCACCGATGAACGCGTCAATTATGTGCGCGAGCATGTCCTTCATTCGCCTTACGGAGATACCAAGGATCCGCCCGAATGGTTGGCGCTCAACGCCATCATGAAGGCCAAGCTCAATGCCTTTCTCAACGCGCCGTCGCAAACTTTGGGTCAGTTGAAGCCCGACGATAATTCCGAGCCCGCGCGTTACGCACGCGCCATCGCCTATTACCGCATTCCCGATTTGAAGAATGCCCTACCGATTATCGACGGGCTGATTAAGGATTTCCCGAACAATCCTTTTTACAACGAGCTCAAAGGTCAAATGCTGTTCGAGAACGGGCGCGTCGCCGAAGCTGTCGCCCCCTATGAACGGGCGGTTCAGATTTCGCCGAATGAGCCCCTGCTGAATATCGAAGCCGCTCAGGTCCAACTCGAAACCAACGACCCCAAGATGGTGCCGAAGGCGATGACCGAATTGAACAATGCCTTGCGCATTGAAAGCGACAATGGCGAGGCATGGCGTTTCCTGGCAGTGGCCCACGGTCGCAGTGGCAATATCGGCATGGCTGCGTTGTCGCTTGCCGAGCAGAACATGGCGAACGGCAATTACAAACAAGCCAGCATCGAATCTGTCCGCGCGCAAAAACTTCTTCCGCCCGGCCCCCAGCGGCAACGCGCGCAAGACATCCAAGGCGACGCAAAGCGCAACCTCGATCAACAGAATAGTCAATAATGCTGCTGCGCTATCAGAGCCTTTTGCGCGGAGTTTTCTGCGCCGTCGTTGCGCTGTTTTTTGTGATCCTGCCCGCCGCCGCCGCAGACAAAGCCGCGCCAAAAGACGACGTGAACTTGCAGAAAACGATCCACGACTATCTCGTTAGCCATCCCGACCGGCTACCGAATGTCATTGGAATCGTTCAAGAGGAAATCGATTCCATCTCGGCGCTGCAGACGCGCAACGTCGTTCAGGAACGAAAGAAAGACCTTTTCGAAAATCCGGACGATCTGGTCGAAGGCAATCCGAAGGGTGATGTCACGCTGGTCGAATTTTTCGACTATCGCTGTCCCTATTGCAAACAGGTCGCGCCGTCTCTCGATGCCTTGCTGAAAGAAGATCCCAAAGTGCGGATCGTCTATAAGGAATGGCCGATCCTTGGCCCTGCGTCCGTCTTCGCTAGCCGCGTCGCGCTCGCCTCAAAGAAGCAGGGAAAATACCCTGCGTTTCATCATGCGATGATGGCGATGAAGGGCGATATCAACGACGAGACGATTTTAAAACTGGCCGCATCGGTTGGGCTCGATATCAAAAGGCTTCAAACCGACGTGTCGAGTCCCGATGTCGAACGCGTCTTGAAAACGAACGGGGATCTTGCCGACGCGTTGAAGATCGATGGCACGCCCGGCTTCATCCTCGGCGATTCCATTATTCCCGGCGCGGTCGATCTCGACGCGCTGCGCAAAAATATCGCCGAACAACGTAAGCGCGGTTAGCCCGCCCAGACCAATTCCGGCCCCTGTGGCACGAGCAATTCAGGTCCATCAGCACGTATCGCGTTGACCGCTTTTCCCAGCGGGACCGCCTGCAGCAAATCATTCGGCGATGGCGCGAGTAGCGTCATCAACCCCTCTGTTTCCGCGTCGGGATCGAGCCATTGCCCAAAACTGTCGTGCGTCAGCACGACGGGCATGCGGTGATGAAACGGCTTCAGGAAATCATTCGCATCGGTGGTCACGATCGTGAAACTGTCGATCGCCGCCGCCGGATCGTTGCGCGGTCCCCATCGTTCCCAGATACCAGCCAAGGCGAATGGCTCTTCGCTGCGCAGACCGATGAGATAAGGCTGCTTCGACGCGTCGCCCTCGCGCCATTGATAATAGCCGTTGGCCGGAACGAGACAGCGCCGCCGTTGGAAGGCTGCGCGGAAGCTTTGCTTTTCGGTCAAAGTTTCGGCGCGTGCATTGATCAACGGGGGGCCGGCTTTGGGATCGGTGGCCCAAGGCATAACAAGGCCCCAGCGTAAATCCTGCAGCGTCCGCTCACCTGCCGGATCGCGGCGTTGACGCACGACGGGCACGTCCTGTGTCGGCGCAATATTATAGCGTTGCGCCAGATTAGGCGTTTCGAGAAAGCCGAAGAATTTCTTCAGCATATCGACCGAACTTTTCAGCATGAAACGGCCACACATCGCGCTTCGCTCCTTTCCGCGCTATTCTAGCGGAATGAGTCCCGATCTGCGCCACCTGCTCGATGCTGCGCGGCAGGCCGCGCGCGAAGCGGCTGCCGCGATCCTCGATATTTACGCCACGCCTTTCGATGTCCGCAAAAAATTCGACGCCTCGCCCGTCACCGAAGCCGACGAGCATGCCGAACGGATCATCATCGCCGCCCTGACCAAAGCTGCGCCAGAGATACCGGTGATCGCCGAGGAAATGATGGCGGGCGGAGCCAAGCCCGAAGCGTCCGAGCGTTTCTGGCTGGTCGATCCGCTGGACGGCACACGGGAGTTCGTGGCCAAGAACGGTGAGTTTTGCGTCAGTATCGGCCTCATCGAGGGCGATCGACCGATCCTCGGCGTTATTCATGTGCCGGTAGCCAACGTCACCTATGCCGCCGCCGGATTCGACACGGCAACGCGCCAGGACGGAAACACTCAACCGGTTGCCATTCACACGCGCGCGATACCGGCGTCTGGTGCCGTCGTCACCGGCAGCCGGTCGCACGGCAACAATACAAAGCTGGCGGATTACATCGCGACGTTGGACGCACCGCAGACGCGTACTTCGGGCAGCGCCGTGAAATTCTGTTTTCTCGCCGAAGGATCTGCCGATCTCTATCCGCGTTTCGGCCCGACGATGGAATGGGATACGGCCGCGGGCCACGCCATTCTCGAGGCCGCCGGCGGTAGCGTTACGCAATGGGACGGCACACCGTTACGCTACGGTAAGCCGAACTTTCGCAATCCCGAATTTCTCGCGCGCGGAAAAAACTAGCGCCCTAACCGCTTCAGCACTTCCTCGGCGAGCTTCTTGATCTCGGCCGCGGCGCTGCTCGATGGATCGTATTCGAGAATCCCCTGCCCCTCATTGATCGCAGCGGCCAGACCGACGCGATTACCGATTTGCGTTTCCGCCATCGCCACGTCGAGCGCGTTGAAGGCTTCGAGCATCGCACCGGTCAGTTTGGCGCGCGACGGCACCCGATTGAGGACCAACAGCGCCGGCACCTTTTCGGCACGGGCCAATTCCAGCGTCGGCTTGGTCGCCCAGAGATCCATCGGCGACGGCTGAACCGGAATAAGGACGAGCTTGCCGGCGCGCACGGCGATACGGGCTTCGGTTTCGGCATGAGGCGGACTGTCGATCAGGACGATGTCATGGTCGCGCGCCTGTCGTTCGACCTCGCCGGCGGTGCGCCAGCCAGATACGGCGGTTGCTTCGATCACCGGGCCGGTTTTGCCGGTTCGCGCATTACGCAGTTTGAACCAGGTCGAGAGACTGGCCTGGGGGTCGATATCGAGGATGGCGACACGCTTACCCAGCGCGGCCCAAGCCAGCGCCAGATGAATGGCGAGCGTCGTTTTGCCGGCGCCGCCCTTTTGCTGCGCGATGGTAATGACCGTGCCTGGCATGTTTGCCTCCAGCCGCCTGCGAAGCCTATACCGTCCATTGCAACCGTAATGCCAGAGCAACGTGACACTTCATCTACAGCCCGCCCAGATCGACCAAGCCGCCGCGATGCTCCGCGCCGGCGAGCTGGTCGCGTTCCCGACGGAGACGGTCTATGGGCTCGGCGCCGATGCAACCAATGACGACGCCGTCGCCGCGATCTTTCGTGCAAAGGGAAGACCAAGCTTCAACCCTTTGATTATACATCTTTCCAAGGCGGATCAGGTCGAACGGCTGGCGCAGGTTGATGGCCGTGCCGCCCTGTTGATGCAGCGATTCTGGCCGGGTCCGCTGAGTTTGGTTTTACGCCGTGCCCCCCAGTGCAACATCTCGCTACTGGCAAGCGCGGGCCTGGATTCGCTGGCATTTCGCGTCCCCGCTCATCCGCTGGCGTTGGAGCTGATTCGCCAGGCCGGAAGACCGATCGCCGCGCCATCTGCGAACCGTTCAGGCCGCGTCAGCCCGACCGATACGCAGCATGTGCTGAAGGAATTGGCAGGCAGCATCGCCGGAGTGCTCGACGGTGGTCCGTGCCGGGTCGGGGTTGAATCGACCGTGCTCGACATGACCGGACTTCATCCGGTGCTGTTACGGCCAGGCGGCATCACCGTCGAAATGCTGGAGACGGTCTTGGGGCCTATCGAAATCGCAACCGGTACGCAGGAGGCGCCGCGCTCCCCCGGCATGATGGAGAGCCATTACGCGCCCGAAATCGCCGTGCGGCTAAACGCATCGTCGGTTGCCGCCGACGAAGCGTTGCTCGCCTTCGGACCCGACACATTGCCGGGCGCGGCCGAAACGCTGTGGCTCAGTCGCAGCGGCAATGTCGATGAAGCCGCCGCCAATCTTTTCGCCATGCTGCGCCGGCTGGACAGACCCGACTTTACCGCGATTGCCGTGATGCCGATTCCGGAGCAAGGACTTGGGCGTGCGATCAACGACCGGCTTCGCCGCGCGGCGAAGCGCTGAATAACGACGAAGGTAAAGCGATGCCTCAGACCTCAGAAATCCTGTCCCGCCTCAAACAGGCCGTCGATGACAAGGGATTCATCACCGACAACACGGCGATGGAGCCTTTCCTTCGCGAGGAACGCGGCACTTATTTCGGCGCAGCCCTCGCCGTGTTGCGCCCCAACTCGACCGAAGAAGTCGCCGCGATCGTCAAGATTTGCGCCGAAACCAAAACGCCGATCTTTCCGCAAGGCGGCAATACCGGCCTCGCCGGCGGCGCGGTGCCGTGGGAAGACGGCAAGGGTATCGTCCTTAGCCTCAGCCGCATGAACCGCGTCCGCGACATCGATCCGATCGATTTCTCGATCACCGCCGAAGCGGGCTGCATTCTCGCCGATATCCAGAAAGCGGCTGAAGCCGTCGATCGCCTCTATCCGTTGAGCCTCGGCGCCGAAGGCACTTGTCAGATCGGCGGGAACATCTCCACCAATGCCGGCGGCATCGCCGTCCTGCGCTACGGCAACACGCGTTCGCTCGTGCTCGGTATCGAGGCGGTGCTTCCCGATGGCCGCATCTGGCACGGGCTGCGGGCGCTGCGCAAAGACAATACCGGTTATGATTTGAAGCAATTGTTTATCGGCGGCGAAGGCACGCTCGGCATCATCACCGCGGCGACCTTGCGGCTGTTCCCGATGCCCAAGCAAATCGAAACCGCTTTCCTTGCCTTGTCGCGCGTCGAAGACGTCATGGCATTGTTTTCGCGCGCGCGTCAGGCCAGCGGCGATCAGCTAACGGCGTTTGAATTGCTGTCGCGCTTCGGCATCGATATGGCGATGAAGCATGTCGGCGTCACCGATCCGATCGCGGCACAATATCCGTGGTATGTGCTGATGGAAATGTCGTCGAGCGAAGCGAACGGCGGGATAAAAGAATCGCTTGAGCGTTTTCTTGCCGACAGCATGGAAGCCGGCCTCGTCAAAGACGGCGTCATCGCCGCCAGCAGCAATCAGGCGCGCGATCTATGGCGTATCCGCGAAGGCCTGGTCGAAGCGCAAAAATATGAAGGCGGCAGCGTCAAACACGACATCTCCGTGCCGGTCAGCAAAGTTGCCACCTTCATCACGCGTGCCGGCGAAGCCATCGAACGCCACGTACCGGGCATTCGGCCCAATGCCTTCGGCCACGTCGGCGACGGCAATATTCACTACAACATCCATCAGCCGGTGGAGGGCGAGAAAGCCGCGTTCCTAAAGCTTCAGCCGGACCTCAACCGCATCGTCCATGACATCGCGGTCGGGCTCAACGGTTCGATCAGCGCGGAACATGGCATCGGCCGTCTCAAGCGCGACGAGCTGGCGCATTATAAAGAGCCGATCGAGATCGAATTAATGCGCCGCGTAAAACATGCGCTCGATCCCGACGGCATCATGAATCCGGGGAAAATCCTCGCGCCGTGATCGCGGCGCGAGCGGCGGCCGTTAGACGGCCGGCTTCTCGTTGATGCAGCGAAGCAGGCGCCAATAGCCGAAGAGATTGCTCGGCTTGATCTCGCGCACGGTCAGCTTGCTGACCTCGAGGAAATTATCGAGCGAGAAGTCGGCGTGGAAGCCGATGAAGCCGGCGAGCGGCGCGAGAACGCGCTCGACGATGCGCATGAATCCGGTTTCGGTTGCGAAGTGATTGACGATCACGATCGTCCCACCGGGACGGCAGACGCGGCGCATCTCGGCAGCGAAACGCGCCGGATCGGGAACCACCGACGCGACGTACAATGCGAGTACGGCATCGAAGCTGTTGTCGGGGAAGCTCATCTTTTCGGCGTCCATTTCGAGGATCGCCTTCACGTGCTTCAAATTTTTGTTTTCGACCCGGTTCCGCGCCTTGGCCAGCATCTCGGCCGAAACGTCGATACCGGTGACTTCAGAATCGGGACGGAAATAAGGGAGCGAAAGACCAGTGCCGACGCCGACTTCGAGAATCTGCTGGGCCGGGCGGGCATTCGCAATTTGAACCGCGTCTTTGCGTCCCGGATGGAAAACCGGTCCAAAAACATAATCGTAGGACCCGGAGAAAAGCCGATAGGTCCTGATTGTATCCTGTAAGTCCATGCTACCCACCTACTACCACTCGCCGAAGCGCTACACGCCTTATAGCGCAACCGAACCTCCGGGTCGCTGCCTGGAGGTCAACTTCGGCGAGATAGTGCTTTTTAGATCACGACCACGCGGTCAGCTTCGAGGCCTTTCCGGCCATTGATTACATCGACCTGAACCCGCTGGCCCGGCCCGAGAGTTTCGATCCCACTCCGGCGCAGCGCCGTGATATGGACGAAAATGTCCTTGCCGCCGCCATCGGGCGAAATGAAGCCGTATCCCTTATCGGGCTCAAACCATTTGACCGCGCCTTCGACCGATTGGGCCGCCTGGCCGGATCCACCACCACCGCCGCCACCGAAATTCTGGCGCGAACCGTAGCTGTCACCACCGCCGCCGCGATAGCTGTCGCCACCCCGGTCGCCGCCGCCCCGGAAGCCATCATTGCCACCGCCGCCGCCGCGATAGCCATCGTTTCCGCCACGATAGCTGTCACCACCGCCCCGGTCGCCGCCACCGCCACGCGGCGCAGGCGCCGCCGTGCTGTTATCGACATTGAGGACATTGACGACCAGCGGGCCCTTGGCACCGGCGCCAACCTCGCACGTCACTGAGGCACCCTCGCGGATATCGTCATATCCGGCGCGGCGCAAAATCGCCATCGGGAGGAACGCATCGGGGGTTCCGTCCGTTAGGGTCACGAAGCCGAACCCTTTGGCCGAATTGAACCATTTCACCTTGGCCTCGACCCGGCGACCGGTCTGAGGCTCATCGTTCCGGAAATATCCCGGGCGGCGTTGGTCGTACATGGTACCCCTGCGCGAATACTAAAAGAAATTTAGTTTAGCGCGAATCCCCTTGCCTGCGCCACAAAATCAAGCGGGGAAAGCCACGACTCGTTGTCTTTGCTCGCCCAGCCCCGTCACCGTCAGGCGCATCGTTTCGCCCGGCTTCAAAAAGCGTGGTGGCTTCATGCCCAAACCGACCCCGGCCGGCGTTCCCGTCGGGATGATATCGCCCGGCAAAAGCGTCATGAACTGGCTCAGATAACTGACGATATGCGCGCAGGAGAAGATCATGTTGCGCGTCGTTCCCTTTTGCATAACCTGACCGCCGACCTCGCAGAGGACGTCGAGCGCCTGGGGATCTGGCACTTCGTCCGCCGTCACGAGCCACGGCCCGATCGGCGCAAAAGTGTCGCAACTTTTGCCCTTGGTCCATTGCCCGCCCCGCTCCATCTGGAAGGCACGCTCCGAGACGTCGTTGACGATGCAATAGCCGGCGACGTGCTTGAGGGCATCTTGCTCGGACACGTACTGAGCCTTGGTGCCGATGACGATGCCGAGCTCAACCTCCCAATCGCCCTTGGTCGCGCCCTTGGGTAGAATCACATCGTCGTTCGGTCCGACGATCGAGCTGATCGCCTTCATAAAGACGACCGGCTCTTTCGGGATCGGATTACCGGTCTCGTTGGCGTGGTCGTGGTAGTTCAACCCGATGCAAACGAGCTTCGAAGTCTGAGCGACCGGCGTTCCGATGCGCGGATCACCCGGAACCAGCGGCAGGCTGTTGAGGTCGATCGCGCGCAAGCGATCCAGTGCCGCGGGGGCAAGTTGATCCGGCGTCAGGTCGGCGATGACGCCGGACAAATCACGAATTTTGCCATTCGAGTCGAGAATGCCGGGTTTTTCCTTACCGGTCGTTCCATGGCGCAATAATTTCATGATTCTCAGCCTCTTTTTGAAAACAGTTATCTTAGAAGGTGAGTATGGTCAGTTCCCGATACCCCACCGCCGCGCCCAGCCCAAGCCGGCCAGCGTTTCAGCCTTTGGCCGGTATTCGCACCCGACCCAGCCGGCATAGCCCAGCTCATCGAGGAGATCGAACAGGTACGGAAAATGGACTTCGCCGAGATCGGGTTCGTGACGGCCTGGAACATTCGCGATTTGGACATGGGGATAGCGACCGTGCAGATCGCGCGCATGCTGCGCCAACCCGCCCTCGGAAATCTGGCAGTGATAAAAATCGAACTGCAGCGCCACGTTCTTGCACGCGACTCGATCCAGCAGCGCGATCGCCTGCGTTGTGGTCGAAAGAAAATAACCCTTGTTGTCGCGCAGATTGAGCGGCTCGATCAGCAAGGTGACGCCGTCTCGCGCCGCGATCTCCGCGGCACGCTGGAGATTGGCGACATAGGTGGATTCCTGCGCCGCGCGATCGTCCGTCGCGAAGCCGGCAAGAACGTGAATCTGCGGACAGCCGATGGCGCGTGCATAGGACAGCGCCGTTTCGATGGTCGCATCGAAATCCGTCTCGCGGCCCGGCTGCGCCGCCAAACCGCGTTCGCCCGCCGCGCCCATCGGCGCATTGAGCAGCACCGGAACGACGCCGGCTGCTTTGATCTCGTGTGCGATATCGGCGGCGGAAAACTCGTACGCGCCTTGGAATTCGACGGCCTGAAAGCCGGCCCGTCTCGCCGCCGCGAATCGCTGAAGAAACGGTAACTCGTTGAAGAGCGTACTAATATTGGCGGCAAATTTCGGCATAACGGCTTTCGCAACGGTTCGGCAGCGTCTAGTGTTTATCCGAATAGGGTTAGACACAAGGGACGATGACCCAAGCGACCCTGCCAAAAGATTGGCTAGCGATAGCAGACGAAACTTTTACCGAACAGCGCGAAATCCGCGGCTTTAGTTGGGCTCTGTTTCTGTCCGTATGCTGCCATTTTCTGTTTTTCTTCACGCTCGACCACAATTGGACGGAAAGACAGCAGGAAGTGAACGTCGCCATTCCGGTCACGATCAGCATGCGGTATGAGAATTCCGTTCCGGAAACGCCGGTCGTCCCGCGCGGCAACGATACGTCCTTGTTGACGCGGACTCCCACCATGTCCGCCCTGCCGTTCGAACACCTCAGCGCTAGAGCGCCTACTCAGCCCACGGCATCGGCGACACCACTCAAGCAACCGCCGGCAGAAAAGCCGCCTCAAGAGAAGCCCCCGGTAATTTCCGCACCGGCCCCCGCGCCCGTGCCGCCGCCGAAACCCACGCCGCTGGTTGCGGCCAAACCACCTGCCCCGACACCGTCGCCCGCACCGACAAACGAAAACGTGAGCGCGCTGCTGCATGAGGGGGTCAACGGCAAGCCGCTAGAACCGCCGAGCACGAGCGGCAGCACCAACAACAGGCAGCTTGCTCCTCATTCCTTGGTCACGGCGCGCGATAATTACGCCACCCAGGCTTTCAACCGCATCAATCAGTTCAAACGATACCCGGCCGACGCCGAAGCACGAAAGCAGGATGGCGTGGTCACGCTCTCGTTTGTCGTCGATCACAGCGGAAGAGTGCTCGACGCCTGGATCGAAAAGGCGAGCGGATATCAGCTTCTCGACAGTGCAACGCTGGAGATGATTAGAGCGGCCTCCCCGCTTCCCCCGCTTCCGGAGAGCTACAAAGACCCCGCCGTACGCTTCATCATGAACGTAAATTATCAAAGCGGGCGATGAATACGGTCGATGCGCCCGATGTTCTTGGCTTTAAGTTCGACGACGTAAGAACGCGCGGGAAAGACCGCTGGCGTCTCGTCGCGTGCGTTTTCTTCTCGGCGCTTTTTCACGCGATCGTTCTCCTCATTCTCATCAACCTCCCCTGGCCGGAACCGGATGAGGTTGTCCCGATCCCGGCCATTCCGGTTGAGGTCGTCGCTGAAAAGAGCGGCCAATCCGGCGCAGCGGGCGATGGTCCCGGCGACAGTCTCGCCGCAGCCGCCGCTCGTGCCGGATCGAGTGACGCAACCCCCGCCGAGGAACCGCCGGCACCAGATACACCCGCAGAGGCTCAAGCCGAGACGCCACCAGACCCGACACCTCCGGTCCTGACCCCGCCATTGCGCGAGACGATAACGACGGACGCGCCGCTGGCTCGTGTCGCCGAATTGCCGCCCATCCCGCCCCACAAACCGACGGCGCCCCATCCGACAACGCCGCAGCCGCCAGCGCCCTCCACGCCGACGCAAAGCGCGGCGGTGCCGTCTGCTTCGCCGACAAACGCCGCAGCCGCGACCGCTGCGACCAATTCATCCACGACGACTGGTTCGGCGACGCAAGGTCTTGGTGGGCAAGGGCGTGGCGAAGTCGGCGCCGGGCGCGCGGAAATCGGTAATGATTCGCGCGATGGCACAGCCGATGACTATCTCGAAAAACTTAGAGCTCGCATTGCCCGCTTTTTGAAAACACCGGATGACAAGTGCTCTCAGGGCAAAGTCATAAGTTTATCGGTTGATTTGGTCTTCCAACGTGACGGAACTATTCTCGACGCGAAAATAGCGCAAGGGACGGGCTGTCCTGATAGTGATACCCAAATACTGCGCATGATACGCGCCGCCTCGCCTTTGCCCCCGATACCGCCCCAACTTCCGGGCGATCCCGCAAAAGTTCAATTACCATTAGTTCTTAGGCCCGGATTGTTCGATCGACTATTCCACTAGCCGATACTCAGGCGATCAAAGCGGCCTTAACCTCGGCATGACCTCACTGCCGAACAACGTCATCGAACGCAGCACCACGTCATCGGGGATATTCCCGATCTTCATATTGATATGCATGATGCCATGGCCCAGTTCGCGATGGAGCCGTTTGGCCTGATCGACGACCATGTCGGGTGTCCCGCAGAGGACAAGTCCTCGTTCGATGCGCTCGTCGATCGTAATCGTCTTCAAGGTCGTGCGATTGGCCGCGAGACGGCTGACCATCGTCGCGTCGTTGTAATATCCAGGCGTCTGGACGACACGGCGTTGCGCCGTACGGGGGCCGCCCATCAGCACGTCATAAAGATATTTCGTACCCTCGCCGAGATAGTGCTTGGCCTCTTCGGCCGTGTCAGCCACGCAGGTATGTGCACCGACCAGAATATGATCCGGCGTCGGTTCCCAACCCGCCGCACGGGCGGTTTCGTAATAGACCCGGATCGATTCCTTGGCCGATGCTAGATCGGCGATCATCACGATACCCATGATCGCACGGTGCTGGGCGGCGAACCGCGCCGATTCAGGACTCGACGCCGATACCAGGATCGGTGGATGGGATTGCTGATGCGGGCGCGGCCAGATCGATACTTCGGGGAACTGATAAAATTTGCCGTTCCAGGCGAAGGGATCGCGTGCCGTCCAGGCTTTGACGATGAGATCGAACGCCTCACCCAGCCGGCCCCATGATTCTTCGGGCGGAATATTATAGGCGACATATTCGTGCGGAATGCCCCGCATGAAGCCGGCGATAAGCCTGCCGCCGGACATGACGTCCAGCATCGCATATTCCTCGGCAACACGAACCGGATTGAGCAACGGCACGAGATTGCCGCACATCGCGATACCGATCTTGCTCGTCCGCTGCGTCAGCGCCGCGCCGATCAGATTGCAATTGGTCATCAGTCCATAGGGGCTGAAATGATGCTCGTTACAGCCGACCCAGTCGAAGCCACATTCCTCGGCATAGACCATCGCATCGATGTAGCCCTTATAAAGTTCCGTGCCGCGTTCTGGCACGAAGCTTCGGTTAGAAACCGGCCAATCCTGGTCCGGCTCCTTCATCTCGGCCCAGGGCATCAGATGGAAATAGCTAAACTTCATGATGGCCCCTGTGATGCGCTACGCTCGAAAATGCGTTGCGTCCGCTTTTCGGAAATCCGCCATTTGGTGCCGACGCGGACCAGCTTGTTGGTCGAGACACCAACCATGTAAGGACCGAGCAAAGGCGCCAGCCCCTTTTCAGAGGGCGCGCCCTCATAACGATAGACGGTCAGATAGGTCACGGCCTCGGCATGGTCCTCATCGAGTGGATCGACGACGATATTGCTGATGACATGACGGATCGTGAGCGACGCGGGATCGGGACGGCCGGCGACCGCAGCATGGATGGCACTCGGCTCGCGAACGGGTCCACCTGGGCGAAACCAGACTCCATCCGGCGCGAAACATGCGGAAAGACCGTCATAATCCCGCGCATCGAGGCAATTGATGAAACGCGTCAAAACTTGCTGACAATCCCATTCGATGATGCGCCGCGATTCTGCGTCCATAGCCCTTCCTTTAAGTGCCGATGCCGCGCCAAGCGCGCACGCCGAAGCGGATCGATGGCATGAGGATCGCGACGAGAACGAACATCGAAACGCCGATCGCCGCCGCCGCCGCCGCGCCATATTGGCCGGTTGCCCAGAGCGTCCAGATACGAACCGAGACGACGACGTTCTCGGGACCCGACAACAACAGTGGAATCGTCACCTCACGCAGCGCCAGCAATGCGATCCACGTCGCGGAATAAGCCAGCGACGGCGCGATCAAAGGCACGATGATGCGGAAAATCGTCTGAAGACGCGTCGCACCACAAATCCCCGCGGCTTCGTCGATTTCCTTGTGAAGCTGTAGCAACGCCGCATTGGTGATCCGGGTACAGAACGGAATACGTTCGACCAACACGCCGAGGAAGATAATCGAAAGGCTGCCATAGAGCGGCAGCCCGACGAAGCGGTTGAGGAGAATACCGAAGACGAGCAGCGCGAAGGCAAAGGCGATGCCGGGAACCGCATGCGGCAGCATGGCAATAGCATCGAGCGCACGCCGCCCCGGCAGACGGGAGCGCATAGTGATGATCGAGATCGCGAGCGAGACGATAACGACCGATACCGAGCTGATGACGAGGAGTGCGACCGTGTTGCCGAAGACTCCCCAGCCGCCGAGAAGGTTCCAGGCATCGCGATAACGTCCGAACCCCGCATGCTGGAATGCCGCGACCGACGGCATTTCAAGCGACGGCAAAAGCGACATCCATAACAGCGTGAGAAGCGGCAGAAATTCGTCGAGCAGCAAGAAAAACGCGATGAAGCCGAAAGCGAGCCAGCGCCACTGGCCCAGTTTCACCAGCGATGGCCGATAGCTCTTGCCGCTCACAACCGCATAGCGTTCGGCACGCCGCGTCACGCGGGCGTAAACCCATAACGCGCCGATCGCGATCGCCATCATAAACACGCCATAGACGGCCGCCGCAGCGAGATTGATCGTGCCGCCCGCCGACCGGACGTTGAGGAACAATTCCGTTGATAGCACCGGCGTGCGATTGCCCAGGAGCAGCGCTGCGATCTCGTAAAGCGACATCGCCGAAACGAAATTATAGATCAGCGCAGCAAGAATCGCCGGCCACAGTAAAGGCGCCGTTATCCGCACGATCGTCTTCAACCGGGACGCACCGGCCATTGATGCAGCCTCTTCGAGCGTCGGATCGACCGACCGCATGCTGCCGCTAATCAGAAAGAACATTGCCGGCGTGAAGGTCAGCCCCTGGATCAGGATCACGCCGCCGAGGCCATAAATATTGAACGGCGCAGTCTTGAGGCCGAACAAATCGATCAGAAAGACATTCGCCATCCCGATCTGCGGGCTCAACAGCAAGATCCAACCCATCGCCTTGAGAAAACCAGGAATGAGAATGCTCAACGCAATCAGCGTGATGATCAGCGTCTTGCCGGGAAGGTCGGTCCGTTCGACCAGCCAGGCGATCGGCACCGCGAAAAGGATATTGATCACGACGGTACCAATGCCGACGACAAGGCTATTTCCGAGGGCGATGAAAACCGTGTTGTGGAAAAGAACGTCAGCGTAGTTATCGAGCGTGAGGCCGGGATCGCCGGGAAGTCCCGGAATGAAGCTCATCCAGATGACAAGCCCAAGCAGAACGAGGATGAAGATAGCCGCGGACCAGGCGATGGCGGCGCAGATAAAGAGTCCGGCATCCCATGTCGGCAAGGTCCAGCGGCGCGAGACGGATCGGACGACCGGTATCTCGATCAAGCCGCTGGACACCTACGCCTCGCCCATCATCCGGTTACCAGCACCCGTTTATTGGCCTCGGATGGCATTGGTCAGATTGCGCGTATAATCGGTTCCGACCTTGGTGGAGAGCCAGTTGAGTTTTGCGTATTGCTCGTCATTGTCGAAGAACGAAACCGGCTTTGCGCCCGTCTCCTTCGCCATCGCCAATGCCTGGTCGATCGCTTCGGTGCCAGGATAGAGCGCACTGCCCAGATCGATCGCCCCGCCAGACAAGGTCACCGCCTCGCGGCCCGTCATCCAGAGCGTAAAGAGCTTTGCCGCATTCGGGGCACGCGCGCCTTTGCGAACGGTGTAGAGCAACTTGCCGCGGGGCACGACATCACCCCACAGAGCCGCCACGATCTTCGGACCCTTCTGGTTGACGGCAATGACCTGTTCAGTGCTTTGAAACAAACCGACGGCGTATTCGCCGAGAGCGACATGTTGCGCCATCTGGATGGGATGAAGCATCGCCGCGCGGTTGCGGCCGAGGCCCGCCGCAATTTTCAAGAATTCTTCGGGCGTATAGGCAAGCAGCGCATAGGTCCAGTTGCTTGCGAAATCGGAGATCGCCAGCTTGCCGGCGTATTTAGGATCGGCAGCGGCCGTTAGCGTCGTCGGCAGCTCCGCCTTGGTGATCTTTTCCGGGTTATAGGCATAACCCCAATATTGATCATACGTCACGAACCCACGCCCGGCGATAGGACCGGGACTAACCGTCTTATTGGTACCTTCGGGAAGCATCGCATCCCAGCCGTCGATCGGTTCGATCGCCTTGGCCGTGTCGAGCGCGGCAAAAGCCTGTTCCGGCAGCACCATTGCGTCATAAGAAGTACGCGCGCCGGATTTATATTCGATAACGCCCTGCGCCGCCTTTTCCGAATAGCTGCCGGTCAGATCGGCGCTAATGGTAACCTGTGTGCCGTAGCGCGCATTGAATGCTGCCTCGAGCTTCTTCACGACATCGGGCGTGATCCGGGGGAACAGCGTGACGCGTAGTTCGCTTTCGCTCTTCGCGCCGGCGACGAGTTGATCGAGCGTCGCCGCCTGAGAAACTGACGCGACACCGCACAACAAAAGTGCCGCCAGAACCCGTCTTATTCTCCAGCTCGCCCGGCGGGCGCTCAATGCGCGGCCGCAGGTTTGATGGTTTTAAGGAATTCGTGGATCGTCTTATTCACGAATTCCGGCTGTTCCCAGAAAATGCCGTGGCGCGCATGCGGCACGACGACCAGCTTGGAGCCCCGGATCTTCGTATAAAGGTGGCGACACTGCTTGATGAATGCCCCCGTGCCTTCGGCGAATTTGTCGTCTTCGCCGACCATGATCAGCGTCGGGCAGATGATCCGGTCCAGCTTGTTCGTGACGTTAAAATTCTGCCGGGCGATGATGTGGCGGAGATAGGGCTTCAGCGGCGGCGGATCGGCCATCGCAACTTCGATGATCTTCGCCATGATTTCGGGCTGGGATTTGCGGAATTCAGGCGTGTACCAGAACTCGCCCAGGTGAGAATCCTTGAGACGTTCCGCGACCGAGCCATCGACCCGCGAGAAGGTCATGCAGGTATCGATCGGAATACCGCGCTCGAAGTCATGCCCATCGAACGGGCCTGAGCCGGTATCGGCCAGAACGAGGCCATTCACCTTATCGGGGAAATCGATCGCGAATTGCTGAGAAACCTGGCCGCCCATAGAATGACCGACAATGTGCGCCCGTTCTTTGATGCCGATTGCATTGAGCAGTTGCGCCAGATCGTCGGCGAACATCGGGATCGTGTAGGGTACATCCGGCATGTCCGATTTACCGGTGCCGCGATGATCATAGACGATGGTCTTGTAATGCTTGGCGAAAAACGGGAGTTGATACATGCCCCATTTCTGCCAGTGCGACCCCGTGCCGGCGACGAGAACAAGGGGATCACCCTCGCCATGCACCTCGTAGTAGAGTTCCAAGCCATTGGGAATCTTTACCTTGGGCATACGGCGTCTCCTGTCAGTTAGATCGGGGCCTGTGCACTACGCTAACCCGGCAGGAGCCTCGCGGTCCAAGAGCGAAAATATATCAGCCAATAGGACAGGCTTATCGGGTACCCTGTCGATACGGCATATGATTTGCTTAAACCGCTGTAGTTCAACACTGAAGTTGATAGGCGCGGGATCGCGTCCCGCACGGGGGATACAGTATGAACGAACGTCAATTGCGTTACGCCATCGCCGTCCGTGACGAACGCGGGTTCAGCCGCGCCGCCAAACGTCTGCGACTGTCCCAACCCTCGATCAGCCAGCAAGTGATGCTGCTCGAAGAGGAATTGGGTTTTCCCTTGTTCCTGCGTTCGATGAACGATGTCAGTGTCACTTTCCTGGGCAGAAAGTTTCTCGCCCAGGCAGAGCAGGCCCTCGGCAGCATGTCCGGGCTTCACGACGTCGCCCGCCAATTGCGCCATGGTGCGGATCAAAGCCTTTCACTCGGCGTCAGTTCCGGCATCTCGCCTTTCGCCGTGCCGCTGGCGCTTGAATCGCTGCATCCGCCCCTGACCAAGACGCGGCTCGAACTTGTGACTGCGCCTTCGCCAAAAGTTCAACGAATGGTCCTGCAGGACGCGCTCGAATTGGGAATCGTGGTCGAGATCCATCCCCATCGCATCCTTCCCGAGCTGCACCGCGAATGCGTCGGCGAGATCGACATGGCGATCTTCGTTCCACCGGGTCATCGCTTGAGTCAGAAAGCCGGCGGCGTCGAAATGGACGAGCTGCTTGCCGAAGCGCTCGTCATCAACGAGCCCCGTGCCGGATACGGCGAACTGGTGCAGTCGATGTTCACCGATCGCGGACTGCAGCCGAATGTTGTCGCCATCTCCGATTGCGTCGGCGCGACGAAATTGATGGTTCGGGCAGGCGTCGGGGTTGCGATTCTGCCCGCGCTGAGCGCGCCTGACGAAACCCGCGAAGGATCACTCGTTCGTATTCCGCTCAAATCGACGCGCACGATCTCGATCGATCTCGTCCACCGCGCAGCCCAAGACAACAGCTCGTTCAAGGCGGCGCGGATGGCAATCTCGAATCTTTTCCGTAAGCGGCTGAAGACCGAAACCACGGCGCGGGCCGTCGCCTAAGACTAGTCGGCCGTTTCGACGGCGGTCTCGGCGATCGTTTTCAGGAAGATGTCGCCATAGCGTTTGAGCTTGCTCGCGCCGATACCTGGAATTTCCGACAGGGCAATGAGATTGCCAGGCCGGCGATGGACCATGTCGGCGAGCGTCGCGTCATGGAAGATCACGTAAGGCGGCACGCCTTGCTCGCGCGCCAGCGAGAGGCGCAACGCGCGTAACGCCTGCCAGAGCTTTTCGTCTTCCGGTGAGTTCATCGCATCGGCAGCCGCCGGCAATGAGCGTTTCTCGCGGCGTTTCGGTTCGTTGACGTCGCTGCGTAAGGTCACCGGAACTTGGCCACGCAACACGCCGGTCGCGCTCTCGTTGGTGTAGAGCCCGCCATGGCCTTCAACATCGACAGCCAGATGCCCCATCGCCACCAGCTGACGGAAAACCGCCTGCCACTCCTCCTTGCGAAGCTCGACCCCGACGCCGAACGTCTTCAACTGGTCGTGGCCGAAGCCTTTGATCCGTTCCGTCGCCTTACCCAGCAACACGTCGATCAAATAAGCTGCGCCGAAACGCTGTCCGGTCCGGACGACGGCGGAGATCGCTTTTTGCGCCGCGACCAGACCGTCCCACACCCGCACCGGCCGCAGACAGTTATCGCAGTTGCCGCAAGGCGGATGATCGCGCTCGCCGAAATAGCTGAGCAGGACCTGGCGCCGGCATTTGGGCGTCTCGCAATAGCCAAGTAACGCATCCAATTTTTGCCGTTCGATGCGGCGCTGCCGTTCCGACAGGTTGCCGCTTTCCATCAACGACAACAGGGTGACGATATCGGCCATGCCGTAGGTCATCCAGGCATTGGCCGGCAGACCGTCGCGGCCGGCGCGGCCCGTCTCCTGGTAATAAGCCTCCAACGTCTTCGGCGCATCGAGATGAGCGACGAAGCGCACGTTCGGTTTGTCGATACCCATGCCGAAGGCGATGGTCGCGACCATCACGATACCTTCGTCCTTCAGAAACCGATCCTGGTTGCGCTCGCGCATGCCGGGATCAAGGCCTGCATGATAGGGCAAAGCGACGCGGCCCTTGGTGCAAAGAAACGTCGCCACTTCTTCGACGCGCTTGCGTGACAGGCAATAGACGATGCCGGCGTCGGTCGGATGCTCGGCTTGGAGAAATTCGAACAACTGGCTTTTCGGTTCGTTCTTGCCCGCGACGCGATAGCGGATGTTCGGTCGATCGAAACTGGCGGCGAAGATGCGCGAATTCTGGAGGCCCAACCGTTCGAGAATATCGCTGCGCGTCGGCCCATCCGCCGTCGCGGTTAAGGCGATGCGCGGTACCGTCGGGAACTGCTCGTGCAGGACCGAAAGCTTGAGATATTCAGGCCGGAAATCATGGCCCCATTGCGAAACGCAATGCGCCTCGTCGATGGCGAAAAGCGCCGGCTTGCACTTGGTCAGCAGATCGAGGCATCGCGGCGTCACCAGCCGTTCCGGCGCGATATAAACGAGATCGAGCGAGCCGTCGCGCATGCCGCGCTCGACCTCGGAAGCTTCTGGAAGACTGAGGCTCGAATTGAGATAGGCCGCGCGCACGCCGAGCTGACGCAGCGCATCGACTTGATCTTTCATCAGTGCGATCAGCGGCGAGACAACGATGCCAATGCCGGGCCGCAGCAGAGCCGGGATTTGATAGCATAGCGACTTGCCGCCACCGGTCGGCATCAGCACCAGCGCGTCGCCGCCCTCCGAAACGTGGCGGATGATGTCGGCCTGATAACCGCGAAACTCGGGATAGCCGAATGTTTCGCGCAGCAGCGTCAGGGCTGCTGTCGCCATGTCATCGGATGAGGTCACTCGTAATAGGCCGCGTTACCTGTGAGAAAGGACGCACCGGCCGCATAAAGCCGCTCGACGGAGGCACCGCGCAGCCCCGGTAAATCGCGCATCACCTCGAAGCCTGATTTGGTCTGGCCATAGGCGAGATGGCGATAGCCTTCGGGGAATTGCGCCAGCAGCGCCGGATCGAGCGTCAGTTTCGCATTCGGATCGACCGGGTCGGCGCGATCTTTCTCATAAATGCCCTGGTGAAGGACGATCGCCCACCGGCCGTCGCGCTTCTCGAAAAATTGGTAGAACCGGCCTGTCACCACAACGTCGCAGACCACACCTTCAAGCGTCTGACGTGAATCGATGCGCTTCTTGGTCTGGGCGATAGCGCGATTGCCGACGATCTCGATCGCGGAACCGCCGAGGAAATGGCAACTCACCCCACCCTTGCCCCAGGACTTCGCCGCATGGCTGATGAAATCTTCGGCGCTGCCGCGAAACCAGGTCGAGTGCATGCGTGCGTCTTCATGCCACACGGTACGAAATCGGTCCCAATTCCCGGAATCCCGATAGACCACCCAGTTTTCGACCACATGGCGAATCGCCGATTGGGCTTGGATATCGTCGCTCATCTTCATTTTCTCCTGCTTCGACAATAGCAGAGCGCGCGCAACACGCTAGAATAGCCCCATGCTGACCATATCGGATCTTACATACCGCATTGCCGGGCGGACGCTGCTTGACGCCACCACGGTGCAAATCGCCGACGGCTGGAAAGTCGGTCTGATCGGGCGCAACGGCGCGGGCAAATCGACGCTGCTCGAACTCATTCGCGGCACGCTGCAGCCGGACGGCGGCGAAGTCAGCCTGCCCAACGGCGCGCGTATCGGCTTCGTCGCCCAGGAAGCGCCAGCGGGCAAGACCACGCCGCTGGAAATGGTGGTCGAGGCCGATGAGCGCCGCACCAAGCTTTTTGAAGAAGCCGAAACCACGACCGACGGCCTGCGCGTCGCCGATATTCACGAAGCGCTTGCCGCCATCGATGCTCATTCGGCGCCGGCGCGGGCGGCCGGCATTCTCAACGGCCTCGGCTTCGATCACGAAGCGCAGAACCGGCCGCTTTCGACTTTCTCCGGTGGTTGGCGCATGCGCGTCGCGCTCGCGGCGGCCTTGTTCTCGGAACCCGATGTTCTGCTGCTCGACGAACCGACCAACCATCTCGATCTTGAAGCGTCGATCTGGCTGGCCGAGTTCCTCCGCCGTTATCCGAAGACCTTGCTGCTGGTCAGCCATGACCGGCAGTTCCTCGACGAGGTCGCCGACCATATCCTTCATCTCGGTGAGTTGAAGCTCACCTTATATACGGGAGGCTACGAAGCCTTCACCCGGCTGCGGCGCGAGACGATGTCGCGCCAGAAGTCGTTGGCGTCCCGGCAGGAAAGCGAGCGTAAGCGCCTGCAGGACTTCGTCGATCGCTTCCGCGCCAAGGCGACCAAGGCCCGGCAGGCACAAAGCCGCATTAAGGCCCTTGCCAAGTTGGAACCGATTTCGCTGTCAGCCGAAGAACCGCCGGTCAGGTTCGTTTTCCCCGAGCCGCAGGAACTGGCGCCGCCGCTGGTCAATATCGATCGCGCTGCCGTCGGATACGAAACCGGAAAGCCGATCCTCAGCCATCTCGATTTGCGCCTCGATCCCGACGACCGTATCGCTTTGCTCGGCGCGAACGGCAACGGCAAATCCACCTTTGCGCGTCTGCTTGCGGGACGACTGCAGCCGAGCACGGGCGAGGTCCGGCGCGCGCCGCGTTTCCGTTGCGGCTATTTCGCCCAGCATCAGATCGAAGAGCTCGATCCGAAGGCGACGCCATTCGATCATCTGACCCGGCTGATGCCGAAAGCGACACCCGAAGCGGTGCGGGCGCGACTTGCCCGCTTTGGTTTCGGCGTCGATAAGGTCTTCGTCGATGCCGAAAAACTGTCGGGCGGCGAGAAGGCGCGGCTGACCTTTGCGATCATGACGGTCGATGCCCCGCCCCTGCTAATCCTCGACGAACCAACCAACCATCTCGATATCGAAGCGCGCGAGGCGTTGGTACAGGCGATCAATGAATTCGCCGGCGCGGTGGTTCTCATCAGCCATGACTGGCATTTATTGTCGCTGACCGCCGACCGGCTATGGATGGTCGGCGACGGCACCGTCAAACCGTATGACGGCGATCTTGAAGATTACCGGCGTGCGCTCTTGGCGCCGTCCACCTCGTCGGAGCCGCCGTTGTCGAAGGCGGAGAAAAAGCAACGCCGTGACGATCGTAAGGCCTCGGCCGGCCGCCGCCGTGAGATCGAGCCGCTGCGCAAGGAAGTGCGTGCGACCGAAAAGATCATGAGCGACCTGACGGCCAAGAAAAAGGTCATCGACGATCGGCTGGCCGATCCGACGACCTACGAAGGTGGCGCGGGGATCGAGAAATTACTGCGCGAACAGGCCGATCTGGCCGCATCGCTTGCCGCGGCCGAGGCGAAATGGATGGCCGCCGCGCAGGCGATGGAAGAAGCCGAAAGCGACGCCTGAGCTAGGCCGTGCCGCGCGGGGCGACCAGCGCGATATTGGTGTCGCGTCCCAAAAGCGTCGTTGCGTCCAGCAAACAGACCGGCACGACGCAGCCGGTGTGCCACGCCGTATCCTCAATCGCGTGGGTCGCCGCGGTCAGCACCAGATGAATCGAGCTGGCATTATATTGACCCAGCAGCCGCGCGATGACGGCCAATTCGGCGACTAGACAATGATGCGGATCGGTGCCCGCGTCCGTCATCAGATGCAGGATCGCCTCGATCCCGCCCAACAAAGTGTCCTGGGCTTCGTTGATCGGCCCCGCCGGACGTAACCGGCCGGCCGGCAACGGCGGCGGCATCATCGCATTCGATATTTCCAATGACCAGCCGCAGAGCGCCGCAATAAACGTCATGCGATGCTTGCGATAGCGTGTCACCGCGATCGTGGCGATCGCCCCGGCCAACGCCGAAAGACGGTCTTCTTCGCTGAGCGGGATCGTGCCGAATTCGTGGATCAGCTCGCCCATCCGGGTTTCGGTTTCGGGACCGATCGCGGCGAGGACTTGAGTCAAAACATCAGGAAGATTGATCATGCAAACCAAAATAATGACGCGGTACACCGCAGTAATAGGCTTATGGACTTAACAGAGCGTTTTACCATCAAATCAAAACAAATAAATACGGCGCGAAATTTCCAGTAATATTCAGTATTAATTTCGCTTAATACTGAATATTTGCATTTATATAGAATTATAGATAAATTATATTGATTGGTTTGAGGACAATTATTTGTCCATTAACGAGCCTGGGGTTGAATACAACCGTTGAACGACCCTCTTTTCGGCAGAACCCGAAGTCATGAACGAGCCGCTAAACGCGCTAACCGACTGGAACCTCGAGGCCGCCACGACTCTGTCGTTGCGCCGCGAGCCTGCCTGTTTCGCCTTTCTCTGCAGCGACGCCGAGACGGCGCCGCAGCCGATCGACGCGATCAATCTCGATCTCGCGTCCGTCGATTATTTCGGCGGCCGTGCTTCGTTGTGGGCGACGCTCGATATTCGTTCGGCCGCCTCGAACGATCAGCCGATGGCCGTGCTGGGCTTCGACGAAGCTTTTCTGCGTCCGTTCTCGCGCGCCCTCATCGAAACGACGTCGAACCGCATCCCCTATCGCATGACCATTCGCCCCGAGGCTGAAGGCAGCAAGCGCCATCGCGTCGTCGAATATGTGACCGGCCCCGGTGTCGGTTTGTACGAGATGGTCCTGACGCCGCAGGATGCGACCATCATGGTGTCGGGACGTGGCGAAGGACAGGAAGAGCAAACCTACTTCCAGTTGCCGCGAACGGACTCTTTCCTCCGCGCTTTCGTCAAGATGACGTTTCAGGCCGACCAGGCGCTGCGCGACACTTTGGCTGAGAGCGAGAAGATCGGCCGCCTGCGCGCTTAGATCGGCTTCCGATTACAACAGCCGCGGCTGCGTCCCTTCGTAAAGAAGAGTCTTGTTGGTGCGTATAACGGCGCCGTCCGTCAGTTTTGCCGGCTCACGCTTATGCGTATCGAAAATATGTTCGACGGCGAAGCCAGCCGCGATCAGATAGTCCGTCACGATACGGCGATGACACCGCCACCACACCGCCTCGGCACACATGACCGCGACGGCTTGCTCCCGCGCTAATTGCATCAGCACATCGAAAGCGGCCTGAAACTCGGGTGTTTCAGCATAATCGGCATAGTTGCGAAAGGCCTCTTCGCGCCAGAGCGTATGCGGCGAGAGAGTCTGCGACAGGTCTTTGCCACGTCGCCCACCCAACGCCGCCACGTGCCGGTAGCCGATGCCCCGCGCCGCCAAGACCGGCGCGAGATTGTCGTCGTTGAAATGCGGATAACGCCGCGATTTCGGAAACCGTCGCGCATCGACGACCATCTCGACACCCGCAGCCGTCAATGCGTCGATGAAACCGTCGATGTCGCGGGTCGAATGGCCGATGGTGAAGACCGTCATGACGAAGGCTCGCTTGATGACAAGATTGTTAGATGGCCCTTCGGGGCCAACGATAGAAGGCTTGGCATGACTTCAGGTGCGGCAGCCCGTCGCAGATAACGATCCGCATAGCGTTTCTTGCTGTGTTGAAACGCAAAGACTGTGACCTTCATGCATCTATTCGACAAAAACGAAACGCCTTTGTTTCATAAAGGTTGGAGCAATCGGTCAACTTCGTTAATGTTTTTTAAACCATTTAAGACCAAATTTTCGGTAACGTTGCCGTCTCGAACAGGAACGATCGCTATGTCTCAGCCGACCCCCTTCACCGCGCGCCGCGCCAAGATCAGCTTCCTCGTCGAGGAAGACGTCGTGCGCATCAGCCAGCAGGCCGAAGACGTCGATGCGACCTTCGGCGAGACTCTCGACCTCCTGCCGCTGCACAGCCTCGTGAAGCTAACCGAGCGTTCCCGCGCCGCTTAAGCTGAGCCGTGCTATGCTCGCCAGCAAATGCGGCGAGCGACAACACTCCTTCTCCTTAGTTTCTCTATATGCCTAGCGGCTTTTGCTGCTGAGGCTGCGCCTCTGCGCCCCGCCGACGAGATATCGATCGGCATTACCCAATTCCCCGCGACGCTCAATCCCGTTATCGATTCCATGGTGGCTAAGGTCTATGTCCTCGGCGCGGTGCGCCGGCCGTTGACCAGCTACGATACCGACTGGAAACCGGTCTGCCTGATGTGCGTCGAATTGCCGAGCATCGAGAACGGTCTCGCCGAAAAGGTCGATCTCGGCAACGGCAAGACCGGTATGAAGCTCACCTATACGATCCGACCGGAAGCGCGCTGGGGCGATGGCGTGCCGGTCACGACCGAAGATGTCGTCTTCAGCTATGAAGTCGGCAAGAATCCGAAAAGCGGAGTCATTGATTCGGATCTATATCGCCGCATTCTCAAAATCGATGTGAAAGACGATAAGACCTTCACGATCACATCCGACCGCGTGACGTTCGATTATGCGATTCACAACGACTTCGAAATCCTGCCGGCGCATCTCGAGCGCGCTGCCTTCGCCGATCCGGCGACCTACCGCTTTCACACGCTGTACGATACCGATCCGACCAATCCCGGACTCTATAACGGCCCTTACCGCATCGCCGAGCTATCGCCCGGCTCGCACGTCGTGCTGGTGCGCAATCCCTATTGGGGTGGCAAGCAGCCCTATTTCAGCCGGATCGTCATCTGGGCGGTCGAGAATACCGCCGCGCTTCAGGCCAATCTGTTGGCGGGCGGGCTCGATATGATCGCCGGCGAACTCGGCCTGTCCCTCGATCAGGCTCTGGGCTTCGAGGTGCAGCACGGCAAGGATTTCAGACTGACCTACAAGCCTGGCCTGTCCTTCGAGCATATCGATCTCAATCTCGACAATCCGATCCTGGCCGACAAGTCGGTGCGGCAGGCCCTGATGTTCGGCATCGACCGCAAGGCGATCAGCGACCAGATCTATTCCGGCCGCGACCCGGTCGCCGACAGCCTTCTGCCAACGCTCGACCCCGGCTATTCCAGCGACGTTCCGCGCTACAATTACGATCCCGCCAAAGCGAGCGCGTTGCTCGACGGCGCAGGATGGAAAATATCGAGCGACGGCATCCGCCGCAAAGACGGCACACCGCTGACGCTCGAACTGGCGACCACATCGGGCAACCGGACGCGCGAGATGATCGAGCAGGTGCTGCAGGCCCAATGGCGGCAAATCGGCATTTCGGTAAAACTGAAAAACCAGCCGGCACGCGTTCTGTTGGGCGGCACCGTCAACCGTCGTAATTTCACCATGGCCATGTTCGCTTGGGTGTCCGCCCCCGAGAACGTGCCGCGCGGCGAGCTTTATTCCGATCAGGTGCCGAGCGCCGAGAACGGTTGGAGCGGCGAGAATTTCGACGACTACCGCAGCCCGGAAGCCGATCGTCTGATCGACGCCATCGAAACCGAACTCGATCGCGACAAGCGCCAGCAACTCTGGCAGCAACTTCAGGCGCTCTATGCCGAAGATCTCCCCTCTCTGCCGCTTTATTTCCGGGCCGAAGCATTCGTGCTGCCGCACTGGCTTGAAGGGCTCGACCCGACCGGCCATTCCGCGCCTTCGACATTGTGGGTCGAGAACTGGCGACGCGCCGGCGTGCAGGCTGCCAAATGAGCCGCTTTGTCGCGATGCGGCTGCTGCAGGTCGCCGCCGTGTTGGCGATCATGTCCTTCGTCATTTATGCGTTGATCGGGCTGATGCCCGGAGATCCGATCGACCTGATGATTTCGTCGAACCCACATCTGACGCCCGCCGACGCCGTTCGGCTCAAGGCGCTCTACGGCCTCGACCGCCCGTTGATCGAACGCTACTTCGCCTGGGCCAAAGCCGCACTCACCGGCGACTTCGGCTATTCCCGTCTTTACGTGAAGCCCGCGTTCGAGGTTCTGCTGCCGAGGCTCGGCAATACGGCGCTGCTGATGGGTGCCAGCATTATCTGCGCTTATGCACTGGCCTTGCCGCTCGGTATCCTCGCGGCGCGCAAGCCGGGCTCCGCTATCGACAGCGCAGTGAACATGCTCTGCTTTGCCGGCATCTCGGTGCCGCCCTTTTGGCTAGCCTTGATGCTGATCCTGATCTTCGCTGCCGGTCTCGGCGTTTTACCTGCAGGCGGAATCGCCACCATCGGCGACGGCAGCATCCCGGATCGGCTGCAGCATCTGGTCTTGCCGGTCGCGACGCTGACGCTCGCCAGCATGGGTGGGCATTTGCGCTATATCCGGGCGTCGATGATCGAAACCTTGCGGCAGGACTTTATTCGCACCGCCCGCGCCAAAGGCGCCGGTGAAACCCGGGTACTAACCCGGCACGCGCTCCGCAACGCGCTCATTCCTGTCGTCACCGTCTTGGCGCTGAGCTTCGGCTCGTTGTTTTCCGGCGCGCTGATCACCGAGACGATGTTCGCTTATCCCGGTATGGGCAAACTCATCTACGATGCGATCCAGGGCAACGACTTCAACCTGGCGCTCGCGGGTCTCTTGCTGGCGACGCTGACCGTGCTGCTCGCCAATCTCGCCGCCGACATTGCCTATGCTGTCATCGATCCCCGGATCAGTTACCGATGAGACGGTGGCGGGATGCATGGCGTGATCGGCGTGTCGCTTGGAGCGGAAGTCTTCTGCTCGTCCTCGCCTGCGCGGCCTTCATCGTGCCGATCTTGGCGCCGTTGGCCGGCCAGGAATGGGGCGGTGTCGATCTTTATCGCCGTCTCGCCTCGCCCTCGCTGATCCATCCGCTGGGCACGGACGAGATCGGCCGCGACTTGATGCTGCGCCTGCTGCAAGGCGGCCGTGTGTCGCTCATGGTCGGCATCGTCGCTGCGCTTGCCGCCGCCGGGTTCGGCACAGCCATCGGACTCTTCGCCGGATTTCGCGGTGGCAGGACGGATGCCGTTCTGATGCGCGCGACGGACGGAATGATTGCCTTGCCGCTGCTGCCGTTGCTGATCGTGCTGGCGGCGATCGATCTCAAGAAAATCGGCGTCCCGACCTCGCTCGTCGATTCCGAAGCGATCAGCCTTTATCGCATCATCGTCCTCGTCGCGTTCGTCGGCTGGACCACGGTCGGGCGTATCGTCCGCGGCGCGACCCTATCCTTGCGCAGCCGCGATTTCGTTCGCGCCGCCGAGGCGATGGGCGCAAGCTCGGCCCGGATCATGCTGGTTCATATTCTGCCTAACCTTGCCTCGCCGATCATCGTCGCGACGACCCTTGCGGTCGGCGAAATCATTCTGCTGGAATCGGTGCTGAGCTTTCTCGGTGTAGGTGTTCAGCCGCCGATCGCAAGTTGGGGCAACATGCTGACCGGCGCGCAGGAGACGATCGCCTTCGCGCCGCAGCTTGCGCTTTATCCCGGTCTGTTGATCTTCGTCACCGTCATCGCCTGTAATTTCCTGGGCGATGGGCTACAGGATGCGCTCGACCCGCGCGCCGAACGCCGCCTCTAAGAAAGTCTCTCCGATGCCCTTGCCCAATTCGATCGCCGGCCTCGATATCGCCTATCACCTTCATCCCAATACGAATCTGCAACAACAAGAGGCACACGGACCGCTCGTCATCACCGAAGGGCGCGGCATCTATGTGAAGGATGAAAACGGCAAGGAATATATCGAAGCGATGTCGGGCCTCTGGTGTGCGTCGCTAGGATTCAGCGAGGAACGGTTGGCCGAGGCCGCAGCAAAGCAAATGCGGCAGTTGCCCTTCTATCACGGCTTCACCAACAAATCGCACGAGCCCGTCGCCGAACTGGCCGAGAAGCTGGTCACGATGATGCCGGTGAAAATGTCGAAGGCGTTCTTCAACAATTCCGGCTCCGAAGCCAACGACACGGCGGTAAAGATCGTCTGGTACTACAACAACGCGCTGGGCCGGCATCGCAAGAAGAAGATCATCGGCCGGGTCAAAGGCTATCATGGCGTCACCGTCGCCACCGCTAGCCTGACCGGCCTCGCCCCCAATCACCGCGATTTCGATCTGCCGATCGAGAACATCCGCCACGCCGATTGCCCGCATCACTATCGCTATGCCCATGCCGGCGAGAGCGAGGAAGATTTCGCGTCTCGGTTGGCCGAAAGTCTCGACTTGCAAATCCAGCGCGAAAATCCGGACACGGTCGCCGCCTTCATCGCCGAGCCGATCATGGGCGCCGGTGGCGTCATCCTGCCACCGCGGACTTATTTCCCAAAGATCCAAGCGGTGCTGAAAAAACATGACGTATTGCTGATCGCCGACGAGGTGATTTGCGGCTTCGGCCGAACCGGGAATATGTTCGGCTCCGAAACCTACGGCATCCAGCCCGATATTCTGACCATCGCCAAAGCGGTGACCTCGGCCTACCTGCCGCTGTCGGCGACGATCATTTCCGAGGAAATCTACCAGGGCCTACTGAGACAAAGCGATAAGCTGGGCGCGTTCGCGCACGGCTTTACCTATTCCGGCCATCCGGTATGCGCCGCCGTCGCCCTCGAAACACTTAAAATCTACGCGGAGCGCGACATCGTCGGGCATGTGCGACGCACCTCGCCTCGCTTCATCGCCGGGCTGGACCGGCTGACCGCCCATCCCCTCGTCGGCGAAGCGCGTGGGGTTGGATTGATCGGAGCGGTCGAACTTGTCCGCGACAAGACCGCCAAGGCGTCTTTCGATCCGTCGCGCGGCGTCGGCGGCCTCGTCACCGCCGCCTGCCAGGAACGTGGCCTGATCGTTCGGGCGCTCGCCGGAGACACAATCGCGTTTTGCCCGCCATTGATCATTACCGAAGCGGAAATCGACGAAATCTGGAGCCGATTCGATGCTGCCCTGGCAGCCGTCGCGCCGCAGCTTTCGGCCGCCTAAGGCGCGACATCAGGCCCCATTGCGGGGGTGGCGGCAGAGGCGTTTGGTCGTATAATTCAAGGTGTCGGCTGGATATGGGCCGGGCGGAGTTGATCGACCGATGGATTACGAGGGTTTTTTCAAAACGCGACTGGGCGCGCTTCGCGCCGAGGGCCGATATCGCGTGTTCGCCGACCTCGAACGTAAGGCCGGTTCCTTCCCGCAGGCGCTCGATCATCAAAGCGGCAAGGACATCACCGTCTGGTGCTCCAACGATTATATCGGCATGGGCCAGCACCCCGCCGTGCGGGCGGCGATGCACGAAGCCATCGACAGGGCCGGCGCCGGCGCCGGCGGCACCCGCAATATCTCCGGTACGACCCATTATCATGTGCAGCTCGAGCAGGAACTGGCTTCGCTTCATGAAAAGCCCGCCGCACTGGTTTTTACCTCGGGCTATGTCGCGAACGAAGCAGCGCTCGCCACTCTCGCCAGCCAGATGCCCGGCTGCATCGTCTATTCGGATGCGCTGAACCATGCTTCGATGATCGAAGGTATCCGTCACGGCCGCGCCGAAAAACATATCTTCAAGCATAACGATACCGCCGACCTCGCCCGCCTGCTCGCGCAAGCCGATCCGGCGCGACCGAAGCTCGTCGTTTTCGAATCCGTTTATTCGATGGACGGCGATATCGCCCCGATCGGCGAATTGTGCGATATCGCGCATCGTTATGGCGCGATGACCTATCTCGACGAGGTCCACGCCGTCGGACTTTACGGCGCCAAAGGCGCGGGTGTTGCCGAGCGCGACGGCGTCGTCGATAAGGTCGATATCATCCAGGGAACGCTGGCCAAGGGCTTTGGTCTTATCGGCGGCTATGTCGCAGGATCGACCGGCATGGTCGATTTCATCCGCAGCCACGCGCCGGGCTTTATCTTCACCAGCTCACTGCCGCCGGCGATTTGCGCCGGTGCCGTCGCGAGCATCCGCTACGTTAAATCGGCCCGCGACCTGCGCGAACGGCATCAGGAACGCGCCGCCCTGCTGAAGCGCCGTTTGCGCGAAGCCAACCTGCCCGTGATGCCATCGGCCAGCCATATCGTGCCGGTCTTCGTCGGCAACGCGCAGCTCTGCAAGGAAGCATCGGACGCGCTGATGGAACGGCATTCGATCTATGTGCAGCCGATCAATTATCCGACGGTGCCGCATGGCGGCGAACGTCTGCGTCTGACGCCGACGCCGCAACATTCCGACGCCGATATCGAAAAGCTGGTCGCGGCCCTGACCGATGTCTGGGCGCGGCTGCCGATCCGGCGCGTCGCCTAACCGATGTTTCGCGACCGCTCGCTCATCCCCGCCGAAGCCATTCGTTTGATGGCGCTGGGTTTGTTAGCGGAGCAATCGCGCGCCTATGGCGAACTCGCGGCGGAGGTTCGCTACTTCACCAGCAATTTCGTCGGGCCGTCGCTTGATCTGATGGGCAGCTCGATCGAGATGCTGCATGTCCAAGGGCTGATCGAACCCGTGAATGGACAAGGCATGGCCGACAACGCGACTATGCGGATCAAGCCCGAAGGCCGCGTGGTGCTGCACGACTTGCTGCAGGCCCGTCTCAGCCAGGGTCAAGGCGATATCAGCCGCCTCGCCCTTCGCTTGAAACTGCGCTTTCTCGCCTTGCTGCCCGAAAGCGAACAAGACGTGCAGCGCGCGCATATCGTCGAAACAGTCGAAAGCGAACTGTCGCGGCTGCTCGATGTCCGCAACCGCAGTGTCGGGACGCCGACCATCTTCCTCGATTGGATCGACCGCGACATCGCCAATCTCGAAGCCCATCGCGCCGCGATCAGCGGCTAGCGTTTGATGGCACGCATCCCCTACGCCCAGCCGAAAAACCGCGATCAACGCAGCACCGCCAGCAATATCGGCCGCGCCCTCGCCAACGCGCCCGAGCTTGCGCCATTCTTCGGCAAGTTGGTAATGCACCTGCGTCACGACACAAAAATCGACCCACGGCTTCGCGAACTCGCGATCCTGCAGGTCGGGTACGTCACCAAAACCGAATATGAATGGGTGCATCACGTCGAAGAGGCCCGGAAAGTCGGCGTCAGCGACGCCGAGATTCGCGCCATCGCCGACGAAACCGCGGGACGCGACGGTGGCTTCGATCCCCTCGCCCGTGCCGTGCTGAAGGCCGCGCGCGAGATGACCACCGACATCGCGGTTTCGGATGCGACCTATGCGGTTCTGCAGCAGCATCTCGATAATGAACGGATGGTCGAATTGTTCATGTCGATCGCGACATACAATGCCGTCGTCCGCTTCCTCTCGTCGATCAAGATCGATCTGGAGGATGACTGCCGCCATATCCTCACGGAATTTCCGCTCGGCGCAAATTAGCCGTGGCATCGACTGACCTGCGTCGCGTGTCGATCACCGTCGGCAGCCGCCTTCTCGATATATCCGCATGGCTCGCCATTCTTTGGACGATCTATGAGGAATGCCATTATCTGACGCGTTATTTTTCCGAGCACGGCAAGCAGATCGGGTTGATCGAAGCTATCGACATCATCGTGACGTTGATCCTGATCGGATTTGCACTATACGAGGCGCTTCATGTCACGATCGGGACCAAGCGCTTCGACCGCTTTCTCGAACATCATCACGAACTCGATTTCCTGCTCGTCTTCTTGATCTTTTCGCTGGGCTGGGGCGTCTATCGCGACATATCCCACCTCCAACACCAATATGGTGGCAGCGATGCCGACTTATGGCTGTTCGACGAACTCGATACGATTGCCGCGGTGATTCTGTCTCTGGGAAGTCTCAAGGTCGTCTATCATGGCTTAGGCGCGATCAAAGCCTTCGCCCGCCTGTTCCGGCCGCGTCCCAAACGATCCTGATATTGATGCTCCCGGCTCTTTGAGATAGCGTCACCCCCTTGTCGCGGGTGCTATCGGGGGGATTTGGCCATGAAAGATACGCAAAAAAGCCGGCACGGCTGGAGCTGGTGGTATCTCCTGTTCCTCCTCGAATTCGCCGTCGCCATCTGGCCGCCCTTCTACAACAAGGTCGATCCGACATTACTCGGCATCCCCTTCTTCTATTGGGGACAACTGGCCTGGGTGGTCATCGCGGCGATCTTCAACGCGATCGTCTATTTCGCGATGGAAGACTAAGCCGCCTTATCGACAGACGTAAACGGATCGTATCGGGGGATTGCCGTGCAAGAAATCAATTGGGTCGCACTGACCGTTTTCGTGCTGCTGTTCGGGTTCATCACCTGGCTCGGATTCGCCGCCGCACGCTGGCGCAAGGGCGATCTCGATCTGCTGCATGAATGGGGCCTTGGCGGGCGGCGCTTCGGCACCGTCGTCACCTGGTTCCTCATCGGCGGCGATCTCTACACCGCCTACACCTTCATTGCCGTACCGGCCTTGGCCTTCGGCGCCGGCGCCGTCGCGTTCTTCGCGGTGCCTTATACGATCCTCATCTATCCGCTGCTGTTCCTTGTTTTCCCGCGTCTCTGGTCGGTGAGCCACAAGCACGGTTACATTACCGCCGGCGATTTCGTGAAGGGCCGTTTCGGCAATCGTTGGCTTGCCTTGGCCGTCGCCTTGACCGGCCTTATCGCGACCATGCCCTACATCGCCTTGCAACTCGTCGGACTTCAGGTCGTCATCGGCGCCATGGGCATTTCGGGCACCGGCCTTGTCGGCGATTTACCGCTAATCATCGCCTTCCTGATCCTCGCCGCCTTCACCTATTCGAGCGGCCTCCGCGCGCCGGCCTCGATCGCGATCGTCAAAGATATCCTCATCTATCTGACCGCCTTTGCCGCCGTCATCGTCATTCCGATTGAGTTGGGTGGCTTCGGCAAAATCTTCGCTGCCGTTCCGGCGCCGAAATTGTTGCTGGCGGTTCCCGGCGACAACACGGCCGGCGCTTACGGTGCCTATGCCACACTGGCCCTGGGCTCGGCGCTCGCCCTCTTCCTTTATCCGCACTCGCTGACCGGCATTCTCAGCGCCAGCAGTGGCCGCGCCTTAAGGCGTAATGCGGCTTTGCTGCCGGGCTATTCACTAATGCTCGGCCTACTGGCTTTGGTCGGATTTTTCGCCATCGCCGCCGGCGTCGGCACACTGCCGGAATACGCCGCCGGCTTTAAGCAGTTCGGCAATAACTTCGCCATTCCGGCGCTGTTCCTCCACAGCTTCCCGTCATGGTTCGTCGGCATCGCTTTTGCCGCCGTCGGCATCGGTGCGCTGGTGCCGGCCGCGATCATGTCGATCGCCGCCGCTAACCTCTATACGCGCAACATCCATCGCGAATTCATCAACAAGAACCCGACCGACAAGCAAGAAGCCCAGATGGCGAAATGGGTTTCGCTGATCGTCAAATTCGGCGCGCTGGTTTTCATCATCATCGAGCCGACGCAGTATGCAATTCAGCTACAGCTATTGGGTGGTATCTGGATCATCCAAACGCTGCCCGCCGTGATGCTCGGAACCTACACGCGCTGGTTCAATGATTGGGCGCTGTTGGTCGGTTGGGCTGTCGGCATCGTCGCCGGTACGACGATGGCCGTCGTGATGAATCTCACCGCGACCTATACGCTGACCATCGGCGGTTACGCGATGCCGGGTTATACCGCGTTCTATACTGTCATTCTCAATCTGGTCATCGCGATCGTCCTGACCCCGATCTTCAATGCGATGAGCAAAGGCTCCGTCCGCTTCGACGAAACGGTTCCGTCCGACTATCACAGCTAGGAAAAGCGGCGGTCAGTAGAGATGCTGACCGCCGGTCACGAATATCTCGGTGCCCGTCACATAGGTTGAATCGGCGGCGCAGAGATAGAAGATCGCCGAAGCGACATCATCCGGCGAGCCGAGACGCTGTAATGGAATACGGGGGATCAGCACCTCGGTTTCGGGCGACAGCATCTGGGTTTCGATCTCGCCCGGCGCTACCGCGTTAACCCGCACGCCCAACTGCGCGAACTCCGCCGCCATCTCCCGCGTCAGCGCCGATAATGCCGCCTTCGATGTCGAATAAGCCGAGCCCGCAAAGGGATGAACGGCATGGCCGGCAATCGAAGTCACATTGACAATCGCCCCCTTGCCCCGCGCCAAAGCCGCCGCGCAGCCGCGCCCCAGACTAAGGGGCGTGAAGAAATTGAGCTGAAACACCTCATGCCAGGCGTCGAGTTCGCCATTGAGACAACCAAGCCGCTCGCGAAACGGCGTCTTCGGCGAGAGGCCTGCATTGTTCACCAGCGCATTAAGCACTTCACCCTCAAGAAGCTTCTGCACTTCGACGACAAAACGTTCGACGGCTTTCGGATCGGCAAGATCTGCGGGGATATGGTGGGTCCAGTTCGGATCACGCTTGCACTCCGACGGTACGTCTTCGCGCGACGATGTGATCACGCGCCATCCCGCCTCGGAAAAGCGGCGCACCGTGGCGTGGCCGATGCCCCTGCTAGCCCCCGTCAGCAGCAATGTATTGCGTTCCGTCATGGTCGTTCTTCCTTCAACCCGCCGGCGGAAAGACGAGACGCTTCTCGTCAACGCCTTGCGGATCTTGATGGATGATAATTTCGGCGTTCGGAAACTGTTCGAGAATATCAGCCTCGACAGCGTCGGCAACACGATGCGATTCCCGCAGCGTCATCGCGCCATCCATTTCGAGGTGAAGCTGAATAAAGGCCGTCGGCCCCGCCTCGCGGGTCTTCATGTCGTGCACGGCGCGTATTTCCGGGTGTGCCAGCGCAAGTTTACGGATGCGGGCACGCGCCTCGTCCGGCAGTTCGCGATCCATCAGTTGAACGATTGATTTTTGCGCGACTTGATAGGCGCTGAATAAAATCCACAGTGCAATTGCGCCGCCGCAGATCGGGTCGATCAGATACCAGCCGAAGAATTTCGTCAGTACCAACGCCAGGACCACACCGCTATTGAGCGCGAGGTCGCCGGCGTTATGCAACGCATCCCCACTCAGCAGCAAAGAACCGGTACGGCGGACAACGGCACGTTCGTATTGCATCAAGCCGAAACTGGCAGCGATGGCGACAACCATCACGACCAAGCCCAGCCCGGTATCCGTCACTGCGACGGGCTGCACGATATGATGCGCAACCTCGACCATCAGCACGACCGACGATCCGGCGATGAAAGCAGCCTGGCCCAAGCTGGCCAAAGGTTCGATCTTGCCGTGACCGAAACGATGTTCGCGGTCCGCCGGCGCCAATGCCTGTCGCATCGCCATGAGATTGACCACCGCGGCAGCGACATCGAGTACGGAATCGATCAATGCCGACATCATGCTGACGGAATCGGTAACGACCCAGGCACCAAGTTTCAGCGCCATCATCACGCTTTGTACCACCAGCACCGCAACGGCGGCCCGGCGCATCAGGCGAGCGCTAAGCCTCGGGTCGATCGGCGCCTCAGCCGTCATCAGGGAAATAGCAACTCGGTCTGCCAGCCATCGCCTGCGCGGCGATAGATCAGGCGGTCATGGAGGCGCGAATGGCCGTCTTCCCAAAACTCGAAATAAGTCGGAACGACGCGATAGCCCGACCAGTAAGGCGGCCGGTTCACATGTCCGCCGGAGAACCGTGCCTCGGCCTCCATATTCAGTTTTTCGAGATAAGCGCGGTTCGGATAAGGCCGTGATTGCGCCGACGCCCAGGCGGCAATCTGCGAGCCGCGCGCACGCGAATTGAAGTAGGCATCCGCCTCCTCCACCGTGACTTCCTCGACCGTGCCCTCGATCCGAAGCTGGCGCAGCAGCGATTTCCAATGAAAGCACAGCGCGACGCGCGGATTGGCGGCGAGCTCGTCGCCCTTCCGGCTTTCGAAATTCGTATAAAAAACGAAGCCGCGGCTATCGAAATGCTTCAACAGCACCATCCGAGTCGAAGGTGTGCCGTCTGGCGTTGCCGTGGCGATGCTCATCGCTTCGGGTAACGTAGGCTCTTTGGCTTTGGCCTCGTCGAACCAACGCGTGAATTCATCGAAAGGAGCAAGAAAAGAGGCGGTTTCCATGGGCATTCCAAATGATAGTGCGACATGCCGTTGCCGCAAACATCATATCCGGGCAAAATGGCACAAATGAGAGACCCTTATACTGTGCTGGGCGTGAAGCGCGGCGCGCCGGATGACGAGATTAAGCGCGCCTATCGCAAGCTGGCGAAGAGCCTTCATCCCGATCTCAATCCCGGCAAGCCGCTTATCGAGCAGCAATTCAAAGAAATCACCGCGGCCTATGATTTCCTGTCCGATCCCGACAAGCGCGCGCGCTTCGATCGCGGCGAGATCGGCCCTGACGGCAGCGAGAAATCGCCCTTCCGGCCTGGCGGCTTCGGCGGTCACGGTGCGCGCGGCAACGCACGCGCGAATTCTAGTTTCAGCGTCGATGACCTCGTCTCCGAATTCCTCGGCCGCAACCGCAAACCGGCCGCCGCCGCCGAACCGGCGTCACAAAAGCTCAAAGTCTCGTTTCTGGAGGCTGCACGCGGTGGCAAGCACCGTGTGGCGCTGAGCGACGGCCGCGATGTCGAGGTGGCCATTCCGGCCGGGATCGAGGCCGGCCAAAAGCTCCGCCTCAAAGACCCCCGGTTGGGTGAGAAATTCCTCGAAATCGAGATCGAGCCGCATCCGCTTTTCACCCGCAAGGACAAGGATATCCATGTCGAGGTGCCGGTAACGCTGGTCGAGGCCGTTTTGGGCGGCACGATCACCGTACCCACCATTCAGGGAGCGGTTTCGCTGAAAGTCCCGCCGGGATCGAACAGCGGGGCGACCATGCGGCTCAAAGGCAAGGGCATCGCAGCCGGCACCACCACCGGCGACCAGTATATCAAGCTCAAAGTCACTCTGCCCGACCCGCCGGACCCGGAATTGATCAAATTCCTGGAGCGTTGGACCGCCGGCCATGCCCAGGACGTCCGCGCCAAGCTCGATCCGGGCTGAATAGCCTTTTGTTGCCCTAGACTTCCCGCCGCCCGGCCTTCCTTGTAGGATGCGGATTCGTTCATTTTTGCAAGCGATGGATGTATGACCGATCTACAGCCGCTGATGGCGGGCAAGCGGGGCCTGATCATGGGCGTCGCCAACGAACGTTCGATTGCCTGGGCCATCGCCAAGGCCGTGCATGCGCAGGGCGCCGAAGTCTGTTTCACCTATCAGGGTGAAGCGTTCGGCAAGCGCGTGAAGCCGCTGGCCGAAAGCCTCGGCAGCGACATGGTGCTCGATTGCGACGTCACCAACGAGGCGAGCCTCGACGCCGCCTATGCCGAGATCGCGAAGCGCTGGGGCCGGCTCGATTTCCTCGTGCACGCCATCGCCTTCTCCGACCCGAACGAGCTCAAAGGCAAATATGTCGAGACCTCGCGGAGCAATTTCCTCAAGAGCATGGAAATCTCCTGCTTCTCGTTCACCGACGCCGTGCGCCGTGCCGTCCCGTTGATGACCGAAGGCGGCACTGCGATCACCCTGAGCTATCTCGGCGCCGAGCGCGTGATGCCGCATTACAACGTGATGGGCGTGTGCAAAGCCGCGCTGGAAACCAGCGTGCGCTATCTCGCCGTCGATCTCGGCGGGCAAAACATCCGCATCAACGCCATCTCGGCCGGTCCAATCAAAACGCTGGCTGCCTCGGGGATCAGCGACTTCCGCTATATCCTCAAATGGAATCAGTACAACTCGCCGCTGAAGCGCAACATCACGATCGAAGATGTCGGCGGCGCCGGCCTCTATCTGTTGAGCCCGCTCAGCGGCGGCGTGACGGGCGAAGTCCATCACGTCGATGGCGGCTATCATGTCGTGGGAATGAAGGCCGTGGACGCGCCGGACCTGTCGGTCGTTTAAGGCAAACGACGTGGCGGGAAACAGCTTCGGTTCGATCTTCCGATTCACGAGTTGGGGCGAAAGCCACGGACCCGCGATCGGCTGTGTCGTCGATGGCGTCCCGCCGAACATTCCGATCGCCGAGCCCGACATCCAGCAATATCTCGATAAGCGCAAGCCGGGTCAGAACCGTTTTACGACGCAGCGCCAGGAACCGGATCAGGTCCAGATCTTGTCCGGCGTGTTCGAGGGCAAGACTACCGGCACCTCGCTGTCGCTCTATATCCAGAACGAAGACGCACGGTCGAAAGACTATGCGGCGATCAAGGATAGCTTCCGTCCGGGACATGCCGACTACACCTATTGGGCCAAATACGGCAATCGCGACTATCGCGGCGGCGGGCGCTCCTCGGCACGTGAAACCGCCATGCGTGTCGCGGCTGGCGCTGTTGCGCGCAAAGTTCTCGGTGACGGCATTCGCATTCGCGGGGCGCTGGTACAAATCGGTCCGCATAAGATCGACCGCAATCGCTGGGAATGGGACGCGATCGATGATAATCCGTTCTGGTGCCCCGATCGTCAGATGGCGCAGCAATGGGAAGGTTTTCTCGACGGCGTGCGCAAGGCCGGGAGTTCCGTTGGCGCGGTGATCGAGGTTGTGGCCGAAGGCGTGCCGGTCGGTTGGGGTGATCCCATCTACGGCAAGCTCGATGCCGAACTCGCCAGCGCGATGATGAGCATCAACGCGGTGAAAGCCGTGGAGATCGGTGCCGGCTTTGAAGCGGCCACGTTGTCAGGCGAAGAGAACGCCGACGAGATGCGCATGATTGATGGCAAACCCGCGTTCCTGTCGAACAATGCCGGCGGCATTCTCGGCGGCATCTCGACCGGTCAGGACATCGTCGTGCGCTTCGCCGTCAAACCGACCAGTTCGATCCTCACGCCTCGCCGAAGCATCGACGCCAACGGCAATGAAATCGAAGTCTCGACAAAGGGCCGACACGATCCGTGCGTTGGCATTCGCGGCGTTCCCGTCGGCGAAGCGATGATGGCCGTCGTGCTGGCCGATCAGATGATGCGTCATCGCGCGCAATGCGGTTGATCTGAATGCGCAGGATTGGCCGGTTCATCCGAAATTTCTTCGCGACGATCGGCGTTCTGGTTTTCCTGTTGGTTTGTGGTGGCGCCGCCCTCTGGATTTTCTCACATACGCGCGAACCGAAGCTGGCCGATAATACGATCCTGACCATCGATCTTAGCCGCGCGCTGACCGATGCAGCGCCCGATACCGGCGTGCAGCAACTTCTCTTTGCCAGCTCGATGTCGCTGATTCAAACACTCAACACGATCGAGCGTGCCGGCGACGATCCACGCATCAAAGGTATCGTCGCCCGGATCGGTGATAACAGCGCCGGCATTGCCCAGATTCAGGAATTGCGCGATGCCATTGCCGGCTTCCGCGCCAAGGGAAAGCGCGCTGTCGCTTATACCGATACCTTTGGCGAATTAAGCTCGGGCACCCGCAGCTATTATCTCGCGGCGGCGTTCGACGAAATCTGGTTGCAGCCGATGGGCCTTGTCGGCCTGGTCGGGTTGCGCGCCGAGTTGCCGTATTTCCGTGGCACCCTCGACAAGCTGGGCATCGTGCCGGATTTCGAGCACCGCGAGGAATTCAAAGACGCCGAAAACACGATGACCGAAACCGGGATGACCGGGCCGGAACGTGAGGAGCTTCAAGCACTGGTCGATTCAATCTACGGCCAGATCGTCGATGGCGTCGCCAAGGACCGCAAGATTGATCCGGCTCAGTTGAAGACGCTGATCGATCACGCGCCGGTCCTGACCAACGACGCTTTAAAGGCACATCTGATCGATCATATCGGTATGCGCGAGGATGCCGTCGCCTCTTTCGGCGCAAGCCCGCATCTGACCAGCCTGAAGCGTTATCACGACGATGTCGGCGAAGCGCATAAGAGCGGCCCGACCATCGCGCTGATCTATGCCAGCGGCATGATTTCGCGCGGCACTGGCGGCGAAGCCAATCCGCTGACCGGCAGTGGCGGCGCGAACACCGACGAATTGGTCCGCGCTTTCCGTATGGCGCAGGAAGACAAAGCGGTGAAGGCAATCCTCTTCCGCGTCGATAGCCCTGGTGGCTCCGCCACGGCATCGGAAACCATTTGGGCCGCAGTCCAACGCGCACATAAAGCGGGCAAGCCTGTCATCGTCAGCATGGGCGATGTGGCGGGATCGGGCGGATACTATATCGCCGCCCCTGCCGACAAGATCGTCGCCGAACCAGCAACTTTTACGGGATCGATCGGCGTTGTTGCCGGCAAGATCGCTGTCGGCGGATTGCTGAAAAAGTTCGGCGGCAATTACGATTCAATTCAAGCCGGGGCCAATGCCGGCATGTTCGGCATGATGGATGGGTTCTCGCCTGTCGAACGCGAACGTCTGAATGCCGTGCTCGACGATATCTATGGCGGATTCAAGCAGCGTGTCGCCGACGGCCGCAAGCTCACGCCCGAGGCCGTCGAAGCTGTCGCCAAGGGCCGCGTGTGGAGCGGCGCCGACGCGCAATCGCGCGGGTTGGTCGATACGTTGGGCGGCTTTAAGACCGCACTGGATGTGACGAAGCAAGTTGCAGGCATCGCCGCCGGTGATGATGTGACCTTGAAACTTTATCCGCCGGCAAAATCCGGAATTCGCGCCATCGCATCGAGGGTCTTAGGCGATGATGACGAAGCACAGGCAAGCCTGCCCACGCAGCTTTTGACGCTCTGGCGGGTCGCTCTTCAACGCATCGCGCTGATGATTGCCCCGCCCGGCTCCCTAACGATGAAGTCTTTCGACGCGCAGTAGCCGATGGCCTTTGGTTAGGCCTTCGCCAGTTCCGGCGGCACGACGGCGACGCGGTCGCGGAAAATACTTTCCTCGTGATACGTCTCACCGGCCCGGCCGTAACACCAGATATTATTGCCTTCCTTACGCGTGACCGTCAGGCGTTCATAGACGTGCTTTTTGGCAGGCTCGAGATCGAACTTCATGCCGAGTTCGATGGGTCCTTCGTACCGGCCGTTCAGCGGCACTGGCACCGGGCGCTTTTTCACAATCGGCGTCGGCGAGACGAAAACCACACGTTTGCGAAAAGCAGATTCTTCGTGATAGGTCTCGCCTGCGCGGCCGTAACACCAGATGTTATTACCTTCCTTGCGGGTGACGGTCAGGCGCTCATAGACGTGTTTCTTGCCGGGCTCCAAGTCGAACACCATGCCCAATTCGATCGGACCTTGATATTCCGCCAGCGTGTTTTCTTGCGCCATTTTTTCCTCCGCAACGTCGTTGTTGGGCGATTGTAGTATAAGACGGTTTCCCGCGCCAAGCCGGGTCCGAGCGATTGACGGCGGCCCGAATTCCCACGACGATGCGGGAAATCTGGGGTCCCGAGGGAGGATTAAATGAGCGCGCCGCAGGCGATCGAAATTTCCGAATTTGTTGGCAACGCTAAACTGGGCCGGCAGCATATCGCCATCCTGTTGCTCAGCGCGCTGACGCTTTTCATCGACGGTTTCGATCTGGGCACGGTGAACGTCGCCGCGCCGGCGATCATCCGCTCGTTCCACATCGAAAAAAGCGCGATGGGCCATGTTATCGGCGCCGGCTTCTTCGGCATCTTGGTCGGCTGCTGGGTCTTCGGTTATGTCGGCGATCGCTGGGGCCGCAAGGCCGGATCGATCTGGTCTTGCATCTGCTACGCCATCCCCGCCCTCCTCATCACCCAGGCGAGCACGATCAACGAAGTCATGTATCTGCGCTTTCTCGCGGGTATCGGGCTTGGCGGCGTGATGCCGACGACCTTGGCGTTGCTCGCAGAATCGGCGCCGAAACGCTATCGCGCGACCTTCGCCATGATCGCGCTGTTCGGTTTCCCCACGGGCACCTGGGGCATCGGCCAAGTCGCAGCCTTCTTCATCCCGACCTATGGCTGGCAAGCGGTGTTTTTTGCCGGCGCGATTGCTGGCGGCTGCCTTGCGGTGGTGCAGATTTTCATGCTGCCGGAATCGCTGCAGTGGCTGGCGTTGAACAAACCGGAATCGCCGGTGCTGCGCCGCCGTGCGCAGAGCCTATCGCCGGAACGCAATGTCGGTCCTGAAACCCGTTTCTATGCGCAACAGCAAGAAAAGGTGAAAGGCCTCGTCCTGCCCGAACTCTTCAAAGGTAAACAATGGATCGCAACAACCCTGTTGTGGACGGCCTATTTCGCCGAGGGTCTGACTTACATCACCTTCGCGAGCTGGCTTGCCGTGGTGCTTGAAACTGCGGGGCTGACGCCGACGCAAGCATCCTTCACCTTCTCCTATGCCGGTATCGCCGGCATCGTCGTCGCGATCTTCATCATGCGGCCGCTCGACAAGATCGGCCCGATGGCGAATGTCATCACGGCGATCATCGCCATCGTTGCACTCGTCACGGTCGGCACGCCGGGCATTCCGGTTTGGCTGATCATGGCCTCGGCAATCGCAGCGCACGGCTTCTGCTCCGCCACGCATTCGTCACTGAACGGCACAGTCGGGCTGTTCTATCCGACGCGCATGCGCAGTAATGGCGTCGGCTGGGCTTCGGGCATGGGCCGTATCGCCTCGATCATCGGCCCGATCATCGTCGGCTATCTGCTCTCGGCGAAGCTGCCGCTCAACGAGTTGCTTTATATCCTCGCCGCGCCTTACGCGGTCGTGGTGCTGGCCTGCATCGGCCTCGGCCGCCTCTATCAGCGCAGCTACAGCAACGCGTCGATCGAAGCGCGCGCCAAGCTGGAAACTGTTACCGCCGCCGAATAACGCGGACGCTCGTGACGAAAAAGCCGGGGATCAAACCCCGGCTTTTTTATTATCGATGACGAAAGGAAAAGGCAGTCTTAGACCAGCTCTTTTTCTTTCTTCTTCTCTTCGTCCTTCATCACGATCTTCTCGCCGTCCTTCTTCACGCGCGAGGTCGAGAGATCGAACTTGTTGCCGTCGGCATCCTTCAACGCATCTTCGACATAGGGACGGCCCGGCGGCGGCGTCATGCGCTCGTGGCCACGCTCCTTGAGGCGGGCCATGACGCCCTCTTTCTCTTCGGGCTCAATCGTAATGCCGAAATGATGGACGCCTTCCGGCGCCATGTCGTTGCGGCGCGGCAGAATGGCGATGTCCATGTAACCGTCGGTCATCCAGAACGCGCCTTCGTTGCTCTGGCCGTTGATCTTCATCTCGAAGACATCGGCATAGAACTTGGCGAGATTGGCGGTGTCGTCCGAGAAAATCGCGATGTGACGAATCTTGGCCATAATGGCGGCTCCATCCCTAGGGTCGGTTTAGACCCCAACGCTATCCCTCGCCTCGCCCTGCGTCAACGCCGCTCGAACCGGGCAACCAGTTCGAGATTGGCCGACCAGACAAACGCGTCGAACGGCCGGACCTCGGCCAAATGATAGCCGCCATCAATCAAAATGCGGGCATCACGCGCGAAACTTGTCGGATTGCAGGAAACCGCGATCAGCTTTCGGACTTGGCTTCCGGCCAGTACCTCGCATTGTTCCTTGGCGCCGGCATAGGGAGGATCGAACACCACGGTATCGAACCCCACAAGCTCGTGTACGCCGAGCGGCCTCGCGGCGAGATCTCTTTTCTCCGCGGTTACAGTTCCGGCGAGTCCTGCGCGGGATGCAGCCTGAACGAGACTTGTCACCGCGCCGCTGGCTGCTTCGACGGCATGTACCTTGGCTTGTTGCGCCATCGCGAAAGTGAAGGTGCCCAGCCCGGCATAAAGATCGGCAACGTTCTTGGCGCCGTCCCCCATCGCCATCACGGCGTTTGTCAGCGCCGCTTCGGCGTCGAGGCTGGCCTGAAGAAATGCGTCGGTCGGAAGATCGACCGCGACTCCCGCGAGCGCGACTTGCGGCTTTCGCCGTATCGCGACGGGAATGACCTCGCCGTCATGACGCCACGAGAGGCGGGCCAAATCTTGCGAGTCCGCGAAACGCGCCATCGCCTCGAGTCCCTCAATTCCGGGGACATCCGGCAGATCGAGCAACAGATCGACACCCTTCGCGCTGAGCGTCGCGGTAGCCTCGCCGATTTGCTTCGACGAGAGAAGTGTCCGCGCCAACCCACGCAGCGGCTGAACGATCGCCATCAGGTCGGGATGGAGGACATGGCATTCGCGCAGATTGACCAGACGATGGCTGCTACGAGCATGAAACCCGATCTGCTGCGCCGTGATCTGGAAGCGCGCGCGGCGGCGCGTGCCGGCCGGTAGTTGCTGAATTGGCAAGATACATTCGGCCGTGACCCGATGCTGCACCAAGGCTTCTTCAAGCCATTGCGTCTTGCTCGCCAGGTAGGCCGTTTCATCGAGATGCTGCAGCGCGCAGCCGCCGCATGTCCCGAAATGGGCGCAAGGTGGAACCATCCGAGCGCCCGGCGAAACGATTTCATCGAGAGTCGCGCTTTGGCCTCGGCCGCGTTTGCTTTCGAGGCTTACACGAACGACATCGCCCGGCGCGGTAAAAGGAACATAGACCGATTGGCCGCGCCACGATCCGATGCCATCGCCGCGAACACCGACTCGATCAATCGTCAACGTGATGGGTTCAGCGTGTGGCATGGACGAGAAACTCGATATTGCCTTCGGGGCCACGAATCGGACTTTCGGCAACGCCCACGACATTCCAGCCGATCGTCGTCAGCCATGCCGTAATACGATCGCATACTTCACGATGTAGTTCAGGGTCGCGAACGACGCCGCCTTTGCCGACCCGCGAAGGACCGACTTCGAATTGCGGCTTGATCAACGCGACGAGCTTCGCCGGAGATTCCGCCAAAGTGAGCGCTGCGGGCAATACCGTCTCGAGTCCGATGAAACTCGCGTCGCAAACGACGATATCGGGTACATCCGGAATTTCCTTACGCGTCAAATAACGTGCGTTTTGTCGTTCCAGCACTGCGACTCGAGAATCTTGACGTAGCTTCCAGGCTAACTGTCCATGTCCCACATCGACGGCATAGACTTTGGCCGCGCCCTTGGTGAGCAACACATCGGTGAACCCGCCCGTCGATGCGCCGACATCGAGGGCCACCACGCCGGATACATCAATCGCGAAATGATCGAGCGCATGCGCCAGCTTGATGCCACCACGCGATACCCACGGATGGTCCTTGGATTTGACCTCGATCTGTTGATCGTCGGGAAAAGACGTGCCCGCCTTGTCGAGCTTGCGGTCGCCGCTCCATACCTTGCCGGCAAGAATCAACGCCTGCGCCTTGGCGCGCGTTTCCGCCAGGCCGCGTTCGACAAGAATAACGTCGAGTCGCTTTTTTGCCGTCAGAGCGATGTTAGGCGCGCACCGAGCCGCGATCAGCGCTGAGCCGGCCCAACGCACCGAGGGCCGTCTGCGTGATGTGGCGGGCATTGAGACCCGCCTGCTCGTACTGCGCCGCCGGCGTGTCGTGCTCGATGAAGATATCGGGCAGCACCATCGGGCGAACCTTCAGGCCCTGATCCAAGGCCCCCACCGTAGCAAGATGATGCAGCACGAGGCTGCTGAAGCCGCCGACCGAACCTTCTTCGATCGTGATCAGCACTTCATGCTCGCGGGCGAGACGTTCGATCAGATCGGTATCGAGCGGCTTGGCAAAACGCGCATCGGCAACCGTAACGGAGAGGCCATATCCAGCCAACTCGTCGGCAGCCTTCAAACTTTCTTGCAGGCGCGTGCCAAGATTGAGAATCGCAATCGTGGTGCCTTCGCGAATGATGCGGCCCTTGCCGATCGGAAGAACGTCACCACGCGCCGGCAGTTCAACGCCCACGCCTTCGCCACGCGGATAGCGTATCGCCGAGGGACCATCCTCGATCGCGGTCGCCGTTGCGACCATGTGCATGAGTTCCGCTTCGTCAGAAGGAGCCATGATCACGAAATGCGGCAGGCAGCCTAGGAAGGCGAGATCGAATGAACCGGCATGGGTCTGCCCGTCATTGCCGACGAGTCCGGCACGATCCATGGCGAAGCGCACCGGCAGCCTTTGGATCGCGACGTCGTGGACGACCTGGTCATAACCGCGTTGCAGGAAGGTCGAATAGATCGCGCAGAAAGGCTTCATGCCTTCGCACGCCATGCCGGCGGCAAAGGTTACGGCATGCTGTTCGGCAATACCGACATCGAAGCAGCGCGTCGGGAAACGTTCGGCGAATTTATCGAGGCCGGTACCCGAGGGCATCGCTGCCGTGATGGCGACGATGCGATCATCATGGTCGGCTTCGGCAATCAAACCTTTGGCGAAGACGTTTTGATAGGTGGGCGCACCCGCTTTGGCTTTGACCTGAGCGCCGGTGGCGACATCGAATTTGACGACGCCATGATATTTGTCGGCGGCGGCTTCGGCCGGCGCATAGCCGTGGCCTTTGCGCGTGACGACATGAACCAGCACCGGGCCACGATCGTCGCTGCCGCGCAGGTTCTTCAGGACCGGCAACAGATGATCGAGGTTATGACCATCGATCGGGCCGACATAATAGAAGCCGAGTTCTTCGAACAGGGTGCCGCCAGTGACCATGCCACGGGCGTATTCTTCGGCGCGGCCGAGCACGCTGGCGAGACCGCGCGGGAAGCGCTTGGCCATCGCTGCGCCCAGATGGCGCAGGCTCATATAAGGCTTCGACGACAGCAAGCGGCTGAGATAGGCGCTCATCGCACCGACCGGCGGCGCGATCGACATATCGTTGTCGTTGAGGATGACGATCAGGCGCGCATCCATCGAGCCGGCATTGTTCATGGCTTCATAGGCCATGCCCGCGCTCATCGAGCCGTCACCGATCACGGCGATGACGTTGTTCTTGTCACCCTTGAAATCGCGCGCCACAGCCATGCCGAGCGCCGCGGAAATCGAGGTCGAGCTGTGGGCCGCGCCGAAGGGGTCGTATTCGCTTTCCGAACGCTTGGTGAAGCCGGAAAGGCCGCCAGCCTGCCGCAGGGTCCGAATCCGATCGCGGCGACCGGTCAGAATTTTATGGGGATAGGCCTGATGACCGACGTCCCAGATCAGCTTGTCGTCGGGCGTATTAAATACGTAATGAATAGCGGTCGTGAGTTCGACCACGCCGAGGCCGGCGCCCAGATGACCGCCCGTGACGGAAACGGCGTCGATCAGCTCCTGACGAAGCTCTTCGGCAACCTGTTTCAAATCTGATTCCGGAAGCTTACGCAGATCAGCCGGCACCTTCACTTTATCAAGCAAAGGCGTCCAGTTGCCGCGTTGTGTCGCTTCAACGGCCTCGTCGGCCGTAGTCCCGGAAACTTTTGCCACCGGATCGATCCTCTCCGGCCCCTTTTCTTGGCGATGTCGCCCGACCGGAGCCGCGGTCGTTTTAAAACTTGCTATTCGTTACCAGCTTACCAATTTAGGGTTACGACGCAAGGTTTTAGGTGGGGCGCTTTTCCGCCACATTGTCGGATCGAGCGCTTTGTGCCATAGGTTTAATCAGCGTATAATGCGGCGCAGCAATAGGTAGCGGGCGGTTTGTCGCGCCGCGCCAAGTGAGGTCCTAAAATGCGGGTGGTCCTGGCACAACCCCGAGGTTTCTGCGCCGGCGTCGAGCGGGCAATTGAGATCGTCGAACGCGCCATCGAAAAATACGGGCCGCCGGTTTATGTGCGCCACGAAATCGTCCACAACCGACATGTCGTCGAGCGGTTGCGGGCGAAAGGTGCTGTTTTCGTTGACGATTTAGCCGAAATCCCCCCGGGCAGCGTCACGATTTTCAGCGCCCATGGCGTCGCCAGCGCGGTCGAGGACGAAGCGGAATCCCGAGATTTGCCGGTCATCGACGCGACCTGCCCGCTGGTTTCGAAAGTCCACAGCGAGGGTCAGCGCTACGCCAACCAGGACCGCGAAATCATCCTGATCGGCCATGCCGGCCATCCCGAGATCGAAGGCACGATGGGCCGAATCACGGGGAAAGTTCACCTCATCTCCAAAGCCTCGGAAGTCGCCCAGCTAAATGTTGGCAACCCGAACCGGCTCGCCTACATCACCCAGACGACTCTGAGCGTCGATGACACCAGAGCGGTGATCGACGCCCTGCGCGCCCGATTCCCCAGCATTGTCGGCCCCGACACCAAAGACATCTGCTATGCGACCCAGAACCGCCAGCACGCCGCGCGCGAATTGGCGATGGAAGTCGATGTCGTCCTGGTCGTCGGCGCGGCCAACAGCTCCAATTCCAACCGCCTGCGCGAGATCGCGGTCGAACAAGGCGTTCCCGCCTACCTCATCGCCGACGCCGATTCGCTAGACCCTGCTTGGGTCAAAGGCGCGAAAGCCGTCGGTTTGACCGCCGGCGCCTCGGCGCCCGAAGATCTGGTTCAGGCCGTTATCGACCGGCTGGCGACCATCGAAAAAGTCGAAGTCGAAACCTTGCCCGGCATTACCGAAAACGTGCGTTTCCGGATGCCTGCCAAACTCGCCGATCCGGTCGAGTAAAGCACCCCCACGTCAGTCAAAAGGAAAGCGATCGTGGCCGTTCCCGCTCACCAAATGATTCGCGTCGGCGCTTATGTCGCCAAGCAGCGCCTGATGGGCGTTGCGCGCTATCCGCTCGTTCTGATGCTTGAGCCGCTCTTCCGTTGCAATCTCGCCTGCTCGGGTTGCGGTAAGATCGATTATCCCGATCCGATCCTCAATCAGCGTCTGAGCGTCGCGCAATGCCTCGAAGCCGTCGATGAGTGCAATGCGCCGGTCGTCTCGATCGCCGGCGGCGAGCCCCTACTCCACCGCGAGATCGAAGAGATCGTCGAAGGCATCATCGCGCGCAAGAAGTTCGTCTATCTTTGCACCAATGCGCTGCTGCTCGAAAAGAAGATCGACCGGTTCAAGCCGAACCCCTACTTCGTCTGGTCGATCCATCTCGACGGCGACAAAGACATGCACGATCACGCGGTTGACCAGGAAGGCGTCTATGAGCGCGCCACCGCGGCGATCAAATTGGCGAAGTCAAAGGGCTTCCGCTGCAACATCAATTGCACCCTGTTCGACGGCGCCGACCCCGAGCGCGTTGCGCGTTTCTTCGATACCGTGATGGAGATGGGTCTCGACGGTATTACCGTCTCACCGGGCTATGCCTATGAGCGCGCGCCCGATCAGGCGCACTTCCTCAACCGGCAGAAGACCAAAGAACTGTTCCGCGGCATCTTCCGCGCCAAGAACGGCACCAAATGGTCGTTCTCGCAATCGGGCCTGTTCCTTGACTTCCTCGCCGGCAATCAGGATTACCACTGCACGCCTTGGGGCAATCCGACCCGGACTTATTTCGGCTGGCAGCGTCCCTGCTACCTCGTCGGCGAAGGCTATACCAAGACCTTCAAAGAGTTGATGGAGACGACCGACTGGGATGCCTATGGCACCGGCAATTATGAAAAATGCGCCGACTGCATGGTCCATAGCGGTTACGAAGCCACTGCCGTCATGGATGCGACGAAGCACCCATTGAAGGCCCTACGCGTTGCGCTGCGCGGTCCCAAGACGGACGGTGCAATGGTCCCCGAGATCAATCTCGATAACCAACGCCCGGCCGACTACGTCTTCTCTCGCCATGTCGAGAACGCGCTCGACGAGATCAAGAACCGCAAAGTCAGCGCCGACGCCGCCGAATAGGCAACGCTGATCGAACGTAGAAAACCCGGCCGGTCCAACAGGACGGCCGGGTTTTTTAATGAGCTTGTGAAACGGTCGTAAAGAAAGTGCGGTTATTGACCGGCTGGACGCGTGGTGACAGTCGTCGTCGAAGATGACGAAACCGGCTGCTGACCGATCGTCGTGCTCTTCTCCGTCGTGGTCGTCGTCCGGGTTACCGGATCATCCGAGCAAGCCGCGAGCGATAGTCCACTGGTGATAACGACCGCGCCCAGCGCGAAGCGCAAGGCATTCGTGATGTTCTTCATGATCCTGACGCCTTACTGATCGACGGTTGTCGTGCTGCGCGTACGCGTCGTCGTGCTCTCGACCGGCGGAAGGCTGGACGATTGTTCCTTGTGATAGGTCTCGACCTTCGAACCGTCGGGACCGACCGCACGGCTTTGCGTGCTCATGCTCGTGCCCGACCCATCGGCCTTGTACGAGGTGCTCTTGCTCGCTTCCGTGCCATCAGCATTGATCGTGCTCTGCGTCTTGGACGAGCTGTAGCTGCCCGAGATCGCCGGAACGCTGTTCGTCGTCGTCGTGGTCGATGAATGGGTGGTGATATCGTCGGCAAAAGCCGCGGTGGACATCAGGGTCATCGCCGCTACGCCAACAATCCAATGCTTCGCCATAATGAAAACTCCCAATGAAATTCCGAATGCCTGCGGTCTGATGGGGGCATCGAAACCGCACGCTCGCCCTCAAGCGAACCCTTAACTTTTGGATTTTCAATGAGGCTTTTATGGGGAGTATTTCGGTAATTCTGCGGGGCTTTATCGCGGCATAATCAAGGAAATGGCGGAAAATCAGCGCTCAATGCTTATCGCGCGCTAATGGCCTGCTTTTACATCGGTCAAAATTTCCCGAAAGCGAGCGAGGACTTTAGCCCCTGCCGGATTTTTTTGAATCCAACCGTCCGTCACCGGCTGCACCGTCGCTTTCCATTTCACGGTTTGCTCGGGCGTGGGCGTCACAACGGTTTGCTTCGGATCGGACTTCGCCAGTTGACGCGCTTCTTCAGCCACCTCGTCCCAGGCTTTGCCGAGCGTGCGGCTTTCGGCTTCACCCGAATTTTCATCGATGAGCTTGCGCGCCTCAGGAGGCAATGCGTCGTAACGCTTGCGAGTCATGAAGACCATGCCGGATGACGCGCCAAGCTGCGTCTCATAATGATAGGTCGTGACTTCACCGAGCTTGTAGGGTTGGAACGCGGTCCAGGCGATCACTGTCCCATCGACAAGACCGCGCTGCAGACCACCATACAAATCGGGCAACGGCACCGAGCTGGGCGAACCGCCAAGATCGGTAATGAATTCAGCAGCAGTTTTTGCCACCACCATCAAACGCAATCCGTTCAATGTCTCAATTGATTTCGGCGGCTTCGCCAGATGTACTTCGGCCTGCGGATAGATGATCATCATCAGCGGCACGACATCTTTGAATTCGGAATCGAGCAGTCCCGACTTATAAAGACGCCAGAAGGCCACAGACGAATTCTCGGAATTCTCGCCTTGAAACGGCAGTGCCGAAAATTCCGAGAGTGGAAACGTGCCGGCAAGATTGCCGATGCTGCCCCAAACGATTTGGACGACATCGTCCATCACGCGATTATAAAAATTCGTGGGATTGACGATGACCAAGCCATCGCGGATGTCCAGCTTGAGCACACCCTTGCCGACCGCGTTGAGATGATCGGCCCAAGGATGAAACACGCGGACGGCGACATGTGTATTGGGCGGTCCGTCCGTCGCGAACACTAAGGTCGTTTCGTCGGCATGAGCGACTGCGGCCGATAACCATACGGCCCCGAACAGCGCAATTTTCCAGCTCCGCATGCGACGACATCTCCCCAGATTTCGTTTCTTGACGATCTATAGCCTCACCTTGCCGGGGCAGTGGTCGAATTGCAAATTTCGACAAATGACCCGATTCAACGAATCGTTGTTCGATTGGCCGAAAACCCTGTCAGCAACACAGAAGCGATAGACTCGACGCAGTCCCGATGGGATAAACACCCTAAGCGGCACGAGAGCCGCGGCTGGTAGATCGCGCCGTCGATGAACGACTTTCTGACGATTGATAAAATTCATAAATCCTTCCCGGCACGCGAATCCTATCTCAAGGTTCTCGACGGCATCACGCTGCGCCAAGGCGAAGGCGAAGTCGTCGCGATCGTCGGTGCCAGCGGCTCGGGCAAAACGACGCTGCTGCGTATCGTCGCCGGGCTGGAACAGCCGGACACCGGCGCCGTCGCCTTGCGCGGCAAGCCGGTTACAGGCCCCGGCCCCGAACGCGCAATGGTCTTTCAGCAATTCGGTTTGCTGCCATGGCTGAATGTCCTCGACAATATTCTCTTCGGACTTCGGCCAGCGGGTCTGACAAAGGACGAAGCCGAGGAACGAACGCATGACGCGATCGCCCGAGTTGGATTGACCGGCTTTGAAAAATTCATGCCCAAGGAATTATCCGGCGGCATGCAGCAGCGTGTCGGCATCGCCCGCGCCTTGGCCGTACGCCCCGCGCTGATGCTGTGCGACGAACCATTCGCGTCGGTCGATACGCTGACGCGGCAAACAATGCAGACCGATCTGCAAAAGGTCGTGCGCGAGACAGCGACCTCGGTCCTGCTCGTCACCCACGACATTGAGGAAGCGATCTTCCTCGGCGATCGCGTCATCGTATTTTCGTCGCGCCCGGGCCGGGTGATGGAAGAGATACCGATCACGCTACCGAAAACGCGCGATCATTCGGTACGGACCCTGAGCGAATTCCAGGAATTGAGAGAGCATATATGGCAGCGTCTGCAGTCCAAGAATTAGGTGGCGATCAGCCGCCGACGCCGCGTAAACCGCTGATTCAGCCTGGCGTCATCAGCTTCCTCATTCTCGTCGTCATTCTCGGCGGATGGGAACTGGCAGGCCGCTTCGACTTGATCAATCCTTTTTTCTTCAGCTGGCCATCGGCGATCGCCAAAGCCGCCTGGGTGATGCTGATGAATGGGCAGCTGTTCGTCGATCTTTGGTTCACCGGCTACGCCTATCTGATCGGCGTCATTGCCGCCTGCATTTTCGGCTCGGCGCTCGGCCTCGCCATGGGCTGGTGGAAGACCTTCGGCCAGATCGTTGATCCCTACGTGGTATTTTTCTCGGCAATGCCGCGCATCGCGCTTTATCCCGTACTGCTGATGCTGTTCGGGCTGGGCGATATGTCGCGCATCATGATCGTCTTCATCGGTGTTCTGTTTCCAGTGCTGTTCAATGCCTATGTCGGCGCCAAACAAACACCGCGCCTCTTGATCGATGTTGCACGCGTCTTCGGGTATTCGAACAATAAGCTTTTCCTGTCGATCGTGCTGCCGTCGTCATTGCCTTACCTGATGGCTGGGTTCCGCACCGGCATCACCTTGGGCATGGTGTTGATCGTCGTCGCCGAATTTTTCGGTGGTTCGAGCGGTCTCGGCCGCGAGATCGCCATCACCGCCACGATGTATAAGACGCCCGAGATGTATGCCTGGCTGATCTATACCTCGCTGGCTGCACTGATCATTGTCCGTGCCACAGACTATCTCGAACGCCGCGCTCTCGCCTGGACCTGAGCGCATCAACAACAATTCAAAACGGGAGGAATTTCTTGCTTTCTCGCTTAACACGTCAAAAGACCACCATCGCCGCCGCCGCTTTGATCGCTCTCGTTGCCGGTCACGCACAGGCGCAAACGGCGACACCGCCAAAGCTCTCGGTATCGCAGATCACCGTCGCGCTGCCGTTGGTTATCAATATTCCCCGTGCCGGCTATGACGCGGCCGTCAAACTAGATGCGTTCAAGCAAGAGGGGCTGACCGTCAAAGTTGCGGGCTTCCGCGATTACGGCGAGATCGTCCAAGCGATCCTGGCCGATCCGAATACGTTCGGCTGGGGCTCGTCGAGCTTGATCCGCGCCGTACAAGGCCAGAACGCTCCGGCGCGCGAAATCGCCATGGCGTCAGCATTTTTCCCATACCAATTTTGGGTAAAAGGCGATTCACCGATCAACAAATTAACCGACATGAAAGGCAAACGGTTTTTGACCGCCCGTCCCGGCGATCTTATCGACGTGGTGTGGATCGAATCTTTGACGGCTGCCGGCATCGGGTTGAACGAAGTCACACGTATCGAAGGTTTCGATTCCTTCGGGACTCTGATGACCAACACCGCCGATGCCGTCAACATGGATGCCGGCGCCATGGGCCGCATCCGCAAAGCCGGCTTCAAGCAGATCTTCGACTACAACACGTTCCGCAAGGAACAGGGCCATGACCCGAATGCCGGCGTCAATCTCGGCTGGGGAACGTCGCAAAAGCTGATCGACGAGCATCCCGACACGGTCAAAGCCTTCTTGCGCGCCTTGGTGAAAGGCACCGTCAAACTGCGCGAGGACAAAGCCTTCGGCGTCGCCGTGCTGCAGGCCGACCCTTACGGCATGGATGCCGAAAGCGCGGCCGAGGTCTATGACGAACTCCGCACCAAATGGATCGTTCGGATGGACCCGTCGCGCGGCGATTACGATTGGGATATCGAGAAGCTTGTCGTCGGCACCATGGGCATTCCCAAAGACAAGGTGGACAAGTCGCGCTTCATCGATACCAAGCTGATCGGCGAAGTCTTGAAAGAGATGAACGTTTCGTTCTGAAAAATCGGGGATGCGCCGCCGTTGCGGCGCATCCCCTTTTATTCCGCGGGGACCTTCGCGATCCCCGATAGAGCGCCGACCACGTCGTGCTGCTTCGTGCCGAATTCGACATAAGTATGATGTGCCGGATCGCGTAGAACGCCGATCGGATCGTTGCCTAACTCGACGGCCTTGATCGCATCCTTCAGAATTTCACGATACAGCACGATGCCACGATCGGACGCGGCAAGATTTTCGCGGCTGCGATCGAAGAGCGGCCCCTGCTCTTCCGTTGCCATGCGATCCTGGTCGTTTGATTCGATATCCCACCAGCCGTCATCGACGCCTCGATAAACGCCACGCTCAGTCGGAATATAAGGGCCTGGATGTTCCTGATCCGGCGGTGTGTGCAAAAGCTGCGTAAAGTTTCCGTCTGCCGTCGTCACCAGCGTAATAAAGAAATTCATGATCGAGGTGTCATCGATCGGCGTGCCGAAACGAAGATTCTGCCGGCCGCCGGGGCCTTGTTCGATCCGGCCTGACGCAAAACGCATCGCGCTCGGGAAGATGAAGGAACTCGTGTTATCGCCGGCAGTACTATTGCTATTGGCAACAGCGGTCGCGAAATCCATGCCGTAATCGCGTTTCGTCCAAGTGACTTTCAGACGCTGCTTCGCGTAGCGCGGATAATTCGGCGCATGCAGCCAGGCGAGATGCGCGCGATCGACCGAGTTTTCCGCCGATTGCAGCCAATTATTATGGTTGGTCGTGGCCCAGAGGTAACGCGTGCCGCCGGTATGGTGAAGCAGGTCATATTTCGGCAGCAGCGGCGCCGGCCTCGGCCCGATGTAAGCGAAGATCAGACCACCGGCTTCTTCGACCGGGTAGGATTGCAGCGCGATACGGTCGGTAAAGCTTTTCCCCGGCTCTTCGCACGGCTGGTCTAGACACTTACCTTCCGTGCTCCATAGCCAACCGTGATAGCAGCAGCGCAGCCCCTGCTCTTCGACGCGGCCGCGCGCCAGCGATATCCGGCGATGGGCGCAGTAAAGCTCCAGCATGCCCACTTTTTCGGCTCCGTCACGGAACAGGACAAACTCTTCGTTCAGCAGTTTGATCTTCTTAGGGCGAACGCCCGTCATCTCGTCGCTGAAGGCAACCGGCCACCAATAACGGCGCAACATATCGCCCGCCGGTGTGCCAGGCCCGACCCGCGTCAGCCGCTCGTTTTCTTGCGTTGTTACCATGATGCGGCCCTCCCTGCGGACGCGATGGCAAAAGGTTAGGCATCGCAAAGAGTCGCGTCAATCTTGGGCATTGCCGAAGAGAGCGCGCGACAATTAAAATGACGCTTCAAAGAAAAGCCGTGTCGTCGGGAGGAATGAATGATGCGATCGCGTCTGCACATCGGAAAATTCGCGGCCATCGCTATCGTTGCACTGCTGAATTGCATCTCATCCGGGCGGGTTCACGCCGCCGACATGAACGCTGCGCTGAAAGAACTGGCCGCAGCGGCGACCCAAGAAGGCACGCTGACCTTGAGTTGGAACGGCGAGGTCTTCGGCGGCAGCGCCGGGGCGCGTCTGTTTGAGGCGGGCATCGCCAAAGCGTTCGGCGCAACAATCCATATCAACTTCGTCCCTGGTTCCGATCCAGCCCGGATCGCCAACCAGATGCTTACGGAATATCAGGCGGGGCAGAAGGCATCGGTTGATATCCTGCTCGGCTCGGCGGCACAGATGTCGCCGCTCAGCCAGCGCGACTTTTTTCTGCCGGTCGATTGGCATCAATATATGCCGGACCGGGTCGGTCCCGACGAGGTCGAGGCCGACAACAAAATCATCCGCATCGGCACGACACTGTCCGGTTTCACCTACAATAATCAGTTGGCGCCGATGAAACCCACGCGGCTTGAGGACTTCCTCAAGCCCGAATGGAAAGGCCGCATCGCCTCGACACCCTACGCCGCCGGCTTCGACGTTCTGTTGTCCGACGATATGTGGGGCGTAAAGAGGACCCTCGATTACGTCACCGCTTTGTCGAAACAGATCGCGGGTCTTATCCGCTGCGGCGAGAACGAGCGTCTGGCGAACGGCGAATATCTGGCGATCGTGATGGATTGCTCCGGCCAGACGACGACGCTGTGGCAGGCGAAGGGCGCACCGCTCGATTACGTCCTGCCGCCGGATGCGACCTCCATTCGCTATTATTATTTCGGCCTACCGAAGAACATCCAGCATCCGAATGCCGCCAAGCTCTACACCTTGTTCACGATGACCGAGGAAGGACAGAAGCTCGTTTGGCAGACCTGGGCGATGGATCTGCATAAATATCCTGGCTCGCATACGCGTGAACAGATCGCCGCTTTCGAGAAGGCCGGCGGCAAGGCGACCGAGGTCACGGTCGCTTGGTGGCAGAAGCAGGCTGGGATCGACGAAAACAAAGGCCAGCTCGTCAAAATTCTCTCGACCAAATAATCACGATGGCGGTGTTGGCGCAGGATCGGCCGGACGTGTCATCGCGCACGCGCGACCTGCTGCCCCATTTCATGCTCGGGACCGTCGTGATCACCAGCCTGGTCATCGTGGCACATCTTGCCGTCGTGCTGTGGCTCAGTTTCGTGGGCGGCTCACCGACCGATGAACGGCTGATCTATGGGCTGGGCAATTATCACGAGGTCTTCACCGATACCCGGACGTACCGCGTCGTTCTCGATACCTGCGGCTTCGGGCTTTATTCGCTCGCCGTGGCTTTGCTGTTCGGCATACCGACCGCGTGGTTGGCGGAGCGAACCACCCTTCCCGGCAAGACCGTTCTTTTCACCCTGATGACGCTCGGCATCCTGATCCCGGATTTCGCCAGCTCGATGGGATGGCTCTTCCTGCTTCATCCGCGCATCGGCATCGTCAATGTTTTCTTGGCGCAAACATTCGGTATCGCCGGGCCGGTCTTCGATGTTACCGGCATTGCCGGCATGGGCTGGGTTCAGGGTCTCAATCTTGCGCCGCTGGCCTTCATCATGACGGCAGCGGTATTTCGCTCGCTCGATCCGTCGCTCGAAGAAGCAGCCCAGATGAGCGGCGCCGGCGCGCTGTCGAGCCTTCGCCGGATCACCGCCCCGCTCGCCTGGCCTGGTATCCTTGCGGCGGTGATCTATATCTTCACCATCAGTTTCGCGGCTTTCGATGTGCCCGCGATCATCGGTTGGAGCAGCCGAACCTATACTTTCAGCACCTATCTCTACCTGCTGATCAATCCACAGGATGTGAACCCGCATTACGGCCTGGCCGCCGCCTTAAGTTCGGGAATGATGATCTTCGCCGGGGTGCTCAGCGTATGGTACGGCACCATGCAGAAACGATCGCGCCGTTTCGCGGTCGTGACAGGCAAAGCCTATCGCCCCCGTCTTCTCCCGATCGGCCGCAAGGCAATCCTCGCATGGTGCTTTATCGGCCTCTATTTCGTTCTGAGCAAACTGGTGCCGCTCGTGTTGCTGGCCTGGGCGTCGTTCCTGCCCTACTTCCAGCTTCCGTCTGCCCGCGCCATCGCCGCCTTATCGCTGGTCCATTATCGCGCCCTGCCTTGGAATCTGGCGATCACCGGATTTTCGAACACCGCGCTCTTGGCGATCCTGACGCCGGCAATCACCCTTGCCATTGCGATTGCCTTTTCGTGGGTCGTGTTGCGGTCACGCCTGCGGTTTCGCAACCTGTTCGATCTCGCGGCCTTCCTGCCGCACGCCATTCCCGGCAATGTCTTCGGCATCGGCGCATTGCTGATCGCGCTTTACGCCCTGCAGCGCCTCATCCCGATTTATGGCACGATTTGGATTCTGCTCCTCGTCTTCGTCATCGCCCGCTTAAGCTACGCCACGCGCATGACGAATGCCGGGCTCATTCAGATTCACACCGAACTGGAGGAATCCGCACAGGTCGGCGGCGCGACCTTGGCCAGCATCTTTCGCCGTGTGCTGTTGCCGCTTCTCGCTCCGACTTTGCTCTATGCTTTCTTATGGATTGCGCTCCTGACATTTCGCGAGTTGACCCTCGCCGTCTTTTTATCGACATCGGGAAATCTGACTTTGCCGGTCTTGATATGGAGCCTTTGGCTGGCGGGAGGCCTCGGCCAAGCCTCCGCGCTTGCGATCATCATGCTCACGCTGATGATTCCGATAACGGGACTCTATTGGTATATCGCGCGGCGACAGCAGCAGATTCTGGACTAGCTGCCCCGATTTCGCCCAATTCACACGAGAGGCAACTCATCCTCCCCCGCGCCGTTTGATACCAGGCAGCCCAGAGGAGATGAAACATGACCAAAGCACACCACCCCAAGGACGACGTTGCCGACCATCAGGCGAACGAAGGCGAAGGCAATCGTACCGCAGCGCGCGCCTACAACGCCGAGCAGCATAAGTTCGCCGAAAGCGGAAAGGTCGAGGAGAAGGCCCGCGAAGCCAAAAAAGCGATCGATGGTGCCGAAGGCGCCGAGCTTCGCAAAGCCGAAGACGAAGGCAAACGTCACAGCCACGGCGAAGACCCGCAGCTTCGCAAACATTAAAGATAAGGCGGCGCGGCATGGTCCGCGCCGTCATTCTTTTATGTCAGGGCTTCAGCAACAGCTTGCCCATGACCTCGCCGGTTTCGAAAATTTCATGCGCTTGACGCGCTTCGCCGAGTGGCAAGGTCCGATAAATCCTTGGCCGGATTTGGCCGCGCGCGAGCTTCTCGATCAGCCATCGCATCCCCGCCTGCTGCGGTTGGCGCCAATGATCATAGACATGCATCGAAAACGTCCGAATGCTCAGATTCTTGCCCGACATCGCCCGCAGCGCGCCATAAACATCGTCCTTGGGTTTCCCCGCAAGCTGCGCGTAGCTGACGACCGTGCCATAGGGCGCAAGCATCGACAGGTTTTTCACGAATTCCGGACCGCCGGCGAAATCCATGATGAAATCGACCCCGCGACCACCGGTGATCGAGGCAACAGACTCCGCAAGATTATCACGCTGACGATCAACCACATGCTCGACTCTGAAGCCTTTTACAAACGCGATCTTCGTTGGCCCGGAACAAAGGCCGATAACGTTTAATCCCGCTTCCATCGCCAGATCGACCAATGCACTGCCGGTGCCGCCAGCGGCGCCTTGGATCAGGATCAATTGGCCCTTCTTAAAAGTGATGCAGTCATAAAGAAGGTGATAGGCCACCTGGTAATTGGCGAGCGCCGCTGCCAGGTCCATATCCGCGCCGTCGGGCAGCGCGTAAGCCGAGGTCTCCGGCGTGGCGTTATATTCGGCGTAACAACCACCGCGTTGCGACCGGTCCCGCGCCGAGACGACGACGCGTTGTCCGACCTTCAGGCTTTTAACGTCCCGACCGATTTTCTCAACAATGCCGCTCATCTCGGTGCCGGGCGTCGCCGGCAGAGGCGGCATCCAATTATAAACGCCACGCCGGATCATGACATCCGGCATGCCGACGCCGATCGCGTGGGCGCGGACCAGCACGTCGGTGTCACCAACATCCGGAATGGGCGCGTCGGCGAGTTCAAGCACCGAGGGATCACCCGGCGTCTTAAATTGAATGATCTTCATGACCACTGTCCTTTCAAGCGAATGGACGAACCGCGAGCGCCTGGGTCAAAGCCGACAGCGCGCGGCGCGTGCCGCCGGCGAGATGGATCAGCGCCGGAATTTGTCGGGGATCACGCGCCACCGATGCCAGCACACGGCCCAGCGCCGGTTTTCCATCTGCGCCAAGCCCATTCACCGCCGCCGGCGGCAATGCCTGTGTCGCGCTGTCTGAAATAGCGCGCAGGACGATAAACCGACGGCCCGCCTGCGCGGCAACGCGCGCGATTAGATGGCTTTCGAGATCGATAGCGATCGCGTAGCAACGCCGCGCCAATTCATTCTTTTCGGCAGGTGACGCAGCCGCCGTGACAGCGCCGAGCATATCGCCGGTTTCCACCGCGATCCCCGCCGCCGCCAAGATTTTCTCGGCTTGGCGATGGAGCTCCGTATCGACGGCATGACGCGTACCGTCTTCTTCGCGAATGCCGCGCGGCATAAGCAGGGCGCCGGGCTGCAGATGCGATGCCAAAGCGCCCGCGATGCCAAAACTGAGCAGGGCCTCGGCACCGGCGCGAAGGCAGAAGTCTGCTGCCGACAACGTATTCGCTTCAACACCACCCGACGCCATCGCCTTGAAGCCGGCATCGCGAACGATGCGCGCTTCTGCTTCCATGCCGGTGATCGCGGCGAGATTCATCAAAGCCCGTAGGAATAATTGATCTGCTTGCTGCTCGACAGATTGCGATAACGCGCCACCGCCCAAAGCGGGAAGAAGGCGCGATAGCCGTGATAACGAAGATAGAACACGCGTGGAAAACCGACCGCGGTGAAGTCTTCTTCATCCCACAGGCCATGTGCCTGCTGCGTCGTCACGAGATAATTCACGCCGCGTGCAACGGCTTCATTCCGCATTTCGCCCGCCGCCATGAGCGCCAACAGCGCCCAGGCTGTTTGCGACGGTGTGCTGGCCTTTCCCTCGCCGCGCGGATGGTGCTTCCAGTAGGATCGACCGTCCTCGCCCCAACCGCCGTCCGGTCGCTGCTTCGACAACAGCCACGCCACAGCGCGACGGATCATCGGATCGGCCTTATCGACACCAGCGCCGTTCAGCGCGACCAAAACGGACCAAGTGCCGTAGATGTAATTCGTCCCCCAACGGCCGAACCACGAGCCGTCGCTTTCCTGCTCGCGCCGAAGATAATCAACGCCGGTGGTGCGCGCATTGTCGTAACCGCCCAGTTGCCCGAAAAGTCCGACGCAACGTGCCGACACATCCGCGGTCGGCGGATCGAGCAAAGCGCCATGATCGGCGAACGGGATGTAGTTCAGATAGTAGTGCATGTTATCGACGTCGAATGCTGCCCAGCCGCCGTTGCGGCTCTGCATGCCGACAAGCCAGTTCGTCGCGCGTTCGACAACACCGCGATAACGCGCGCGGTCGAAGCGGTCATAGGCCAAGGCGACCATCGCCGTATCATCGAGATCCGGATAATGCGGATTGGCGTATTGGAACGCCCAGCCGCCCGGCGGAAGGTTCGGACGTTTCACGGCCCAGTCGCCGACGACATCATTGACCTGACAGGGGACCAGCCATTCGAGACCGCGTTCAGCCGACGCCATCGCGGTATCGCCCCCCGCCTCCATCAACGCATGGGCCGCAAGGCCCGTGTCCCACACCGGGGAGAGGCAAGGCTGGCAATAAGTGCGTCCCGGCTTTTGCACCAACAGCTTTCGCACGGCAGCGCGGGCTGTGACGACGCGCGGATCGCTGACCGGAACTTTGAGGCAATCGAACATCATCACGCTGTTCGCGATCGCCGGATAGATCGCGCCGAGGCCGTCTTCACCGTTGAGACGTTCGGTGACGAAGGCAACCGCCTTATCGACGGCGCGCCGGCGCAAGCTCTTCGGAAAGGCCGGCTCAACGACCCGCAACACATCATCGACGACATTGAAGATCGATGCCCAAATCGATCCCGATGCCTTCGGCGGCTTAGTTTCCGTACCGGGCAGGAATAGTTCGCGGACGCCGATGCCACGCGGATTACGCGCGCAAGGCTTTAGCGTCATCAGCACCAGCAGCGGTACGATGACCGTGCGCGACCAATAGGAAATCTTGGTCAGATGAAAAGGAAACCATCGCGGCAGCAGCATAATCTCGACCGGCATCACCGGCACGCCGCGCCAAGCCAGTTCACCAAACAGCGCAAGCTGAATTCGCGTGAAAACATTAGCGCGCGCCGCGCCGCCGCAGGCGAGGATCGCTTCCCGCGCCCGGACCATATGCGGTGCATCGACATCGTCACCGGCTGCCTTGAGGGCAAAGTAGGCTTTGACGCTACAACTCAGATCGAGATCGCCACCGCGAAACAACGGCCAGCCGCCATGGTCGGCCTGCAGCGAGCGCAGGAATTTCGCGATCTCGCCCTGTAACGAATCATCGATCTCGCCGAGATAATGCTGCAGCAGGATGAATTCGGCCGGGATCGTCGCATCGGCCTCGAGTTCGAAGACCCAGTGGCCGTCGGGTTGTTGCTGGGCGATCAGCGCCGCGGCGGCGCGATCGACAACAGCGTCGAGCGCCGGGACGTCGAGCGACGGATTATGTGTATCAGGCATGAGGGCAATCTAGCGGATTTAGATGTGACCTAGAAGACGGGCGGCGGCCTTAAACCCGGACCGAATCGCCCCTTCGATGGTCGCGGGAATACCGGTATCGGTCCAATCGCCGGCGAGGACGAGGTTGGACCAGCGTGTGGCCGTGCTGGGCCGGCGTTTGATCTGATCCGGCGTGGCCGCGAAGGTCGCCCGCTTTTCCTTGACGATCTGCCAGACCGGCATCGGGTCTTCGGGCAAGCCAAAGGCGGCTGCGACGTCTCGCCACAGCAACGGCGCGAGTTCTTCAGCCGGCCTGTCCACGAGCCGGTCAGCGGCGCTCACCGTCACAGACAAGATATCCGGCTTGCGAAACACCCATTCCGCAGTACCGCCGACAATCCCGACAAACCACGGCGCATCGCCGCGCATGGCGATCCGGTAATGCGCATTGACGATGGCGCGGTATTCATCGGGCGCGGTCAGGTCGGGAACGAGACGCGGCGCGACCGCCGACGGGACGGCCAGAACGATGGCATCGTTCGCTTCAATGGCCTCGGTGCTTCCGTCGAAATCGAGCGACGCAACACGATCGTTATCGAAACCGATCCCGCGCAGCCGCGACCCGATGCGGATGTCGGCGCCTTTCGCGCGCAACCGCGCCAGCGCCGGATCGACCATGCTTTCCGACAGACCTTCGCGCGGAATCATCGGCACACAATCTCGTCCGCCCGCGCCGAGCGTCTCTTGCAGAATATCGCCGAACATCCGCGCTGAACCGAGTTCGGCTTCTGTATTGAGCGCGGCGATCGCCATCGGTTGCCAGAGCCGGCGATAGAGCACCGACCCTGCATCGAGGAGATCCGTCACGACGGCCTCCGGTGAGGCCTTCAGAAGATGCCGCGCGGAAAGGTAGGAAAAAACATGCGTGCCTTTAACGCGACGGCTTGGCGACAGAACCCACCACGGCAACTTGCCTGCATTCGGACGCAGCGTCCATCGTTCGCCATTCTGGCGATCGAGAAACGGATAGATCGCTTCGCCCGGTCCGGTGAAGGTCGAACGTGAGCCGATCATATCAACGTAACGTTTGGCGGCGCGATTACCGCTCAGCAGCAGATGATTGCCGTTGTCGATCCGGCAGCCGAGCGTCGCATCGAGATAAGAACGGCAGCGCCCGCCTGCTTGCGGCGCCGCCTCATGCAGTACCACGCCAACGCCTGCTTCGGCGAGGGTCAGCGATGCGGCGAGACCGGCAAGCCCCGCCCCCACCACATGCACGCGATGGGGTTGGCTCATAGGAGGCCGTAGCGGAAGGCGAGCCAGAGCTTGGTTAGTTTCGACAGTTTGATCGGCTCGGCGAACTTCTGCCAACCGCGTTGCTGTAGGCGGTTGAGCTGCGCGTGGTAAACCGCACCCATCGCACGCGCCGGCTTCATCGCCTTCGGCGGACATTCGGCCATCGCGGCATGCGCATCGACAAAATGCTGTTCTGCCACGACGGAAAGTTTTTCGCAGACTTGCGGCAAGTTCGGATGCGCCAGGATTTCATCGAGCGCATCGGTCGTGATTCCTGCCTCGACGAGCAAATCACGCGGCAGATAAAGACGGCCGCGTCCGGCGTCTTCGGCGACGTCGCGCAGGATGTTCGTCAGTTGTAGCGCCCGTCCCAGATGATAGGCGACGCGATCCGCCGCGTCGGAATCCGCCCCGAAGGCACGCACGGACAGCCGCCCGACCGCGCTCGCCACCCGGTCACAATAAAGATCGAGCACCGCTATGCTGGGCGCGTGAATCGGCGCACCGGCATCCATTTCCATGCCGTCGATCACCGCGATGAAATCGTCGCGCCGAAGATGGAAGGCCTTCATGTCTTCGGTCAGGACTTGGCCCAACGGAAGCTTGCTCGTACCGGCATAAATCGCGTCGATCTCGGCGCGCCAATCCTCGAGCGCCTTACGTTTCGCCGCTTCCGGTTCGTCGCTGTCGGCGATGTCATCGACTTCGCGGCAGAACGCGTAGATCGAATACATCGCCTCGCGGCGTGGCTCCGGCAGCAATCGCATCGCCAGATAAAAAGACGACCCCGCCGCCGCGACTTTTTCGCGGATCATCGTGCGCAGATCGGCGGCAGCTATATCGCTCATCGGCCGCGCCATAATCCTACGACCAGGGCCGACGCGAAATCGGTCTTGGTCAATTTTACCCGCGTGGCGATCGGATCGCCGTCGCGCAAACGCCGCGACAACCGTTCCGCCAGATTCACGATGATCGCGCATTCGCGGCGCAAGCCTGGGCTTTTGACGCCACCCGGAAGTTGTTGTGCGGCAGCGATCAACGTATCGGTCCCATCGAGCAGCCGATCGAGCACGCAGCGCATGCCCGGGCTTGTGCTACGGCCGGGCAGCTCATCGATGCTCGCACCACAACGTTCGAGATCCTGGCGGGGCAGATAGACCCGATCGAGATCGCGATGATCCTTTGCACCATCCTGAAGATGATTCAGCACCTGAAGCGCGCTGCACAGCGCGTCCGACGGCGCCCAGGTATCGCGGCTTTCACCGTGAAGGTCGAGCAATTGCCGCCCCACCGGCGAGGCCGAGTAGCGGCAGTAATTCATCAAATCTGACCAGTCCTCGTAGCGCAGCTTGGTCGCATCCATGCGAAAGGCATGCAGAATGTCGCGGCAATGCTGAAACGTCGTTCCCGTCGTCAGGAGGCTTTCGCGCATTGCGACCGCCGAGGGTGCGTCATCCCCCGGCGCCCCATCGAGCACCGCTTCCATCCGATCGAGCCGGCGAATTTTTTCATCGGCGGCAAGTTCCGAACTATCGGCGATATCGTCGGCGATGCGGGCGAAACGATAGAAGGCATGAACATGGACGCGAAGATCGCGTCGGATCAGGAAAGAGCCGACGGGGAAATTCTCGTCACCCTTATCCTTGCCCGATGGAATTTCGACGCTTAGGGCTTCGGCCATTGCACGCGGCCTTTCCACTCACCGCCCCGGCCACGATAGTGCCGCCATGCCGAGGCAACGGTCGCGCCAAGATAGACCAACGCCGCAAGCGGCAGGAACGGCGCCCACAACACGGAGAGGCCATAGAAACGAAGGATCGGCTCATAGGCGATTGCCATACCGAGCCAGGCGATCGCGCCGAAATAAGCAGACGCGCCCGTGGTGAACATCAACAAGGGCGGTGCAAGATAGGTAACCGCGAGGCCTAGAACGGTGCCCGCGAGCAACAGCGGCGAATATTGAAGCTGGGTATAGGCCGTGCGCGCGACCATGTTCCAGATATCCGACAGCGCCGGATAGACGCGAAGGCTGCGCGTTTCTTCG
>CAIJOA010000033.1 GCA_903822185.1 uncultured Rhodospirillales bacterium | reverse complement strand
GGATTGCTTCGCTTCGCTCGCAATGACGATAGAATAACTGCGTCTATACCGTTTCCAGCGACAGCAGCAGCACGGACCGCGCGGTGACGTCGTAGGGGTCTCCCGCCTTAAACCGTTCCTCGGCATCGTTGTCGGGAATGTTCGTGTCGAACTGCAGTTTCCAGCCGGTGCCGCCGACAACCTCAGGCAAGGTAAACCGCACCATGTCGTGATGTGCGTTGAGGATCAGCAGCATCGTCACGTCGGTGCCGCGCTGCCGGATGCCGGTCGCCTGACCGCGCCCATCCATCTGCATGCCAAAGCAGTGCATGCCCTGATCGGCCCATTCCTCCTCGGTCATCTCGGAGCCGTTGGCGTTGATCCAGGCGACGTCTTTGACGCCCAGATCTTCGATGAGATGCCCCGTTAGGAACTGCGCCCGGCGCAGGATCGGAAAGTCGCGGCGTAGCTTCAGCAATTTCTGCACGAAGCGGATTTGGGTCTGGCCCTTTTCCTGGATGTCCCAATTGACCCAACTGATGTCGCTGTCCTGACAATAGGCGTTGTTGTTGCCGTTCTGCGTTCGCGCGAACTCGTCGCCGGCCAGCATCATCGGCGTGCCCTGTCCCAGCAACAGTGTCGCCAGCATGTTGCGCATCTGACGCTCGCGCACGGCGTTGATCGCTTCATCGTCGGTGGGGCCTTCGGCACCACCGTTCCAGGAACGATTGTCCGAACTGCCGTCGCGATTGTCTTCGCCGTTCGCCTCGTTATGTTTGTCGTTGTAGGAGACGAGATCGTTGAGGGTGAAGCCGTCATGCGCGGTGATGAAATTGACGCTGGCCCAAGGCCGGCGGCCTTGGCGGTTGAATAAATCTTCGGAAGCGCACAGCCGCTTCGCCAGTTCCGAGGCAGGCGCGTCGCCCTTCCAGAATTCGCGCGCCGTATCGCGGAACTTATCGTTCCATTCCGACCAGCCGGGCGGAAAGCCGCCGACCTGATAGCCGCCCGGACCGCAATCCCACGGCTCGGCGATCAGCTTGATCGTATCCAGCACCGGGTCCTGACCGCAGGCTTTGAGAAAACCGCTTTGATTGTCGAAGCCATTCGGCTCGCGCGCGAGGATGGTGCCGAGATCGAAGCGGAAGCCATCGACATGCGCCTCGGTCACCCAATAACGCAGGCTGTCGGTCACCATCTGAATGACGCGCCCATGGCTGAGATTGACCGTGTTGCCGGTGCCGGTGTCGTTGATATAGAAGCGCGGCTTGTCCGGCAGCAGGCGGTAATAAGACGCGTTGTCGATGCCCTTGAACGAGAGCGTCGGACCCAGCTCGTTGCCTTCGGCGGTGTGGTTATAGACCACGTCCATGATCACTTCGATTCCGGCGTCATGGAATCTTGCGACCATCTCCTTGAATTCGCGCAGCGTGTTTTGACGCTCGAACGCATAGCGCGGGTCGGGCGCGAAGAAACCGATCGAGTTGTAACCCCAGTAATTGACTAGCTTCTTTTCCAAAAGCTGGCTGTCATTGATGAAGGTATGAACCGGCAATAGCTCGATCGAGGTAACGCCCAACGATTTGACGTAATCGACGATATTCTTATCGCCGAGCCCCGCATAGGTGCCGCGCAATTTTTCCGGCACCGCCGGATGAAGCTTGGTGAAACCTTTGACGTGCGCTTCGTAAATGACGGTCTGCGCCCAGGAGACGGGATTGCGGCCCGGCTCGCCTTTCCAATCGAATTCGGAATCGACCACAACGCATTTCGGCATGAAGGGCGCGCTGTCGCGCTCGTCAAAGGTCAGGTCATCGCCCGTCTCCATCTGGTAGCCGAAGACGGCGGGATTCCAGATCAGCTCACCGAAATGGCCTTTGGCATAGGGATCGAGCAGCAGCTTGTTGGGATTGAAGCGGTGGCCGGCATCCGGCTCATACGGGCCATGAACGCGATAGCCATAGATCGCTCCGGGCGCTACGCCTTCAATATAACCGTGCCAGATCTCGTCGGTATATTCCGGCAGCTCGATCCGCTCGATCTCCGTGACGCCCTTATCGTCGAAGAGGCAAAGTTCAACTTTGGTCGCGTTAGCCGAGAAGATCGCGAAATTGACGCCCTTGCCGTCCCAGGTCGCTCCCAGCGGATGAGGCAACCCTTCACGCAGCACGCGCGCGCTTTTTCCCTGCTCTGCCAATAGCCGTATCCTTGCGATGAGACCCCGATTGGATGACCGGCGATCTTCGCCACCGGCACAGGATCAATGATCGCGCAGGCTAAACGTTCCGCAGCGCAGCATTTTTTGACGTCAATCGTTTACGATTGCGGGGGCCACGGAGACACAGAGGGCACGTAGAGAAAACCTCTTCTCCGTGCCCTCTGTGTCTCCGTGGTTTTCTTGTGTCTTATCGGAACGTCGGCATGAGGATCCTGCGTCCCTCGACGTCGCTCGGGATGAGG
>CAIJOA010000032.1 GCA_903822185.1 uncultured Rhodospirillales bacterium | reverse complement strand
TTGCGAGCGAAGCGAAGCAATCCAGTCGTTCGACAAACTGGATTGCTTCGCTTCGCTCGCAATGACGAGAGAGGGGTTACGATGCTTCCGTCTCGTTGTTCTCGAAGCGGCCGTAGGAATGGCGGTCGAGCGAGACGGTTTTCACCAGGGCGAAGACCGGCTTGCCGGGCGCGAGTTGGAGTTCCTGTAACGCGCGCAGGGTGACGCGGGCCCACAGCATCACCGGCTGCTCCGGCTTACCGATATCGAGTTTCAGATCGACCAGCGGGCCGCGCGCTTCGGCGATCTCGGTGATTGTGCCGGCGAAACTGTTACGGATCGAAAGGCCGGTTGGCTTTTCGACGGCGAGTACCACGTCGCGAGCGCGGATGCGGATACGCACCGGCGTTCCCATCGGCAGATTGAGACGCGTCACGCGCAGACGCCCGCCGGGGAAAGCGAGTTCGCTGAGACCGAAACGGGTGTCGTGACCACGCAGCGTCGTGTTAAGGACGGCGCCGGCTTCGTGACGGCCAGTGAGCGGCCAGAGGTCGAGGCGGCTGGTCAGGTCTTCGACGGTGCCCGCAGCGGCGACCTTGCCGGCATCGATCAGGACAAGGATATCGGCGAGACGAATGATCTCGTCCATCTCGTGGCTGACATAGAAGATCGGTAATTTCAGTTCGTCGCGCAGCTTCTCGATGAAGGGCAGGATCTCGCCTTTGCGCGCGGCGTCCAGCGAGGCAAGGGGCTCATCCATCAGAAGAAGGCGTGGGCTGGCGAGGAGGGCGCGGCCGATAGCGACGCGTTGTTTCTCACCGCCGGAAAGTTGCGCGGGTCGTCGTGTGAGCAGTTGCTCGATACCGAGAAGCTGCACCACGGTATCGAAACTCGGCCCGCCGCCGTGTTTCTTTGCGCCGTAAAGAAGATTCCCGCGCACCGAATAATGTGGAAACAGGCGGGCTTCCTGAAAGACATAACCCAGGCGGCGTTTCTCAGGCGGCAGATTGATGCGGCGCTCGGAATCGAACAACACTTCGCCGCCGACCGCGATGTAGCCGCGGTCGGGTTTAATCAGCCCGGCGAGTGCGTTGATGACTGTCGATTTTCCTGCGCCCGAACGGCCGAACAAAGCGGTGATACCGTCCGCGGGCGCCGTCATCTCGGCTTGAAGCGTGAAACTGCCGAGCTTCTTTTCGATTGCGATCTCGATCAATCGAGCCCCCTGACACGGCGGCCGACACGGCGTGCGATCATCTCGGCGACGATCAAGGCAGCCAGCGCCAACAGCACCGGCAGGATGGCTAGACGCCATGCCGCCGCGTCGCCGCCGGGCACTTGCGTCAACGTATAGAGCGCAATCGGCAGGGTGCGGGTCTGGCCGGGGATGTTCGAGACGAAGGTGATGGTTGCGCCGAACTCGCCGACACTGCGGGCGAAGGCGAGGATGCAGCCGGAGATGATGCCGGGCATCATCAAGGGCAGGGTGATGGTGAAAAGCACGCGCCAGCGTCCGGCGCCGAGACTATGCGCCGCGGCTTCGAGCCGTTCATCGACCGCTTCGAGCGACAAGCGCATCGCGCGCACCATCAAAGGAAAGGCGACCACCGCCGATGCAAGAGCGGCACCTTTCCAATTAAAAGCGAACGTCACGCCGAAGACGCTATAGAGCCACGATCCGATGATGCCGTTGCGGCCAAATAGAATAAGCAGCGCAAAGCCGATCGCGACCGGCGGGAGGACCAGCGGCAGATGGATGATGCCGTCGAACAGCGCCTTGCCGGGAAAATCATGGCGTGCCAGCAGCCAGGCGCAGGCAATGCCGAACGGTATCGACAGCACGACGCTGACGACGCCGACGCGCAGGCTCAGCAGTAAGGCTTCGATTTCGAGCGGCGTCAGCGTCATGCGGCGATCAGCTCGCAGCTTTGAGGCGCGCGAAACCCTGATCGAGATCGGCGATCAGGTCGTCGATATCTTCAAGCCCCGCGTGATACCGCAGGCACGGGCCGGTATCCCACTTCGGAGTGGTGCGAAGCTGTTCGGGATGGGTCGGCAGCACGAGGCTTTCAAAGCCGCCCCAGGATGCACCCATACCAAACAGCGTGTAACCGTCGAGCATTGCGTCGATCGCCTTCTTCGGCGTGCCGCGTTTGAGAGCGACACCGAACAGACCGCATGCGCCGGTGAAGTCGCGTTTCCACAACGCATGGCCGGGATCGCTGGGAAGACCCGGGTGCATCACGCGTTCGACTTCGGGCCGCGCTTCGAGATATTCGGCGAGGGCGAGGCCCTGCTTTTGATGTTGGCGCATACGAACGCCGGCAGTGCGCAGGCCGCGCATGGCGAGATAGCAATCGTCGGGCGCGGCGTGATTGCCGATATCGGCGGCCGAATTGCGCACGGGCAGAAAGCTTTCCTTGGTACAGACGGCGATGCCCATCATCGCATCGCTATGTCCAACGATATACTTTGTGGCCGAGATGATGTCGATATCGACACCCAACGCCAACGGCTTGAAGAACATCGGCGCGCCCCAGGTGTTGTCGAGCATCGTCGTGATGCCATGTGCTTTCGCGACGGCGACGATGGCGGGCACGTCCTGCACCTCGAAGGTCAACGAACCCGGGCTTTCGAGATAGATGACGCGCGTGTTCGGCTTGATCAGCTTTTCAATCGCTTCGCCTGAAATCATCGGATCGTAAAAGGTCGTCTCGACGCCGAAGCGGTTGAGGAATCCGGTGCAGAAGCTGCGCACCGGGCTATAAACGGAATCGACCATCAAAAGATTATCGCCGGTTTTGACGTAGGCGAGGATCGAGCCGATGCAGGCCGCCGCGCCGGAGCAGAAGGCGACGGCACGCGCGCCGCCTTGGATCGTGGCGACGGCTTCCTCGAAGGCAAAACTGGTCGGCGTGCCGTGCCGGCCATAGGTCACTTGGTTGAAGCGGTTGCGGTTCAACGCCTCGTACTCGGCCACGGTCTGCGACAGGATGGTCGAGGCGTGATAGACGGGCGGGTTGACGACGCCGAAATTCTTTTCCGGATGGCGGCCGGCATGGGCTAGCAACGTGTCGGGCTTGGTCGATTTAGTGCGCATGAACGGAACCTGATAAAGCTTTGATCGGACACCCTATCTTGCCCGGCATCCGGCGGTGGCGAAAGTCTGGCCTGTGCAGGACCGGGTTGCGGTGGCTGGGCGAGGGGGTATGATCCGCAGTGCTGCAATGCAATAAAACTGTATCACTTGATAGGATCAGGTGATATTATCGCTCGTTACATTTGAAACGCGCCCAAAATGCAGCCGAATTCGCCTGAAACAGTTAGCCTTCGCTATCGTCCCGGCACCCACGCCAAGGGTGAGGACACGCTGCGTCGTATTCTCGAGGTGGCGATCGAGGTCTTTGCCGAGGAAGGGTACGAGGGCGCGAGCACCCGCACCCTGGCCGACCGGGCGAAGGTCAATCTGCCGGCGATCCAATATTATTTCGGCAGCAAAGAAGGTCTTTACCGGGCGGCCATCGATCATATCGCCAAGTTCGTCGAGAGCCGCATGGCCGCGCTGGCGGCCCAGGCTGAAACATTGCTGGCCGGCGATCCGACGCCCGATGAACTGCTTCGTATGCTGCTGGCGATGCTCGACGGCTTTGTCGATTTGGTCACGACCGACGATGCCCCACCCAGTGCCTGTCTCTTTATCACGCGGGCGGAAGTCGAAGACGCGACCGCGCTCGATGCGCTGCATAACCAAATGATGCGGCTGGTGTCGCAGCCCTGCATGGACCTTGTCGCGCGAGCGCTGGGGCGTCCGTTGGACGACGAAGCAAAGATTCGCGCCTCGGCCATTCTCGGTCAGGCGCTGATGTTCAAGAAGAAGGGCACCAAGATGGGGGCCTGTCCGCTGCTCGGCTGGGATGCGATCAACGAGACGCGGCTTCAAACCCTGAAAACAATTCTGCGCGAACAAACAACCGCGATCATCCGCGCGGCAATGGATAAGAACTCATGATTGGACGTTTATCGACGGCACTGGTTGCGGTGCTGGCTCTTTCCTCCTGCATGGTCGGCCCCGATTTCGAGAAGCCGACCGCGCCACCGAACGCCGGCCTCACGCCCGAGGCGATGCCGGCATCGCCGATCGCGGCGGCCAATGTACCCGGCGGCGAGGCGCAGCAGTTTGTCGAAGGGCAGGACATTCCCGGCCAGTGGTGGACCCTGTTCCATTCGGAACCGCTGAACACGCTTGTCACCGAAGCGCTCAAAGCCAACCCGTCGCTGGAAGCGGCGCAGGCCAATCTGCGCCAGGCGCAAGAATTGGTGAGCGCCGAGAAGGGCGTCTTCTTCCCGCAAGTCAATGCCAGCGCCTCGACCACGCGGCAGAAAATTTCCGGCGCGGCCTTCGGTAACCCGAACAGCCAGCAGATATTCACCCTGACGACAGGCTCGCTCAGTGTCGCCTACGGCTTCGATTTCTTCGGCGGCGAGCGCCGGCAGTTGGAATCGACGGAAGCCCAGGCGGAATATCAGCGTCATCAGCTTGAAGCCGCCTATCTGACGATCAGCTCGAACGTCGTTGCGGCCGCCATCCAGGAAGCCTCGTTGCGGCTGCAGATCGCCGCGACGCAGGAAATCATTCAAGACCAAGGACAGTTTCTCGACGTGCTGCACAAGCAGCTCGATCTTGGCGGCACGACGCGCAGCGCGGTGCTGGCGCAGGAAGCCACCTTGAACGCGACCCGGGCCAGCTTGCCGAATCTGCAAAAGCAATTGGCGCAGCAGCGAATTCTGCTGACCGCGCTGGCCGGACGTTTCCCGAGTCAAGAAATCCAGCAGACCTTCGACCTGACGGCGCTGCAATTGCCGCAGGAACTGCCGATCAGCCTGCCGTCGAAACTGGTCGAGCAACGCCCCGACATTCAGGCGTCGCAAGCGTTGCTACACCAGGCTAGCGCGCAGGTCGGCGTGTCGATCTCGGCGATGCTGCCGCAGTTCACGATCAATGCCAGCCTTGGTAACTCGGTGCTGGACGCGGCCAGTCTCTTCAGCGGCCCGGGCGTCTGGAGCCTCGGGGTAGGGGTGATGGCGCCGCTGTTCCGCGGCGGTCAGTTGCTGCATCAGAAAAGAGCTTCCGAGGCGGCGCTCGATGCTGCTGCGGCGAATTACAAGAACGTCGTCATCGGCGCTTTCCAGAATGTCGCCGATGCGTTGCGGGCGTTGCAGTACGATGCAAGCACGCTTGAGGCACAAGTCGCGGCCGAGAAGTCCGCCGCCGAAAATCTCAACATTACCCGCGATCAATACAAGCTGGGTGCGATCAACTACACGACGCTGCTGAACGCGGAAACGACCTATCAGCAGGCGCACGTCAATCGCGTGATCGCTCAAGCCTCCCGTTACGCCGACACCGCCGCCTTGTTCCAGGCATTGGGTGGCGGCTGGTGGAACCGAACCGATGTCGCCGGCGAAAACGTCGCCGACGCCAAGCAATAAGACGCGCTAAGGATTTTCAAGATGGCCAAACGTATGATCATCATGCTCATCTCGGTGGGCATTGTGCTGGGGATCGTCTTCACCTGGGAAGCTGTGATCAGCCCCATGTTCCTCAAGAAGTTCATCGCCTCGATGGCGAACCCGCCACAGACCGTTTCGACGGCCAAGGCGGTAACGCAGGATTGGCAAAAGGAAATCGTGGCGGTCGGTAGCCTGCGCGCGCAGCGCGGCGCCGATCTCAGCACGCAGGTGGGCGGTATCGTCTCCGCGGTGCATTTCGAATCCGGCGCCGAGGTCGAAGCCGGCACGTTGCTGGTCGAACTTTCCTCCGCCGACGATGTCGCCAAACTCAACTCGCTGAAGGCCGCCGCTTCGCTGGCCCAGACCACCTACGATCGCGATCAGCGTCAGCTTCAGGCGCAAGCCGTCAGCCGCCAGGTCGTCGATACCGACGAGGGTAATTTGCGGTCGGCGCAGGCGCAGGTGGCCCAGCAACAAGCGATCATCGATTACAAATTCATCAAGGCGCCATTCTCCGGCCGTCTCGGCATCCGTCAGATCGATGTCGGGCAATATGTCTCCCCCGGCCTCGCCATCGTCTCGCTGCAGGCGCTCGATCCGATTTACGTCGATTTCACCTTGCCGCAACAGAACATCGCCCAGATCAAAACCGGACAGAAAGTGACCGCGCTGGTCGATAGCTTCCCCGGCGTTGAATTTACCGGCACGATCGCCGCGTTGAATTCGCGGATCGACACCGCGACGCGCAATATCCAGGTCCGTGCGACGATCCCCAATCCGGATCACAAATTGCTGCCGGGCATGTTCACGACGGTCCGTATCGCCATCGGCGACGTCCAGAAGCTCGTCACGCTGCCGCAGACCTCGATTACTTATAATCCCTATGGCAGCACGGTCTTCCTCGTCGATCAGAAGAAGGACGACAACGGCAAAGATACGCTGAACGCGCGCCAGGTCTTCGTCACCGCCGGCGATACGCGCGGCGATCAGGTCTCGGTGTTGAAAGGCGTGAACGATGGCGAAACCGTCGTGACTGCCGGCCAGTTGAAGCTGCGCAACGGTTCGCCGCTCAACGTCAATAACGAGGTTCAGCCGAGCAACGATCCGAATCCCAAGCCGGGCAACCAGTAAGGCGAGGGGACGGGTCATGAAATTCACCGATATCTTCATTCGCCGCCCGGTTCTGGCGACGGTGATCAGCCTGATGATCATCGTCCTCGGGCTGCGCGCGCTCGGCTCGCTCCCGGTGTTGCAGTTCCCGCGCACGGAAAATGCCGTGGTCACCATCACGACGACCTATTACGGCGCTGATCCGGACGTCGTGGCCGGCTTCATCACGACGCCGCTCGAAAACGCCATCGCCCAGGCGAACGGCATCGATTACATGAACTCGACCAGCCAATCGAGCGTCAGCGTGATCACCGCCAATCTTCGCCTCAATTACGATGGCGACAAGGCGATGACCGAAATCACCAGCAAGGTCAGCTCGGTGCTGAACCAGTTGCCGCCGGGCTCGCAGCAGCCCGTCATCGACATCAAGGTCGGCCAGACCTTCGATGCGATGTATATCGGCTTCAAAAGCGAAGTGCTGAAGGCGAATCAGATCACGGATTATCTGGTCCGCGTCGTGCAGCCGAAGATGCAGGCGGTCACCGGCGTGCAGACGGCGGAAATCATCGGCGGCCAGAACTTTGCCCTGCGCGCTTGGCTCGATCCCGAAAAGATGGCCGCCTATGGCCTGACCGCCGCCGATGTCAGCGCGGCGCTCACGAGCAACAACTTCATCGCCGGCCTCGGCTCGACCAAGGGCCAGATGGTTCAGGTCAATCTGACCGCCTCGACCAATCTTCATACGCTCGAGGAATTCCGCAACCTGATCGTCAAGCAGGGCAACGGCGCCAACGTCAAATTGCAGGACGTCGCCGCGGTCACCCTGGGCGCCGACAGTTATGAATCACGCGTCGCCTTCGACGGCCAAGACGCGGTCTATATCGGCATCCAGGTCGCGCCGACCGCCAATCTGCTCGACGTGGTCAAAGGCGTTTACAAGATTCTTCCCGACGTCAAAGCCCAGTTGCCGCAAGGGCTGCAGGAAGAGGTGATCTATGATTCGACCGAGTTCGTGAACAGTGCGATCAGCGAGGTCGTCAAAGGCCTCATCGAATCGATCGTGATCGTTATCCTTGTCGTGTTCGTGTTCCTCGGGTCGCTGCGCTCGGTCATCATTCCGGCCATCGCCATCCCGGTGTCGCTGATCGGCACCTTCATGATGATGTTGTTGTTCGGCTTCTCGATCAATCTGCTGACGCTGCTGGCCCTGGTGCTGGCGATCGGGCTCGTCGTCGATGACGCGATCATCGTGGTCGAGAACGTCAATCGCCATCTCGAAGACGGCGTCGGCGCGATGCAAGCGTCCATGCTGGCGGCACGCGAATTGGGTGGTCCGATCATCGCCATGACGGTCGTGCTGATCGCGGTCTATGTGCCGATCGGTTTCCAAGGCGGCCTGACCGGCGCGCTGTTCACCGAATTCGCCTTCACGTTGGTGGGTGCGGTGACGGTATCGGCGATCGTGGCTTTGACCTTGTCGCCGATGATGGCTTCACGCCTTCTAAAGCCGCACAGCGAGCAGACCGGTTGGCAAGCGCGGTTCAGCGGCTTCATCGACCGCAACTTCGACAAGCTGCGCGGCAAGTATGAGCGCACGCTGCACGGCAGCCTTAATACCGTCGCCGTCACAGGTGTGTTCGCCGCGATCATCTTCTGCAGCATCTATTTCCTCTACAGCTTCGCGCCGCGCCAGCTTGCGCCGGACGAGGATCAAGGCTTCGTCATCGCCTTTGCGACGACGGCGCCGAATGCGACGCTGCAACAGAAATTGCTTTATACTAAGCAGCTCTACGGCATTTTCTCGACCTATCCGGAATTGCAGCATGCGTTCCAGCTCGACGTGCCGGGTCAATCGCTGGCCGGTCTTGCGCTGAAGCCATGGGATCAGCGCACCCGGACCGCCAACGCGATTCAGCCGTTGATGCAGCAGGACATCAATACCAAGATCGCGGGCGAACGTGCGGCGACGGCCTTGCCGCCGTCCTTGCCGGGCGCCTTTGGTCTGCCGATCCAGTTCGTCATCACCACGACGGATTCGTTCGAGCAGTTGAATACGGTTGCCCAGGCCTTCCTCAAGGAAGCGGCGTCGAGCGGTAACTTCTTCTTCGTCGATACCGATTTGAAGTTCGACCAACCGCAAAGCACCTTGTCAATCGATCGTGAAAAGACGGCGCAGCTCGGTCTGAAGATGAACGATATCGGCGCGGCGATGGCCTCAGCCCTCGGTGGCGGCTACGTCAATTACTTCAGCCTCGCCGGACGGTCTTATAAGGTCATTCCGCAAGTGGCGCAGACCTCGCGTCTCAACGTCGATCAATTGTCGAACTATTACATCAAGACGCCGGACGGCACGCCGATCCCGGTTTCGACGGTGGCGACCATCACGACCAAGACGGTGCCGGAATCGCTCAACCACTTCCAGCAGCTCAACTCCGCAACCATCCAGGGCGTCAGCGTCCTGCCGACCGGCGCGGCGTATGAATATCTGCAGGGCGTGGCGGCGCGGACCTTGCCGCAAGGCTACACGGTCGATACCGCCGGTCAGTTGCGGCAGTTCGTGCAGGAGTCCTCGGGCTTCGTCACGACCTTCGCCTTCGCGGTCATCATCATCTTCCTGTCGCTGGCCGCCTTGTTCGAAAGCTTCCGCGATCCGCTCGTCATCCTCGTGTCGGTGCCGATGTCGATCGCCGGTGCGCTTTTGTTCATCCTGATTTGCGGCGTCTTCCGCATCAACGGCGCCAGCCTCAACATCTACACGATGGTCGGGCTGGTGACGCTGATGGGCCTCATTTCAAAGCACGGCATCCTGATCGTCGAATTCGCCAACGCCCTGCAGGCGCAGGGCAGGACGAAACGCGAAGCGATCGAGGAAGCGGCCGGAATCCGGTTCCGCCCGATCCTGATGACCACGGCGGCGATGGTGCTGGGTGTCGTGCCACTTTTGACCGCTAGTGGCGCCGGCGCAGTGTCGCGTTTCGCCATCGGTTTGGTGATTTTCACTGGCCTCGGCATCGGCACGCTGTTCACGCTCTATGTCGTCCCGGCGGTCTATATGCTGATCGCCGCGACCCATAAGGCCGAAGATCATGCCGTCATCGACGCGGAACCCGTGACGGAACGGCACTAACCGCCTAGTATCTCCCCTGCGTGTGGCAGGGGAGAGCTGGGGATGATCAAGGCGACGACGCTGGCGGTTGCGCTTGTGATGGTGGCATTCGCCGGTCCGGCTTTGGCGGGACCGACCCTCGATAAGGTCAAGAAGAACGGCGTCGTGACCTGCGGTGTTACCACCGGTCTGGCCGGATTTTCGATCCCGGATCGTCAGGGCAAATATACCGGCATCGACGTCGATACCTGCCGCGCAGTCGCCGCCGCCGTGCTGGGCGATCCCGACAAAACGAAATATGTGCCCGCCACGACGCAGCAGCGTTTCACCATGCTGCAGTCCGGTGAAATCGATATCCTGACCCGTAACACGACCTGGACCCTGACGCGCGAAGGCGATCTCGGCTTCCTCTTCGCGCCGCCGAATTATTATGACGGCCAGGGTTTCATGGTGGCCAAGAAGGCCGGCGTCAAAAGCGCCAAGGAACTGGACGGTGCCACCGTCTGCGTTCAGTCCGGCACGACGACCGAGTCCAATCTCACCGATTATTTCCGCGCCAACAAGATGACCTTCAAGCCGCTCGTGATCGAGCGGCTGGACGAGGTTGAGAACGCGTTTTATTCGGGCCGCTGCGATTCCTTCACCGCTGATCGATCCGGCCTTGCCGCCAGCCGCGCGGGCAAAGCGCCCAATCCCGACGATTACGTCATCCTGCCCGAGATCGCCTCGAAGGAACCCCTGGCCGCTGTCGTGCGCCAGGGCGACGACGAATGGTTCGAAGTCGTTCGTTGGACCATGTTCGCTATGATCGACGCGGAGGAAAAGGGCGTTACATCTCAGAATGTCGATGAGATGAAAAAGAGCGACGACCCGGAGATACAACGCATGCTGGGCGTGAAGCCGGGCATGGGCAAGTCGCTGCATCTCGGCGAAGACTGGGCCTACACCATCATCAAGCGCGTCGGCAATTACGGCGAGATTTTCGACCGCAATGTCGGCAAGGATTCCGCCTTGAAGCTCGACCGCGGCCTCAACGCGCTCTGGACCCAGGGCGGCCTGATGTACGGGATGCCGATCCGCTGAGCGGGGCAGGGGCATTGCACCGATATTCCGAGCCCTTCGACAAGCTCAGGGTGAGGAAAAATTTTGCGCTGCATCTCATGCCAGATTGCGATTCACCTCACCCTGAGCGTGTCGAAGGGCTCGTGGTTTTAATGCCATGACCGCAAAGCTCCGCATCCTGCTGCCGCAGCTTCTCGTCCTCGCGATCGTTGTCGGGCTTGGCGCGTATCTCATTCACAACACGCTCGACAACCTCGCGCGGCAAGGCGTCGCCACCGGCTTCGCTTATCTCGACCGCGAGGCGGCATTCGAGATCGGCGAAAAGCTGATCCCCTACACGTCGGCAGACTCCTATGGCCGCGCCTTGCTGGTCGGACTGGCGAATACGCTCGAAGTCGGCGTCCTCGGCTGCATCCTCGCAACGATTCTGGGTTTGATCGTCGGCGTCGCGCGCATGTCGCGCAACTGGCTGATCCGCCATATCGCCGCGCTGTATATCCAGGCGATCCGCAATGTGCCGCTGCTGCTGCAACTGTTCGTGTGGTGGGATCTGTTTCGTGTGTCGGCGCCGCCGCCGCGTCAGGCGTGGCAGATCATGCCCGGGTTCTTCCTGTCGAACCGCGGACTGACCATTCCGCTGCCGTCGTTCGAAGGCGGCTTTCATTGGGACATACCGCATCTCGCCGGGTTCAATTTCGCGGGCGGTCATATCGTCACGCCGGAATTCGCCGCGTTGCTGATCGGGCTCGTCATCTATACCGCCGCCTTCATCGCCGAGATCGTGCGCGCCGGCATCGAGGGTGTCTCCAAAGGCCAAACCGAAGCGGCCCTGGCCCTAGGGCTCAAACCGCGTCAGGCCTTATTCCTTATCGTCCTGCCGCAGGCGCGGCGTATCATTCTGCCGCCGTTGATCACCGACTATCAGGCGCTGATCAAGAACTCGTCGCTGGCGGTGGCGATCGGCTTCCCCGAACTGATGGCGATCACCAACACGACGCTGAACAATACCGGCCAGGCGATCGAGGCAATCTCGCTGATGATGATCATCTATCTCGGCTTGAGCCTTATCACCTCGGCGTTGCTCAACTGGTACAATGCGCGTCTCGCCTTAAAGGGGATGGCGCGATGAAAGCCATCGCTTGGGCGCGCGCCAATCTTTTCAACGGCGTCTGGAACACGATCCTGACCCTCGTCGCCGGCTATCTCATCGCGCGCGGCGCGTGGATGGCGATCGATTGGGGGCTCATTCACGCTGCTTGGAGCGCGCCCGACGGCCGCGCTTGCCGCGCCATCACCAATGATGAAGGGGCGTGCTGGGCCTTCATCGAGCAATGGTACCGCTTCATTTTGTTCGGCCGCTTCCCGCCCGGCGAGCAATGGCGTGCGCTCATCGTCGTCATTCTCTTCATCGGCATGGTCGTGGTCAGCTGCGACCGCCGCCTGTGGCGCAGCGCCTGGCCCATCACCGCGATCTGGGTGGTCGGATTGATTGTGTCCTTCATCCTGATGCATGGCGGCGTGCTGGGGCTTCCGGTCGTCACGACCGATCTCTGGAACGGCCTGCCGCTGACCTTGTTCCTGTCGGTGATCGCGCTCGCCGGGGCATTTCCGCTGGCGATCCTCCTGGCGCTGGGCCGGCGATCCGACTATCCGATCATCCGCGCCCTCAGCGTCGGCTATATCGAGCTGGTGCGCGGGGTGCCGATCATCAGCATCCTATTCATGGCCTCGGTGATGCTGCCGCTGTTCCTGCCGGCCGGGGTCAATATCGACAACCTCATCCGCGCACTGGTCGGGCTGATGCTGTTTTATGCGGCGGCTTTGGCCGAGGTCATTCGCGGCGGCCTTCAGGCGATCCCGACGGGGCAGTACGAAGCGGCGGATGTGCTGGGCCTGTCCTTCGGCCAGAAGACGCGCCTCGTGGTTCTGCCGCAAGCCTTGTCGATCACCATCCCGCCGTTGGTGAACACCTTCATCGCCGCCTTCAAGGATACGACTTTGGTGACGATCGTTGGGCTGTTCGATCTGCTGACCACGGCCAGCAATTCGATCACCGATCCGCAATGGCGCGGCTTCTATGTCGAAGCCTACGTCTTCGTCGCGGCGATTTATTTCGTCTTCTGCTTCTCCATGTCCCGCTACAGCCGCTCACTCGAACGGAGCACCGAACGATGACCGGTACTGACCCGATGATCTCGCTCTCGAATGTCGAAAAACGCTATGGCGCGTTTCAGGTGTTGAAAGGGGTCAGCCTCGAAGTGGCGCGCGGTGAAAAAGTCGTCGTCTGCGGCCCGTCCGGTTCGGGCAAATCGACCATGATCCGCTGCATCAACCGGCTGGAACGGCACGAGGCCGGGCGCATCACCGTCGATGGCATCGAACTGACCGACGATCCGAAACAGATCGAGGCGATCCGCCGCGATGTCGGCATGGTGTTCCAACAGTTCAATCTCTTTCCGCATCTAACGGTGCTGCAAAACCTGACCCTTGCGCCGGTGAAGGTGCGCGGCATGAAGGAGCGCGACGCGCGTGACCTTGCGATGCAACTGCTCGAGACGGTGCGTATTCCCGAACAGGCCGACAAATATCCAGGTCAGCTTTCCGGCGGTCAGCAGCAACGCGTCGCCATCGCCCGCGCCCTCGCGATGAAGCCCAAGGCGATGCTGTTCGACGAACCGACCTCGGCCCTCGATCCCGAGATGATCAAAGAAGTGCTCGACGCCATGGTGGCGCTGGCCGGGCAGGGCATGACCATGATCGTCGTCACGCATGAAATGGGTTTTGCCCGTCAGGTTGCCGACAAGATCGTCTTCATGGATCAGGGCCAGATCGTCGAAGAAGCAACGCCGACGGATTTCTTCTCGAAACCCAAGAGCGAACGCGCGCAGTTGTTTCTCAGCAATATTCTCGGGCATTAAAATAATCCGACTCAATCGGCGTTCGGCCACGCTCTTGAATCGTGCGCCGCGTCGTGCGCCAATACGGACCAGATCGTCAAAAAAGTCTCGGGGGGAATATCGATGTTCACGACCATCCGCCAATCGCGTTATGCCGCTATCGTTGCTCTGACGGCGTTCTTTTCCGCGTCGGGGTCGGCCTCCGCGGCGGAACACATCAAAATCGGCTTCTCCAAAGTCGCGGCCAGCGCGGCGATGGATATCACCAAAGAGAAGGGATATTTCGCTGCCGAAGGCCTCGATCCCGAGTTCATTTTCTTCGACGCGGCGCAGGCAATTACCGTTGCGGTGGCCTCGCATGATCTCGATTTCGGTCTCGCTGGTCTGACCAGCGCGCTTTACACGCTCGGCAATCAGGGCGCGCTGCGGATTATCGCGGCGGGTGCCGCCGAGGCGCCGAGCTTCAAGAATGTCGCGTTTGTCGTCTCGAACAAAGCCTATGACGGCGGCGTCAAATCATTGAAGGATCTGGCGGGCCATTCGGTCGCGATTACCCAGATCGGCACGCTGCTGCATTACGACATCGGGCTCGTCGCCGAAAAATACGGTATCGACCTCAAGTCCATTCGCGTTCAGGCGCTGCAATCCAATCCCAATATCGAATCCTCGCTGACCGGTGGGCAGACCGATGTCGGCTTCATGCCTTCGACCCTGGCCTTGTCGCTGGTCGATCGCGGCAGCAACAAGCTGTTGGGCTGGGCGGGCGATGAAGTGCCGGGCATTCAGGTGATGGCGGTCTTCACCTCGACGAAATCGGCGACCGAGAAACAGCCGATGGTTCAGGCTTTCCTGCGCGCGTACAAGAAAGGCATGCGCGATTATCACAACGCCTTCACCGGCGCGGACGGCAAGCGCAAAGATGGTCCGGCAGCGGCTGAGATGATGGGCTTGCTTACGAAATTCACCGGCCAGACGGCGGATCAGGTAGCGGTCGCCATTCCCTATGTCGATCCCGAGGCGCGGCTCAATGTCAAAGACATGCAGCATCAGGTCGATTGGTATAAGGCCCAGGGCATGATGAAGCCCGACGTCTCGCTGGATAACCTGATCGACAAACGTTACGTGGTCGCGCTGCCGTAAGATAAGACGGCGTTAGCGTCGTGCGTCCCTCGACTTCGCTCGGGATGAGGATGAGAAGGTGCGCTGCATTTTGAATGCAACGCAAAATCTGACCTCACCCCGAGCGAAGTCGAGGGGCGCACGGTATTTTTGCGATCAGGCCTTTTTCAGCCAGGCGTGGGCGTCGCTTTTTAATTTCGTCTCCGCGTCGGTGCCGCCGATGATGACGGGAACGGCGGGGCGGCCGGTCTTGCGCTGGCGGAACTGCATGAAGGCGATCGGCGCGTCGAGGCCGTCGAATTTCACGCCCTCGAAAAAGGAGGCCGGCACCGATCCGGGAATGACGGGGTCGAGCCGGTCGCGGTCATAGACGCAGGTCCATTGCGCGATCTTCCAGACGCCGTCGCGCTTTTCAAATCGGTCGAAGAAGCGGCCTTCGTATAGAAAATCGAACAGATATTCGCCGACGAAGTCGCGGCCGCGTACTTCGATATCGGTTTCGAGCAGCGCGCGCGTCTTATGCAGCGAAAGGCGGTAATTGCCGAACCAATGTTTGCTGCGGATGCCGGGCTTGGCGTTGCCGAACATTTTCTTCGAGGCTTCGACAAAGCCCAATGCCGTGCCGGTGTACCAAGAGATCGCGACCATCGCGTCGGGATGAAACAGCGTCTTCACCGTCTCCCAATCGCCCTCATCGCGGCTGAAGGCCCAGAGGCGGCGGATGCGCAGGATTTCGCTTTCGTCGGCGAGGCTTTGCAGATCGGCCATTGTCGTCATCCCTTGAATTAGCTGTTGGTCTCGACCGGCGTATCGCCAGGCAATCCCCATTCGGACCATGAGCCATCATAGACAGCAGGCTCCGGCCAACCGATGAGATGAAGCCCGAAAGCGAGGGCGCAGGCAGTGACACCCGACCCGCAGCTTGTTACGACCGGCTTATCGCGCTTGAGGCCAGCTTCGGCGAAGCGGCGCTCGATCTCTTCGGCAGATAGCACCGTCTTCGCTTTGGGATCGGCCAGCTTGTCGGACGGCAGATTGAAGCTGCCCGGGATATGACCACTGCGCAGGCCGGGCCGTGGCTCGGCGACACTGCCGGCAAAGCGCGCGGCGGAACGGGCATCGATGACCTGCTCGGCATGACTTGAAAGGTTCGCCTGCACCTGCGCTCTGCTGCGCACGCGCGAGCGGTCGAGCCGGGCGGTGAAGGTGGCGTGGACAGGATGGGGTGTTTCGGCCGTCACCGGCCGTCCCTCGGCAAGCCATTTCGGCAGGCCGCCATCCAGCAACGCGACGTTCTTATGGCCGTAATTCTTCAGCATCCACCAGACGCGCGGCGCTGAATTGAAACCGGCGGCGTCATAGACGACGATCGTGTGCTGATCGCCAAAACCGAGCGCGCCCATCATCCGGCTCATCTCGGCATCGCTGGGCAGCATATGCGGCAGCGGATCGGCATGATCGGACGTCGCATCGACATCGAAAAAGACGGCACCGGGGATATGCTGGCGCGCATAGTCTTCCTGCGCTGTCGGCGTCATGCCGGGCAGCTTGAACGACGCATCGACGATGCGCAGATCGTGACGGCCGAGCGCAGCGGCGAGCCATTCGGTCGAGACGAGGGATTCGGGATGGGCGTAGGTCATGTGCTTACCCCTTCATCGCGGCTTCGGTTGGTTTCGCGGACGGCAGCTCCATATTGTGAATCCGGGCGATCGACCAGAGGCCATCGTCCGCCGTTGCGATCAAACTCATAAAGCCTTGCCGCTTCGGCCGTTTCCGGCCATTCGGATTGCGTGCGCCGCTCATTTCCCAGCGCCAGGCGATCGTCGCCACATCGGGACGCAGCAACTCGATGCGCGTCTCGACGGTGGTCATGTGACTGTCCTTGAACAATCCGGACAGGATCTCCGTATGCACATCTTCGATTGTAGCGCGGCCCTTCATCGTGAGGCCGGCGGTATTGGTGAATTCCGTGTCGGCGGTGAAGACCGCCGCGTAAAGCCCGGCGTCATGCTGGTTCCAGCCGAGCGCCATCGTATCGATTAAAATCTCGATCGCCTGATGAGAGGCGTTGTCGCTCAAGAAGCCATCCATTTCGGCAGCGGCAGGTTCTTCTCTTTTAGGAATGCCGGGTTGAACAGCTTCGACTGATAGCGCGTGCCGTAATCGCAGAGGATGGTGACGATGGTATGGCCGGGGCCGAGTTCCTTCGCCGCCTTGATCGCGCCCATGATGTTGATGCCGGTCGAGCCGCCGAGGATCAGCCCTTCCTCGGTGACGAGGTCGAACAGCATCGGCAGCGTTTCCTCGTCGGTGATCTGGAACCAGCCATCGAGCGGCGCGCCTTCGAGATTGGCGGTGATGCGGCCCTGACCGATGCCTTCGGTGATCGAGCTGCCGCTCGATTTCAATTCGCCGGTTTCATAATAGGAGAAGATCGCCGAGCCCATCGGATCGGCGAGATAGCATTTGATGTTCTTGTTGCGCTGTTTGAGGCCGATCGAGGTGCCGGCCAGCGTGCCGCCGGTGCCGACCGACGCGACGAAGGCATCTACCCTGCCGTCGGTCTGTTCCCAAATCTCGGGCGCGGTGGTCTCGATATGGGCGCGGCGATTGGCGAGATTGTCGAACTGATTGGCCCAGATCGCACCGTTGGGCGATGACGCGGCAACTTCCTTGGCCAGCGTCTCGGAATAGCGCACATAGTTCATCGGATTGGCGTAAGGCACGGCGGGCACAAGGCGAAGGTCCGCGCCGCACAGGCGCAGCATGTCCTTCTTTTCCTGACTCTGCGTCTCGGGCATGACGATGACCGATTTATAGCCGAGCGCATTGCCCACCAGGGCGAGGCCGATGCCGGTATTGCCGGCTGTGCCCTCGACGATGACGCCGCCCGGCTTCAACAGGCCGCGTTCTTCCGCGTCCTTGACGATGAATAGGGCGGCGCGATCCTTGACGGAGCCGCCGGGATTGAGGAACTCGGCCTTGCCGAGAATCTCGCAGCCTGTTTCCGCCGAGGCGCGCCGCAATTTGATGAGGGGCGTCGCGCCGATGGTGCCGATGAAGCCGTCACGAATGTTCATCGGATGAGACTAAAACCCACGCGGGCAGGGATCAACAGTTGCTGAAACCGGCCATTGACCAAATTGCCCACTGCCGATATTCCTAGCCGCGATGGTTCCCTTCGGGGATTCAATGGGAACACGGTAAGGGCGTTCCAACGCCTGATGCCGTGGCTGCCCCCGCAACTGTGAGCGGCGAGCCGCGCGCGATCGACGTCACTGGCGAAAGCTGGGAAGACAGCGCAAGGCGACGACCCGCGAGCCAGGAGACCTGCCATCACGCGTGGTCACGCGAACACATTGGGCGGGGTGCACCGATGGGGACTGGTCGCCGACTCCGAAGGAGCGGAGGCAGGGCTTTGGTTCGTAGTGACGTGTCACGTTACTATGGGGCTAAAGCCATGATCCGATCCTTGGCGGCATTGCGCCGCTCGTTCCTTCTTCCTTCCCTAATCTTTGCGTCGTCGTTTTATCCGGCCTTCGCACACGCGGATGACGCTGTTGCGCCGCCACCGTCCGAACTTCCGCCCTTGGTCGTCAGCGCCACGCGTGTGCCGACGCCCGTGGACCAATTGGGCAGCAGCCTCACGGTCATCACCGCCGACGACATCGAGCGCAAGCAGCGCCGTACCCTGCCGGATATCTTGCAGGACGTGCCGGGCCTCAATCTGGTTCAGACCGGTGGACCCGGTGGCACCACGTCGGTCTTCATGCGCGGCACCAATGCGAACCATACCAAGGTGTTGATCGACGGTATCGACGCCGGCGATCCCAGCTCGGCGGACGGCTCGTTCGATTTCTCGCAAATTCTTGCCGCCGGCATCGACCGGGTCGAAGTGCTACGTGGTCCGCAAAGCGCGCTCTATGGCGCGGATGCAATCGGCGGTGTCATCAACATTGTCACCAAGAAGGGATCGGGCCCTGGCGAATTGCACGGCAGCCTCGAAGGCGGTTCCTTCGGCACTTTCAACCAGACGGCGGGCTTAAGCGGCTCCTTATCGCGCTTCAACTACGCCTTCGATTTCGCGCATTACCGTTCCGACGACACACCGGTCACGCCGGCAAACCTCCTCCCGGCGGGGCGGCAGCTCAACCCCGACATCTACGACAACAAAAGCTATTCGATGAAGCTTGGCGCCGACGTCACCGATAATTTCGATCTGGGGCTCGTCACACGATTTGTCGATACGTCGCTCGGCTCGACCAGCGACGATTCCGTCGGCTTCACGGGACCGGAAGCGGTGCGAAGCATCACCGACAATAAAGAGATATTCACCCGCGGTACCGCGCATCTCGTTTTGTTCGATGGCACTTTCGATCAGACGCTGGGCATCGCCTACAACAATTACCATCGCTCCACCCTCGATCCCAACGTGCTTCCGGTCTTCCCGAGCATCAGTCGCGGCGACCGGTTCAAGATCGATTGGCAAGGCAATATCACGGTGACGAAAGGCGAGGTCGTCACGCTGGGCGCCGAACATCAGACGGATAAGATCAACGCTAACGCACCTGTCGTCGCTGCCATCAGCAACGATGCCGGTTTCGTTCAGCTTCAATCCAGCGTCGGGGATCGTTTCTTCAACGCGTTGAGCGTCCGTTCGGATAATAACGACAAGTTCGGCGGCTACATCACCTGGCGCGATGCGCCGGCTTTTCTCATTCCCGAAACCGGCACAAAGTTAAAAGGCACGGTCGGCACCGGCTATAAGGCGCCGACGCTGGTACAGCTCTATCAGAGCTTCCCCTTGTTCGGGTTCTTCGCCAACCCATTGCTCAAGCCCGAGACGAGCTTCGGTTGGGATGCCGGTTTCGAGCAGGGCTTGTTCGCCAAGAGAGTTCAGTTCGGTGCAACCTATTTCCACAACAGCATCAAAAATCTGATCGCCTCGAACGCCACCTTCACGAACAACATCAATGTTGGTCAGGCGACGACGTACGGTGTCGAAAGCTTCGTGTCCTACAAGCCGTGGGACCCGCTGACGCTGCGTGGCGACTATACCTATACGATCGCGCGCAACGACATCACTCAACGCTCGCTGCAACGCCGGCCGAAGAACAAGGGCAGCGTCAATGCGACGTGGCAGATCACGGACGCGGCGTCGGTTTCGGCAACGGTGTTGTATGTCGGATCGTGGATCGACATCAACCGCTCGGGTACGATTTCGAACATGACCGCTGACGGATATACGCTGGTCAATTTTGCCGGTTCGTACGAACTCGGTCACGGCGTCACCGCTTTCGCGCGGATCGACAATGCGCTCGATCGTCATTACCAGGACCCGACCGGCTTCATGCGGCCGGGGCTCGGTGTGTTCGGCGGTATCAAGGTCTCATTCGACGTGGCCGATTTGACGAAGTGACGGCGTGGGCGCAGCGGCTTAGGCTTGCCGCGCCTTGCCGAACGTCTAGTATCGAGAGCAACAGCGGAGGCGGCATCATGCAGCAATCGAAATGGTATCAGCTTGAATGGCGGCGCGTGGCGTGGCTGGGCTTGCTCGTCGTGGCCAGTGTTGCCTTCACGCTCGGTTTTGCTTGCGCCGTGCCGTTCGCCGCTTTTGGTGCCGCAACGGCGATCACATTGCGCGCGCGTGACGCCATGCTCGTGATGGTCGCGGTTTGGCTCGCCAATCAGATCGTCGGCTTCGGTTTCATGGGATATCCCTGGACCGCAGATACGGCGGTCTGGGGTGTGGTTCTCGGGATCGTCGCCGTTGTCACGATGCTTGCGGCCCAAATCGCCGCACGCCGGTTGGCAGCTTTCGGTACGATGGCCGTCGCTGTCGCCGCTTTCGCCGGCGCCTTCGCTGTTTATGAGGGCGGGCTCTATCTGATCTCTGCGACACTGCTGGGCGGGACGGAATATTACGCCACCCCGATCGTCATCCAGATCTTCGAGATCAACGCGCTCGCCTATGTCGGTCTGCTGGTGATGAACCGTCTCGCCATCGCCGGCGGTTTCATCGCCAAGGATGAACCGACGCGTACCGTCGCCGTCGCGCGTTAGTCCCCGTCAGCCGGGACTGACGGCCCGAAATTTTTCGAGAAATCGGATGCGGGCCTTTTCGGCCGGCCAGGGCGTAAGGGTGCCGGTACGGCGCGCCCGGCGAAACCGGAAAATTCGGCGCGCTTCTTCTTCGCTAAAACCGGCCAATTCGACCGCTTCGATGAAGGCGGAGTCCCGATCGGCGCGTTTGATCGAGCTGTTCCAGTCCGTCGATAGCCGGGCAGGCAAGCCGAAACGCAGATGCACCGCTTCCTGGATGCGGTGCTCGAAGGACTTATAAGCATCGCCGAGAACAGCCTTGAAAGGTGTGATGAGGTCGGCGGTCACGAACTCGCTCGCATCGTGAAGCAATGCGGCCCGGCGCAAATCGCGGCTGGCCTTATCGACCGACGAATCCAAAATATCGAGAACGATGATCGAATGCTGCGCGACCGACAGGCCATGCTCGCCGGTCGTCTGGCCGTTCCAGCGCGCGACGCGCGACAGGCCGAGGGCGATGTCCTCGATTTCGATATCGAGCGGCGAGGGATTGACCAGATCCAGCCGCCGGCCGGACAGCATCCGCTGCCACGCCTGTTCGGGGCCGGTCTTGGCTTGTTTATTGTTAATCTTGCTCACGATCTAGTCCGCCAACGCTTTCCAGTGCTTGCGCAGCTTCATGCGATTGGCCGCCAGCCAATACAGAGCGAGCAACGTTAGCCCGTTCTGAACCTGATCGGCCTCGACGCGTTTCATCGCCTCGACGAATTTCATCGGCACGACTTTGATGTCTTCATGTTCGCCGGCGAGGCCGTGGAGGCCGCCGGCATTGCGGGCATCGACGCGGCCACAATAAAGATCGACTACCTCGGTGCAGGCGCCGCTGCTGGGCATGTAACGATGGATGAAGTGCGGATCGCCGAGAATCGTCATCCCGGATTCTTCCTTTGCCTCCCGCTGCGCCACGTCGGCGGCGTTTTCCCCGTCGTGATCGAAGATGCCGGCGACGATTTCGAGCTGCCAGGCAGGCATCTCGGCGAGATGCGCGGCCAATCGAAACTGCTCGATGAGAATGATGATGTCACGATGAGGATCGTACAGCAGGATGCCGACCGCATTCTTGCGGTTGAAGATTTCGCGCTGCATCTCCTCGCTCCAACCACCGGCATAGAGCCGATGCTTGAGGCGGTAGCGGTCTATCCGCGCGAAGCCTTGATAGGCGATGTCGTGGTGAAGGATTTTGATCGTATCGTCGTCATCGTGCATCCGGGCACTTTAGAAGCGTCGCCCGGATGACGACAACATGCGGCTTCGATTAACCGGCGAGGTTCCAATAGAAATCCTGCGTCACCGCGCCGGAATTCGAGATCGAAACATTCTTGGTCTGGCTTTTGCCGTCGTTTGAGACGGTCAGCTTGTACCGGCCGGCGGGAACATGCGCGTAGAACAACGGACCTTCGGATACGGTGTCGAGGACGGTGTTGCCGCGGGCATCGACAAGATTGACGCCCACATCGGCGAGATATTCGCCCGACTTGGTGGCGGCGAACATCAGGCGCAGATTGAAATTATTCTGCATCGATTTCAGCGCGTCGCGGTCCTCGCCGCTGGCGCCGCCGCTGACGAAATCGACCTGACCCTGATGTTGGGTCTGCGGGCCGCTGGGCGTTTGATAAGCCTGCTGCGGCTGCGCCGACATGGGAGGCGGCGGGGCGGGCATGTAGGCCGGGGGCGGCGCCGGGACGTAATCGGGCGGGGCCATTGCCGGTGGTGGGCCTGGCGGGGGCGGGAAAGCCGGCGGAAATCCCTGCGCCAGCGCGGCGGCGGGCGCCAGTATCGAGAGGGACAAAAGGAGCGGTGTTACATATTTCATGGGATAGCCCTCAATTAAGTCGGTATCAGTTTGGAGGCTAATCCTGCACCGGCTCCTTTCTGTGGCTCGGTTGTGTTCATTTTGCGACGCGGGCTAAGATCGGGGCATGACCGACCATCGCTATATCGATCTGCCGCTGTTCGAGCGCACGAAGCTCGAAACCGACCCTTTTCCGTTCCTGGTCGTGCCAGGATTCGTGCCCGAGGCGGCGCGTGCGGCCTTGTCGGCGGATTACCCGAAGATCGACCGGCCCGGCAGTTTTCCGACCGGTGATGTGACGATCAGCGGCGCCTTCCGCGAATTCCTCGATGAAATCGAAGGCCCGGCGATGCGGGCATCCTTCGCGAAGAAATTCGACATGGACCTGACCGGCCGTCCGACTATGGTGACGGTGCGCGGCCAGGCGCAACTGAAAGACGGCAGCATCCATACCGACAGCGTGACCAAGCTGATCACGGTGCTGGTCTATATGAACGAGGCCTGGGAAGCGCCGGGGGGACGGCTGCGCTTGCTGCGCTCGGCCGACAGCCTCGACGATATGATCATGGAAGTGCCGCCGGCGGCGGGTACGCTGTTGGCTTTCAAAGTGACCAAGAATTCCTGGCACGGCCATCATCCGGCCAGCGGGCCGCGCCGCGTAGTGCAGCTAAACTGGGTCGAAAGCGACGCTGTGGTCCGGCGCGAACGCTTCCGTCATGGCCTGTCGGCAAGGGTGAAACGACTGTTGCCGTTTCACGGCTGAAACAGCGCTAACCATCCGTTAACCTTGTCGTCCTAGCGTTGCGGTCATGGCAACGCGTAAGTTTATCAAAGAACGCCGTTTTCTCGGCCTCACCCCACGATCCTGGATCTTCACCGGATTGGTGCTGGCGCTATGCGGCTTTATCTATGCGAACCGCATCCCGCAAACGCCGAACGCTTTCGAGCAGCCGGGCGCGATGCAACCCAACCGCCTGCGCAGTCCCTGGGGCGTCGAAAAGCCGATCTGACTATTCCGATCGGCCGGCGATTTCGGCCTGCCACGGCGCGACGCGGCGCTCGATCCAGACGATCAGCGAATTCAACCCAATCGCCAAAACCATCAGAATGACCACCGGCACGAACATCGTCGCGGTGTCGAAGTTGTTTGCCGATTGAATGATGATTCCGCCCAGGCCCGAGATCGCGGTGAAGAACTCGGCGATGATCATGGCGACGACGGCGCGGCCGACGGCGAGACGAATACCGGCCATGATATAGGGCAGGGTCGCCGGCAGGATGATACGGCGCAGGATTGTTGCATCCGACGCGACCAGCGATTTGCCGACTTCGATCAGGCTGACCGGCACGGCATTGACCCCGGCCCAGGTGTTGATGCAGACGGGAAAGATCGACATCAGGAACACGACGGCGACCTTCACCGCGAAGCCGAGCCCGAGCCATAGGATCAGCAGCGGCACCAGTGCGACCAACGGCATCGCATAGCCTGCCGTCACATAGATGCCGAGCGCCGCCTCGGCGACACGAAACCGCCCGACAACGAGACCGATCGGTACGCCAACGACGATCGCCAGCAGATAGCCGATGACGAAGGGCTGAAGGCTTTGAAACAGCGCGACCCAGATCTTGCCCGACTTCGCCAGCTTGATGAAGGCGGCGATGATGGCGGTGGGGTAGGAGCCGAAGATCGGATTAATGTCGCGGCCGAAGAATTCCCAGAAGGCTAGAAAGATGACGACGGAGATCGTGGTGATGAGCCAGCGTGGCATCTTCATGATGCGGCCTCGGCATGCAGCGCCTGCCAGATTTTGTAGCGCGTTTCGGCAAAGGCGCTAAGGCCGCGGATCGCACCCAGGTCGCCGCGCGGCCGGGGCAGGGGAACCTCGATGATTTCCTGCAGGCGGCCGTTACGCATGACGAAAACACGATCGGCGAGAAGGACCGCCTCGTCGAGATCGTGGGTGACGAAGACGATGGTCTTGCGCGTGCGTGCGTGGATGTCGAGGAGTTCGGCCTGCATTGCTTCCCGCGTTTGCGCGTCGAGCGCGCCGAACGGTTCGTCCATCAACAACACTTTCGGGTCGATGGCCAGCGCGCGGGCGATGCCGACGCGCTGTTTCATGCCACCCGATAATTGATGCGGCCGGCGCTGCGCCGATCCGGCGAGCCCAACAAGATCGAGATAACGCATCGCGGTGTCTTTAAGTTCGCCGCCGCGCATGCCTTTCATTTCGAGGCCGAACTTCACGTTATCGACCGCGCTGAGCCAGGGCAGTAATTCGGCGTGTTGGAACACCATGCCGCGATCATGGCCGCAGCCTTTGACCTCGCGGCCATCGACCAACACCTGACCGCTGGTGGCTTGATCGAGCCCCATGGCGATGCGCAGCGCGGTCGTCTTGCCGCAACCGGACGGCCCGATCAGCATGGCGATCTCGCCGTCGGCAACCGTGAAGCTGACGTGGTCCAACGCCTGAACGAACTGCTCGGAGCCGTCGATGGTCAGCCGGAAGCGTTTCGAGATATCGACGAGGCTGACGTTACCCATGGAGTTGTGGACCCCCCACCCAACCCTCCCCCTCAAGGGGAGAGGGCTCAGTTGAATTCCCTCCCCCCTTGAGGGGGAGGGGTGGGGTGGGGGGTAACATCAGACTCATATTCTCTTACTGACTGATCTTCTTCAGCGCTTCTTCGCGCGGGCCGCCGTCGGCGAATTTGGCGAGGTCGATGCGTTGCGGCTGATCGCCGGCTTTGACCGACTGGTCTTGCATCCAATCCAGCTTCGCCATCGGCAGACCGACATCGGGATCGATCGATTTTGCTGCGACCGTGTCGTCGTACATGAAGGCCGGACGCGGATCGTCGGCGTTGATGTTGGCGACCTCGCGGGTGAGGGCGATGGTTTCGTCGCGATGGGTGACAGCGTAATGCAGTGCACTCATCTCGGCGGCGAGGAACTTCACCGCGTCGTCATGGCGTGATTTCAATACCGCGCCGCTGCTCATGAAGCAGATGCGCAGGTAATCGGGCAGGATTTCGCGGCCGCGGATCAGTTCTTTGACGCCGGCCTTCTCCGCGATCGGGGTGTATTCACCCGAGATCACGGCGGCATCGACGACCCCGGCTGCCAGCGCCTTGAAGCGGTCGTTGTCGCTGCCGAGATTGGCGAAGGTCACATCGTCCGGCGACACCGAGTATTTGGCGAGGAGGGTGCGCACGAGCTGATCGGGCATCGAGCCCGGCTGCGAGATCGCGACCTTCTTGCCTTTCAAATCCTGCGGCGTCGCCACCGTGCCGCGGACATAGACGCCGTGGGGCAGGCCCGGCCAATGACAGCCCATGACTTTGGCGTCGCCGCCGCGCGAAGCCGCGATCATCGCGCCGGTCGGCCCGCCCTCGAAGCTTTCGACCTGCCCGGCGAGCAGCGCCTTAAGGCCGATTGAGTCGCTATCGACCTGGGTCAACTCCAACTTCAGCCCCTGCTTTTCGGCGAAGCCCTTGGTGAACATGAAAAGGAAACCGGCGTCGCTCTTGGCCGCGATGATGGCGTGATGCCAAACCTTATCCTCGGCCTGTGCGCTGGACACCGCAAAACACGCCAAACCCGCCACAACCGCCCATTTCATCCGCACGCGCCATCTCCCCGGTTGCGAATTGCTTCTTGTCTGGTGAGACAATCTAGCGGTGTAAGGGAGGGTGCAAAAGGGCTGTAGGCCCCGGAACCCGAAAGCAGCCGTAACAACACCGTCATTGCGAGCGCAGCGAAGCAATCCAGTGTGGCCGCGAGACTGGATTGCTTCGCTGCGCTCGCAATGACGAGGAGAGGGCTGTGTCTTGAATTATGACTGACCACCAGTCATAATGGAAGGTGTTGTACGAATAGGAAGCCTTCCGCATGACTGATCCCGCTTCATTGCCCGAACTGCCGGCCGCGCCGTCGCCGTCGATTTTTCGGCATCGCGCCTTCACGCTGTTCTGGGTGGCCGAGGTGCTGGCGATGCTGGGCGGGCAGGCGGAGGGGATCGCCATCGGCTGGCAGGTCTATACGATCGCCCGTGATACCCAAAGCGTCGAGGAAAGCGCCTTTCTGGTCGGCATGGTCGGGCTGGTGCAGTTCGTGCCGCTGTTCCTGCTGACCTTCATCGCTGGGACCATCGCCGACCGGCATGATCGCAAGCTGATCATGCTGCTCTGCACGACGGCCGAGATTGTCTGCGTCCTGGCGCTGGCGATCTTCGCCTTAAAGCCTCATCCCGGCCTTATGCCGATCTTCGTCATGGCCGGAATCTTCGGCGCGACGCGCGCCTTCCTCTCGCCGGCCAGCGGGGCGCTCGGCCCGATGCTGGTGCCGCGCGACGAGCTGCCGCGTGCCGTCTCGTGGAATTCGTTGGGCGCGCAGGCGGCCTTTGTCATCGGGCCGTGGATCGGCGGCGCGCTCTGCGCGATTTCACCCGCCGCAGCCTATGGCGGTGCCGCGGTGCTCTATGCCGGCGCGATCATCGGCTTGCTCTACCTCCGGGCGAACACCACGCCGGAACGCCAGCCCGGTTCGCATGTCGAGCATATCCGCGAAGGGCTCGCTTATGTCTGGACCAACAAGATCGTTCTGGGCGCGATCTCGCTCGATCTCTTTGCGGTGCTGCTCGGCGGGGCCAGTGCGCTATTGCCGGTCTATGCCCGCGACGTGCTGCAGATCGGCTCGGACGGTTTCGGGCTATTGCGATCCGGCCCAGCGATCGGCGCGGCGATCATGGCCTATGCGCTCAGCCGCTTTCCGATCCGCCGCAGCGCGGGACACTGGATGTTCTGGGGCGTTGCGGCCTTCGGTGTCGCGACGCTGGTGTTCGCGGTTTCGACTTCGCTCGTCGTCACCATGCTCGCGCTCGTCGCGCTGGGCGCGGCGGATATGATCTCGGTCTATGTCCGTCACTCGTTGGTGCAGATCACGACGCCCGATCACATGCGCGGCCGCGTCTCGGCGGTGTCGGGCTTGTTCATCGGCGCGTCGAGCGAACTCGGCGAATTCGAAACCGGTATCGCCGCGCGCATCCTGGGGCCGGTCGGGGCGGCGATCTTCGGCGGGCTCGGCTCGCTCGTCGTGACCGGGAGCTGGGCGTGGATGTTCCCGTCGTTGCGCAAAGCCAATCGGCTCGACGGAAGCGAAGACTGATGGCCGCCACGGCATCGCATCGCCCACGTACCAAGCCGCCGGAGGAACGACGCGACGATCTGATGAGTGCCGCGCAGGACTTGTTCCTCGCGCAAGGCATCGCCGCGACGACGGTCGAGCAGATCACCAGCGCGGCCGGCGTCGCCAAGGGCACGTTCTATCTCTATTTCCCGACCAAGGAAGATGTGCTCGTCCCGCTGGGCGACCGCTATGCCGAGCAGCATCTGGCCGCGATCAAACAGGCATTGGCTAAGGCACCAGACGATTGGAAGGAATGGCTATCGGCCTGGGCGAAGGCCTGCGTCGGCTTCTATCTCGATTCAATCCGCTTGCACGACGTTCTGTTCTTCGCCCGCCCGCCGACGCGGCAGGGGCTGGTCGATAACATCGTCATCGATCATCTCGGCGAATTATTACGTGCGGGAACGGAAGCCGGGGCCTGGACCATCGACGATCCGCATGCGACGGCGGTCTTTCTATTCAGTGGCCTCCATGGTGTCGTCGATGACGCCTATATGAAGGACCAGCGCGTTAATCGCGCACGTCTCGCCGCGCGGATTGAGCGGCTTTGCTCCAGCACATTGGGTATCGCTTAATTCTTCGTCATTCCCGCGAAAGCGGGAATCCATCGGGCAACATCGCGATGTCGATAAATGGACCCCCGCTTTCGCGGGGGTGACGAAACTAGTGAGAGATTACCCGGGGAGTTTCCCGCTGATGATCGCCCAGTCGGCGTCGTCGAGTTCTTCGGGGATGCCGGTGCGGATCAGTTCGGCGAAGTCCTCGTTCGGTACCATCACGGTCATGCAATAGAGCCGGTCCTTGCCGGTGTTCTCGACAACGTGCGTCGTGCCCGGCATCAACAGCATGCTGTCGCCGGCTTTCAGCATCGTCTCTGTGCCACTGCAATCCGCGCGGCCTTCGCCATGAAGGACGAAGAACATTTCCTGCGCCTGCCGATGGACGTTGGGCGGGGTCTTGCCGCCGACATCGAATATCTCGATCGCAAAGAGGAAATTCGCTTTCTCGCCAATGGGATCGAACACCGGGACGAGGCGGTTGGTATCCTGCGGCGTGATGCGATAGGCCCGATAGGATTCGCGCGACTTGGCGATCATGACGACGCCTCGATGCCTGTGAGAATCTTGTCCGACGCGGTGACGAAGCCGAAGCATTGCTTCACGTTATAAAGCGTTGCGGCGTTACAGAAATCGGGTGAGGTCGTGGCGGCGCAATCCTCGACCAGGATGCAGTCATAGCCGAGGAAATTCGCGTCCTGCAGCGTGCAGAGCACGCATTGATCGAGATTGACCCCGGCGAACATCAGGCTCGTGACGCGCAGATTGCGCAAGATGCTGTCGAGCGGCGTATCCCAGAATCCGCTCATGCGGAATTTATCGACGCGGATATCGTCGGGCGCGATGGTCAGTTCATCGACCACGGCGGCGCCCCAGCCGTCTTTTTCCAATACCGGTGCACCGTTGCCGGGCAGGGGATCGCCGAGGCCGACGCCGTTGCCGGTGGGCTTATAGACATGCAGCAGGGACGGGCTGAGATTGAGCCGGTCCGGCCGGTTGCCCCAGTTGACCCAGATCACCGGCACTTCCGACTTGCGCAACATCGGCAACAACCGTTGCAACGGTCCGACCGCACGCCGCGTCGGCGCGATATCGACCCCGATATGATGTAGCCAGCCGCCGTCAGTGCAGAAATCATTCTGCATGTCGATGACGATGATCGCGGTCTGGGCCAAATCGAGCGTCAGATTTTGCGGCTCGGCCCCGATGGCGATGGTCTTGGCCGGGCGCGGCGCGCGCACCAGATCGACGGCCGTCTCGGAGACACGCCATTGATTGGATGGGCTCGATCCCAACGGGACAAATGTCATTTTTTATGAGCCTCCGATGCGTCCTTCGCGCATGATGGCGCGACGGATATGAGGAGTAGGGAATGGTGAGTTTTCCGCGCAAGCTGTGGCACGAGATGACGACCGTCGATTTCGCGGCGCTGGATCACGACCGGACGATTGCGATCTTGCCGGTCGGCGCCGTTGAACAGCATGGGCCGCATCTGCCGGTCTGGGTCGATGCCTGCATCACACAGGGCGTGGTGGACGAAGTTTTGCGCCGTTTGCCGGACGATGTGCCGGCGACGTTCCTGCCGCTGATGCCGATCGGCAAATCGAACGAGCATATAGCTTTTCCCGGTACGCTGACCTTGTCGGCGGAAACGCTGATCCGGCTCTGGACCGAAATCGGCGAGAGCGTTGATCGCGCCGGTATCCGCAAGCTCGTCCTGCTCAACGGTCACGGCGGCCAGCCGCAGATCATGGATATCGTTGCACGCGATCTGCGCTCGCGGCTGAAGATGTTTGTCGTGACGCTGAATTACTGGGGGCTTGGCACGCCCGAAGGGCTGTTCCCGGAGGACGAGATGCGGCACGGCATCCATGGCGGTTCGGGCGAAACCTCGATCATGTTGCATCTTCGCCCCGACCTGGTGCGCGAGGATCAGCGGCGCAATTTCGTTCCGGCGTCGGTCGCGATCGAACAGACTTATAAATATCTGCGACCCGAAGGCGGCAGCGTTGGGTTCGGCTGGCAGATTCAAGACCTGAACGTTGAGGGCGCGTGCGGCGATGCGCGTGACGCCGATGCGGCGCGGGGCAAGCTGATCGTCGAAGACGCAGCGACGCGCTTCATCGAACTGCTGCGCGAGATCGACTCTTATCCGTTGGATTCGCTGCGCGATCACTAGCGCCCGCCGTTATTGTTTCTTCGGCAAAGACCAGGGTGCGAAGGTCTTTTGGATCAGTCCGATGACCTGGAAGAAACACAGGCTGATCGTCACCAGCAGGACCAGCGCGGCAAAGCCCTGGTTGATCTTCAGGAACGACGTCTGCAATTCGATGAAATAACCAAGGCCGCGCTCGGCAGCGATGAATTCGGCGACGACCGCGCCGACGATCGCCAGCGTGCTCGAAATTTTCAGGGCGCTGAAGATATAGGGCAGGGCGTAGGGCAGGCGGATATGCAGTACCTCGCGCGCCCGCGTTGCGCGCAGCGAGCGCGATAGCTCGATCAGTTCTTGCGGCGTCGCCATCAAGCCGGCTGTGGTGGTGACGACGATCGGGAAGAAGGTAATCAGGAAGGTGATGAACACGCGCGGCAGGGCAGACGTGCCCATCACGACGATGATGATCGGCGCGATGGCGACGACCGGGGTCGAATGAATGACGACGAGCAGCGGATAAACCGTACGGGACAGAAACCGCGATAGGGCGAGCCCGACGGAGATCGGGATCGACACGACGATGGCGAGGATATATCCCATGAAGGCGATTTTGACCGTGGCCCAGATGTTGGCGGCCCAGGTCGCGACGGTCTGATCCATCGCGCCAACGACGATGTAGCTCGGCGAGGGCAACAGGAAGCGGGGGATGTCGAAAATCCGGCAGGCCGCTTCCCAGATCGCGATAAGGGCGGCGAAGGTCAGGACGGGGGCAAAGCGATCGCCCCATAACAGAAGCCAGTCGCGGATGGGGATGAGAGCCTTTGCCATGTCAGGCCACGTTATGCGAGAAAAGTTGCCGGCGAATATAGTTCGACAGCTCGAGGAACGCGGGATCGGACAGCGTATCGACCGAACGTGGCCGGGCGAGCGGAACGGGCAGTATCTCGCGGATCTTGCCGGGCCGCGGCGTCATCACGATGATCCGGTCGGACAGCAGCACGGCTTCTTGAATCGAATGGGTGATGAAGACGACGGTCTTCGGCCGCTGCGTCCAGATCGACAGCAGCTCGAAACTCATCTCGTCCCTGGTCAGCGCGTCGAGCGCCGAGAAGGGTTCGTCCATCAGCAGGATGTCGGGATCGTGCAGCAACGCACGCGCGATGGCGACGCGTTGCTGCATACCGCCTGACAACTCTTCGATCCGCTTATCGGCGAAGTCGCTGAGTCCGACGAGGCCGAGCAATTCCTGCGCGCGGACTTTATCGGCGGCATCGACGCGGCCATATTTATGCTTCATCGGGAACGTGACGTTGGATAGCACGTCGAACCAGGGCAGCAGGGTCGGGCGCTGGAAGACCAGTCCGATCTCGTCGCGTGGTTCGGTTACGGGCATGTCGTAGATCGAGACCTTCCCCCGCGTCGGCATCACCAATCCGGCGACGAGCCGCAGCAAGGTGGATTTGCCGCAACCGGAAGGGCCCAACACGGAAATGAATTCGTGCTGAGCAATATCGAACGTCATCCCGTCGAGCGCCGTCGTCGATTTGCCGCCGGGCTTGCCGAAGATCTGCGTGACGTCCTCGAACCTGATGGCCAATGGCTTTTCGGTCATCGATGCCACCCGGATAAAGAGGGACGAGAAGAGACGGTCACTTCTTGGGCATGAACGATCGGTTGATGGCGCTTTCCGGATTGATCTTGTTCATGGCGATGTTCTGCGACTTCGCGGTCCATTCCCAGGTCGCCGCCAGACGCTTGTCGGTGATCGTGCCGATGCCTTCGGCCTTTGTCGTCGGGTTATCGACCAGCGGCATCGTGGTGCGGAACTGCGCTTCGGCGACCTTCACGTCGATTTCCGGCACCATCGCTTTCAAGGCGGCGGCAACGCCTTCGGGGTCTTTGTTCGCGAGTTCCAGCGCCTTGATATAGACCTTCACGACCTTGCGCAGGATTTCGGGGCGTTCCTTGATCATTTTGTCGGCAGCGACCAGCGACAGGCCGTAGCCTTCAAAACCGAAATCCGTCCAGCGGATCACGACGAGTTTCTTCTTCGCGTCCTTCAGGGCGGTATCGAAGCTCGGCGCGGCTGTCGTCCAGTTGATCGTGGCATCCACCTGACCGGTGGCGAGCAGCGCGGGCAGCGCGGTCGGATCGACCTTTTGCAGCGTGATCTTCGAGGCGTTGATGCCGTTGCGGTCGAGCATCAGCGGCCAGACGACGTTGGACGATGTGAAGGTCGCGGTCGCGACTTTCTTGCCTTCGAGGTCTTTGAGCGTGCGGATGCCGGAACCTTCGGTGGTGAAGATCGAATCCGGCTGTTCGGGATAAATCGCGGCAAGGGCGGAAACCGGCAAATCGGATTCGGCCTTGGCTTGCAGCAAGGCGGCGAGCCCGGCGAGGCCGACATCCGCGGTGCCGGTGGCGATCTTGGTCAGAACGTCGCTGGAGCCGCGGCTGGGCATGACCGTGACGTCGAGCCCTTCGGCGGCGAAATAGCCTTTTTGCACTGCATAATAAGGGACGCCGTAGTCACCGCCGGGCAGCCACCCGTTCATGAAATTGACCTTGTCGGCGGCCGCTGCCGGATAACTACTCACTGCGCTTAAAATTGCGGCGGTGAAACCGAGCCCTGCCCAGAATTTCGTCATAACCAAGCCCCCTCAAGCATCAATGTTGATCAACAATAAGCAATGGCCGTGCCATGAACGCTCGGTTCAGGCAGCGGTTTCTTTCAACCCATATCCGTAGGAACGACGGAACATCTCCCCCAGATGTTCGATCGCGGTACAGGTCGGAAATAGCTGTGGCCGGTCGGCGCTGACGCAGCCGGGAATCGCTTCGATCACCGCATCGGGCCGCGCATTGAAGAAGAACGGGATGGAATAGCGATCCTGCCCGCTGCGATTGTTCTTCACGCGGTGCATGGTCGAGTTGTAGAGCCCGTTGGTCCAGCGCGACATCATATCGCCGAGATTGATGACGAAGGTGCCGGGGATCGGCGTCGCCTCGACCCATTCGCCATCGGCATTGCGCACTTCCAGCCCGCCCAGCGAGTCCTGCGCCAACAGGGTGATCGTGCCCCAATCGGTATGGGCGCCGGCGCCAAGCTGGTTGTCGAGCGCGCTGCCGGGATGCGGCGGATATTTCAGCAGCCGCAATGTTCCCGACGGCGGATCGAACGAGGACGCGAACCAGTCTTCGGGCAAGTCGAGCGACAGCGCGACGAGCGGCAGCAAGTGCCGGCCGAGCCCGACCATGACATCCCAATACGCATTCATATGCGTGCGGAATTCCGGCAGCGCGTCGGGCCATTGATTGTGACCGAAGGTCCGCATGGCGGCCTGCGCCAAGACATGATCGTCCGGCAGATCCATGCCGGAATAGAAACTTTCTTTCAGGTCGGGCGGGGCGGCTTCGGACTTGGCGTCTTGGCTGTCGAGCTTTTGCGCACCCATCGGCTCATAGCCGGCGTTGGTGCGCGACTTCTTCATGTCGATCGCCATCTTGTCGGCGAGCGGCAGGTCGAAGAATTTCTTCGCCCAGGCGAATTGCCCTTCGATCATCGCCGCGGGCACACGGTGATTCTTGATATAGAAGAATCCGGTCTCGCGGCAGGCCTTGTGAATTTCCCAAGCGATCTGCTTGCGAGCGTCGAGGCTCCCTTCGAACGCCGCGTCGATATCGATCACCGGGATGGATTGCGCGGCTTTCGGCGGTTGATAGATCTGCATGGGTCAGACCATCGCTTCTTCGCGCGACACTTCGTGTTCCCCATGTTCCTGCAACAGTGCGAGAAGCCGCTTGCGCATGATCATGCCCGGACGGTCCGACGGCATATGATTCTCGATGTTGCGTGAGATATCGACGATCGCATCGGGATCGGTCGATTCCAGCACATCGCGATCTTCCTCGATGATTGCCGCGTCCCAATCGATCAGTTCCTGGGTCGAGCATTGCTCTTCCGTGTCGTTGCGGAAGAGAAGCTGCGTTACCTGGATAGCGTTATCGTCGATCGGCGTTGCGCAATTGAAGATGATGTGTTGCAGGCCCGACGGATAGGTGAGGTCGAGCCGGCGGCAGAACGGCATGTACCAGACGTTGCGCATGTCGCGATAGGTCCACGGCTCGGCCGTGCCGGTAACCCGCAGGGCCTTCGGCGGATTCGTCACCTTGACCAGCGCGGCGGCGTAGAAGCCTTGGTCGTTCTCTTCGATCTCGTAGCGTTCGGGCTTGGGCTGGTCGGTGATGCCGAACGTGCCTTTATGTACGAAGGAGAAATGCGCGTTGTCGAACGAGTTCTCCATCAGTCGCAGCGCGCCGCAATTCCACTTCTCGTAAAACTGAAAAATGCGGCGATAGCCGGGGTTGGTGTCCTCGGGAATTTCGGGAATCGGGGCCAGCGGCTCGTCCAGCGCGACCCAGACATAACCGTAGCGTTCCTGCGCGCGGTACGCGGTGACTTTGGCGTTTGGCAGCAGCCGGCCTTCGGGGAATTGAGGGATCGCGACCAGGCTGCCGGTGCGGTCATATTCCCAGCCGTGATAGCCGCAAACGATATGGCCGCTCTTGCATGAGCCTTTCGAGAGCTTGGCGGTGCGATGGCAGCAGCGATCTTGCAGCGCCGTGGGTTCGCCGTTCTCGTCGAGGAACAGGACGATTTTTTCGCCCAAGAGGGTGAAGGGCTTCGGACCTTCCTTCAGGCTGTCGAGCCGGACGGTCGAATACCAAAAGCGGCGAAGGACTTTTTGCTGGGTCACGAGCATGGTCAAATCCTCTCTCTGTTGGGACAACAGTGCGAAAATTGACGGAGCTTTTAAAGCATCGATTTCCTATCGTTGCGATGCCTAAAAGAGATCGCCAAAATATCGCGAGGATTCACCCGAAAGGGTAGAATCCGCCGCGAATTCTCTCTGCGTCTGATTTCAGGAATGCACAGCGCATACCAACCGGCGGTGCCGGGCCGGTTAGATCGGCTGCAGCGGCTTATGCGGTTCGGCGGGGAGTTCGATTCGGATCGGATCGTCGGCACGGACCGTGCCGCCGGTGATGACGATGCTCATCACCCCGGCCTTGCGAAGGACCGAGCCGTCGGCGCGCTTTTCTTTAACCGCGGCGAGGAGGCCGGTCTGGAACCGGTCGATATAGACGCAAGGGTGACGCAGCCCGGTAAGCTCGACTACCGCGTTGTCGCCGATGTGGAGCCGCGTGCCTTCGGGCAGGGTCAGCAGATCGATGCCGCGCGTGGTGATGTTCTCGCCGATATCGCCGGGCTTCACATCGAAGCCTTTGGCATTCACCTCGTCGAACAACTCTGCCTGCAGCAGATGAACCTGGCGCCGGTTCGGTTGCGACGGATCGCGGCGCGCGTGATAGCGATGTTTGACGGTGACGCCACAATGCGCGTCGCCCTCGATGCCCAGCCCGGTCAGCAAGGTGATGCTCGGCTGCGCTTCCTTGCTGAAGCGATGCTTGCTGTCGCGTTGCACGGCGAGGACGGTGGGTGCTGTGTTCGGCATCGGGCCTCTTTGTACCACGCCGGAAGGGATTCGGCGCGTAAGTGTGTCTCTCGCAATATTTAAGTCGATCTATTCAATGTTTCCATAAGATATTAGTATATAATTAAATGTTTATTTTGAATATTCAATTTGTTATTCTAATTTAATAGTATAGAATGTTTTTGTTCTTAACCAATTAAGCTTTGTATTATGTTTCCTTGGGCGCTTGCCGCAAAGACCATCACCGCCGTCGCGCGCCGTCAGGGCCGCGCGGTCGATCTGCTGTATTGGTGCACGGAGACATTCCGTAACGCGCACGATAATTGGAATTACGATTCCGAGACGAACGGCGAATTCGATCTGCTGCGCCGGTTGAAGCCGCTGCCGTTGAAAACGCTGTTCGATGTCGGCGCCAATCTTGGCGAATGGTCCACTGAAGCGGTGGCGTGCTTTCCAACGGCCGACATTCATGCGTTCGAGATCGTGCCGGCGACCTATGCCGGTCTGACGGCACAGATCGCGAATATGGGTGCGGTGAATTGCCATGACTTCGGTCTTTCCGATCGCGACGGGGCGGCGACGCTCAATTACGCGCCGGGCAACGATCAGGTTTCGTCGCTCTTCACCGTCGATCGCATCCATGACGTACCGTTCGTGCAGCTCGATGTTGCTGTCCGGCGTGGCGATGCTTTCTGCGCCGAGAAGGGCATCGACAGCATCGACTTCCTCAAGATCGACGTCGAAGGGTCCGAGCATCTCGTCCTCGACGGGTTCGGCTCGATGTTTGACGAAGGCCGCATCGGCCTCATCCAATTCGAATACGGCATGGTGAATATCTTCACCCACAAACTACTCGTCGATTATTGGCCGATGCTGGAAAGCCGGAACTATCGTATCGGTAAGTTGATGCCGTCGGGCGTCTCCTTCGGTGCTTATTCGCCGCGGGCCGAGGATTTCCGCGGCGCGAATTACATCGCCGTCCATGAAAGCCGCCCCGATATGGCGGCGTTGATCGCTAAACGCTGATATGTCCCCCTCACCCTCCCGCTAACGCGGGTCCCTCCCTCTCCCCGCCGGGGAGAGGGGTGGGGTGAGGGGGCACTTCCTTAAATCGCCCCGGCGCAGTATTCGATTGCGCAAGACGGTGAGGGAGGCGGGCATGATGGCCGAAAGGCGCAAGGACCAGATCAAGGTCGCCATTTTCATGACGGGCGACGCGAATTATCACAGCGCCGGCTGGCGGTTGCCCGACGCCTATGCCGATGTCGGCACCTCGCTCGAACATTGGATCGAGTTCGCCAAGACGATGGAGCGCGGCAAGCTCGATATGCTGTTCCTCGCCGACGGCATCGGCACGCACGGCATCGATAATCTCGAAGGTACGCGGCACAACCCCAAGCTCGACCGGATGGAGCCGTTCACGCTGCTGGGCGCGCTCGCCTCGGTGACGACGCATCTCGGCCTCGCCGCGACGGCGCACACCGCTTACAACGAGCCCTATCACATCGCGCGCAAATTCGCGTCGCTGGATCATCTCAGCGGCGGGCGAACCGGCTGGAACATCGTCACCGGTGCCAATGCCGAGGACGCGCTCAATTTCAGCCGCGAACGCCATGCGCCGATCGCCGAACGTTACGACATGGCCGAGGAATTCACCGATGTTTGCATCGGCCTTTGGGACAGTTACGAGGATGGCGCCTTTTTGCGCGATCAGGAAAGCGGCGTCTATGTCGATACCGATAAGCTGCACGTCCTCAATCACAAGGGGAAATATTTTCAGGTCAAAGGGCCGTTGAGCCTCGCCCGGCCGCCGCAGGGCCATCCGGTTCTTATTCAAGCGGGCATGTCGGAGCCGGCGCGCGAACTATCGGCCCGTGTCGCCGATGCCGTCTTCACCTCGCAGCCGACGATCGAGGAAGCCAAGGCCTTCTATCAGGATGTGAAGGCCCGCACCGCGAAATACGGCCGCAATCCCGATGACCTCAAAGTGCTGGCGGGTGTCGTCCTATTCACGGGCAAGACCGCCGACGAAGCCGAAGAAAAATACGATCATCTCTTCTCGCTGACCAACATGACGGCGTCGCTGTCGCTGGTCGGGCAGCGTCTGGGCGGCATCGACCTGACGAAATATCCGCTGGACGAGCCGGTGCCGGATTTCCAGGGCAACGATGTGCGCGCCAGCAATGCGCCGCTGGCCGCACGCATGGCGCGGCGCGAGAATCTGACCTTGCGCGGCCTCATCAAACGCTACACCGCCGGCGGCCCGCATGCGTTGATGAAGGGCACGCCCAAGCAGGTCGCCGACGAGTTGGAGCAATGGTTCGTCGAAGGCGCGGCCGACGGCTTCATCTTCATGCCGGTCAGCGTGCCGCACGCGCTTGACGATATCGTCGATCTGCTGATCCCCGAATTGCAGCGGCGCGGCCTGTTTCGCACCGAATATGAAGGCAAGACGCTGCGCGAAAATCTCGGCGTCGCGCGGCCGGAGAACACGTTTCTCGTGAAGGCGAGGAATTAGAGCCATGACCGAGAAACGGACGGATCAGCTCAAATTCGCGGTCTTCATGACCGGCGATTCCAACTATCACAATGCTGGCTGGCGTCTGCCCGGCGCTTATAACGATGCGGGCTTGCGGCTCGATCGTTGGATCGAATTTGCGCAGACGATGGAACGCGGCAAACTCGATATGCTGTTCATCGCCGACGGCATCGGCACGGCGGGCATCGATAACCTGAAAGCGACGCGCGCCAATCCGAAGGTCGATCGGATGGAGCCGTTCACGCTCTTGTCGGCGCTGGCGTCGGTGACGAAACATATCGGCCTCGCCGCGACGGCGCACACGACCTACAACGAGCCGTACCACATCGCGCGTCAGTTCGCGTCGTTGGATCATCTCAGCGGTGGCCGTGCCGGGTGGAATTTCGTCACCGGCGCCAATGCCGAAGATGCTAAGAATTTCAGCCGCGACAGCCATCAGGTCCATGGCGACCGTTACGACCGCGCCGAGGAATTTGCCGATGTCTGTATCGGCCTTTGGGACAGCTACGAGGACGATGCGTTCAAGCGCGACAAGGACACCGGCGTTTATGTCGATACCGACAAGCTCCATGTCCTCAATCACAAGGGCAAATATTTCCAGGTCAAAGGCCCCTTAAGCGTTGCGCGGCCGCCGCAAGGCCACCCGGTTCTGATTCAGGCAGGCATGTCCGAACCGGCGCGCGAATTGTCGGCCCGCGTCGCCGACGCCGTCTTCACCTCGCAGCCGACGTTTGAAGAAGCACACGCCTTCTATGCGGACATCAAGAACCGCATGGATAAATACGGCCGCAATCCGAACGACCTGAAAATCCTGCCGGGCGTCGCCATCTTCACTGGCCGCACCGCTGAGGAAGCCGAAGAGAAATACGAAGCGCTATCGGCGCTGGTGAATCCCGCTGCCGCCGTCGCGCTGCTCAGCGCTCGTACCGGCATCGACCTGACGGGTGTGCCCTTGGACGAACCGGTGCCGGAACTCAAAGGCAACGACGTCCGCGTCAGCAATCCGCAACTGATGTTCAAGTTGGCGCAGCGCGAGAAGCTGACCCTGCGCGGCCTCGTTCAACGTTACGCCGCCGCCGGCCCGCACAACATGGTGCGCGGCACGCCGTCACAGGTGGCCGACCAGCTCGAATACTGGTTCCTCAATCGCGCCGCCGACGGCTTCATCTTTCTGCCGGTCTATCTCCCAGGCGCGCTCAACGACTTCGTCGATATGATCGTCCCTGAACTCCAACGCCGCGGCCTGTTTCGCAAGGAATATGAAGGCAAGACCCTGCGCGAGAATATGGGCCTGCCGCGGCCGGAGAATGTGTTCTTGAAACGATGATGCCGTTCGCGATCAAAGCCGCGATAGAGGACAGCGACGCCAAAGAATTCTCGTTCGTTCGGCAGAAGACGATGTATAGCGGCAAGAAGATCGCTCAGGGCGATACGGTCTTTGTCTTCGCCAGCGAGAATGAAGGCGGGCAGGGGCTGATCGCGCGTGGCGTGGTCGCATCCGTCACGCCGGTTCCGAGAATCGCTGGCGTCGAAAGGCAGACGCCGCGCGTGACCCTGACCATCCGCCGCACCGCATGCGCGAAGCGGCTGCTCGGGCGGAACGAGTTGAAACGTTTCGCGGACTGGAATGACGGCCGTCCGGAAACCGAACTGAATTTTAAATTCTATCGCCAGGCGACGAACAAGATCGTCGGCATCACCGATGAAACGGCGGCGTTTCTTGGTGCATTTTTTTTTAACGCGCCAGGACTGCACGTCGATATTTCGGCTCAGAATTAACCGGTGCGCAGCCGACCCTCGTAATCACGTTTGCCGAGCGGCACGCCGTGCGAGCGCAGAATGTTGTATGCGGTCACGGCGTGGAAATGAAAGTTCGGCAGCGAGAAAGAGAGAATGAAACTCTCCGGCGTGAAAGCAAGCCGTCGCGGGCCGATCTGAAGGTCCAGCTGCTTGCCCGCGCAGTCATTAATCTCTTCGGGGACGAACGCCTCCAGCGCCGCTTCTGCCTTGTCGATCATCGCCTGTAGATCGGTGAAAGGAACAGGTCCGACCAAGGCGGGAGGAGTGAACGCGCCGGTCTTGAGCGCCTCGACTCCCCACACGGAATGATGCCATGCCGCTTCGATCTGAAAATGAAACGGTGCCATGTCGGCGAAGAGGCGGGTGTTCACGAAACTATCGGGATCGACACCGGTATTCGAAAAGTGTGTCGCCGCACGGTCGAGAAAGCCCGCGACGGCTCTTACGGTTTGCAGGAAGGTCGGCACGCTGAGGTCGTAGGGTGATGTCCGCATTGCCTTCCCCTCTCGACGTGGTGCCCGACAGTTTTAGGACGCTGCCGTATCCGTGACGGGCGCGGCCTTCGCCGCCATCGCCTTTAGGATATAATAGGTGAGGGCAAAGCCGACCGCGGTCGCGGCGGCATTGATCATCGCTTCATTGATCGGCAGGCCGTGATCATAAACAGCCTTCACCTGCCAGAACGCGAACAGAAGCCCCATCGTCGGGAAAACATTGCTCGCCGCCTTCTTGTGACGCACCGGCGCCAGCCGCACCGCGACGATCGACGCCGCGATCAAGGCGAGACCATGCGACGGCGACAACACCCAGTAATTCGGCCCGAAGAAATGTCGGAACGTCTCAACCCAGGCGATCGTCACCCCGATATCGATGACCCACCACATGACAAACGCGCCAAGCCAAAGCGTGCCGAGGCGGATGGGGGAGTCGTCTGTCATGATCTAACTGCCTTGCTGATGTTCTGCGTCATTTCTTCCGCGGCGACTTCTTGCGCCCGGCCTGTTCGCCTTCTTTGCGCTGGACGAATAGCCTTCCCGCTTGTGCTGCCGCTGCACGGTTGAGATAGTTGCCGCACTCGAACCGTTGACCATCAAACGTCACCGCAAGCTCGAATTTGCCGGGGCCGGTTTCTTTGATGTCGATGGTGGGTTCGGCGGGTCGGGCCATTACGCGGTCTCCAAACGGGCGAGTGCCTTGGTCACGTCGGGTGAGGGCACGCCTTTATGCCAGAGGATATAGACCGTGCGATAGCGCGGCGGGGCGACGGCGAGGTTGCGGCAGGCTTCGCTGGCGAGGCGATGCGCTTCGGCGATGCGGCCGAAAGGGGCCTTGTCGCCTTGCTGCCAATTCGCCGGGCGGGTTTCGAGGATCGCGCGCCAGATGGCGATTTGTTTCGTGATCGGAAAGCTGCGGCCTTTGCGGGTGGTCTTCGTTCGCGGCTTTGCGGCGGCCTTGAGGGCGAGGTGGCGTGCCTCGGCGAAGCGACGTTGCAGCGCGCGGTGATCGAGGGCGTCGCCGTCCGAGGCGAGGTCGCGGCCACGTTGTGTCGCATCGCGCAAGGCTTGGCGCAGTCGCGCGATGCGCCAGGCGGGGATGGTTTCGAAGGGGGCGGCGGGCGCGGGCATCGTGTCAGGGCGCGTTGGCGCGTTGATGGCCGCTGACGTGGCTGCCGACATTCTTTTCGAGCGGCAGATACCACAGCACGGCGCCAAGGCAGATGCCGGCCGTGACATAGAACGCGATGCGGAAATCGATCAGGGTGAGGACGCCGGGCATGCCGCCACGGTAGGCGACGGCAAGGTTGAGCACGACCGCCGCCATGGCGACACCGAACGACCGCATCAATTGCTGATTGACGCCCGAGAGGGTGGAGGCGCCGGTGATCTCGCCCGGTGGGATGTCCGAGAATTGCAGCGAGCCGAGCGAGGTCATCTGCAGCGAGCGCACCGCACCGCCGACGAACAGCAGCGCCATGATGACGATGGCGGGCGTCTGGGGTGTGAAGTTGGCGCAGGCGACGATGAAACAGGCAAAGGTGCTGGCGCTGGCGATCAGCATGGTGCGAAAGCCGAACCAGCGGAGCGAGCGTGTCGTCACGACCTTGATGCCGAGATCGCCCGCCGCATGGCAGAGGATCAACATGCCCGAGGCAAAGGCGCTCATGCCTAGCCCGACTTGAAAGAACAGCGGCATCAGGAAGGTCGGCGCTGACATCGACATGCGGAACATCGAGCCGCCGGAATTCACGACGGCATAGGTCTTTACTTTGAGGGCGCGGACATCGACCAGCGGATGCGGCGTCCTCAGCGCGTGACGTCCGGCGAAGAAACCGACGATCAGGCCGCCGAGGATCATTCCGCCGCCCAATTGCCAGTTCGATCCCGGTCCCGCGACGACATCGAGACCGAACATCAGGCTGGCCATGGTGACGCCGTTGAGGAGGAAGCCGGTAAGATCGAACGGGCGTGGCTTCGCCGGATCGAGATTGCGGATATAAAGATACGCCATGGTGATGCCGGCGATGCAGATCGGCACGTTGAGGAAAAAGATCCACCGCCATGACGCATAGGTGGTCAGGAAGCCACCGACCGGCGGTCCCAGCACCGGTCCGATCAGGCCGGGCACGGTGATGAAATTCATGATGCGGACGAGATGCGCCTTCTCGGTCATGCGCAGCACGACGATGCGTCCGACCGGCGACATCATCGCGCCGCCGACGCCCTGAAGGATGCGGGCGCCGACGAATTGCCACAGGCTGTTGCTGGCGCCGCACAGCATCGAGGCGAGGGTGAAGAGTGCGATGGCGAAGCAGAACACGCGGCGCGCGCCAAAGCGGTCGGCGATCCAGCCGCTTGCGGGAATGACCACGGCGAGGGTCAGCATATAGACGCTGATGCCGAGGCTGAGCCGGACCGAGCTTTCGCCGAAGCTATGCGCCATCTGCGGCAACGCGGTGACGATCACCGTGCTGTCGAGCGATTCCATAAAGAAGGCGATGGAAACGATGGTGGCGATAACCATCGGATTGCGCGCGCGGTGCGCCGCGTCGTCCGGAACGGTCATCGTTGTCCTGTGGTTGCGTGCATATCCCGAAGGATAGCACCGCCACGGCGCATCCAAAAGCGGTGGGCCGCTTATATCTCGGTTTGGCCGCCCAGCTCGACGACGCGGTTGGTCGGGATGCGGAAATACTCGGTCGCGCTCATCATCGTCCGGTGCATGATGATGAACAGCCGCTTGCGCCAGGTCCAAAGTCCGCCAAGCTTGCGCAGGACCAGCTTCTCGCGTCCGACGAAGAACGAGGTTTCGAGCAGGTTGAAGCGGAACTGCATCAAGCGAAGCTGCGCCAAGGCCCGCGGCACGTTGGGCTCGTCCATGAAGCCATAGGCGACCGCGATGCTGTGAAAGTTATGGTCGAGATGCTGGATCACGATGCGCTGCTCTTCGGGCACGCGGGGGATGTCTTGGATCTCGATCTTCATCAGCACGACCCGCTCGTGCAGCACCTTGTTGTGCTTGATGTTGTGCAGCAGCGCGCTGGGTACGACCTGATCGTTGGCGACGAGGAAGATCGCGGTGCCCGGAACCCGCTTCGGCCGTTCGGGGCTGAGCGTCTGGAGGAACATGTCGAGCGGCAGCGCGTCGCGCCAGCGTGCGGTCAACAGCGCCTCGCGGCCTTTCAGCCAGGTGATCATCAGGGCGAAGATGCCTGCGGCGATGGCCAGCGGGAACCAGCCGCCTTCCTCGATCTTCAGCGCATTCGCGGCAAAGAAAGTAAGATCGACGATCAGGAACGCACCGAACAGCGCCATCGCGCGCCAGCGGTTCCAGCCGGCGCTGCCGACCATATAGATGAAAGCGAGGATGGTAGTCAGCGACATCGTGCCGGTCACGGCGATGCCGTAGGCGGTGCCGAGATTGTCGGCGTTGCGAAAGCCCAATACCACGGCGATGACCGCGAGCAGCAGCATCATATTGACCTTCGGCACATAGATCTGGCCGATCTCTTGTTCCGAGGTGTGACGGATGACGACACGCGGGATGTACCCGAGCAGCACCGCCTGGCGTGTCATCGAGAACGCGCCGGTAATGACCGCTTGCGAGGCGATGACCGTCGCGAGCGCGGCCAGCGCGATCATCGGATAGATGCCCCAGGCCGGCACGAGATGGAAAAACGGATTCTCGAGCGCCGCCGTGTCGTGCAGCAGCAACGCGCCTTGGCCGAAATAATTGAGCAGCAGGGCGGGGAAGACGAAATAGAGCCAGGCCCGACGGATCGGCTCTTTGCCGAAATGACCCATATCGGCGTAAAGCGCCTCGGCCCCGGTGACGGCGAGTACGACCGCACCGAGAAGCACGAAGCCGCGCATCGGATTGTCCCACAAGAGGCTCAGCCCATACCAAGGGTTCAGCGCGAACAGAATATCCGGATGCCGCACGATCTGGATCGCGCCCAGCAAGCCGATGACGAGGAACCATATCGCCATGGCCGGACCGAAATATCCGCCGATCCGCGCGGTGCCCGTGCGCTGCACCGCGAACAGGCCGAGCAAGATCGCGATCGTCAGCGGAATGACATAGGGCGCGAAGGCGGGCGTGACGACTTTCAGTCCTTCGACGGCGCTGAGGACCGATATCGCCGGCGTGATGACGCCGTCGCCGTAGAACAAAGATGCGCCCAACAGGCCGGCGGCCAGAATCGTCCAATGCAGCGACGTGCCGGGCTTGGCGACGCGCAACGCGAGAGCGGTCAAAGCGAGGATGCCGCCTTCGCCGCGATTGTCGGCGCGCATGATGACGCCGACATATTTGATGGTGACGATGACGATCAGCGCCCAGGTGATCAGCGACAGGACGCCATAGATCGTGACGCTCGTCGCGCCGCCCAGCGCGTCGAAACATTGTTTGACCGTATAAAGCGGAGAGGTGCCGATATCGCCATAGACGACGCCCAGCGCACCCAATACCAGCGGGCAGTGCCGCACCTTAGCAACCGATGTGCTTTCCATCGCCGTAACGTGAGCGGACGACTATTGGAAAGCGAGGTCGATTTTGCGGCGAAAAAATATAAAACCCGTATATGCCGTTGGGTTTAGCCGCTGAAAAGAGCGATGGCTGTGCCGTCGCGCGTCCCTCGACTTCGCTCGGGATGAGGTAAATATCAAGCGTTGCATCCGACATTAAACGCACCGCTTCATCCTCATCCCGAGCGAAGTCGAGGGACGCAGGATGCTTTGGACATCTTTAGGCTTGCAGTTTATGGCGCAACGTCCCCGGAGTTGATGCACTGCGCATCAGTCCGCGCTTTTGCAGCGCGGGTGCTAATCCTTCGGTTAGTTCGGTGATGTAATGCCGGCTGACCTGTTGCGACGGCGAGGTGAAGAGGAATCCATCGCCGCCGACATGCTCGGCAATCGCCACCATCTCATCCGCGACTTCGTCCGGCGTGCCGACGAGATCGACGGAATTTCCCATCCCGATCTTGGCCAGTTCGCGCAGCGTCTTGTCGCTGCCTTGGCCGCCGCTTTGCTGAATGATTTTTTCCAACGTGCCGGAACCGCCTTCGGTGGTGAGGGTCGGTAGCGGCTTATCCAAATCGAATTGCGCGAAGTCGATGTTCGAGATCGAGCTGGTGAAGGCAAGGGTGCGCTCCAAGATGAACGGTGACGAGCGCAGCCGGTCATGTTTGGCGCGCGCCTCGGAGGTCGTCGCGCCGAGAACGGGGGCGAGAAGAAAGAAGACTTTCACCGAGTCCGGATCGCGCCCTGCCGCTGCGACCTTAGCGCGAACATCGTCGCGAAACGCTTTCATGCCCGCCGGGCCTTTGGCGGACACGATCACCGCGTCGGCATACTTGGCGGCGAAGGCGCGGCCGACCGGTGATGCGCCGGCCTGGAAGTAGGCCGGACGCCCTTGCGGCGACGGCACGGTGTTCAGGGGGCCGCGCGACTTGAAATGCTTGCCGGCAAAATTGATTGCGTGAACCTTGCTGGCATCGGCATAGATGCCTTTCTCGCGATCGAGAACGACGGCGTCAGGTTCCCACGACCGGAACAACTGCCCGACCAGATCCATATATTCCTCGGCGACCTCATAGCGATCGACCCGCAGCGGGAGTTGATCGAGGCCGAAATTCTGCGCGGCGCCATGTTCGGTGCTGGTGACGATGTTCCAGCCGAAGCGGCCGCGGCAGATATGATCCAGCGTCGCGCAGAGCCGGGCGAGCATGTAAGGCGGATAGGCGAGAGTCGAAAGCGTGATGACCACGCCGATGTCTTTGGTCGATGCGCCGATCAGCGAGGCGAGGGGAGCGGGATCGTGCTTCGGCGCTGTAGCGCTTAGCCGAAGATAAGCATCCATGCTGTTGCCGTAGGTTTCGGGCACCAACAGATTGTCGTCGAAGAAGATGAAATCGAACGCGGCGCGTTCCAACGCCTTGGCGATCTCGACATGAAACTCGCCGGTCCAGGGCGAACCGCCGTTGCTGAAGGTGCCGTTCCATTCGTCGGCGCCGAAATTGGTGAAAAATCCAAACCGGAACGGCGATACCATGATGCTCTCTCGCATGCTTGTTCGCTCGATCAGACCGCAGCCCCATGAACCGGCACAGCATTATTTAGCGGCTGGATCGATGCCTAAATGAGAGCAGGCAACCACGTGGATATGTCAGGCATTGTGTCCTATCCGGTCTCGCGGATGTGACCGAAGGCGGCTCTCGCCCCGCATCAGGTATCTGCTATAATAACGTGCAATCTAAGAGTGCGCTTTCGGGCGCCCCGTCCGCAGGAGAGGCCAATGGTCAATATCACCGTCAATGGAACACAGCATCAAGTAGATCTGGAGCCGGATACACCGCTGCTTTGGGTGATCCGCGATGCGGTCGGGCTAACCGGCACGAAATTCGGCTGCGGCATCGCGCAATGCGGCGCCTGCACCGTGCATGTGAACGGCCAGGCGATGCGTTCGTGCTCGGTGCCGATTGGCGCGCTCGAAGGCGCGACGGTCACGACGATCGAAGGACTCTCGACCGATAGCAAACATCCGGTGCAGCAGGCGTGGCTGGCCGAGGACGTCCCGCAATGCGGATACTGTCAATCCGGTCAGATCATGGCCACGGTCGCGTTCCTTAAACAGAACCCCAATCCGACCGACGCGGATATCGACAACAACATCACGAATATCTGTCGCTGCGGGACGTATGAACGTCTTCGCCGCGCGATCCATCGTGCTGCCGACCTGATGAAAGCTTGAGGGGAGGACGAGCCATGGATGGAAATCGCATCATGCCGAATACGTCACGCCGCAGCTTCATCGTCACCGCCGCTACCGTCGCCGGTGGCTTCGCGGTCGGTATCGGCCCGTTGTCGCGTCTCGCCAAAGCCGCCGTCGTCGGCGTGCAGCCGTGGGACACCGATGCTCATAATGCCAACGAGATCGATGCCTGGATCGCGATCGATCCGGATGATTCGGTCTTGATCCGCTATCAGCGTTCCGAGATGGGCCAAGGCAGCATGACCGCCGTGCCGATGATGCTGGTCGAGGAACTGCAGTGCGACTGGTCGAAGGTGCGGATCGAATACGCATCGCCGAACCGGAATCTGCGCGAGAAAAAAGTCTATGGCGACATGTTCTCGAACGGCAGCCGGACGATCAAAGGCTCGCAAGTCAAAGTGCAGCAGGTCGGTGCCAGCGCGCGCGAACGGCTGATCGCTGTAGCGGCCACACGCTGGAACGTCGCGCCGACGGAATGCAGCGTGAAGAACGGTGTCGTCACGCACACAGCCTCGGGCCGTAGCTTTCGCTATGGCGAACTCGCACCCGATGCGGCGAAGGTGAAACTCGATAAAGAACCGGCGATCAAGACGCCGGATCAATATACTTTCATCGGCACGCCGATGCCGCGCATGGATGTTCCGCACAAGATCAACGGCGCGGCGAAGTTCGGCATCGACGCGCAGATTCCCGACATGGTGTATGCGGCGATCAATGCTTCGCCGGTGCCGGGCGGTAAATTGAAGAGCGTCGATGAATCGGTGCTCGCCAATGCGCCGGGCATTCTCAAGGTCGTGAAGCTCGATAACGCCGTCGCGGTCGTCGCAACCGGCAGCTACTGGCGCGCCAAACAGGCGCTGGCGAAGCTGCAACCGGAATGGGATACCAACGGGGCCGGCGGCATCGATAGCGCGCAGCTGTCGAAGGATTTCCACGACGCCCTCGATGGCCCGATGCAATCGGCGCGCAATACCGGCGATGTCGATCAGGCGATCAAGGGTGCGGCCAAGACCATCGAAGCCGTCTATGAGACGCCCTATCTGTCGCATTCGCCGATGGAGCCGATGAACGCGACCGTTCATCTGCAGGCCGACCGGCTCGATGTGTGGGTCGGCACGCAAGATGCGCTCGACGCCACCGAAGCGGCGGCGAAGGCATCAGGTCTCGAAGAAGAGAACGTCTATATCCACAATGCTTTCGTCGGCGGCGGCTTCGGCCGGCGCGACGCGAGTGATGAAATCATCCAGGCGATCCAGGTCGCCAAGGTGGTGCAAAAGCCGGTGAAGCTGATCTGGACGCGCGAAGAAGACACGCGCCAGGACAAGTTCCGTCCGCATGCGGTCGTACGCTTCAAGGCCGCTGTCGATAAGGACGGCATGCCGACCGCGTGGGATATCCGTGTCGTGACCTCGTCGATCCTCAATTCGGTCGGCCGCGTCATTCCCGGCATGAAGGGCCCGGAGCCGATGGCCGTCGCGGGCCTCAGCAATAACGGCTACACGATCCCGAATCAGCGGGTGCAGGCGTCGATCAAGAATACGCATCTGCCGGTCTGGTTCTGGCGCGCGCCGGGCGCGAACCAGCATACCTACGCGATCGAAAGCTTCCTCGACGAGATCGCAGCGGCCAGCAATCTCGATCCCTATCAGCTGCGGCGCAAATTGCTTGCCGACAAGCCCGATTGGGTGAAGGTGCTCGACCTCGCCGCCGAGAAAGGCGATTGGGGCAAGCCGCTGCCGAAAGGCACCGGCCGCGGTATCGCGATCTGCGAAGATACCGGCAGCCTCTGCGCGCAAGTCGCCGAGGTCACGGTCAGCGCCAAGGGCGACGTGAAGGTCAATCGCGTCACCGTCGCGCTCGATACGCGCATTCAGGTCAATCCGCTGTCGATCGCGGAACAGGCCGAAGGCAGCGTGATCTTCGGCCTCAGCGCCGCGCTCTATGGCAAGATCACGGTGAAGAACGGCGTGCCGGTGCAAGGCAATTTCGACACCTATCGCATGGTGCGTCTCGCCGAGGCGCCGCGCATCGACGTGCATCTGATGCCCAGCGGCGGCAAGTTATGGGGTGGGGCGGGTGAGCCTGCGGTGCCGCCGATCGGCGGTGCCGTCGCCAACGCGATCTTCGCCGCCACCGGCAAGCGCATCCGCAGCTTCCCGATCATGGATCACGACCTCTCGGGTTCGGCCTGATCTGACGCTTTAGCAACACAGCCATCGCCCCGCGGCGGTGGCTGTGCTCGCGCGTCATCACTCTTCCGCCGTCCGTCCCATAAAAAAATCAGCGAGCATATCGTGATGAATCCGATGAAATTTCTTGCCGCCGCGTTTCTCATTGTCGGCGCCGTACCGCTGGCCAATGCGCAGGACACCAAACCCGCCGTGGTCGTGCCGTCTGCGCCGCAGATGAGTCATGGCGAATATGTCGCCCGCGCCGGCGATTGTGTTGCCTGCCATTCCGTGCCGAACGGCAAGGCCTTTGCCGGCGGCCTCAAGATGGGCAGCCCGGTCGGCGCGATCTATTCGACCAACATCACACCCGATAAAGAAACCGGCATCGGCGATTACACGTTCGACGATTTCGATCGCGCCTTGCGCCGTGGCATCGCCAAAGATGGGCATCGGCTTTATCCCGCCATGCCGTATCCGTCCTATGCCAAGCTCAACGACGATGACATGCACGCGCTCTATGACTTCTTCCTCAAAGAAGTCGCGCCGGTCAAACAAGCCAACATGAAGAACGAGATTCCGGCTTGGCTTAGCTTCCGCTGGCCGCTGGCAATCTGGGATGCGGTCTTCGCGCCTAGCGGCAAGTATGTGCCGCAATCGAATCACGACGCAGAATGGAATCGCGGCGCTTATCTGGTCGAAAGCCTCGGCCATTGCGGCGCCTGCCATACGCCGCGCGGCATCGCCTTCCAGGAGAAGGCTCTCGACGACAGCAGCACGGCGTATCTGTCGGGCGCCAATCTCGACGGGTGGTCGGCGGCTAATCTGCGCGGCGATCTTCGCACGGGCCTTGGCCAATGGGCGAAAGAAGACGTCGCCGAATTCCTCAAGACCGGCCACAACCGCGACGGCGCGGTGTTCGGCTCGATGATCGACGTCATCAACAACAGCACGCCCTATCTGTCGGATGACGATGTGACGGCGGTGGCGGCCTATATCAAATCGCTGGCCCCGGCCGAGAACCAGCCGGCCTACGTCTATGACGCATCAACCACCACGGCGCTCAACAGCGCCCGCGCGACTGAGCCCGGTGCCGCGACCTACGCCGGTACCTGCGCCGCGTGCCACGGCAACGACGGCAAAGGCTTCGCGCCCTATCTGCCGCGCCTCGCCGGCAACCCGACGGTGCTCGACAAGGACCCGGCCTCGCTCATCAACCTCGTCCTCAACGGCGCCGCCCCGCTGGTCGTCAAAGGTGCCCCCGACGCCTACCGCATGCCGCAGTTCCGCGGCCAACTGAACGACGAGCAGATCGCCGACGTCGTCAGCTTCATCCGCAACGGCTGGGGCAACGGGGCAGGGGCGGTGACGGCCAAACAGGTCGCCGACCTGCGCAAGACCACGGACCCGACGAGCGACCAGGTGACCGTGCTGAAGATGCGGTAGGGTTGCTTGCGCGGATTATTTGGCAACTTGATCGAGCGCGTATTCCGCCGCTTGCGCATCGCACGGTCTTGTGTCCGTAGCCGCGCGCTTATTACGCCGTCTGTCAGTATGTCGAGCGGAGGTCTGAGGGCCGGTGTCGATTTAAATGACAGCGCCTCTCTTCAGGAGATGGAAGATATCGCCGAAATGCACCGACGTTTCTAAGGCAAGCATGATTTACTGAAGCACGAGTTGTTGTGTTGAATTGTCTATCGACCACGATTTAATGCGCTGAAGAAAACTTTGCCCGAGTAAGAGGCTTCCCTTCACTGAAGCGACGTTTCCTCTTACGTCAGTAATAATTTTGTTGCCGACCTTCAGTGATCTAATAACGAAAGTGGAGGAAGGAACCTTCGATCCATCCGCGAGAACGTATATTGTCTTTCCTGTAAAATCGGTTGATTTTAAAGTTCCAGTCCTCATCAGAGTTATGACCACATCGGCGGGAATGCTCACATCCGCTGCGCCGCTATCGATGATGAAATCAAGCCTTATCGCGTTGTTGACGATAACTGGAACGCTGAATGTTCCGTGATTATTTTTCAGGGGTACTCTTGTCTCTGTGGCTGAAGATGACTGAGGCCCTATATTTAGATCGCGTTTTATTTGTGCGATTTGTTTGCTGCCTTCGGTTACGTTTCCGACGCGTGCTGTATTGAACTGTCCGTAGCTGATTTTTCCGCCTCTTAAATCACCTATAAGCTGATTGGTTCTTTGCTCAACGGAGATTTGTACAGACAATATTTGAGCAGGGGTCGTTGCTCGCCTCTTAGCGGCGGACGCGCTAATACAGTCTTCGCGGGCTTTTAGCCAAGTTTCTAAAGCAATCCATTCCTTATCCGTTGCGTATGCGCCGTCGTTTTGCATTCGCAATGTCGTGTCTCGAATATTGATTGCAATTTTTGGGCGTATTGGATCGATTGCCGGATTTGCGAAAGCCATTTCGCATCGCCGATTAATTTCGGCCACAGTCTGCGGCGAAGGACTCTGCTGTGCTTGGGTTTGGCCTATAACCAGAAAACAGAAACAGATCGCAACGAAGTTGTTCCGTACAAACGCGGACACTGTTCCCACTGCTTCCCCCTAGCGGCGAAACGCCCCGCCTGCCTTGTCGAAAGGTAACAGCTAGGAGGGAAATTGCGAAGGAGGTCTATTGGTGCCGAATAGGGCGAATGTTATCGAGCTAGGGCTGTGGGGAAATCGAAGCTCGCGTTTGCGCTAGGGGCAAATAAAAAGGGGCCGAGCGCCCGTGGCGGCTCAACCCCTTTTTCAAAACTGGCTCCGGGGCGCGGATTCGAACCGCGGACCGATCGGTTAACAGCCGATTGCTCTACCGCTGAGCTACCCCGGAATAGCGGTCGCCGCGAACGGCGTGGGCGGGCTTATATCAAAGCCTTGCGCGCTTTGCCACCACTTAGGATGGTTTTCGGCGCGCGCGCCCTTTGGTCATCCAGGGTTTAAAGGGTTTCCAATAACACCCCGTAAACGCCCAGGAAATTTGGAGGCCGAACCGAGAATCGAACTCGGGTACGAGGATTTGCAGTCCTCTGCATCGCCACTCTGCCATCCGGCCGGATAGGGGGAGGAGATATAAGGGGCCGGCGGGCTTTCGTCCATATCCGCGACCGTTTCGGGGGCCAGGAATCCGAACCCCAAGGAATCATCCCCGAGGCTAATCGGCGCATTGTCAGCTTTTACCCAACGCTCTATAAGTCCAGGGCTTTTATTGGTTAAACACAATGTTGCCATGATCAACGAAGCCGTTGCCCGTCTCAATATGGTCGAAAGCCAGCTCCGCACCAATAAGGTGACGGACGAGCGCGTTCTCGACGCTTTCCTCACCGTTCCGCGGGCGCGCTTCGTGCCGCCGGCGTTGCGCGGTAACGCCTATGTCGATAGCGACATTCCGCTCGGCAATGGCCGTGCGGTGATGGCGCCGATGGTGCTGGCGCGCATGCTCCAGGCTGCTTCAATCGGCCTTCATGACAAGGCGCTCGTGATCGGTTGCGGCTCCGGCTACACCACGGCACTTGTTTCGAAGATCGCGGCGTCGGTGGTTTCGGTCGATAGCGATACCGGTTGCTGCACCGCGACGCGCGGTGCGATCGGCGATCTCGGTTATGCCAATGTTCAGGTGGTCGAAGGACCGCTCGCGACCGGCTGGCGTGCCGCCGGTCCTTATAATGTCATCGTCATCAGCGGTGCCGTCACCACGATCCCGGCCGGGGTGAGCGACCAGCTCGCCGAGGGCGGACGTCTCGTCACCGTGCTGGAACCTGATTCGCGTCTGCCGGGGGCAGGGGTGGGACAGGCCACGTTGATGACCCGTGCCGAAGGCGCGTTGTCCAGCCGCGCGATGTTCGACGCGGCGGTTTGTCTTTTGCCGGAGTTCGGGCGCGCGCCCGGTTTCGTTTTCTAAGTCTGCTTCTAAGTCGCGGTCTAAGTCTGGCCGTCGATAAAATAAGGTTCGGGGAGCTGTTATGCGTCGGATTGTGTTTGCCTCGCTCGTGACGGGCTTGGGTGTGACGGGCATGGGGATGCTCGCCGCCGGCGCCCGCGCCGAATCGATCGACGAAGCCTTGGTCTCGACCTACAACACCAACCCGCAAATCCTTGGCGAGCGCGCCAATCTGCGCGCCATCGACGAAGGCGTACCCCAGGCGATCGCGGGGTGGCGTCCGACCGTCACGTTTCTCGCCTCGACCGGATTCCAGCAGCAGGAAAACACCCCTGCCGCACCGCCCAACGCGCCCGGCTATCAAAAACTGAACCCGACGACCTACGCGCTGACCCTGACCCAGCCGATCTGGAACGGCGGCGGCACGATCGCCAAGACGGCCCAGGCCGAAGACCAGGTGACGGCGGAACGGGCGCGCCTTGTCGCAACCGAGAGCACCGCGTTTTTCACTGCGGCGCAGGCTTATTTCGACGTGCTGCGCGATCTCGCCGTGGTCGAACTCGACCGCAATAACGAACAGGTTCTGGCGCGACAGTTGGAAGCGACCAACGATCAGTTCCGGGTCGGGCAGGTGACGCGTACCGACGTCGCCCAGGCGCAAGCCCGTCAAGCGGCCGCGCAAGCGACCCGCCAGACCGATCAGGGCGCACTTGAAAACGACCGAGCCAATTACACCCGTGTCGTCGGCCACGCGCCGATCGATCTGGTTCAGCCGACACGCCATCCGGTGCTGCCGGCGACCCGCGATCACGCGCTGACCTTGGCGGCGACCGAGAATCCGAACATCATCGCCGCTCAATTCACCGAAGCCGCCGCGCGCGACACCGTCGCCGCGACCAAGGCGCAGCTTCTGCCGACGCTGTCGGTTGTCGGCAACATCAACCGCGCGCAGGACACGACGGTCCTTGGCCGCGAAGCCACCAACCGCTCGGCCGTGGTGCAGCTCAGCGTGCCGCTGTACGAGGCGGGCAACGTCTGGTCGCAAAGCCGCGCCGCCATCGAAAACGTCGGCAAGGCGCAAGGCACCACCGACGATGCGCGCCGTGCCGCGGTTCAAACCGCGACCCAGGCGTGGGAGACGATGCAGTCCGCCCGTGCCAGCATCACCTCGTTGCAGACGACGATCCGCGCCGCGACGATTGCCCTCGAAGGCATCACCCAACAACAACAGGTCGGATCGCGCACCGTCATCGACGTCTTGAACGCGCAGCAGGAATTGTTCGCCGATCAAGTCTTCCTGGTGAAGGCGCAGCACGATTACAATGTCGCCGAGTTTAACCTCTCACTGCAGACCGGCCGCCTGACCGCAATCGAATTGAAGCTGCCGGTCGATCTCTACGACGTGCAAAAGCATTACCAGTCGGTCCGCAACAAGGTCATCGGCTTCGGCTCCGACAACGGTACGGATAAGAAGTAAGGCGGCCGCCTAACCTCATTCGTCATTCCCGCGCCCTTCGACTTCGCTCAGGAGCGGGAATCCATTCCGCAATCAGCGCGGTCGAGACATGGAACCCCGCTTTCGCGGGGGTGACGATAAAGGGATGGGGTAGGGCACTGGCGTCCGAGTCGCCCCACGCACCGGCTACCCCAACCTAATCACCTCACTGTCACTGGCGTTTCCGGCAGCTTTACCCTACTATAGAAAGGGTTAGCCGGGACTAGGTGGGCATGTCGGACGCCAAAGACCAACACGAACCATCGATGGAAGAAATCCTCGCTTCCATCCGTCGGATCATATCCGAGGATGGCGAGGAAGCGACGCCGGCTGCTGAAGAAGCGCCGACGGCGTTGCCGGCTGAGGCTGCTCCGGCCAAAGCGCCCGAAGCGCCGCCCCTGGAAGCTGTCGCCCGTCCGGCACCAGCCGAAATCGCACCGATGGTGCCGCCACCCGTTGCCGCGCCTGTTGCTGCTGCCCCCGCGCCGAAACCCGTTTTCGTCGATGACGATGTCCTGCTCCTCACCGACGAGGTTCATGACAATCCGTTGCCGCCGCCTCCGCCACCCGCGCCGCCGCCTGCGCCCGTCGTGCATCACGAAGAGCCGCTTCAGGTCGTCGAAGAAGCACCGTTGGCGCTGGCGCATGAAGAGCCCGAACCCGAGCCGATGCCCGTCATTCGGCATGTCGATCCGCCACCGGCACCGCGCGCGATCGAACCACCGCCGCCACCGCCGGAACCCGAACATTCAAATCGTGATCGGTTGATCTCGGATCATGCCGCGACGGCCTCGCTTGCCGCCTTGAGCGAACTTGTTACCCGTACCCACCGCGAGCCAGATATTGAAAGCCTGCCCATGGGCCAGTCCAACCAGACTCTTGAAGACATCACCCGCGAGCTTCTTCGTCCGATCCTCAAATCGTGGCTCGACGACAACCTGCCGCAAATCGTCGAGCGCATCGTCCGCGAAGAGATCGGCCGCTTGGCCATCGACGCTCAGCGCCGCTAACACGCGGCTGCTTTCGATTCCGAATCCGCTTTCAAGGAGGCGGCTCGGCCGTGTCTGATCAAACGCTCGATAAAACCTTCAATCCGGCCGCCGTGCAGGCGGATATTTACGCTGCTTGGGAAAAGGCCGGCGCTTTCGCTGCCAATCCCGAGAGTAAGGCAACGCCTTACACCATCATGATGCCGCCGCCCAACGTGACGGGCAGCCTTCATATGGGTCACGCGCTGACCTTCACGCTGCAGGACATCCTCATCCGCTATCACCGCATGCGCGGCTTCGATGCGTTGTGGCAGCCAGGCACCGATCATGCCGGCATCGCGACGCAGATGGTGGTCGAGCGTCAGCTCGAAGCCGAAAAGTCGGATCGTCATGCGCTGGGCCGCGACAAGTTCATCGAACGCGTCTGGCAGTGGAAGGGCGAATCCGGCGGCACCATCACCCGGCAATTGCGCGAGCTGGGTGCATCGCCCGATTGGGCGCGCGAACGCTTCACCATGGACGAAGGTCTGTCGGCAGCGGTGCGGCGCGTCTTCGTGCAGCTGCATCGCGAAGGGCTGATCTATCGCGACAAACGGCTGGTCAATTGGGACCCCAAGCTGCATACGGCGGTGTCCGACCTCGAAGTCGAAAGCCGCGAGACCAAGGGCTCGCTGTGGTATTTCAAATATCCGGTTGAAGGCCATGCCGACACCTTCATCACCGTTGCGACAACCCGGCCGGAAACGATGCTGGGCGATACCGGCGTCGCGGTGCATCCCGACGACGACCGCTACAAACATCTCATCGGCAAGAATGTCGTTCTGCCGCTGACCGGCCGGCGCATTCCAATCGTCGGCGACGAACATGCCGATCCGACCACCGGTAGCGGCGCGGTGAAGATCACTCCCGCGCATGACTTCAACGATTTCGAGGTCGGCCGCCGGCATAACCTGCCGTTGCTCAATATCTTCGATCAGGACGCCAAGCTGAACAGCGAGGTGCCCGAGGCCTATCGCGGCATGGACCGTTTCGCCGCGCGCAAGGCGATCGTCATCGCGCTGGAAGAGCAGGGGCTGGTCGAGAAGATCGATCCGCACACGCTGATGGTGCCGTACGGCGACCGATCCGGCGTGGTGATCGAGCCATGGTTGACCGATCAGTGGTATGTGAATGCCGCCGAATTGTCGAAGGCCGCCGTCGCCTCGGTCGAAAGCGGCGCGACCAAGTTCGTTCCGAAGATGTGGGAGAACACCTTCTTCGAATGGATGCGCAACATTCAGCCCTGGTGCATCTCGCGCCAGATCTGGTGGGGTCATCAGGTGCCGGCCTGGTACGGTCCCGACGGCACGATCTTCGTCGAGGAAACCGAAGCCGAGGCGCTGGACAGCGCGGCGAAACATTACGGCCGCGAGCAATCGCTGCGCCGCGATACAGACGTGCTCGATACCTGGTTCTCGTCGGCGCTGTGGCCGTTCTCGACCTTGGGCTGGCCGGAACAGACGCGCGAAGTGGCGCGCTATTACCCGACCGACGTGCTGGTGACGGGCTTCGACATCATCTTCTTCTGGGTCGCCCGGATGATGATGATGGGTTGCAAGTTCATGGGCCAGGTGCCGTTCAAGACGGTCTATATCCATGCGCTGGTGCGCGACGAGCGCGGCCAGAAGATGTCGAAGTCCAAGGGCAACGTCATCGATCCGCTGGAGTTGATCGAACGTTACGGCACCGACGCGCTGCGCTTCACCCTGACCGCGTTGGCGGCGCAGGGCCGCGACATCAAGCTGGCCGAAAGCCGCATCGAAGGCTATCGCAACTTCGGCACCAAGCTGTGGAACGCGACGCGTTATGCCGAGATGAACGGATGTGTCCGTGTGCCGGGATTCGACCCGGCGACGGCGACTCTGACGATCAATCGTTGGATCGGGGCGCAGGCGATGAAGCTGGGCCTGCGCGTTGCCGCGGCGATCGACGAATATAAATTCAACGACGCGGCCGATGCGCTCTACCAATTCACCTGGGGCAGTTTCTGCGACTGGTATATCGAATTCTCGAAGCCGATCCTCACCGGCACAGACGAAGCCGCCAAGGCCGAAACCCGCGCGACGACGATCTGGGTGATCGAGCGCGTGACCCATCTGCTGCATCCGATCATGCCCTACATCACCGAGACGCTGTGGAAACACATCGCCGGTGCGGATGCTGGGTTGCTGATCGGCGCGAAATGGCCCGAAGCGATTGATCTCGACGATCACGGCGCCGTCGCCGAGATGGAATGGGTCGTGGCGCTGATCTCGGCGATCCGCACGACGCGTGCGGAAATGAATATCCCGATGAGCAGCGAGCTCAACGCCGCCGTTACCGAGACTCAAGCGCAAGGCCGCGAATGGATCGCCCGTCATAACGAACCGATCCGTCGTCTGGCGCGTTTGAAGGACATCGCCTTCGGCGAAGCTTCGTTCGATGCGAAGAACGCGCTGCAGGTTGTGGTCGAAGGCACGACGATGCTGATCGACCTGGCCGGTGCGATCGACCTCGGCAAGGAACGCGCGCGCTTGCAGAAAGAAGCGGCGGGCATCGTGTCGGAACTCGACAAGATCGCGAAGAAACTCGGCAATGAGCAATTCATGGCCAAAGCGAAGCCCGAAGCGATCGACGAACAACGCGAACGCCAGGCGGCTTACGAAGCCTCCCTCGAACGCCTCAACGCCGCCATCGCCCGCATCGGCGTATGACACTCCCCGTGACCCTCTCCGCTTTAGGGGAGAGGGAGGGGCCCATTGCAACGCAATGGGAGGGTGAGGTGTCGCGCCACAAGTCGAATCGTCGATGCTGAACCACCCACCTCATCCTAAATCCTTCTGCCCCCAAAGGGCCCCCAAAAGGGCGGAGAAGGACTTCCGATTATCGTGATGCTGACTCTTGCTATCGAAATTCTGGGCGCTGGCGTCGTCGTTGGCATGATCCTCGCCGTCATCGCGCTCGTCGCGCCGTCCAAGCCACCCGCGCGCATCCTCGCATCGCTGCACGGTCTGCTCGTTATCGTCGGCTATGGCGTGCTGATCGACGCCTTGATCACCGAACCGCCGCGCGGTGCGATGACAGGGACGCAGGCGTTCGGCATGGTCGGCGCGGTGTTGCTGGGCGCAGCGATCTTGTTGGGCATTGGCAGCATCGTGCTGCATGTTCGCCGGCAACATATGCCCGGCATCGCGATCGGCATCCATGCCAGTGTCGCGATCGCCGGTTACGTCATGCTGTTTGTTTATTGGCTGGCGGGATAATCATTATTCATCGTCATTCCCGCGAAAGCGGGAATCCATCGGGCAGCCAATCTCTTGTTGGAATGGACCCCCGCTTTCGCGGGGGTGACGACAATAAGGAAGCAGCGCTTCCCTCACATCTTAAATGCAATCACCTCGACCTGGATGCTGCCGGCGTGAAGCGGAGCGATCAGGGTGCGGCGCGCGGGGCGTTTTTGCGGGTCGGGCCAGCATTTAGCCCATTCGGCGATGGCCGCGTCGCGGTATTTATCGTCGGCGATATAGATCGTCAGTTTCGCCACGTCGTCGATGCTCATGCCGGCGGCGGCGAGGACGGCTTTCATGTTGATGAAGACATTGCGCGCCTGGCCTTCGCCGTCGGCGGGCATGATGCCGGTGGCGGTGTCCTTACCGCTGATCGCGCCCGAAGCGAGCAACGGCCCGACCTTGCAGGCGAGGGGCGATTGTTGGGGATGATCCATCCCTTTGAGATTGATGACCTGTTGCGTCATGGCGTTCCTCCGCTGTGTTGCTTGGGCTGATTTTTGCGTGTCGAGGCGGTGGGGGCAAGTGATAGGATTGTTGCAAGGATAACCCGAGCCCTTCGACAAGCTCAGGGTGAGGTGAGGAAGAGTCGGGCATCATCCAATGGCGATGCAACGCATCCCTTTCACCTCACCCTGAGCTTGTCGAAGGGTTCGTGATCGAAAAGCCATTCGGGGGAAACGCATGCAACGTCTTATCGCCGTCGCGCTCGGTCTTATCATCGCAACGCCGGCTTTCGCGCTCGATACGATCAAGATCGGCCTCGTCGCGACGACCAGTTCGGGGCCGCTCTATATCGCACAGGATCGCGGTTACTTCGCGGCCGAGGGGCTGACAGCCGAGTTTTTCAATTTCGATGCGTCGCAGGTCGTGGTGACGTCGGTGGTCGCGGGCGATACCGATATCGGTAACACGGCGCTGTCGGCGGCGTTTTATAATCTTGCGACCAAGGGCAGCCTGCGGCTGATCGCCGGCGCGGCGCAGGAAGCGCCCAGCTTCAACGGCCAGGGCGTGCTGGTGTCGAACAAGGCGTGGGACGAGGGGCTGCGGTCGTTCAAAGATCTGGGCGGCCATTCGGTCGCCATCCCGCAGACCGGCGGGCCGGTGCATTACAGCGTCGCGTTGATCGCGGATAAATATCACATCGACATGAAGACGATCCGGCTGCTGCCGCTGCAAAGCCTGCCCAATGTCGCCTCGGCGCTGGCCGGCGGGACGGCGGATGCGGGTGTGCTGATCAACACGTTGTCCCTGCCGCTGCTCGAGAAGAAACAGGCGCATCTGTTGGGCTGGGTCGGGGATGAGCGCGCGTGGCAGATCGCGGCGATGTTCGTCACACCCAAGACCGCCGATCGGCGCCGCCCGGTGGTCGAGGGATTCCTGCGCGCCTATAAGAAAGCGGCACGCGATTACAACGATGCCTTCAGCCCGAACGGTACGCGCAAGGATGGCCCGGACGCGCCGGCCGTTCTCGATATTTTGGCGAGCCATATCGGCCAGCCGGCAACACGGCTTCAAACCGGCATCGCCTATGTCGATCCCGAGGCGCGGCTGGATGTGAAGGACGTGCTGCATCAGATCGACTGGTTCAAGTCGCAGGGGATGGTGCCGGCGGATGCGAAGAGCGACGGCGTCATCGACAAGCGGTACGTGGTCGCGCTGCCCGGCCGGTGAACCTGATACGGAAGGATGATGTTTTTCCGCCGTAACGGGCTTTAGCGTGGTGCCATCGTCCCTTGCTGGGGTGGCACCATCATGGCCGCATCGGTATTCGATCCGCTGCTTGAGCTGGATCTGAAAGAGAATCCCGGCGTTGTTAAGTTTACGACGCTGGAAGAGCTGGAAGCTTTCGTCGCTGAGGAGCAGTCCGCTTGGGCGGGACTGATCGAGCAGGCGCACGCGCTCGAAAAATCCGGGCGCGGCCCCTTCGGCATGATCATCGGGCCGCAGCGCCAGGCACTCTCGACCATCGAGACCGCGGTGAAGAATCAACGCATCGCCGCGAAACAGAATCCGGTGGTGCCGTCGCCGCCGTTCGCTTTGCAAAAATCTGAAATTGGAGAAACCCTCTTCATATTCGATAATTTTGAAACTATCGGAAATCCCATTGAGGTTTATACTTGGGTTGATACGTTTATTCGCCCGCCGAATAAAATCCTTATCACAACTCGACACCGAGAGTTTAAGGGAGACTACCCTGTTCAAGTCACGGGTATGAAAGAGGACGAGATAAATAAGCTTATTGAGGTTACTGCTAATCGTTTGGGAATTTCCCACCTTTTGACGCGCGAATATCGAGAGCAAATCAGTGTTGAATCTGATGGGCATCCGTATGTTGTGAAGATGCTTTTGGGAGATGTTGCTCAGCAAAAGAAGCTTGTTAAAGTCGAACGGCTAATTGCAAATAGCGATGAAATACTTACCGCTCTTTTCGAGCGGACTTACATCAAACTTTCTCCGGCAGCTCAGCGGTGTTATCTAACCTTATGCGGATGGCGATCCACGGTGCCTCTTGTCGCTTTAGAGGCTGTTTTGCTTTCTTCAGCATTGGAGCGATTTAACGTAAAAGAAGCAATCGAGCAGCTTCAAAATTATTCTTTTGTTGAAATTGTTCGTTCTGAACAGGACGATGAAGATTTTATTTCAGTTCCTTTTGTCGCTTCGAAATTTGGGCAACAAAAACTCTCAGTCCATTCGCTGAAGCAGCTGATCGTGAATGATACGCATCTGTTGCAACAGTTCGGCGGCGGTTCCGGTATTGATATTAGGCACGGTGTTAGGCCGCGTATAAATCGAATTGTTCGATTTGTAGCTAGGGAGGTTGAGCGTGATCGCGAAGCTCTAGATCGCTATTTGCCGATGGTGGAATTTTTGGCTCGACGAAGTCCAGACACGTGGCTCCAATTGGCAGAGATTTACCAAGATGGCGGCGCATACGATGATCTGGAGGCTGCAAAGGTCTGTGTGCGTCACTTCCTTGAAACTGCAGATGGTGAGACGGCTCTTAATGCCTGGAAAGAGTTGGCGCAGCTCTGTAGGGAAACGGAGGATTCTGTGGGCGAGGTCCATTCCTTGCTGGAGATGTGCGCTCGACACGATGTAAGTTTCTATGAGGTTAGCAACGTGGCCAACCGTCTAAATGCCGTTTTTTCTGCTGGCAGCGTTGCGGATGTCGATCGCGAAAATAAAAGGCACTTATTTGAGAATCTCGCAGAGATAATGGTGAACCGGAGTGCTGAAGCAAACGCAACTGATTTCTCCCGCCTTGCTTGGTTGTATTTGCACTTAGGCGATCAGTACTCAGCAAAACGTTACACCATAAAAGGTTTGAATATTGAGCCTGATAATTGGTATTGCCGCAGCTTGGGAATCAAACTGGGAGTTTCGGCTGATGATGACTGAGTGTCGGCTGGAATATTGTCTCACTACTTCAGCCACTAGCCGGTCGTAGTCTCCCTTTGTATGGTGCTCCTAACCCCGTAGGAGACCACCATGCCCGACGATATCCGCAAGCCGGTTTGGGATAAAACCAAACTCCCCAGCCGCCATTCGACCTCCGGTCCCGAGCGCGCGCCGCATCGCGCCATGTTCTATGCGATGGGCGTGACCGAGGAACAGTTGGCGCAGCCGATCGTCGGCGTCGCGACGACCTGGAACGAGGCGGCGCCCTGCAACATCTCGCTGTCGCGCCAGGCGCAATCGGCCAAGCGCGGCGTCGCGATGGGCGGCGGCACGCCGCGCGAATTCACCACCATCACCGTCACCGACGGCATCGCCATGGGGCATGAGGGGATGAAGTCCTCGCTGGTCTCGCGCGACGTCATCGCCGATTCGGTCGAACTGACGATGCGCGGCCATTCCTATGACGCGCTGGTCGGGTTCGCCGGCTGCGATAAATCGCTGCCGGGGCTGATGATGTCGATGCTGCGGCTCAACGTGCCGTCGGTCTTCATGTATGGCGGCACCATCCTGCCGGGCCGGTTCCAGAATCGCGACGTCACCATCGTCGATGTGTTCGAGGCGGTGGGCGGCCATTCCGCCGGCACCACCAGCGACGAGGAACTGCACGCCCTCGAATGCGTCGCCTGTCCCTCGGCCGGGTCCTGCGCCGGTCAGTACACCGCCAACACCATGGCCTGCGTCTCCGAGGCGATCGGCCTCGCGCTGCCCGGTTCGGCCGGCACGCCGGCGGCGTTCGAGAGCCGCGATCAATATGCCGAGGCGTCGGGCGTCGCGGTGATGAACATGCTGCGGCTGAACCTCCGGCCGCGCGATATCTGCACCCGCAAGGCGTTCGAGAACGCCGCCACCATCGTCGCCGCGACCGGCGGCTCGACCAATGCCGGCCTTCATCTGCCGGCGATGGCGCACGAGGCGGGGATCGATTTCGATCTTCACGAGGTCGGCCGGATCTTCCAGCGCACGCCCTATATCGGTGACTTCAAGCCGGGCGGCAAATATCTGATGAAGGATCTGCACGATATCGGCGGCGTGCCGATCGTGATGAAGGCGCTGTTGGATGGCGGCTATATCCATGGCGACTGCATGACCGTCACCGGCAAGACCATCGCCGAAAATCTGAAGGACGTCGTCGTCCCGACCAACCAGGACGTGGTCTATCCGACGACGAAGCCGATCGCCCCGACCGGCGGCGTGGTGGTGCTGAAGGGCAATCTCGCACCCGGCGGCGCCATCGTGAAGGTGGCGGGGATGCAGCATAAGTCGCTGACGTTCCGCGGGCCGGCGCGCTGCTTCGACAACGAGGATCTGGCCTTTGCCGCGGTCGAGAAACGCGACTACAAGCCCGGCGACGTCATCGTCATCCGCTATGAAGGGCCGCGCGGCGGGCCGGGCATGCGCGAGATGCTGGCGACCACCGCCGCGATCTATGGCCAGGGCATCTCGGAACAGGTGGCGCTGATCACCGATGGCCGCTTCTCGGGCGGTACGCGCGGCTTCTGCATCGGCCATGTCGGGCCCGAGGCGGCGGTCGGCGGCCCCATCGGCTTGATCAACGACGGCGACATCATCGTCATCGACGCGGTCAAAGGCACGATGAATGTGGAGCTGAGCGACGAGGAACTCGCCAAGCGCCGCGCCGCCTGGAAACCGCGCCAGACCAACTATCAAAGCGGCATGCTGTGGAAATACGCCCAACTCGTCGGCCAAGCGGAGAAGGGCGCGTTGACCCATCCCGGCGGCGCGGCGGAAACGCACTGCTACGCGGATATCTAAGCGAATGGCGAATGCGATCTCTCCCTGACGGGAGAGATCAACGTTCTCGTCGCTTACCCTTTGATCGTCATTGCGAGCGAAGCGAAGCAATCCAGTCTGTCCACCCACTGGATTGCTTCGTCGCTAACGTTCCTCGCAATGACGCCGTTTTCGCATTTTTACCCAATTTGGCGCTCGCTCTTTTCTTCGTCATTGCCGGGCTCGACCCGGCAATCCATCCATCCGCCCGTGCGGTGATGAATGAATGCCCGGATCAAGTCCGGGCATGACATGAAAAAGAATGCACCACGGAGGCACGGAGGGCAGGGAGAAGAAATTTTATTCTTCTCTCTTCTTCCTCCGTGTCTCCGTGGTGAACCTTCTTTGAGCCAAATTTGACGCCGTTTGCCGTCGTTTTTACCCATTTTGCGCCCGTCTTTTTTCACTCGTCATTGCCGGGCTTGACCCGGCAATCCATCTATCCACCCGCGCGGTGGCGCGATGGATGCCCGGATCAAGTCCGGGCATGACGTGGAAAAAGATAGATGCACCACGGAGGCACGGAGAAGCACGGAGAAGAAATTTTATTCTCTGTTCTTCTCTTCTTCCTCCGTGTCTCCGTGGTGAACTTCTTTGAGCCAATTTTGACGCCGTTTGCCGTCGTTTCTACCCATTTTGCGCTCTCTTTTTTCCTCGTCATTGCCGGGCTTGACCCGGCAATCCATCTATCCGCCCGCGCGGTGGCGCGATGGATGCCCGGATCAAGTCCGGGCATGACGTGAAAAAAGAAATGCACCACGGAGGCACGGAGAAGCACGGAGAAGTAATTTTATTCTCTGTTCTTCTCTTCTTCCTCCGTGTCTCCGTGGTGAACCTTCTTTGAGCCAAATTTGACGCCGTTTGCCGTCGTTTTTACCCATTTTGCGCCCGTCTTTTTTTACTCGTCATTGCAGGGCTTGACCCGGCAATCCATCGATCCGTCCGCGTGGTGGCGGAATGGATGCCCGGATCAAGTCCGGGCATGACGAATGAGGACGGGCCGAGGGCGCCGCTTCAAAAAATGCCCGTCGTTCGCATGGCATCTGCCCTTGATATCCCGCCCGCATCGCCGCATATCCTCGCGACCCCCGGCGCCGTGCCGAGGCATTTTCGCCAAGTCCCTGATCTTTCAGCGAAAAAGCGAAAATTACGAAACGAACCCATTTCTTGAGGCGGAGCGCATGACCGGAACGCTGCGAAAGCCCGCCGACCTCGTCGCGGCGGGGCTGATTCCGGCGGAACGCCAGGCCGAATTGGACGAAGTCGCCCGCCGCTTCTCGGTCGCGGTCACGCCGGCGATGGCTGCGCTGATCGATCCGAACGACCCGGCAGACCCAATCGCAACCCAATTCATCCCCGATGCGCGCGAACTCGACACCGCGCCCGAGGAAATGGCCGACCCGATCGGCGATCACGCGTTCGAGCCCGTCAAAGGGATCGTGCATCGCTACCCCGACCGGGTGCTGCTGAAGCCGCTGCATGTCTGTCCGATCTATTGCCGCTTCTGCTTCCGGCGCGAGGATGTCGGGCCGGCGGGGGCGACGCTGACCAACGCGGAGCTGGACGCGGCCATCGCCTATATCCGCTCGCGCCCCGAGATCTGGGAGGTCATCGTCACCGGCGGCGACCCGTTCCTTTTGTCGGCGCGGCGGCTGAAGACGATCATGGCGGCGCTCGAATCGATCCCGCATGTGGCGGTCATCCGCTTCCACACCCGCATCCCGGTGGTCGCGCCCGAACGGGTCGGCCCGGCGCTGGTCAAGGCGCTGTTCAGCGAGAAGGCGGTCTATGTCGTCGTTCACGCCAACCATCCGCGCGAACTGACGCCGGCGATGAAGGTGGCGGTGCAACGGATTGGAAAGGCTGGGATTCCGCTGCTTAGCCAGTCGGTGCTGCTGAAGGGCGTCAACGACACGCCTGTGGTTTTGGAGGCGCTGTTGCGCGGCCTCGTCGCCATGCGGGTGAAGCCTTATTACCTCCATCACGGCGACTTGGCGCGGGGCACGGCGCATCTTCGCACCGGTCTGGCCGAGGGGCGGGAGGTCATGCGGGCGCTGCGGGGACGGCTCTCGGGCATCGCCCAGCCGATCTATGTTCTCGACCTGCCCGGCGGTCACGGCAAGGTGCCGGTCGGGCCGTGCTATGCGCGCGAATCGGGCGAGGGGTGGTCGATCGAAGACCCGCAGGGAAACACTCACCGCTATCCGCCCAAGGAATAGAAGTTATATCAGTGGGTTGGCGACGCTTCTTCAATCGCGTCCTTTCGGCAACGCGATTTGGGCATCATCAAATTCAGACTTAAATAATCTTGTTAACCTCCCGGTCTTATTATGTAATCCGGACCGTCGAGGAAGCATGTTGAAGACCATCCGTACCAATTTTGACCGAGAAGAGTCGCGCCGGGATCGCCGTTACCCGCTGCCGCCGATTACCGTGTCGTTGGCCGATCTCGACTACACCACCGCGAACTGGTCGCTGGGCGGATTCCTGCTGGGCTACGGCCCGCAATTCCTCCCCGGTGAAGCCGTCGCCGGCCTCGTCCGCTTCGCCGACGGCAGCGAACAATCCTTTACTGCCAACGCCGTACGCAGCGATGCTGACGGCACGGGCTATCAGTTCACCGATCCGTCGATGGACCTGATTGGCGCGCTCGACCGTGCAGCCTCGGGCCGGATGCGGCGGCGCGCATGATCCGGTCCGTGATCACCGCCACGCTCTTGGCCTTCGGCACCGTCGCCGCGGCCCATGCCGACAGCGGCTTGGTCCGTGGCGGGGCGCCCCTGCCGAGCTTCCAGACCAACTTCCCGATCCAGATCGGCCCCACGCCGCTCACCGCCGCCCGGACGCCGGAAAAGAACGACCTCGAAATCTCGCTGACCTCGCCCGACCAGTCGGTGCTGCGCTTCCTCTTTTCGCCGCGCACCGTCACCGGCCAGACCGCCGGTTTCGGCTCGACAGCCGGGGCAGCTTATTCGGGGCTCGCCTGGAACCTCTTCGACGCCGACAAGCTGTTCGGCAATGTCGCGCTGTCGGGGGCGGTCAACCGCGCCCCGGTCGATGACCCCAGCCGCCACAACGCCGGTCCGCTGCTCGGCCTCCACAGCACCTTCGAACTCGGCTACAGCCTCGGCAACCAGCAGAGCCTGTCGCTCGACATCGACCATATGACCCCGGCGCCGTATTTCGGCGACCGCGCCGCCGTCGGCGACGACCTCCGCGTCCGGTACGGCTTCCACTTCTAACCACCGCGTCCGCCGTGCTATGGACTCTCCAATAAGTTTATTGGGGGAACCGATCATGCGCGCCGCACTGAAGCTTCTGTCAGCCTTTGCTGTGGTATCCAGCCTGGCCCTCCCGGCCATCGCCGCCGAGCCGACCAAGATCCGCATCGCCTGGATCGTCCCCGCGGGTGACGCGCCGCTCGGCCTCCTCGGCAAAGAGGGCATCGCGACCCACGAAGGCAAAAGCTACAAGGTCGAATACATCCATTTCACCGGCACGCCGCCGATGATCTCGGCCGTCGCCGCGAACGAAATCGACATCGTCCCCTTCGCTTATTCGTCCTTCGCCCTCGCGGTCGAGAACGCCAAGCTCGAAGACCTGCGCCTCATCGCCGACGTCTTCCAGGACGGGGTCGAGAACCACTACAGCAGCGAATTCATGGTGCTGAACGACGGTCCGATCAAAAAGATCGAGGATCTGAAGGGCAAGGTCGTAACCTCCAATTCCGTCGGCAGCGCCGTCGATATCGCGCTTCGCGCGATGCTCAGAAAGAACGGGCTGGAGGACAAGCGAGACTACAGCCTGATCGAAACCGCTTTCCCTAACATGAAGGCGCAACTGATCGACCATAAGGTCGATCTCATCACCGGCGTGGTGCCGTTCAGCCAAGACCCCGCGCTGCGCGCCGTCGCCCATCCGTTGTTCGTGCAAAAAGACGCGCTCGGCTCATCACAGATGATCACCATGACCACGCGCGCCGCTTTCATTCAGAAGAACCGCGCCGCGCTGGTCGATTTCCTCGAGGATAATCTGCGCGAGTTGCAATGGTATTTCGATCCGGCGCATCACGCCGAGGCGATCAAGGCGGTGACCGATTTCACCAAGACGCCGGCAACGCTGTGGGACAGCTGGCTCTTCACCGACCGGGACCAATATCACGCGCCCAACGGTAAGCCCGATCTCGATGCCCTGAAGCGCAACATCGCCACCGCGCATGAACTCGGCTTCCTCAAGAGCGATCTTGACCCGAAGAAATACGCCGACCTGAGCCTCGTCGAAGAAGCCGCAAAGCGGATCAAATAAACCCACCGCTGGGGGGCGGAGCCTCGTTGATCTCGAGGCTCTGCGCCGGCCCGATCTCGCACCAAACCGGCGTGTGATCAGAGGCTTTTTCCAAGGCGCGCGGACCTTTGTCGATCTCGCACGCGACCAGCCGGTCGGCGGCTTGTGGGCTCAACAGCAGATGGTCGATGCGCAGACCTTCGTCCTTGTGCCAACGGCCCGCCTGGTAATCCCAAAAGCTGTAGCGATGCGGCTCTTTGTGCAGCGCGCGATAGGCTTCGGTGTAGCCGTAATTGAGGATGGTGCGGAACGCGGCGCGCGAGGCGGGCAGGCATAGCGCATCGCCGGCCCAGCCGACCGGATCGTACACATCATCATCGGTCGGACAGATATTGTAATCGCCAGCGAGAACGACCGGCTGCTCGCTTTCGAGCAGTTCCTTCGCCCGCACGGCGAGCCGTTTCATCCAGCCCAGCTTGTAAGGATATTTGTCGGTATCGACCGGATTGCCGTTCGGCAGATAAATCGACGCGACACGCACGCCGGAGAAAGTCGCCTCGATATAACGTGACTGCACGTCGGTCTCGTCACCGGCGAGACCGCGCAGCACGTCCTTGGGTTCTTCGCGGGACAACAGCGCGACGCCGTTATAGCTGCGCTGGCCATGCGCCTCGACGTGATAGCCGAGCGCCTTGATCTCCAGCGCCGGGAAATCCTCGGTCTGGCATTTGATTTCCTGCAGACACACGACGTCGGGCTTGGCGCTTTCGAGCCAGCTCAGCACATGGGGCAGCCGTGCCTTAACGGAATTGACGTTCCAGGTAGCAATCTTCACGCGGACTTATCCTCGATATTCACCGCCACTTTAGCAGATCGTTGCCTGTCGCGCGCCTGCGGCGCTTGCGCTACGATCCGCGGCAATGAAGCGCCGCAGGGCGCGGAGGTCAGGTGGGGGAAGCGCGCATGTCGCGTTACGGAATCGGGTTCTTGTTGTTGATCGGCTTCATGACGGCCGTTACCGCCAAAGCCGAAACACTCAAAGTCGGAATCCTCAAGGTCGGCGCGTCGGGGCCGGTCTATATCGCGCTTGATCGGGGCTATTTCGCCGCCGAGGGTCTGACCGTCGAACTCGCCAATTTCGAGGCAGGGCAGGCGGTCGCCGTGGCTGTGGTGTCGAACGATATCGATGTCGGCGTCACCGGCCTGACGGCGGGGCTTTATAATCTTGCCAATGGCGGTCAGATTCGCCTGCTGGCGGGACTTCACCGCGAAGCGCATGGCTTTCGTATTCAGGGCTATTTCGTCTCGAGGAAGGCGCATGACGCCGGGCTGACGTCGCTCAAGGACCTCAAAGGTCATTCGGTGGCGATCACCACGATCGGTTCGACCACGCATTACGCCGTCGGCTTGTTGGCGATGAAATATGGCTTTCCGATCGAATCAGTCCGCATCCTACCGCTGCAAGCGATCGCCAACAGCGCGGCCGCCGTCACCGGCGGACAGGCCGATGTGGCGATGTTGCCCGGCACGCTCAAGGGCGAGATGGAGCGTAACGGCGTTGTTCCGCTGGGATGGGTCGGCGACGAGACGCCGTGGCAGATCGGCGCGGTCTTCATGACGACGAAGAATGCCGACGATCGCCGCGATGTGAACCAGCGTTTCCTGCGCGCGCTGATGAAAGGCGCGCGCGATTATCACGATGCTTTCACCAACGCCAAGGAAGAGCGCGAAGATGGTCCTGGCGCGGCGGCGACATTGGCGGTCATGTCGAAATATATCGGCGCATCGCCGGAATCGTTGGCAACGCAGATGCTCTTTGTCGATCCGCTGCTTCGCATTGATATGAAAGACGTCGCGCGGCAGATCGAATGGTATAGGGCGCAAGGCATGATGAAGGGCGACATCACCGCCGACCAGTTGATCGACAAACGCTACGCCGTCGCGCTTCCCTGAATTTATTAGACCTGACAGAGACACCATTATGGCATCCGAAAACGAACTGAAAGAACAACTCGCAACCTGTGCCCGCATCTTTGCGATGCAGGGAATGCTGGGCCTTCATGGCCATGTCAGCGTCTATCAGCCGGAGACGAAGCGCGTGCTGATCACGCCGGGTTCGGGTTCCGACAAGGCGAAGCTGCAGGCGGACCAGATGGTCGTCTCAGACCTTGCCGGTAAAGCGATTGATGGGAAGGGGCGGCCGCCGCTCGAATGGCCGATCCATATGGCGCTTCACGCGGCGCGACCGGATGCCATCGCCATCGCGCATCTGCATCCGCCTTATTCGACACTCTTCGCGATCTCGAAACGCGAATACCAGCCGATCACGGTTCATAGCAGCATCTTCGGCGAAGGCGTGCCGCTCTATACCGAACCGCATCTGATCGAGACGGTCGAGCGCGGCGCGAAGCTGTTGGAAGTGATCGGCAACAAGCGCGCTGCCTTCATGCGCGCGCACGGCATCACCGTCGTTGCAGAAAACCTGATGGAATTGCTGCATGCAACGCTCGCGCTCGAGAACGATGCGCTGAAGACGTTACAGACGGATGCGATGGGTGGGGCGAAGACGCTCAGCGTCGAGGAATGCCGGGCGATCAACAAAGAGATCAAGCTCGACAATATCGCGCAGCGGACCTGGACGTATTATTCGACACTGGAAGCGCGCTGGGATCATCAACCGGGAACCGGCCGAGTCGAATTGTTCCCTTAGAGAGCAATCGAGAAGGAACTGCCGCAGCCGCATGAGGAAGCAGCGTTCGGGTTCTTCACCTGGAACGCGGCGCCCATCATGTCCTCGACGAAATCGATCTCGCCGCCTTTGACGAACTCCAGCGAGGTTTCATCAATCACCAGCGAGACACCGTCGCGCTCGAAAACGCGGTCGTCGTCCTGCCGTTCCTTGTCGAAGCTGAAGCCATATTGGAAGCCGGAACAGCCGCCGCCGGATACCGCGAGACGCAGGAAAGCATCGGGGGTATTTTCCTGAATCTTCAGCTCGGCGACCCGTTTGGCCGCGCTGGCCGACAAGGTCACTTGGGCTTCGATCGGGTTCGTGGCGCCTTCCGGCATGGCAAATTCCTAGAGTTGCGTACCCATTCTATGTGGGCAGTCCCTAGGATTTGTCAAACGGCCTCTAGACATTAACCGGCGCCAAAGTCGGCCGCCCGCGAATGAAATCGGCGGCTTTCTCGGCGATCATGATGACGGTGGCGTTGATATTGGCCCCGACCAAGTCGGGCATAACGGCCGCATCGACGACTCGCAGGCCATCGATGCCACGGACTTTGCACTCCTGATCGACCACGGCGGACGGGTCGCTATCGATGCCCATCTTGCAGGTGCCGAGCGGATGGTGGGCGGTCGCGCCCATGGCGCGGATATGAGCATCAAGCTCGGCATCCGATTCCTTGGCGGAGCCGGGCAGAATCTCTTTCTCGATGAAGGGCTGAAGCGCTTTTTGCCGTCCCAACGCCCGGACGATCCGAACGCCTTCACGGGTTAGTTTTCGGTCGTTTTCGGCGGCGAGGAAATTCTGGTGAATCCGCACGGGCACCCGCGGATCGGTCGAGGCGAGCTTGACGTCGCCGCGGCTCTCGGGCCGTAGCAGAACGGCGCGGCCGCCGAAGCTGTCGGCCACGGGACCACCGAACGGCGGCAGGTAGGGTCGTGCACCGCCGGGGGCCATGCGGAACAAAATCTGGATATCCGGCATCTTCACGTCGGGCCGGGATTTGACGAAGGCCATGCAGCCTCCGGGAAGATCGGTCGCCCAGCCGGTGCCGAACAGATAAGCCTGCGCCATTGCCATGCCGATGCGATCCACGCGGAAGCGGCTGGGGAAGGGGCCTTGCTCACGCCGTTTGTAATCGATGCCGACCGAAAGATGGTCCTGCAGGTTCTTGCCGACGCCTGGTAGTGCGACCTTCACCGGAATGCCATGCGCCTTGAGTTCATCGGGATCACCGATGCCCGACAGCATCAGCAGTTGCGGCGAGTTGATCACGCCGCCCGATAGCAACACCTCGCGCTCGGCGCGAAGGATCGTCGTCTGTCCGTCCTTGCTGTATTCGACGCCGACCACGCGATTGCCTTCGAACACGAGACGTGTGACGAGCGCACCCGTTTCGACCTGCAGATTCTTGCGGCTCAAGGCCGGGCGCAGATAGGCGGTCGCGGCGCTGCAGCGGCGGCCGTTGACCACGGTCGCTTGTGAGTGACCGAAGCCCTCTTGCTGCGCGCCATTGTAATCGGGCGTTTCCTTGTAGCCGGCTTCGAGACCCGCCTGGACATGCGCTTCGATCAGCGGATCTTTGTAGCGCGTCCAACGCACTTTCAGCGGCCCGCTGCCACCCCGATAGGCAGTCTCGCCGTCTTCCCAACTTTCCTGGCGTTTGAAATAGGGCAGGGAATGAGCGAAGGACCATTCCGTCAGGCCGCTATCTGCCCAGCGGTCGTAATCGCCCCGATTGCCGCGCACATAGCCCATGACGTTGATCGAGGATGAACCGCCGATAACCTTGCCGCGGGCGCATTCGACGTTGCGGCCATTAAGGTTCGGTTCCGATTCGGTGAAATACATCCAGTCGTGGAGCCGCTCTTCGAAAATTTTGCCCCAGGCGAGGGGGATATGGATCAGCGGATCGCGGTCCCAGCCACCGGCCTCGAGGACCAGCACGCGCACATCGCTATCCTCGGTCAAGCGATTCGCGAGGCAGCATCCCGCCGATCCGGCGCCGATAATGATGTAATCATAGCTTTTGGCGCTGGCCATCCCGCGAGAACCCCTTTGTGCTTTTCTGGGCAAATCATTCAACAGGTTGAGCCCCGTTGCAAACCCCAAAGTGGCGTTGCGAAACCACCCTCCCGGGACTAGTTTCAGCCCATGACTCAGCCGGCGCTTGGCGCCTATGCCTGCCGCCCCGAGGAGAGTCGCGGGCGGCTTCACGTCGAGCCGGAAAGTCCGTCGCGCTCGGTGTTTCAGCGCGACCGCGACCGGATTATCCACTCATCGGCGTTTCGGCGTCTGCAATACAAGACGCAGGTCTTCGTCTATCACGAAGGCGATCACTACCGTACGCGGCTGACGCACAGTCTCGAGGTCGCGCAGATCGCGCGCAGCATCGCGCGCCGGCTCGAACTCAACGAAGACTTGGCCGAAGCGTTGGCGCTCGCGCATGACCTTGGACACACGCCTTTCGGGCATGCGGGTGAGGAAGCGCTCGACGGGGTAATGCGCGATTTCGGCGGCTTCAGCCATAACGATCAGACGCTGCGTATTCTGACCAAGCTCGAACAACGCTACGCGGACTTCGATGGGCTCAACCTGACGTGGGAAACGCTCGAAGGCACGATGAAGCATAACGGCCCGGTGCGCGGCCCGTTGTCGGCGATAATTTCTGAATATCTCACCCGGCACGATCTTGAAGTTTCGACCTGGCCTTCCGCCGAAGCGCAGGTCGCGGCGTTGTCGGACGACATCGCTTATGACAATCACGACATCGACGACGCTCTGCGTGCCGGGTTGTTCACGATCGCCGATATTTCGCAGGTGCCAATTGTCGGCCGTGTCTTCGCCGAGGTGGATAAACTTTATCCGGGCATCGACGAAGGCCGGCGCGTGCATGAGGCGAATAGGCGGTTGATCAATCTGATGGTCGGCGACGTGGTCGAAGAATCGCGGCGGCGTTTGAAGGAAAGTGGCGTCGCCAGTGCGGCGGATGTGCGAGCCTTGGGCCGCGCGGTGATCGGCTTTTCGCCGGCGATGCGCGAAGAGGAGCATAAGCTGCGCCGCTTCTTGTTCGAGCGCATGTACAGGCATTACCGGGTCAATCGCATGGCCTCGAAAGCCCGGCGGATTCTCCAGGAACTGTTCCAGCTTCTGCTCGCCGAACCGAATTGCTTGCCTACCGAATGGCGGTCGCAGGCCAAGGATGCTAAGGGAGCGGAGACGGCTCGGGTCGTCGCCGATTATATCGCCGGCATGACCGATCGCTTCGCTCTCGACGAGCATTTTCGTTTATTCGACAGGTACGCGACGACGTGAGAAATCTTTTTACGCATTTCCGTTTTGTGGTGACGGCAGAGCTCGACGCGCTGATGAAGGCCGGCGAGTTGCCCGAAGGTCTCGATCTGGCGCGTGTGGCGGTCGAGCCACCGCGTGACCCGACCCACGGCGATATCGCCACCAACGCTGCGATGGTGCTGGCCAAGCCTGCCGGCATGGCGCCGCGCGCGTTCGCCGAAAAACTGGCGGCGCGTCTGAAGAATGAAAAAGACATCGTCTCGGCCGAGATCGCCGGTCCCGGTTTCATCAATCTTCGCATTGCCGATTCATTCTGGCATGACCGTCTTGCCGACATCCTGACCGCGCGCGCGTCTTACGGCGACAGCGACATAGGGCAGGGGCGGCGGATCAATGTCGAATATGTCTCTGCCAATCCGACCGGCCCGATGCATGTCGGCCATGGCCGCGGCGCGGTGGTCGGTGACGCGCTTGCCAACCTTCTCGAAAAAGCCGGCTTCCGCGTCTGCCGCGAATATTACATCAACGATGCCGGCGCGCAGGTCGATGTCCTCGCGCGCTCGCTGCATCTGCGTTATCGCGAAGCGCTGGGTGAAAATATCGGCGCGATCCCGGAAGGACTTTATCCGGGCGACTATCTCATCAATACCGGCGTGACGCTGGCCAAGCGTGATGGTGATAAATGGGCAAAGGCGCCCGAGAGCGAATGGCTTGAGACGTTCCGCCTCTTCGCGATCGATAACATGATGGGGCTGATCCGCGAGGATCTGGCGGCGCTGGGTGTCGAACACGAGGTGCTGACCTCGGAACGCGAAGTCAGCAGCGCCGGCGCGATCGACAAGGCGATTGCCGAACTCGACAAGCAAGGCCTCATCTATGTCGGTACGCTGGAGCCGCCGAAGGGCAAGCTGCCCGACGATTGGGAAGCGCGTCCGCAAACCTTATTTCGTTCGACCAATTTCGGCGACGACGTCGATCGTCCGTTGAAGAAGTCGGATGGGTCTTGGACCTATTTCGCAGCCGACATCGCCTATCATTTCGACAAGACGCAACGCGGCTTCAACGAGATGATCGACATCTGGGGCGCGGATCACGGTGGCTATGTGAAACGCATGCAGGCGGCGGTAACCGCGCTCAGCGGCGGCAAGGCCGCGCTCGATGTGAAGCTATGCCAGCTCGTCAACCTGTTCGACAAAGGCGTGCCGGTGCGCATGTCGAAACGCGCGGGTACGTTCGTCACGCTGCGCGAATGTGTCGATGAGGTCGGCAAGGACGTCTTCCGCTTCGTTATGCTGATCCGCCGCAACGACCAGGCACTCGATTTCGATTTTGCCAAGGTGGTCGAGCAGTCGAAAGACAATCCGGTTTTCTATGTTCAGTATGCCCATGCGCGGGCGTCGTCTGTGTTGCGTCATGCGCGCGAAGAATTCGACCCGATGATGTTGGAGCCCGATGGCTTGGCCTCGGCCGAGCTGCAGTTGTTGAACGATCGTGACGAGATCGCGCTAATCCGCCTATTGGCGCAGTGGCCGCGCGTCGTCGAAGGCGCCGCTGAAACACACGAGCCGCATCGCATCGCGTTCTATCTGCAGGAAGTCGCCGCAGCATTCCATGGTCTGTGGAACAAGGGCAATTCCGACGCGAGCCTGCGTTTCATCCAAAGCGGCGCAAAGGATGTAACCCTGGCGCGCCTGGCGCTGGTGCAAGCAATGGCGTTCGTCATCGCGTCTGGTCTTCAAGTGTTCGGTGTCGCGCCGCTCGAGGAGTTGCGCGGATGAATTCGCGGCTCGAATTCGAGCCTGACGACGAAGATCGCTACGAAGGCGAATCCGATCGGCCGCGCGGCCGATCGTTCATGGGGGCGCTTGTCGCCATCGCTGTGGTGGGCATCGCCGGCGGTTCCTATTGGGCCTATCACAGCGACAAGAACGCGCCGGTCGATGGGCCGGTGCCGGTTATCCATTCGGATGATTCGCCGGTAAAAGAAGCGCCGAAAAATCCGGGCGGCATGGTCGTGCCTGATCAGGATTCTGTTCTGCTCAATCGCGAAGGCCGCAACAACGCGAAGGTCGAGCAATTATTGCCCGATCCTGAACCGGTCTTGCCGCGTCCAGTGGCACCGAAGCCGGCATCACCGCCGCCGCAACAGCAAGCTGCCGCGCCGCCGCCGCCACAAGCCCCAGCGTCGCCGCCGCTACCGGCGCCGATCCCGGCGACGACAAGCTATACGCCGCCACCTGGCCCATCGCCCGCGGTGAATGGATCATCGTCGGCCGCGGCCGCATCGGGGCCGCCGGCGACAAAGCCGCCGCTCGCGTTAGCGGCGCCGCCGAAACCGCCTGTGCCACCGACACAAGCTGCGCCGGCTAAATTGCCCGCCCCTGAAGCTGCGCCGGCGAAATCGCCGACACCAAGCGGCAGTGGCTATCGCCTGCAACTCGGAGCGCTCAAGAGCGAAGACGCCGCGCGCGCCGAATGGGAACGTTTGAAGAAGCAGCAGCCGGATATTTTAGGCAAGCTCGCCTTCAGCACGTCGCGCGTCGATCTTGGTGCCGACAAGGGCATCTATTACCGCATCCAGGCGGGGCCGATCGCCGATGCCACGCAAGCGACGCAGAATTGCGCGGCGCTGAAGAGCCGCAATGTCGGGTGCATCCTTGTCAAGCCGTGAGGCTGCTGCCGTTATCTATGGTTTGAGCGGGACGGTGTTGAGCGCCGCCGAACGCGACTTCTTTCGTGCGAGCGATCCGCTGGGTTTCATTCTGTTTCAGCGCAATTGCGATACGCCTGAACAGGTTCGTCGTCTTGTGTTGGATTTGCGCGATGCGGTGGGACGCGGCGATGCGCCGGTGCTCATCGATCAAGAAGGCGGACGTGTTGCGCGGTTGAAGCCGCCACATTGGCCGGCTTACCCGGCAGCGGCGAAGATCACGGCGCTGGGCGGCATGCGCGGCTGGGAAGCAGCGTTTCTCGCGGCGCGTCTAATCGCGGACGATTTGGGACAACTTGGTATCACCATCGATTGCGCGCCGGTGCTCGATCTGCCGGTGACAGGCGCGAACGAAGTCATCGGCGATCGCGCTTGGAGCAAAGATCCCGAGATCGCTGGCACGCTCGGTCTCGCGGTTTGTGATGGGCTGATGGCGGGCGGCGTACTGCCGATCATCAAACACATCCCCGGTCATGGCCGCGCGATGGTCGATAGCCATCTGGACTTGCCCGAGGTCGATACGCCGCGCGATGTGCTCGACGCGAACGATTTTATCCCGTTCCGCATGTTGGCCGGAATGCCTTGGGCTATGACGGCGCATGTCTTGTACAAGGCGCTCGACTCGGCGCTTCCTGCGACATTGTCACCGACGGTTATCGCCGAGACGATCAGGGCTAGCATCGGGTTCGACGGCGTGCTTCTTTCCGACGATCTATCCATGCAAGCGCTGGGCGGGCGACTCGACGAGCGCGCCACCGGCGCGTTGAAAGCGGGTTGCGATCTGGTGCTGCACTGTAACGGCGATATGAACGAGATGCGTACGATCGCCGGTGTCGTCGGGCCGATGAACGTTGCCGCTGCGCGCCGCGTCGCGGTGGGCGAGGCGCGCCGTTTTGCGCCGGGCGCATTCGATCGCTACGCGGCCGAACAACGCTTCGCGGCGCTGCTACAGGACGCGCGATGACTATTCCGCCGGAACTCGCGGCGCTTATTCAAAGCATCACTGTCGGCGCGCTGCCGGTGATCTTCGCGATTACTTTTCATGAAGCCGCGCATGGCTTCGTCGCCTACAAGCTGGGTGACGACACGGCCTGGCAGATGGGGCGAGTCACCTTCAACCCGCTCAAACATATCGATCTGTTCGGGACCATCATTCTACCGCTGATCCTTCTGTTGGGATCAGGCGGCCGTTTCGTTTTCGGTTATGCGAAGCCGGTGCCGGTGCGGTTCGACCGCCTGCGCAATCCCCGCCGTGACATGGTGTGGGTGGCTTTGGCAGGGCCGGGGATCAATATCGTACTGGCGCTGCTTTCGGCAGTGCTGTTGAGCGGGACGAATTTTCTGCCGTCTTTTTTGCGCGGCTGGACCGAAGATAACTTGGTCAATTCGGTCGTCTTCAACGTCATTATTGCGGTTTTCAACATGATTCCCTTGCCGCCCTTGGATGGCGGCCGAGTCGCGGTCGGTCTGCTGCCAAACGCGCTCGCCATTCCCTTGGCGCGCAGCGAACGCTATGGGATGCTGATCCTGATCACGCTATTATTCCTGCTGCCGATGATCGGTGATCAACTCCACATGAATCTCAATCCTGTTGGGTATGTGATCCAGCGTCCGGTTGAGTGGTTGTTACGTGGCATTAGCTGGCTGACAGGCGTATGAGCGACGTCGAAACGTTTGAAATGGAAAAGCCCGAGCCCGAGCTGAACGCGGAGCTCGTTGTCGATCTTGAGGGCTATGAAGGCCCGATCGACATGCTGCTGGCGCTGGCGCGCGATCAGAAAGTCGATATCACCAAGATATCGATTCTGAAGCTCGCCGATCAGTATCTCGACTATATATCGGCGGCACGTCGGCTACGGCTTGAGATCGCTGCCGATTATCTCGTGATGGCAGCGTGGCTCGCCTATCTCAAATCGCGCCTGTTGCTGCCGCAGCCTGCCGAGGCGGAAGAGCCGTCGGGCGAGGAGATGGCCGCGGCGTTGGCGCATCAGTTGCTGCGCCTCGAAGCGATGCAGAAGGCGGGACAACAACTCTTTGCGCGTGATCTTCTTGGCCGCGACGTGTTCGCACGCGGTGCGCCAGAAGGTCTGCCGCGTGTGCTGATCCCGGTCTATGAAGCGACGCTGTACGATTTGCTCAAGGCCTATGGCGAAGATCGCTCGCGCAAGGAAACCGGTGTCCTTCATATCGAGGCGCCCGAACTTTATTCGATGGACGAAGCCTTGCAGCGGCTGGAACGCCTTCTGGGCCGGATGCCCGATTGGCGCACGCTGATAAGCTTCCTGCCATCGGGACTTCAATCCGGTCTGGTGCATCGCTCGGCCGTCGCCGCGACGTTTGCGGCGACCTTGGAACTGGTTCGTTCCGGCCGGCTACAGCTTCGCCAGGATAAGGCTTTCGGGCCGATTTATTTACGCAGTCCGCCAACAGAGACGTCATGAGTATTCCTGAATCCGAAATCGAGAACGAAGAAACCATCTCCGAAACAGAGACTCCTGAAACGGAGACTCACGAAACGGAGAGTTCTGAAACCGAGCATTCCGAAACGGAGGCTCACGAAGCAGAGCCTTCTGAAACAGAAGCCCTGGTGGCGGAAGCTGTCGAGCCGGTCGTGGAGACATCGACCGCGGACGATCTGCGCCTGATCGAGGCTTTGCTATTTGCCGCGTCGTCACCGCTCGATGAAGCCGCGATCAAGGAACGTCTGGCCGAAGGCACGGATGTTCGCGCGCTGATGGCTGAATTGACCGAGGCTTATGCGCCCCGAGGCGTCAACATCGCGGTGGTTGCCGGCGGGTGGACAATCCGCACCGCTCCCGATCTCGCGCCGCGCATGAAGCTAACGCAGAAAGTGGGGCGCAAGCTGTCGCGCGCCGCGATCGAGACCTTGGCCGTCGTCGCCTATCATCAGCCGGTGACGCGTGCCGAAATTGAAGAAATTCGCGGTGTCGTCATCAGCAAGGGCACGCTCGACACGCTGATGGAAGCGGGTTGGATCGTTCCGAAGGGCCGCAAGCAGACTGTTGGCCGTCCGGTGACCTGGGTTACGACCGAAGCCTTCTTGGTGCATTTCGGCTTGGCGAGCCTCAGCGATCTGCCGGGCATCGATGAATTGCGCGCGAGTGGCCTGATCGGGCCGCGCCCTGTCGCGACCTTGAGCGAAACGATCGGCATCCCGGAAGACAGCGCTTTGCCACGGGCGCCTGGCGACAATGACGGCGGCGACGGCGAGGCCGAAAACGGCCTTGAGGAAGATGCCCGCGCCGCGGTCCTCGAAGACACCGAAGCGGAGGCGGCCAAGGCCGAAGATGCCGAGGAAGGCGAGGATGCGGAAGACGACGTCGAGGATGACGGAGCGGAAGACGCCGACGACGAAGATGATGACGACGAGTCCGACGATGATGAAATCGAGGACGAGTCCGATCCCGACGACGACAAGACCGCGTGATATCTCGCCGCGTTGCGGGGAGGGGCTGGTTCTGCCATGATCCGCGCCCGAAACAGCAAAGCAAGACAGTGACATAGGCGATGTTCGATTTCGCTTGGTCGGAATTGGGTTTGATCGCGGCCGTGGCGCTTATCGTCATCGGACCGAAGGATCTACCCCGGGTGTTGCGCACGGTCGGCCAATGGGTCCGCCAGGCTCGCGGGATCGCGCGCGAATTCCAGGGCAGCCTCGACCAAATGATTCGCGAGTCCGAACTCGACGATGTGAAGCGCAGTCTCGACCGCGCTACCAACTTCAATCTCGAAAACGAAATCCGTAATACGGTCGATCCGACCGGCGATCTGCATCGTTCGCTCAGCGAGCCTGTCTTGAACGATCCGCTGGCCGACCATCCGGCCTATCCGCGCGGCGATGAAACCGCGGCGATCGAAGGCCCGGCGGCGCCCGACGCGATCGAGCCACCCACATTCCCGGCGCCCGAACCGGTGATCCGCGAGCATATCGACGCCAAGCCGAGTTTGCCCGAACCCGAGAAACAGCGTCCGTTTAATGACTGACCGCGATGACGAACTCGAAGAAGGCAAGATGCCGCTGCTCGCCCATCTGGTCGAGCTGCGCACGCGTCTGTTCTATTCGGCTATCGCGCTCGTCATCGCTTTCGCGCCGTCCTGGTATTTCAGCAAGGACATCTACAATTTCCTGGCGCAGCCCTTGGCCGACGCACTGGGCGGCGAGAGCGGCCGCCACCTGATCTTCACCGACCTGACCGAGGCCTTTTTCACCAATCTGCGGGTGGCGTTTTGGGCGGCGTTCTGTCTCGCTTTCCCGATCATCGCCAGCCAGCTTTGGCTGTTCGTCGCGCCCGGCCTCTATAAGCAGGAGAAGCGGGCCTTCCTGCCGTATCTGATCGCGACGCCGGTCCTGTTTCTGATGGGCGGTGCGCTGGTTTATTACATCTTGTTCCCCGTGGCTTGGCGGTTCTTCCTCAGCTTTGAATCCCCGGGCGGGGCGGGCAGTCTGCCGATCCAGGTCGAGCCCAAGGTCAGCGAATACCTGACCCTGGTCATGCACCTGATCCTGGCTTTCGGGTTGGCGTTCCAGCTTCCAGTGCTGTTGACCCTGATGGCCCGGGTCGGGCTGATCACGGCGGAATGGCTGGCCAAGCAGCGCCGATACGCCATCGTGGCGGTTTTCGTCGTGGCGGCCGTGCTGACGCCGCCCGATATTTTCAGCCAGATTTCCTTGGCCATCCCGCTTCTAATTCTGTTCGAACTGTCGATTTGGTCCTGCAAATTGGTCGAACGCCAGAAAGCCAAGCAGGCAGCTTTGGATGCCGAAAATGACGAAAAACAATAAAATTCAGATAGTTATAATTAGTATCTAATCTTGTTTTTCGCCCTGGTCTGTTAGCGCTTTGTCAAAGCCCCGCCGCGATAATCGGCGGAGCCCATGCGGATCAAATCCCTCGATGCCTTGCGCGGCCTCGCCGCGTTGCTGGTGGTGATCCACCATCTTTATCTCGTCGCCCTCGGTGACGGTGTCGCGGCGGCATGGCCGGCGGCGACGCCCCTCAATATCGTCGTGCTGGGTCGCCCGAACGTCATCCTGTTTTTCGTCCTCAGCGGCTACGTCCTGACCCTGCCGTTTCTCGGTCACGAACCTCAAGGGTACGGGCGTTACCTGTTGAAGCGGTTCTGCCGTCTGTATTTGCCGTTCGTCGCCGCGATCCTGGCGTCGGCGGTTCTCTATGCCGTAATCGCGCCGGGCCCCATCCCGGCGTTGGGCGATTGGTTCAACACTGATTCCTGGAACACGCCGCTGGGCTGGGAGATGCTGGCGCGGCATCTCTTGATGACAGGCCTGCCGGGTGATGGCGGGCTCGACAATGTCATGTGGAGCCTCGTCTATGAGCTGCGCATATCGCTGATCTTCCCGCTGCTGGTCTTGTTCGTGCGCACGGGGCCGCTGAGGGCATTGATGCTGACGCTGCTCGGGTTCGGACTGCTCGATTATGCCATCGCGCATTTCGGCATCCGGCCGCCTTTTTATGGGCCGACGCCCGCCTTGTCGTTGCTGGTGACGGCCTATTTCACGACATTTTTCGTTTTCGGCATCGTGCTGGCGATGGAAGCCGAGTCGATCGGCATGGCGCTCGCCAAGATGAAGCCCTGGGCGCTCGGCGTCTTATGGATGGTCGCGATTATTGCTCTGTCGCCGAGGGCGGACCTCGCGAACGGTATCGGCGCGTCGCTGCTGATCATCCTCAGCGCGAAAAGCGGCGTCGGTGCCGATCTTCTCAATCGACCTTCGCTGCAATGGCTCGGCCGAGTCTCCTACAGCCTCTATCTGACTCATTTGCTGGTGATCTTGGCCGCCGTGCATCTGCTGTATGGCCTGATCCCGCTCTGGGCGATTCTCGTCGGCAGCGTGCCGGTGTCGCTGATCGTCGCCGAAACGGCGTATCGTCTCGTCGAAGCGCCGGCAATGACCTTGGGACGGCGGCTTTCACGGCGAAATCGTTTCGGTGTCGCTCGGGCGTAGTGGACGCGCGCCGCGCGCCGCTTATAGTAGCGACGCATGTTCGACCTCAAAATCATCCGCGATAATCCCGACGCTTTCGACCACGGCCTGGCACGCCGGGGCAAGCCTCCGCAGACGCCTGCCATCCTGGCGCTCGACAAGGAATGGCGCGCCGCTCAGACCAAAGCCGAGGTGCTGCAGGCCGAGCGTAACAAGCTGTCACGCGAGATCGGCGCAATTAAATCCAAAGGCGGCGATGCCAGCGACATCATGCGCCGCGTTGCCGAAAGCAAAGAGGAAGAAGGCAAGCTCGAAGCCGAAGCAAGCCGCCTCAAAGCCGATATCGACGCGTTGTTGTCCGGCATTCCCAATTTGCCGGCGGACGATGTCCCTGAAGGCAAGGACGAGCACGGCAATGTTTTCGTCCGCGACCACGGTGTGAAGCCGACCTTCAGTTTTAAGCCGAAAGACCATGTCGCGTTGGGCGAAGGTCTTGGCCAGATGGATTTCGCCCGTGCCGGCAAATTATCAGGCGCGCGCTTCGTCGTGCTGCGCGCCGGGCTCGCACGGCTTGAACGGGCGCTCGGTCAGTTCATGCTCGATCTGCATACGCGCGAATACGGCTACACCGAAATCGCGCCGCCGTTGTTGGTGCGCGACGAAACCGCGTTCGGAACGGGCCAGTTGCCGAAATTCGCTGACGATCTTTTCAAGACCACCAACGGCATGTGGCTGATCCCCACGGCTGAGGTGCCGCTGACCAATCTCGTCGCGGACGAGATTGTCGATGAAGCGTCGCTGCCGCATCGCCTGACCGCCTGGACGCCGTGTTTCCGGTCGGAAGCGGGCGCGGCGGGAAAAGACACGCGCGGCATGATCCGTCAGCATCAATTCAACAAAGTCGAACTCGTTTCGATCGCGCATCCCGATCATTCGAACGACGAGCACGAGCGCATGACGCGCTGTGCCGAAGAAGTGCTGAAGCAATTAGAACTGCCGTATCGCGTCATGCTGCTCTGCGCCGGTGATATGGGCGCGGCGGCGTGCAAAACGTATGACATCGAAGTCTGGCTGCCGGGCCAAGATGCTTATCGCGAAATTTCGAGCTGCTCGAATTGTGGCGAGTATCAAGCACGGCGCATGAATGCGCGCTTCCGTCCCAAGGAAGGGAAGCGGACACGCTTCGTTCATACCCTCAACGGTTCGGCGTTGGCGGTCGGCCGCGCGATGGTCGCGGTGTTGGAAAATCATCAGCGCGAAGACGGTTCGGTCGCGATTCCGAACGTCCTACGTCCGTATATGGGCGGGCTGGAGGTTTTGCGTCCCGATGGTTGAGCGTATCGATCTCGCTCGCGCGCGTATCCTTATCTGCAATGACGATGGCATCGAGGCTCCCGGGATCAAGCTGCTGACGCGGGTCGCCAAAGAGCTGACCGACGATGTCTGGGTCGTCGCGCCGGAGCAGGAACAAAGCGGCGCGAGCCATTCCCTGACCCTGCATCGGCCATTGCGGATTCGAAAAGTCGCGCCGCGCCGTTTCGCCGTCGATGGCACGCCGACCGACTGCGTGCTGCTGGCCGTGAATTCGATCCTCAAGGATAAGAAGCCGGACTTGGTCCTGTCGGGCATCAATGGCGGCGCCAACATGGGCGAGGATGTGACCTATTCCGGGACGGTTGCTGCCGCGATGGAAGCGACCCTGCTGCAGTTGAAAGCCATCGCTTTCAGCCAGGTCGTCTCCGACGATCGCAAACTGGATTGGGACGTGGCGAAGGCTTGGGCCGCCAAAGTCATCCGTCGGCTGGCCGCGCTGCCCTGGCCGGATGAATCGCTCTACAACGTCAACTTCCCGGCGCTGCCGGTGAACAAGGTCAAAGGGCTACTTGCCGCCGCTCAGGGCGGGCGCAAGCTTGGCGATCATCTCATCGAGCGTTTGGACCCGCGCGGCCGGCCTTATTATTGGATCGGCCCGCAGCGTGACGAGTCGCGGACACGACCGGGCAGCGATGTTCGTGCTGTCGCTGACGGTTACGTTTCGGTGACGCCGGTGTTTCTCGATCTGACCAATCGCCGCGCCTTGGGCCGGTTGCGCAAGGCGCTCGCATGACCAAATCGCCCGAACTGACCCAACTTCTCGACGAGCTGCGCGATGCCGGGATTACCGACAAACGGGTATTGCACGCGATCGAACGCGTACCGCGCGAATTGTTCGTGCCGGCTGCCTTTCGCGAGCGCGCCTATGAGAACGTCGCCTTGCCGATCGGCCATAGCCAGACCATCAGTCAGCCCTACATCGTCGCTGTCATGACCGCGGCGCTCGATGTCAGCGATCGCCATATCGTGCTCGAGATCGGCACGGGTTCGGGTTATCAGTCGGCGGTTCTGGCCCGCCTTGCCCGGCGCGTCTTTACGGTGGAACGGCATAGCGCGATGGTGAAAGTCGCCGAGGACCGCTTCAAGCAGATGCGTCTTCATAACGTCACAACACGATTCGGTGACGGGACCAAGGGCTGGCCGGAACAGCCGACCTTCGACCGCATCATGATCACGGCGGCGGCTGCGACGATTCCAGACGCTCTGATCGAAAGCCTGGCCGATGACGGTGTCCTGGTGGCGCCGGTGGGCGAGGCCAAAAAGGACCAGACGTTGATGCGCATCCAGCGTTCGGGCGAAACCTTCACGACCGAGGATCTCGGCATTGTGCGTTTCGTCCCGCTGGTTGCCGGTCTTCCCCGCAGCGCCGGCCGCTAAGGCTTTGTTCTCGGCCTTTTCGGCGCCATGGCTTAAACTTAGGCCATGATGCGTTTGTGGCCCCCTGCGACAGTCCTTGCGATCGCGGCGCTCGCGTTGGCTGGCTGCGCGCGTGAAGGCCCGCCTGCGCCGGTTTCGACGAACGGCACCGAGCCACCTGTGCGCAGGGCTGCACCGACGACAACCGCGACACCGGCGGCGCCATCGCGTCCCGCCTCAAGCCATCCTGGCGAGATCACGGCGGGCAAAGGCGATACGCTCTATAGCATCAGCCGGCGCTATGACGTGCCGTTGCGCTCGCTCATCGACGCCAATCATCTGGACCCGCCTTTTCAGGTGGCGGCGGGGACTAAGCTTATCCTGCCGCAAGAGCGCTATCACATCGTTCGTCAAGGCGACACGCTCTATGGCGTTTCCCGCCTCTATGGCGTCGAGGTCAGCACGCTTGCGAGCCTCAATCATCTGACCGCGCCCTATGCCCTGAAAACAGGACAGACGCTCATCCTGCCGACGGCGGTTGAGCCGGCCGATCGAAACATCGCGGCTGTGCCCGGCACCAAACCCGAATTTCAAACGACCGAGGAAGCGCCGCCGGAAAAGCCCGGCGATCGGAACAACGACGCGGCACCGGCGCCCGAGCGGCCGAAGCCGGATATGACGGCAACGCCGCGCCCGCCACCGCGCAGCGGCCGGAATTTCGATTGGCCGGTCGAAGGCCGAATTCTTGCCCGTTATGGCTCGGGCTCGAACGGCACGCATAACGACGGCATCAATATCGCTGCCCGGAACGGCGACCCGGTTCATGCCGCCGATAACGGCGTGGTCGCTTATGCCGGCAACGAGTTGCGCGGATACGGCAATCTTGTGTTGGTCAAGCATGCCGGCGGTTACATGACCGCTTATGCGCATAACTCGCAGCTTCTGGTGAAGCGCGGCCAAGTCGTCAAACGCGGGCAGGAGATCGCTAAGGCAGGATCCACCGGTACCGTCACGACACCGCAGGTCCATTTCGAAATTCGGCAAGGATCGAAGGCGATCGATCCCACCAACTTGCTGCCGTCGCTGCGCGCCAGCGCCGACTGACGCGATAATATCCACGGGGAGGAACCATGCAGCGTTTCACGCGATCGATGAGCGAGCTTTGGCAGTTTTGGTTGCCGAATGCGAAAAATGCGCTGCATCCGATGGTGTTTACGAAATACGAAGATCATCAGCAGGTCTTCGCAAAACTGACATCGCTCGACCGCGACGCCTGGGCGGAAGCCTACAGCGCAGCCGCACGCCCGTTCGAGGAACAAGCGCGCGCGGCCGAAGCGCGCGGCGACGATGCGGCGGCTAAGGAAAATTATTTCCACGCCTATGGGCTTTATCGCATGGCGCGGTTTCCGACCAGCAATTCGGCCGGCAAGCGCGCCGCCTATCGCAAGTCGCAGGAGATGTATCTCGCTGCCCTGCGCTATCTTCCTTATGCGTTCGAGCGCGTCGAGATTTCCTTCAAAGGCAAACCGGGCGAGGGGACTCATTCCGTCGGCTATTTCGTTCGCCCCAAGAACGCAGGAAAAATTGCCGTCGTGCTGATGTGGGCCGGTATCGATACCTTCAAGGAAGATCGAACCGAGATTTGGGAACCGATCCTCAATGCCGGCATGTCGCTGTTGTTGATCGATATGCCGGGCACCGGTGACGCGCCGTTGTTCGGATCGGAAGATGCCGAACGTCTTTGGGATGCGGTGCTCGATTGGTGCGGTACGCGATCCGAGATTGATTCAAAGCGCATCGGTGTTTGGGGCGGCAGCACCGGCGGCTATTGGGCGGCGAAGGTCGCGCATACGCATCGCGATCGTTTGGCCGCCGCCGTCGCGCAAGGTGGTTGCGCGCATTTCGCCTTCATGCCCGAATGGATCGAGAAGGCTCAGCATGGCAGCTACGCTTTCGAACTCGCTGAAACGCTCGCGAGTGCCTTCGGCATGAAGACCTTCGAGGAATGGGTCGCGTTTTGTCCGCGCCTGTCGTTATTAGAGCAAGGCATCCTCGATAAGCCATGCGCGCCGATGCTGCTCGTCAACGGGACGAAAGACACGATCTTTCCGATCGAAGACAAGTATCTGATGCTGGAACATGGCGATCCGAAAACCTCTCGCTTCTATCCGGTTGGCCATATGGGTTACACGCCCGACACCAATCCGATGATCGTGCGCTGGCTAAAGACGAGATTAACCGCCTAACCCCTCGGAAATCAGCCGTTCGGCGAAAGAGATTAACGACCCAATTCTGTGGCTGGTTCCCTGAGCCACAGAATTGCCATGATCGTCGCCATAGTCCGACTACATCTTCTGACTCGATTGCACATTTTTGTGGAAGCTTTCATTGGGCTTATCGAGGGAAATTCATGTTCACGCGCGATAAAGACGTCAAAGCAAAAGCCGACGAGCAAATTCGCGAAAATCTTACGCCACTTTCCGATCTAACGCCGACTTCTGCCGCACAGCCAAACGCCGATAAAACTTTGCACACGGCGCCGCGCACGGTACCGCCCATTCCTTTTCCACGTGACGAGAAATCGGACGGTAGAGGCGATGGGAAAAGGCTTATCGTCGGTCGTGGCATTTCGCTCGACGGCAAAATCTCATCGTGCGATCGCCTGATCGTCGATGGGACGGTCGAAGCGGAACTGGAAGACTGTCATACCGTCGAGATCACCGAGAACGGTACGTTCAAAGGCGCGGCGGAAATCACCGGCGCGGAAATATCCGGCCATTACGACGGTTCGTTGACGGTGCGCGAAAGCCTGCTGATCCGTGGCACGGGCCGGGTGAGCGGTACGGTGCGCTATGGCCGGCTTCATATTGAAGACGGCGGCGAGATTAGCGGCGACGTGAGGAGCCTTGCCGCCAAATCCTGAAGGACATTTCATCGCGCGGTGTTGCCGCGCGATGATCCCTCAAGCGATTTTCTTGCCCAAGCGGCCGGCGATGTCCTGGACATATTGCCAGGCGACGCGGCCCGATCGTGCGCCACGCGTGATGGCCCATTCGACAGCCTCGGCCTTGAGCTTTTCTTCGGGATAATCGAGGCCGAAATGTTTCGCGTAACCGAGGATCATCGCGAAATACGTGTCCTGATCGCAGGAATGAAATCCGAGCCATAAGCCGAAGCGATCAGAGAGCGAGACTTTTTCCTCGACGGCCTCACCGGGATTGATCGCGCTCGATCGTTCGTTCTCGATCATGTCGCGCGCCAAAAGATGACGCCGGTTCGAGGTCGCATAGAGCACGACATTGTCGGGGCGGCCTTCGATGCCGCCATCGAGCACCGCCTTAAGCGACTTATAGCTGCTGTCCTCCCCGTCGAACGAGAGATCGTCGCAGAACAGAACGCAGCGGCGTTGGGTCTGACGCAGCAAGGTCAGAAGCTTCGGCAGACTGGGGATGTCCTCACGGTGAATTTCGACCAGCACCAGCGTATGCGCATTCTCGGCATTGACCGCGGCGTGGGTCGATTTCACAAGCGAGGACTTACCCATACCGCGCGCGCCCCAGAGCAGCACGTTATTGGCCGGGAGGCCCTTGGCGAAACGCTGCGTGTTGTCGAGCAGGATGTCGCGCACCCTATCGACCCCTTGCAGCAGCGATAGATCGACCCGGTTGATCGACGCGACAGGCTCGAGCCATTCACGATCGGCGTGCCAGACGAAGGCGTCCGCCGCGTCGAAATCATTTTTCGGCAAGGTGGGGGGAGTCTGATGCTCTAACGCCACAGCAATGCGGGTGAGCAAGGCTTCGAGTTTTGCGATATCCGTCATGACCTAGACAATAATGGGCAAGGGGCGAGGCGGTGGCTGCCTCAACGGTAATAGGTCCACCAACGCGGCTCGTTCGCCATCGTCATGCCATCCGCTTCACTGGATTGCACGCATTGGTGGAGCGCACGGTACATCAGGGAGTAGTTGCAGACATTCTCGGCGCCGGAAGCATCGCGCATAACGATGGTGTCGGTGCAGCCGCCAAGAAGCGCCGTCGCGAAGGCCAGAGCGATAAATGTTTTCATCTGCGCACCTCATTTCCTGAACCGTTTGTCATGATAGCGGCTCGCGGGAGCGGCTAAAAGGCAGATGGCGCGATCCGGCGCAAAACGGGACGTTGCTTGCGCTTTGGGCAGGCATCCAGTACGAATGCGCCGCGGTTCGAGGGGCAGGTCGGCCGCGTGAGGCCAGCCTTTGCCAGGGAGTTCAAGATGCTGATATCGCCGGCTTATGCGCAGGCCGCCGGTGCTGCCGATAGCTCCAGCATGCTGGTGCAGATGGCGCCCTTGGCCCTGATTTTCGTCGTCTTTTACTTCTTCCTGATCCGGCCGCAGCAGCAAAAAGCCAAACAGCAACGCTCGATGCTCGACGCGATTCGTCGCGGCGACCGAGTCGTGACCGGCGGCGGCTTCATCGGCACCGTGTCCAAAGTGGTCAATAACGAGGAAGTGCTGATCGACCTGGCCGATAACGTCCGCGTTCGCGTGGTTCGCAGCACGATCGCGTCGGTTCTGGCCAAGACGGAGCCGGCGACGAAAGACGGTGCCGTGGTGGACGGTGAAATCACGGCGGCGCCGACGGTTCAGGCCGCGGCCGAAGAAACGCCGATTTGGAAAAAACTGCTGGGGCTGCGCTAGCAGCCGCATCGAGCTCGCACGATGCTCTATTTTCAAACCTGGAAACTGATTCTGATCATCGGGGCTTGCCTCCTCGGGGTCGTCCTTGCTTTGCCGAATGCCTTCTCGCCGGAGACGGTGGCGAAGTGGCCTGCCTTCGTGCCGAAGAAGCAAATCTCGCTCGGCCTCGATCTGCGCGGCGGCTCTCATCTGTTGCTCGAAGTCGATATGAGCACGGTCGAGAAAGAACGCCTCAACGCTCTCGTCGATGAAGTCCGGACGCAGATGCTGACGGCGAAGATCGGCTATTCCGATCTGCGGGCCGATACGAGCCGCGTCACCTTCACGGTTCGCGACGCGGACCGCATGAAGGATGTGCGCGATATCATCGCTAAGATCGATCCCGATCTGGATACGCAGGTAGCGACGAACGGCACGGTCAGCCTCTCGCCGAATCAAGTCGCGCTGACCAAACGCCGCGCGACAGCGGTCGAACAATCGATCGAAATCGTCCGCCGCCGTATCGACGAAACCGGCACCAAGGAACCGACGATCCAACGCGAAGGCGACGATCGCATCCTGGTTCAGCTTCCCGGCGTCGAAAATCCCGAGCATGTGAAAGAGCTTCTTGGTCAGACCGCCAAGATGACCTTCCAACTTGTCGATGTGAACGCATCCGTCGATGATGCCCGCAATGGCAAGCTGCCGCCGGGCGATGTGCTTCTGCCGGGCGAGAACAAGCCTGGCCAGCAGGCGCAATATTACGTCGTGCGCCGCCGCGTCATGGTCAGTGGCGATACGCTGACCGACGCGCAGCCGACGTTCCAGAACAGCAACGAGCCGGTCGTCAGTTTCAAATTCGATTCGACCGGCGCACGCCGGTTTGGTGATGCGACCAAGGAAAACGTCAACAAGCCCTTCGCGATCGTCCTCGATAACAAGGTGATCAGCGCGCCGGTGATCCGCGAACCGATCCTGGGCGGGGCAGGGGTGATCTCGGGCAGCTTTACCGTGCAATCGGCGAACGACCTGGCGCTGTTGCTGCGCGCAGGCGCCTTGCCGGCACCGTTGACGGTGCTCGAAGAACGTACCGTCGGTCCCGATCTTGGCGCTGATTCGATCCATGCCGGCGCACTGGCCAGCGTCGTTGGTGTCGGGCTCGTGATTGTGTTCATGGTCGTGTTCTACGGCACGTTCGGAATCTTCGCCGACATCGCGTTGTTCTTCAATCTCTGCCTGATCATGTCGGGCCTCTCGTTGCTTGGCGCGACGCTGACGTTGCCGGGCATCGCCGGCATCGCCTTGACGATGGGCATGGCCGTCGATGCCAACGTGCTGATCTATGAGCGTATCCGCGAAGAGCTGCGTAGCGGGCGCACGATGATCTCATCCTTGCAAGCCGGTTTCGAGCGCGCTTTCGGCACCATTCTCGACAGCCATGTGACGACTTTGGTTGCCGGCGCGTTGATGTTCTGGCTCGGTTCGGGACCGGTCAAAGGCTTTGCCGTTACCCTCAGTATCGGCGTGCTGACCTCCTTGTTCTCGGCCATCCTGGTCACGCGCTTGCTGGTTGTCACCTGGCTGCGCCAGACCAAGCCCAAATCCATACCGATCTGATCGCCATGCGCCCGCTTATCACGCTTCGCCGTATTCCCGACATCGACTTCATGAAGATGCACAAGCTTGGCTTTGTGCTGTCTTTGATTTTGACGTTGATCTCGATCGGCGCGTTCATCGAACGCGGTTTGAATTACGGCATCGATTTCAGCGGCGGCACGCTGATCGAAGCGCGGTCTGTCAGCGGCCCGGCCGATCTTGCCACCATGCGCTCGCAGCTCGACGGGCTCGGCCTCGGCGATGTTTCGCTGCAGGGTTTCGGGACCCCGAACGATGTGCTGATTCGTCTTGCCCGTCAGCCGGGCGGGGACGCGGCACAAGAACAAGCCGTTCAAACGGTGAAGCAGAAACTCGGCAGCTCGGTCGAGTATCGCCGTACCGAAGTCGTCGGTCCGAAAGTCGGCGGCGAACTCATTCGCGCCGGTGCCGTGGCGACCATCCTCGCTTTGTGCGCGATCGCCTTTTATGTCTGGTTCCGGTTCGAATGGCCGTTCGGCGTCGGCGCGATGCTCTCGACATTGCACGACACGATCACCACGATCGGCCTATTCTCGCTGCTCCAGATCGAATTTAATCTTACGACTCTGGCCGCGATCCTGACCATCGCCGGCTATTCGGTGAACGATACCGTCGTCATCTATGACCGCATGCGCGAAACCATGCGCCGCTACAAGACGATGGATTTCAAAACACTCATCAATAAGAGCCTCAACGAGACTCTGTCGCGGACCATTCTGACCGTCAGCACGGTGGCGTTGATGGTGCTGTCGCTGCTCTTTCTCGGTGGCGAAGTTTTGCGCGGCTTCTCGATCGCGATGCTGTGGGGCGTGGTGATCGGAACCTACTCGTCGCTCTTCATTGCCGCGCCGCTGCTCTATTACATCCGGCCGAAGCGGGCTCCGGTGAAGGAAGACGATAAAGCCGCTGCGCCTGCGAGCGGGACTCCCTAGATTGGACGTCACCCCGCTTGTCCCCAAAGACCGGCAGGTGATCGAAAGTTACGGTGCTGGAAGCTTCCGCGTGAGCGGGGTCATGCATAAGGGCGCCGTGATGGTTTTGCCTTTGGCGACCTACCCTTGGTCTGCCGCCTCGATGACCGAAATTTCACTCGATAATTTGGCCCCCGTGATCGAGGCGAAAGTCGAAATATTGCTGTTGGGATGCGGCCCGAAAATGATCCGGCTCGCCCCTGCAGTTCGACAATCCTTGCGCGATCATGGCATCGTCGCCGACGTCATGGATACCGGCGCTGCCTGCCGAACCTACAATATCCTGTTGGCCGAAGATCGTCGTGTTGCCGCAGCCTTGCTTCCCGTCGGGTGAACCGGCAAAAAGGGGCGGGTCATCATTGCCCTTTTGTTGCCATCTTATTGAGCAAACTGGGAAGCAATGAAAATGGTGGTCCTAGGGCGCTTCCTGTCGTCAGGTGGACCCAGCGCGATGAACAAACCGAGACAGATGACAGCACTTTTGATCGTTCACCTGAGTATTTTCCGATGAGCGGATCCTTGGCAGAAGACGCGCAGGCGAAGCTGGAAGGCAGCAATGTTCTCGTCGTTGAAGACGAGAGCATGATTGCCATGCTTATCGAGGAAATGCTGTTGGATCTGGGATGCGGCTCGATCTGGTTGGCGAGCAACATGGAAGAAGCGCAGGCCATCCTAAAAGACAATCGGCCTCACCTCGCGGTGCTCGACGTCAATCTCGGCGGCGATTCCGGTTATCGTCTCGCCGGCGAGTTGGCATAGGCGAATATCCCGTTTGTCTTCGCGACGGGATACGGCAAGCACGGTATTTCCCCCGAATGGGCGTCTCGGCCGGTCATTCAAAAGCCCTTCAAATTAGATGCTTTAGCCGTGGCTCTTGCTTCGCTTCGATAACTGTTTCCATTCCGACATTTAACGCATATCGGCCACCCGATTCGTTCGGCGCGGTGGACTCCGCGCGCTGGTTATGGCATCGATAATTCTCTTGGCTGGGGAAAATAGGGCGGCCATTAGCGGGGGCAGACGTGAAGCGAATCTTCTCAGGTTTTGCCATCACATTGATTTTATTAGTCGGTTTAGGAACCGCCGCCGGCCTTGGCTTGGCGCGGCTGGGCGTTGATGACCCTGAAATGGCGCTGTTGCCGGTCGTCGTGATCGCTTGGTTGATCGATGGAATCGCTGGTGGATTGGCCGGCATTGTTCTGGCCGCGCTGGCGGGCTGGTTTTTCTTCGTGCCGCCGGCGTGGAGCTTTCATATTCCCGATATCGGTAGCGCGATGTCCTTCGCGCTCTATCTTATCGTGATGGCTTTCGTCTGTTACGTGGTGCAGGGGCAAAAGAACCGCATTGCCGAACTGCTCGATGACAATCTGGCGCTGAATCGAAGGCTGCTCGAAAATGATAATGGGGCCCGGCGCGGCGTTCGCTGATCGACAATAAAACGGGGCCGTGAGGCCCCGTTTCGATTCTAGCTATAGCAACCATGTTCAATAAAAATGAATCCCGGTCATGCAATAAAGCATCGGGATCGACAGCATCGTATTGACCCGTGACGTTAGGCCTGCCGTGCGTGCGGCGACCTTGATCTCGTCGGGCGTTGCTTGAACAAGGCCGATATTCTTCTTCTGGTTCGGCCAAATGATAAACCAGACATTGAACCACATGATCGTGCCGAGCCACATGCCGATGCCGATCGTGGTGTTGTGCGTGCTGTGGTCGCCGATGCCGATTTTGAGCGCCGAACCGAGATAACCATTCATGTAGGCAAGGATGAGGCCGAAAAGGATCGTGCCCATCGCGCCCCAACGAAACCAAAACAAGGCTTCGGGAAGGATGAATTTGGTGACGCCGGGCCGAAGCTCAGCCGGGATCTTCGGCACGGTCGGCGTCTGGGTAAAATTGAAGTACCAGAGATGACCGATCCACATCACCCCGCAGATGACATGCAGCCATCGCATACAAAAGAGCCACCAATCGAAGCTCATGAGTTCCATGATGATCTCCCTTCGTATTAGGCGATGGCATGGATGAGCAAGACGACAACGATCGTCAGAACAAAGCCGAGCGCTATCGTTTGACCTAATGAGTCCAGCGGATTTTTCATTCTAGAATTCCCCCTTGCGTTTTTGCGTGGTCGTTCGCGGTTATATAACCACGAGGCCCTCCGGCTGGACAAATGCGACGATCCCAACGCCTCGATCGATCTGCCCTGGAAACCACGGCACCGCATGTAATAATAGGGCCATGGATATCCGATGCGCCCGTTGCGGCAATGGTTTTACGTGCAATCCGGAAGGGGATTGCTGGTGTATGACGCCGCCTTACCTGCCCATGCCGGCGGAGGGCGAGGGATGTCTCTGCCCGTCCTGCCTTGAAAAGGCCCGCGAGTCTGCTGCTGCAAGCCCGCGACCCGGCGGCTGAATTGATGACCGAACCTGTATTGCAGACATTGGCGGAAGAGGTACGGGCGCATGATCGCGATCGCTTCCAGTGTGCTTTGTTCGCACCGCCCGCGACGCGCGATGCCCTGTTCGCTCTTTATGAATTCAATTTTGAAATAGCGCGCATTCGCGAGGTTACGCGCGAGCCGCTTCTCGGGCGGATGCGGCTGCAATGGTGGCGGGACGCACTGGATGAAATCTATTCAGACGTAACGCCGCGCCGTCATGTGGTCGTCCAGCCCTTGGCGCGCGCCATTCATGATCATACCCTGACCCGCGCCTACTTCGATCGGCTGCTGGATGCGCGCGAACGTGATATGGAAGACGAGCCGCCACCATCGCCGGCTGCGCTCGAAACCTACGCCGAAGCTTCGGCGGGAAATCTCGTGTTGTTGGCGCTCGAAATCCTTGATGTCCGGGACCCGGCAGCGATCAATGCCGGGCGCGCCGTCGGCACGGCTTTCGCTTTGGCGGGCCTGCTGGCGGCAATTCCGTTTCATGCCCGTATGAAGCGTCTCTATCTGCCGCAAGAAACGATCGCGTTGCATCAGATCGATTTGCAGCGATCGCTCTTCGAATTGAAGCCGTCGCCGGCGCTTGCCGACGCGGTGAAGGATATGGCGATGCTTGCGCAGACATCACTTGAGCGAGGACGTGCTTTGCATCGGTATGTTCCGCGCAAGGCAGTACCGGCCTTATTGCCGGCTGTCTTGGTATCGCGGCGTCTCTCGGTTCTGCGGCGTCTGAATTACAACGTCTTCGATCCGCGCTGGACGATTTCCGATCCCCGCCAAAGCTGGCGATTGGCTTGGGCCGCCATGCGCGGCCGCTACTAGCTACTCGGCAGCTTCGCGCGGTTGCTCGAGCCATTTAGCCAGGTCCGCCAACGCACGGCGCGCGGTCATCGGCTTCTTCTCGCCGCGATTTTTGCGGGTGATGACGCCCTCGGCGAGCGGCGGAAACAAACCGAAATTGACGTTCATCGGCTGAAAGCTTTTGGCGTCGGCGCCGCCGGTGATGTGCCGCAGCAATGCGCCGAGTGCCGTTGTTTCCGGCGGAGCCGAAAGCGGTGCGCCGGCGAGTTCCGCTGCCGCGAAACGTCCCGCCAGCAGCCCAATGGCCGCGCTTTCGACGTAACCTTCGACGCCGGTGATCTGGCCAGCAAATCGGATATGGGGCATTACCTTCAGGCGAAGCGCACCGTCCAGAATTTTTGGACTGTTGATGAAGGTGTTGCGATGTAAGCCGCCAAGCCGTGCGAACTCGGCGGTCTCAAGACCGGGGATGGCACGCAGGATACGCGCTTGCTCGGCATGGCGCAGCTTGGTCTGAAACCCGACGATGTTGTAGAGCGTGCCGAGTGTGTTGTCCTGGCGTAGCTGGACGACGGCGTAGGGCCGCTGTGTGCTGTGCGGGTTGGTCAATCCGACCGGTTTCATTGGACCCCAGCGCAACGTATCGACGCCGCGCGCGGCCATGACTTCGATCGGTAAACAACCGTCGAAGTAAGGCGTATTCTTTTCCCATTCGTGAAACTCGACCGTGTCTGACGCGATCAAGGCTGCGATAAAGGCATAATACTGGTCGCGGTCGAGGGCGCAGTTGAGATAATCCGCGCCATCGCCTTTGTCGTAACGCGATTGCCGCCAGACTTTGGTTTGATCGATGCTGTCATAGTGGACGATGGGTGCGATGGCGTCGAAGAAGGCGAGGGAGTCCTCACCGCTCGCGGTCCGGATTTCCTCCGCGAGGCCGGGGGAGGTAAGAGGGCCGGTCGCAATGATCGTACTGCCCCAATCAGCGGTCGGCAGATGCGGGATTTCCTCGCGCGTAATCGTGACGTTGGGTGCGGCCCTAAGAGCGCCTTCGATACCGGCGGAGAAAGCATCGCGATCGACAGCCAGCGCACCGCCGGCCGGAACCCGGCTGGCATCCGCTGCGCGCATGATCAGCGAACCGCAACGCCGCATCTCTTCATGCAACAGACCGACTGCGTTGTTTTCGGCATCATCCGATCGCAGCGAATTGGAGCAGACGAGTTCGGCCAGATGATCGGTCTGATGCGCATCGGTTTTGCGCACGGGCCGCATTTCGTGCAGCACGACTTCGATGCCGGCTTGCGACACCTGCCATGCTGCTTCGCTTCCGGCCAATCCGCCGCCGATAATGTGAACAGTATGCGCCGTCATGAGATCGCCTTCGGTCTTTGTCTGCCGGCTATCCTATAGCCGATGGTGGCGGTCGTCGGGAGAGGCGGCTGGCGTGCAATTTTGCCGCCGGGTGCTACCATTCGGCTTCCATGTCATCCCCATCCTTCACGCTTTTCGATACGCCGGTTGGCCGGCTCGGCATTGCCTGGGGGCATGGCGGTATTGTTGGCCTGCAATTGCCGCAGGCTAAACCCAGCGAAACGCGTAAGAAGATGCTGGCCCGCTTTCCCGGCGCGGTCGAGGCCCCGCCGCCTCAGTCCGTCCAACAGGCGATCGATACTGTGCTCGCGCTGTTGCGCGGCGAGGATATCGATCTTTCCGGTATCGATCTCGATATGACGGGTGTGCCGCCGTTTCATCAAAGCGTTTTTGCCGCTGCGCGCAAGCTGCTGCCGGGAGAGACGATATCGTATGGTGGCCTCGCGGACCGCATCGGCCGTCCTGGCGCGGCCCGCGCGGTGGGGCAGGCATTGGGACGCAATCCCTTCGCCATCGTCGTCCCGTGTCATCGCATTCTCGCGGCCGGCGGCAAGATCGGCGGCTACTCGGCCAATGGTGTGATCACGACGAAGCTGCGGCTGCTCGCGCTTGAGGCCGAACATGCGCAGAAGGCAGCCGCTGCTTACGAAGGCGATGGTGTACTTGGTTTCGATCCGGATGCGGCACTGACACATTTACGCGACGCCGATCCAGCGATGGCGAAGCTCATCAACAAAGTCGGCCCGTTCCGAATGAAGCTCAAACGCACCCCGAGCATCTTCGTCGCGCTGGCCGAGGCCATCGTCTATCAGCAGCTCAACGGACGCGCCGCGGCGACGATCTTCGCTCGTGTCTGCGCACTGTTTCCCAATGCGCAGGCTGGGCCGACGGCACGGCAGATTCTGCGGGCATCGGACGTGAAGTTGCTTGGTGCTGGCCTATCGCGTTCGAAGCTGGCGTCGTTGCGCGACCTCGCGGCGAAAGCGGTGAAGGGCGATATACCGACCCTCGCCGAAGCGCATCGGATGGAGAACGAGGAGCTTATTTTCCATCTGACGCAGGTGCGCGGCATCGGCCGTTGGACCGTCGAGATGCTGCTCATGTTTCGCCTGGGCCGGGGCGATGTCTTACCGGTCGATGATTTCGGCGTACGCAAAGGCTGCGGTGTCGCGATCACGAAACGCGGCATGCCGACGCCGAAAGAATTGGAAAAACGTGGCGCACGCTGGACGCCGTATCGCACGGTGGCAAGCTGGTATCTCTGGCGCGCTGCAGAGTTCGAAACGAAGTAGCCGTGACAGACCGATAAAAAACCGTGAGGGAGTAAGACCGTGAAAGCCAAGATGAAGCTCGCCATCGACATGTCCTGGTCGCATATCCAGGGGCGTTGGCGCGTGCCGGGCGCTTGGACGGGCCGTACGTTCCCGAACCTCGATATCTTCAAGGAAGTCGTGAGCATCGCGGAGCGCGGGCTTTTCGATCTGATCTTTTTCGGGGACAGTCAGGGCATCCCCAGCACATGGCGCGGGAATACCGACGCGGCGGTGAAATGGGGCATTGGCTTTCCCCGCCAGGATATGAGCCCCTTCATATCCGTGCTGGCGCAGTTCAGCAAGAATATCGGCTTCGGCTTGACCTATTCCACGACCTTCATGCACCCGTTCTATACGGCGCGCTTACTCAATTCGCTGGATCACATCACCGGCGGGCGCATTGCCTTCAACGTCGTCGCCTCGACGCGCGGCGCCGATGCCGCGAATTACGGCTTCGACGACCTGATGGAGCACGGCGCGCGTTACGACCGCATGGAAGAATTCATCGACATCTGCAAAAGGCTTTGGGCCAGCGTGCCGCCCGACGCCTTCGTGTGGGACCGCGAAAGCGGCATCGCGATCGAAGACCCGACCCGGATCAAGCCGATCAATCACGTCGGCAAATATTTCAAAGTGAAAGGTCCGTTGGCCAGCGTGCCATCGCCACAAGGGCGGCCGGTTTTGATTCAAGCCGGCGGCAGCCCGCGCGGCATTAAGGCATCGGCCAACTTCGCCGATTATGTCTTCGGCCAACACAGCCCCGGCAACCGCATGGCCCAGCATCGCGCTGCCCTTGATGCGCAATTGACGGCACAAGGGCGCGATCCGGCGAAGGTCGGCATTTTGTGGGGCATGATCCTGTTGGTGTCCGACAACGAGCAGGAAGCCATTCGCCGCAAGGAAATGCTGCGTACCGTAATGCCGTTCGAGGCCGCGGCGGCCTTTGTCTCCGACCGTGCGGGCTATGACTTCTCGCAGCTTCCTGCGCGCTTCAAGCTACGGGAGCTGAATGAGGAGATCGCAGCCAAGCAGGCATCGCCTGTCGGCGTGGTCGGGAAGCTCGCGGATGAATTCGGCGGCGAAACGGAAATGACGCGCGAGGAATTCTTCGATCACGCCACAAAGTGGGCGTCGGGTTACGATCACGCGATCGCCGGCACAGCGGCGCAGGTCGCCGATATTCTGGAAGAGACGTTCGAGGCGACCGGCAGCCGTGGCGGCTTCATGATCGGCCATCCGCCGGCGATGCCGCGCGATCTTCTGAATGTCGTCGATTTCCTCATTCCCGAATTGCAACGCCGTGGTCGCTTCCGCACCAAGTACGAAAGCACGTTGCTGAAGGAAAATCTGGCGATCGAATCCTGACGGCGCGCTTAAGCGCGCTTCAGTTTCTTGTTCTCGCCGGTTCGGGTCACGTACTGGCGCAGATATTCGCCGGTATAGCTGCCTTTGGTCGCGGCGATCTGCTCGGGCGTGCCGGCGGCGATGATCTTGCCGCCCGCCGATCCGCCTTCGGGCCCGATATCGAGAATCCAATCGGCGGTTTTGATGACCTCGAGATTATGCTCGATCACCAGCATGGTGTTGCCCTGATCGACCAAGGCATGCAGCACTTCGAGCAGCTTCTTCACGTCCTCGAAATGCAGACCGGTGGTCGGCTCATCGAGGATGTAGAGCGTGCGGCCGGTGGCACGGCGTGACAGTTCTTTGGCAAGCTTCACGCGCTGCGCTTCGCCGCCCGAAAGGGTCGTCGCGGCCTGGCCGACTTTCACATAGCCAAGACCGACGCGTTCCAGGGTCGCGAGCTTGTCGCGGATCGACGGCACGGCGCGGAAAAACTCGGCGCCTTCCTCGACCGTCATGTCGAGGACGTCGGCGATGCTCTTGCCCTTGAAGGTGACTTCGAGCGTTTCGCGGTTGTAGCGTTTTCCCTGACAGACATCGCATTGCACGAAGACATCGGGCAGGAAGTGCATCTCGATCTGCAAGACGCCGTCGCCTTCGCAGGCCTCGCAGCGTCCACCCTTCACGTTGAAGGAAAAGCGTCCGGGACCGTAGCCGCGCGCTTTTGATTCCGGCAGACCGGAAAACCAGTCGCGCATCGGTGTGAAGGCGCCGGTATAGGTCGCGGGGTTCGATCGCGGCGTGCGGCCAATCGGCGATTGGTCGATATCGACGATCTTGTCGAAATGCTCGGCGCCTTCGATCTTATCGTGGGGGCCGGGATGCTCGCGCGCGCCGTTCAGCTTGCGGGCGAGGGCCTTATAAAGTGTGTCGATGACCAGCGAGGACTTGCCGCCGCCGGAGACGCCGGTGATGCAGGTGAAGGTGCCGATCGGAAATTCGGCCGTGACGTTCTTGAGGTTGTTGGCGCGCGCGCCGATCACTTTCAGCTTCTGGCCCGGATTGCCGGGGCGGCGTGTCTTCGGCACCTCGATGCGGCGGCGGCCCGTCAGATACTGGCCGGTGATGCTTTCCGGTACTTCCATGACTTCGGCCGGCGTACCAGCCGCGACAACGTGACCGCCATGGATGCCGGCCTGCGGGCCCATATCGATCAGGTAGTCGGCAATGCGAATTGCTTCCTCGTCATGCTCGACGACGATCACGGTATTGCCGAGATCGCGCAGTCGTTTCAGCGTCACCAGCAAACGGTCATTGTCGCGCTGATGCAAACCAATCGAAGGTTCGTCCAAAACGTAGAGAACGCCGGTAAGGCCCGACCCGATTTGCGAAGCAAGACGAATGCGCTGACTCTCGCCACCAGACAAGGTGCCCGAGGCGCGCGCCATGGTCAGATATTCGAGCCCGACATCGCGCAGGAAGCCCAAACGTTCGTTGATCTCTTTGAGGATGCGCTGGGCGATGTCGCGCTGCTTCGCCGTCAGATGCTTGCTGAGCGCGCTAAACCACGCGACGGCATCGAGGATCGAGAAGTTGCAAACCTCGCTGATATCGAGCTTGTTGATTTTAACGGCCAGCGCTTCGGGCTTCAGCCGGCGGCCTTTGCAGACTTCGCATTCGGTCGTGTTCTGATAGCGCCCGAGTTCTTCCTTAAGCCACGAGCTGTCGGTTTCCTTGTAGCGCCGTTCCATGTTCGGAATGACGCCTTCGAAAGGCCGCGTCGTCGTATAGGCTTTGACGCCGTCGTCATAACGCATCGCGACCGGCGCTTCGCCGGTGCCGAACAGGATCGCCTTGCGGACTTTCTCGGTCAGGTCTTTCCAAGCGCTATTGGTGCTGATCTTGAAATGGCGGGCGAGGCTGTCGAGGGTCTGGGCGTAATATTGTTTGCTCGATCCGGCCCAAGGCGCGATGACGCCTTCACGCAAGCTCAACCGCTCGTCGGCGACGACCAAATCCGGGTCGAAGAATAATTTCGTGCCGAGGCCGTCGCAGGCCGGGCAGGCGCCGTGTGGATTGTTGAATGAGAAGAGCCGCGGTTCGATTTCGGGAATGGTGAAGCCGGAAACCGGGCAGGCAAATTTCGACGAGAAGATTGTCCGGTCGCCCTTATCGGCATGTTCGGCGATCGCGAGACCATCGGCTAACTGCAATGCGGTTTCGATGGAATCCGCGACGCGGTTGCCGAGACCTTCGCGCACGACGATACGATCGACCACGACTTCGATGTCGTGTTTGATCTGCTTGTCCAATTTTGGCGATGCGTCGATCTCGTACATCTTGCCGTCGATCTTCACGCGCTGAAAGCCGCGCTTTTGCAGATCGAGAAGTTCTTTGCGGTATTCGCCTTTGCGGCCGCGCACGATCGGCGCGAGCAGAAGAAGCCGCGTTCCGTCCGGCATACCCATGATGCGATCGACCATCTGCGAGACGGTCTGGCTTTCGATCGGTAGGCCGGTGGCGGGCGAGTAGGGAATGCCGACACGCGCGTAGAGCAGACGAAGATAATCGTAGATTTCGGTAACGGTGCCGACGGTCGAACGCGGATTCTTCGACGTCGTCTTTTGCTCGATCGAAATGGCGGGCGAGAGGCCCTCGATCAGATCGACATCCGGCTTTTGCATCAGCTCAAGGAATTGCCGCGCGTATGCCGATAGACTCTCGACATAGCGCCGCTGACCCTCGGCATAAATGGTATCGAAAGCGAGCGAAGATTTGCCTGATCCCGAGAGCCCGGTGATAACGACCAGGCTGTCGCGCGGCATATCCACATCGACATTTTTGAGATTATGTTCGCGGGCGCCGCGAACGCGTATGTATTGCATGCTCTAAACATAGGGATGCGCTAAGCCCTTGGCAATGTTCCCACTCCGTTCTAGAGTGATTTTTCACCGCAACAATCGACTCGGGAGCGCCCCATGGCTGGCAGCGTCAACAAAGTCATTCTCATCGGCAATGTCGGACGGGACCCCGAAATCCGCTCGACTCAAGACGGCATGCGTATCTGCAATCTGTCGATCGCAACTTCGGAAAATTGGCGCGACAAGGCCAGCGGCGAACGCAAAGAAAAGACCGAATGGCACCGCGTTGCGGTGTTCAACGATCGGCTGGTCGAAGTCATCGAACGCTACGTGAAAAAAGGCGCGAAGCTTTATATCGAAGGCACGCTACAAACCCGCAAATGGACCGACAAGGACAACCAAGAACGCTACACGACCGAGGTCGTGCTTGGCCGGTTCAACGGTCAGTTGACGATGCTCGATGGTCGCAGCGGCGGGGAAGGTTTTTCCGATATGCCGGATGAATCGCCGGCGCCGCGCGCCAGCACGCCGCGTAGCGGTGGGGGCGGCGGTGGCGGCAGCAGCAGCAGCCGGGCTCCGGTCTCCCACGATCTCGACGACGAAATTCCGTTCTGACGCGTACAAAAGACCCGGCCATTGCCGGGTCTTTTTATTTCCCTGGCCGGTTGCACGGTTTGGGGCTTTGTGACCTAATCAACAATGTCAGCCCGTCAAATGGGTACAGCAGATTCCCAAGGGAGGGAACGATGTCGAAGCGCAAAGATGCGGCCGAAGTCGGTCGCCGTGGTTTTCTCAAAGGTGCCGCTTTAGCCGGTGCAGCGACGACGATCGCGGCGCCGCTGTCGGCGGCACGGGCTCAGGCGCCGGCCGCGCCGGAAAAATTGCCGCAAGGTGTTACCGCCGGGCAGAAGGCCGCTGAATCCGAAAAGCTTCCGGCAGGCGCCGAACATCTGATCGAAGCCCGCAGCGGCTCCGACTTCATGGTCGATGCCTTCAAGACACTCGGCATCGAATATATCGCGGCCATGCCGGGCTCGAGCTTCCGGGGTCTGCAAGAGTCCTTCATCAATTACGGCAAGAACACCGCGCCGGAATGGCTGACCTGTCTGCACGAGGAAATCTCGGTCGCGATGTCGCATGGCTATGCCAAGGTTGAAGGCAAGCCGATGCTCAATCTGGTTCATGCGACCGTCGGTCTGCAGCATGCCTCGATGGCGATCTACAACGCCTACGCCGATCGCGTGCCGATCTGTATGATGACGGCCAACATTGCCGATGCGACGATGCGACGCCCTGGCGTCGAGGTCGATCACACCGTGCAGGACGGTCCGGTCATCACCCGCGATTATACGAAGTGGGATGATTCGCCGGGCTCGTTGCAGCATTTCGCCAAATCGACGGTCCGCAGCTATCAGATCGCCATGACCCCGCCGATGGGGCCTGTGCTGCTCGTTGCCGACGGCTCGCTCCAAGAAGATCCGATTCCCGAGGACGCGAAGCTGACCATCCCGAAGCTGCCCCGTTTTGCGACGGCAGTCGGTGATTCGGCTGCCGTGGCCGAACTGGCGCAGATGCTGGTGTCCGCCGAAAATCCGGTGATCTTCGCCGATCGCGGCGTCCCCGGTCCGAACGGCGTGATGAAGAATTTGATCGCGCTGGCCGAAGCGTTGCAATGCCCGGTGGTCGATATCGGCGGCCGCATGAATTTCCCGAACATGCATCCGTTGAACCAAAGCGAGCGTCGCGGCGCGCTGTTGGCGCAGGCAGATCTCGTCGTCGGCATCGACATGACGGATTTCTGGGGCGTGACGCACGGCTATCGCGATCAGCTACATCGGACCTCGCGTCCCTTGCTGAAGCCGACAGCCAAGACAGTGTCGCTGAGTTCGGCAAGTCAGACAATTCGCTCGAACTATCAGAATTTCCAGCGCTTCAGCGACGTCACGCTCGAGATCAGCGGTGACGGTGCGGCAACGATGCCGTTCCTGGTCGAAGCGGTGCGCAAGCTTGCCAACGACGATAAGAAATCGGCTTTCGAAAGCCGCGGCAAGAAGATGGCGGATGCCCGTAAGGCGTCCTACGAGCAGTCCAAGAACGAAGCGGCGGTGGGTTGGGATGCGAACCCGATCAGCACCGCGCGTCTCACCATGGAGGTCTGGGACAAGATCAAAGGTGAAGACTGGTCGCTCGTCAGCGGCACGCAGCCGGCGAGCTATTGGTCGCGCCGTCTCTGGAAGATGGACAAGTACTATCACGCGCTCGGCGATTCCGGCGCTTACGGCGTCGGTTACGGCGGCGGTGGTTCGGTCGGTTCGGCGCTCGCCAATCGCAAGTATGGACGACTGTCCGTTGCGATCATGGGCGATGGCGATCTGATGGTTTCGCCCAGCGCGCTTTGGACGGCTGCCAAGCACAAGATTCCGATCCTCATGGTGATGCATAACAACCGCTATTACTTCCAAGAGGTGATGCATCTTCAGCACATGGCCAACCGCCATCTGCGCGATCCGCATACGGCAAACATCGGCACCGAGATTGCCAATCCGAATATCGACTTCGCCAAACTCGCCCAGAGCATGGGGGTTTATGCCGAAGGCCCGATCACGGATCCGGCGGCATTGGGGCCGGCACTGCAACGTGCCATCGCCATCGTGAAGAAGGGCGAACCCGCCCTGCTTGATGTTGTTTCGCAGGGTCGGTGAGGAAAATCGGATCATGAAAGTTACGCATTTTTTCGCGACAGCCGCGTTCGTTCTTGGCATGGCGTTCCCGGCTTTGGCGCAGGACACCGCACCGGCAGGCGATGCCAAGGCAGGGCAGACGACTTTCCTTTCGGTCGGTTGCTGGCAGTGTCACGGCACGGTCGGGCAGGGCGGCGCAACAACGGGGCCCCAGATATCGGGGACGGCTTTGCCCTATTCGGCCTTCGTGCAGCAAATACGTGTCCCGCAAAACGCGATGGCGCCCTATGAAGCCAAAATCCTTCCGGACAGCGACGTAGCCAACATCTACGCGTGGCTGAAATCGATTCCTGCGTCAAAGGCCGCCAAAGACATCCCGCTGCTCGCGAACCAATAAACGGCTGTCTGATGAAGCGCCGCGGACCGAGAAATCGGCCCGCGGCGAATCGTTTCTACCGGGGTTTGCAGTGCAAAATCCGGCTTCCGGGGCAGAAGCTGGATTACCCCCTGACGAGGCGACTTTTTACAATCCGCCGCGCTCAATAACCTATTGATATTCAATAGCTATTTTTAGCGTTTTTTCGCGCGGCTCGTGCAAGTCTTTGTGCCGTGCCGGCATTGTTGACGGCTGCAAAATCCGCTACTCTTTTCTTACAGTTTCCCCGGTGACTTTGACGGCTTCACGCCGCTTTTTGCGCCCGTTTTCGGATCATCAATTTGGCTGATACTCCCGCGCCTCCGCCGCCTCTCGATATTACGCCCGTCGCGATCGAAGAGGAGATGAAGCGCTCGTATCTCGACTACGCGATGAGCGTAATCGTGTCGCGTGCGCTGCCTGACGTTCGTGACGGTTTAAAGCCCGTCCACCGTCGCATTCTCTTCGGTATGAAGCAGGCCGGTTACGACTGGAACCGCGCTTACCGCAAGTCGGCGACCAGCGTCGGTGAGGTCATGGGTAACTTCCATCCCCATGGCGACGCGCCGATCTACGAGGCAATGGTCCGCATGGCGCAGGATTTCTCCATGCGCCTGCCGCTGATCGACGGGCAGGGCAATTTCGGCTCGATGGACGGCGATCCGCCGGCGGCTATGCGTTACACGGAATCGCGCCTTTCCCGCGCTGCCGACTCGCTGCTGGACGATATCGACAAGGACACCGTCGATTTCCAGCCGAACTTTGACGGACGCCGCGAAGAGCCGAAGGTTCTGCCGGCGCGCTATCCGAATATTCTCGTCAATGGTGGCTCTGGCATCGCCGTCGGCATGGCGACAAATATTCCGTCGCACAATCTGACCGAAGTCATCGATGCCTGCATTGCCTACATCAATAATCGCCAGATCACGACCGAAGGCCTGATGGAGCATGTGCCGGGACCGGATTTCCCGACCGGCGGTATCATCCTCGGCCGTGCCGGTATCCATTCCGCCTATGCGACGGGCCGCGGCTCTGTCGTCATGCGCGGCCGCGTGGCGATCGAAGAGATCCGTAAGGACCGCGAAGCGATCGTCATCACCGAGATTCCGTATCAGGTGAACAAGGCGCGCATGGTCGAGCGTATTGCCGAACTGGTTCAGGAAAAGACCATCGAGGGCATTTCCGACCTGCGCGACGAAAGCGATCGTCACGGTGTTCGCGTCGTTGTCGAATTGAAGCGTGATGCCGTTGCCGATGTCGTGCTGAATCAGCTTTATCGCTACACGCCACTGCAGACCAGCTTCGGCGTCAATATGCTGGCGCTCGATGGCGGCCGGCCTTTGTTGATGGGGCTGCGCGACATCATCGTCGCGTTCGTCAATTTCCGCGAAGAAGTCGTCACGCGGCGCACGGCTTATCTGCTGCGCCAAGCTCGCTCGCGCGCTCATACGTTGCTGGGCCTTGCTGTCGCCGTCGCGAATATCGACGAGATGATCGCGCTTATCCGCAGGTCGCCCGATCCGGCGACGGCGCGCGCGGAATTGCTGGCGCGTGCCTGGCCGGCTGTGGACGTTTTACCCTTGATCGCGCTGATCGAGGAAGAAGGACGCGGCGGCGCCACCGCCGACGGCAGCTATCACCTCAGTGAAGAACAAGCCAAAGCCATCCTCGATCTGCGCCTGCAGCGTTTGACGGCGTTGGAACGTGGCAAGATCGCAGAAGAACTCGACGGTATCGTCATCGAGATCAAAGGCTATCTCGAAATTCTCGGGTCGCGCGAACGGCTGATGGAAGTCATCCGCGAAGAACTCATCGCGGTGAAAGAGCAATTCGCGACGCCGCGCCGCACCGAGATACAAGACATCGAATTCGAGACCGATATCGAAGCGCTGATCCAGCGCGAGGATATGGTCGTGACGGTGAGCCATAGCGGCTACATCAAGCGCGTGCCGCTTTCGACCTATCGTGCACAGCGCCGCGGCGGTCGTGGCCGCGCCGGCATGGCGATGCGCGACGAGGATTTCCTCAGCCAAGTCTTCGTCGCTTCGACCCATGCCCCGGTGCTGTTCTTCACCTCGTCGGGACGCGTCTATAAGCTCAAGGTCTATCGCTTGCCGGTCGGCACACCGCAATCGCGCGGCAAGGCGATGGTCAACTTGCTACCCAATCTCGGCGCGAGCGAAAGCATTTCAACCGTGATGCCTTTGCCGGAAGACGAAGCGAACTGGACGGACAAATATGCCGTCTTCGCCACGGCCAAAGGCAATGTGCGCCGCAACTCCCTGGCGGATTTCACCAGCGTCTTCGTCACCGGCAAGATCGCGATGAAATTCGAAGGTGAAGATGCCAATGATCGCCTGATTGCCGTGGCGGTCTGCAGCGCTTCCGACGATGTCTTGTTGGCCACGGGGAACGGACGGTCGATCCGCTTTGCCGCCGATGAGGTGCGTGTCTTTACCGGCCGCAGCTCGGTGGGGGTGCGCGGTATCCGCCTGATCGAAGGTGATGCGGTTATCTCGATGTCGATCCTACGGCACGAAGACGTGCCGACGGAGCAGCGTTACGCCTATCTGCGGCTGTCGGCCGAGCGTCGCCGAGCCCCGACTGAAGAGGTCGAGGTTGATGACGGCGATGCCGAGGTGGGCGTACCGGCGACGATCAGCGAAGAACAATTCGCTGATCTTGCCGCGCGCGAAGAATTCGTCCTTGTCCTGACCGAAAAGGGCTACGGCAAGCGAAGTTCGGCTTATGATTATGGCATTACCGGTCGTGGCGGGCAGGGGCGTGAGAACAACGATCCAAGCCGCGGGCAGGGCGCAACGATCGCCGTCTTCCCGGTGGCCAAAGAGGATCAGATCATGCTGGTCACGAATGGCGGCACGTTGATCCGTGTCCCCGTTGAAGGCATCAGCATCCGCCGCCGTCGTAGCGGTGGTGTGACGGTGCTCAAAGTGGATGATGGCGAGCGGGTGGTTTCGGTGGCGCGGCTGCCCGACACGGGCGAATCCGATCCCGGCGAAGATGCCGGAACCGATGTCGCCGGCGGCGAAGAGGAGTAGAACATGACGACGCGGGTCGGGGTCTATCCCGGAACATTTGATCCGATCACGAACGGGCACGCGGACATCATCCTGCGTGCGGTCAAGATCGTCGATCGGCTGATCGTCGGTGTCGCGCGCAATGCCGGCAAGGGTCCGATGTTTACGACCGACGAGCGCGTCGAGATCGTTCGTGAAGAATTGAAGCATCTCGATCCGGAAGCGGCGAAGCGAATCGACGTACGCCCTTTCGATAATCTTTTGATGCATTTCGCGATCGAGGTTGGGGCGTCGGTGATCATTCGCGGCCTGCGCGCCGTCTCCGATTTCGAATATGAATTCCAAATGGCCGGCATGAATAACCGGCTGAATCCCAATATCGAAACCGTCTTTCTGATGGCGTCGGACAAATACCAATTCATCTCGTCACGGTTCGTCAAAGAGATTGGGCAATTGGGCGGCGATGTTTCCCACTTCGTGAGCGCACGTGTGGCCGCACGTCTCGCCGAGCGTTTCGCGCTCGCTTCAAAAAGCGCCGTTAAGCCTTAATGCATGGCCGCTTTGATGCGGTGTCATGGTGAAATAAGTTTAACTTGGATCGGCGTCTTGTTTGCGCGGTAATGGGGCAGGCGGTTCTGCCGCCATGCCCGTTCGACCCCCCTTGGCGGGCATCGATCCTCGGGTCCGTCCCGCTTACACCCCCCAATCCTCCAGATGGTAAGCGGGACGGCTCGGGGATAACTTCATTCCCTTACGGTTTTGTTGCCTGGTTTCGCGCCACCGGATAGGATGGCGCCACCATGGAAAACAAACTCTTTACCCCGATCACCCTGCGCGGCGTTACGCTTGAAAATCGCGTCGTCGTGCCGCCCCTTTGCCAATACAGCTCGAAAGACGGCGTTGCCCAGGATTGGCACATGCTGCATCTGCCGGGCATGGCCATTTCGGGTGCCGGACTCGTCGTCTTTGAAATGACGGATGTCGAACCGATCGGCCGCATCACGCCTTGGTGCGCGGGCCTTTGGTCTGACGAGCAGGAAGCGGCGCTGGCGCGGGTGATTTCGTCCTGTCGTCAATACGGCCATTCCAAGCTCGGTATCCAGATCGCACATGCGGGCCGTAAAGCGTCATGCGACGTACCGTGGCGCGGCGGAAAGGGGCTTTCGGAAGAGAAGGGCGGATGGCAGACCATCGCGCCCTCGGCGGTCTCTTTCGGCGAGGGCTACGGTACGCCGCGCGCGATGGTCGCTGCTGATTTCGACCGTGTACTGGACGGTTTTGTCAGTGCGACGCGGCGTGCCGCCCGCCTGGGTTTTGATTCCTGCGAGATGCATGGCGCACATGGTTATCTGTTGTCGTCGTTCTTCTCGCCGCTCGGGAACAGGCGTGAAGATCATTTCGGCGGCAGCATCGAGAACCGGATGCGGTTTCCGCTGCAGGTTTTCAGCGCGATGCGCGAGGTCTGGCCCTCGGACAAGCCGCTCGGTGTGCGGCTTAGCTGCGTCGATTGGGTCGATGGCGGCACGACGCTCGAGGACACGATCGTCTTCGCGAGAGCGCTGAAGGATGCCGGCTGCGATTTCATCTGCTGCTCCAGTGGCGGCGTGGTGTCGATGGTGCCGCCGCTGATCCGGGCGAACTATCAGGTTCAATTCGCGGATCGGATTCGGCGCGAGGTGGGTATTCCGACGCGCGCCGTTGGTATGATTTTCACCGGCCGTCAGGCTGATGCAATTCTGGCCGAGGACAAGGCCGATATGATCGCCGTCGGGCGCGGCTATATCGACGATCCGCGCTGGGCCTGGCATGCCGGTGACGAACTGGGGGTTATTGCGCCCTTTGCTTCGCCGACCCATACGGCGCGCAGCCCGAACTGGATTAAGCACAAGCTCGAAGCCCAAAAATTACCGCCGGCTTAAGAGGCGGTTAAGCCCGGTATGGGAGAAATCGGTCATGCCGATTCTCCCATACCGGTTCTTTTCAAGTCTTCGTGCCGTTCTCCGCGACGAGCAGGGGGCAGCCTCGATCGAATACGCGATCCTGGCTGTCATGATTGCCGTCGCCATTGCCGCCGCGATCCCCGCGATCACGACCAAGGTCAACAGCGCCTTCACGTCGGTTGCGACCGCTCTCTGAGCTTAATCGCTTAAATTAACGGCGACCCGTAAATCGGTGCGATATTAACCATAAAAACTAACAATATCAGTTACCTAACGGCCTATTTTCACAACTGAGTTGTGGCATTTCTTCGCGTGCTGCTAGTAAGATGCGGGCAGTAAACGAGGTTAGCAGTTGATTAACGCCACATCGGCAAACAACCAGGTAGAGCGTTGATGGCAGACGGATTTGGCCTGCCACGAAGCGGAACGCGCCGCGCGCGCGAATCCATGCGCCCGCTTTATCTCGTGACCGGCGGTTGCGGCTTCATCGGCGCTCACTTGACCGCAGCTTTGGTGGCTGCGGGTAACGATGTGCGGGTGCTGGACAACTTGTCGAACAGCACCGCAGATGACATCTCGCCCTCGGTCGAACTTATCCAAGGCGATGTCGCGGACCCCATGGTCGTACGGCGCGCGATGGAAGGAGTCGGGGGCTGTTTCCATCTCGCCGGCCTCGCGTCGGTTCCGCAATGTCAGCGGCAGTGGCTTACGGCCCACCGCACGAATTTGACCGGCACGGTCAATGTGCTGGACGCCAGCCACCGCGAACGGCCGGCCAATCCCGTACCTGTCGTCTATGCCTCGTCGGCGGCGATCTACGGCAATCACGAAGATCATCTGTTGTCCGAACGTCTGCCGCCGCGGCCGATCTCGTCTTACGGTGCGGACACGGTGGGGGCGGAGCTTCATGCGCGGATCGCGCGCGCGGTTCATTCGATCCCGGCGATCGGGTTGCGTCTGTTCAACGTCTATGGCCCGCAGCAATCGTCACGCGCGCCTTACGCCAGTGTTGTTTCGCTGTTCTGCGAACGCATCCGCGCCAATCGGCCGGTGACGATCTTCGGCGATGGTCATCAGACCCGAGATTTTGTTTATGTCGGCGATGCCGTTACGGCGTTGCTGGCGGCGATGGAACATTTACCGCTCGTTCCCGAGACACTCAATGTCGCCACCGGCCGTGGCATCTCGCTGCTCGATCTTGTTGCGAATATCGCCGAATTGTGCGGAACGCAGGCAGAGATCGCTTTCGGCCCGTCGCGGCAGGGGGATATACGCTATCTCACCGGTGATCCGGCGCGGGCACAGGATTATCTTGGCTTTCGGGCCGAGACCGATCTCGAGGCGGGACTTGCCGTGGTGCTACAGTCCCTCGACGGGGCGATGGTCGAGGGCTGATCTTATCCGATCTGGCGGGCGATAAACGGCCCGACCGTATTCGCGATCGGCAGCGGCAGCTTCTTCCAGCTATCCACCATCAACCGATATTTCGGATTCAGCGGATTGATCTCGGGCAGTTCTTTCTGCCGGACAAGATGAAACTGGTAATGCAGCGGCGTCGGCTCGAAGCCCCAATAGGTTTTGTAGTCGAAGGCGCCGGTCCCGCGCTTGCTGCGGCCGAAATCAAAAATATGCGCGCCGCGATCGAGCGCGCGCGCCATCAGCTTCCAATAGATCAGATCGTAGGCATGAAGCGGCCGCGCCGCCGGTGTCGCGCCGCCATAATAGGGCATGACCCGGTCTTTGAAGAAATAGGTCATTAAAGCCGCGACCGGACCTTCCGGTCCGCTGATGGTCGATAGCTCGACGGCGCCGCCGAATTCGGCTGCGATCGCGGCGTAAAAACGCTGTGGTAGGATCGGCGTGCCGAGATTGCGCACGCTTTCCGAATAAATCCGATAGAAGGTTTTGATATCGGCATTGGCATCGACCGACAGCGCTTTGTTGTCGATCGCTTTGCGCAAGTCGGCGCGCTTTTTGCGCGGGATTGCTTTGAGGTTCGCAGCATCGTCATCGGCGAGACGGCGCTGAAACGTGAAATATAGTTCGGGTTTTGCCAGCCAAGGAATGTTGTTGGGCGCTTCGTTGCGCAACTCGACGAAATCGACGTCGAGCGACTGTCCCAAAGCGGCAGCATCGGCGGCAAGCGCGAGACCGCTTGAATCATCGAGAGCGGCGATACCGCCATAGACGCCGAAAGCGAGAGAGACCAGGGCATGACCGAACAGCCGTGATTTAACCTCGATCAAGGGCAGGATGCCGACGAGTTGATCGCCCCGCCAGGCGCAACGGTAATAGGACCGATGGCCGAGGCTCTTTTCGATCACCCGCCGCCATCCGGCGCGATGGAAAAAGCTGGTCGTCGGGCAAGCATCGACGAACGCTTCCCAAGCCGCTTCGTCGCGCGCCTCGAACGGACGCACCACAAGCGCAGGCGCGGCGAGGGGGGATTGGCTTTTAGCGAGTGCTGAAAACGCGCTCATATTCTTCGACCATCGCCTTCCAGGAATAAACGGTGTGGACCTTCAATCGATTGAGCGCGCCGAGCGACCAGCGACGGTCCGGATCGAGGACAAGCGCGGTTAGCGCGCTCGCAAAAGAATCTTCCCGTTCTTTGGGAACGATCAGATCGCTGTTCTCATCGGCGAGCATCGCCTTCACGTCGCCGACATCGACTGACACAACCGGTAGGCCGGTTGCCATCGCCTCGAGCACCGACATCGGCATCTGCTCGGTGTTGGACGAGAGCGCAAAAATATCGAACAGGGCTAAGGCGCGTTGCGGTTGTGCGACCGAGCCGAGGAAAATAACCCGATCGGCAACGCCGAGACTGCGCGCCATCGCTTCGATCTCATCGCGTTGCGCGCCGCCGCCGGCGATCGCGAGACGCGTCGGTATGTCGGTATGTAACTGTGCGAAGACGCGGACGAGCCGCCCGACATTCTTTTCGGGACGCAGCGGCGCCACCGTGCCGATGATGATTTCGTTCGGCTGCCGCGCGAAAAGCGGAGAGGCCGTTTTGCCGCTGGCGACGAAATTGTCCGCGTCGATGCCGTTGGCGATGTAATGCACGCGTTTCGGATCGAGATGCCATTCATCGCGCGCGATCGTTTCCAGCGTGCGTGACGGCACGACGATCTGTTTGCTGCGGCCGAGCGTCCAGCGCCGCATCATCGAGCGCCGCGTCAGGCGTTGTTCCGTCTCTTCGGGGCCGAATCCATCCTCGAAATGGATATGGGGTGCGACAGGGAACAGTCGATTGGCGATCGCCCATTCGATCGAGCCCCAGTTGTAGGTCAGCAGCAGGTCGGGTCGGGCCGCACGGAGGTCGCGGCGAATGATGCGCAGGGCCGACGGAAGCTCTTTGAGGGGTCGTGGCGGTGGCGCCGTCTCGGCGATGACGTCGAGCTGATCGTCGATCAAGGAGCGGCAAGCCGTGTTCCCATCGAGCGCAAGGATACGATGGCGGTACCGCGATCCCAGCGCATTGATCACGCGGGCGAGGCGGACCTGCACGCCGCCAACCGCGAAGCTCGGTAACACATGCAAAAGTTGTGGCCGGCGAACGGGCGGCGGGGCGGGGATGGGGGAACGCGCTTCGTTCAGCGCTAAATCGACGACCATCCCTTTGAAATAGACGCGAAAACCTAAGAAACAGATACCGGGCGCAGACAAAAAATACGGCGGATCCCGCAAGGAATTCCGCCGTTAGTCATCCGCCAACCGTGAAAATCGAACCTAATGTCGATGTGGCTGTGAATCTGTTCTATTCGTTACGAGGACAAATCGAAGGCTGATTCAAAAATTTCTGTAATATCAATAGCTTGATGCTATCCGGATTGTTGCGGCAGGTCCCTTGTCGAGCCGGTCGATAGATCAATCCTCCGCCAACTCCCGGGTTAGATCGCCATGCAAATATCGGCGTGAAAAGCGCAGTAATTCGAGGTCGCAGCTCATCTTTGCGATCGCTTCCAGATCACGGAAATAGGTGTAGAGCTCATTGATGCTCAACCGGCTGGCCAGCCAGCGCACGAAATCCTCAGGCGTTTTGATCCAGCTCGGGACGGGGCCGCCGGGCTCCATCCGTGGCTTGGCGCTTTGCAGAATTCGCCAGCGCCGACGTGGCAACTGGGCTTGAGATTGGTCGTGGTCGGGCGCAATCGCCCAACCCGGCCGAATTTGCGCGCCGGTCGTGGTACGTGACATAGCAACGAACTCCTTACTCCCGCGGGTGTTAGCTCTTATTCTTTGTAGAATGTAAGAAAACAGTAATAGTTAATACAACGTAAATATCGATGGTTTTTAAAATAAGTATGGTTAATTTTATTAAAATATTAACCGTTCTCATTCGATAGTAATTACTGACGTTTTGGTATTCTTCGAGCCGGTCGCTTCTTCTGACGTCTTGCTTTTCTTCAAACGTTCAAGCGCGGCGATAGCTTGATCTCGTTCACGTTCGGCGCGGCGTAGTCGCGCCTGAGCTCGGTCAACTCCCGGCGCAGTAGGACGAGATAGGGATCGTTTCTATTGAGAGCGGAAGGAGGGGAAGGCTTCATGGACAAAGACCGCTTAAGAAATGGGTCGCCGACTCGATTTAGTGTTGCCTCAATACAACAGGATTTGAAAAAGCCCTAGAGCGGCAGCAAAAACCCGTTCCATTGCTCGCCGCTTTCGTAGGCAGCGAGTAAGAGTATCAAGTAATTATCCGCAAGCACCCGTAGGAGTTCAGTATGAGTTTGGTCCGCAACGTAATGATCGGCGCCGGTTTGGTGGCGTTGACAGCCTCGAGCGGTTACGCACAGGACATGGCGTCGTGGCTGCCCTATGGCGTCTACGTCCGCGGCGACGTGGGCGGTGCGATCGGTGTCGATACGACGGCGAAATCGACGCTCCCGGGTGGAACGGGAAAGTTTAAAGGCCATACCGGTAATTCGGTGATCTTCGGTGCCGGCATCGGTTACCGCATCAACCCGATGTTCCGTACCGATCTGACCGTTGATTATATGCCGTCGCTGCAATTCAAGGGTTTTAACGCCACGGCGGGCTCGGGTTCGAAGGGCGACATCAATTCGCTCGTCGGCTTGGCCAATGGCTATTTCGATCTCGCCGGCGTGCTTCCTGGCGTTTTTGGCCCGTTCCAGCCCTATATCGGCGGCGGTATCGGTCTTGCCCGCAACGTCCTCGCTACGCAGGCGCTCAACACGGCCGGTGTCGGTTCGACGCTTTCCGGCGGTGAACATACCAGCTTCGCTTGGGATGCGACGGCGGGCGTTGGTTATGCGCTCACGCAGAACCTGACCCTCGACCTCGCGTATAAATATATCGATGCCGGCTCGATGCGCAGTGGTACCCGCTTTGTTTCCAACGGAGCGGCGACGACCGTTCCGTCCCTGAAGGCCGATCTGCAGGCGCACACCGTTATGGTTGGCCTGCGCTACACCTTCGGTGTTCCGGTTGCACCGCCGGCTCCGGCGCCTGTTGCTGCGCCGCCGGCGCCGCGTCCGGCCGCCGTTCAGCCGACCACGCAGAACTTCATCGTGTTCTTCGAGTTCGATAAAGCCACGCTGACCCCCGATGGCCAGAAGGTTGTCGATGCGGCTGCTTCCGCCTTCAAGAACGGCAAGACCAGTGTTTCCTTGACCGGTTACACCGATCTTTCGGGTACGGCACAGTACAATCTGCGTCTGTCGCAAAAGCGCGCTGAAGCGGTTCGTTCTGCGCTGATTAAGGATGGCGTTGCCGCTAATGTCATCACCACGGCCGCGCGTGGCAAAGAGAACCCGCGTGTTCCGACCGCCGATGGCGTCCGTGAGCCGCAAAATCGTCGCGTCGAAATCGTGATGTAATTCCCGACTTCTTCGGGAACTAAAAAGGATCGGCCCGGGCATTGCCCGGGCCGATTTCTTTTTGGGTCCGATTTTTTGAGCCTAGATCTGCCGCAGCAGACAGTCTCGTACCGGAAATTTAGTCGCGGGTGTTTTTGGATTCGTCGAAGAAGCGCACGCGCTTCGTTGCTGCACCAAGGCTGCGCCGTTCGACGATTGGGGCACGCCGCACGACCACGGGCTGCGTCGGCGCGAAAGCGGACGAAGGCGTGCGCGTTGCATCGACGGGGCGCGATAGCGGGCTGCGGCGGGCCTGTGCGGGCGCCTTGGGCGGGCCAACACGCTTCTTCGGTTCCGGTGCTTTGCGCACCTTCAGATGGCGTGATTCGATGACCTGACCATCAAGGGTTTTAATGGCTGTATCGACGGCGCTGGGTGGCGCCAAGCTGACCATGCCGCGTGGTGCGCGTTCCGGTGAGTTGTTGGGCCGTTCAATAACGGCACCCAGCACTAAACCGAACTCATCGAAGAGCGCGGCAAGCGCCGCACCCGTAAAGCCTTCGGGCATGTTGGTGACGACGATGTTGCCTTTGAACTGAGCCGCGCGCATGGCAAGGTCCCTGTCGAATTTTTGGTTTGCAGTGCATCATAATCCGTATTGATGCGATCTGGCTCCGGCTTTCTTGGAACTCTCCGCTGTCCGCAATGCATGGACGGCGTTGACGCTAAAAATCCGCGACAGTAAGCCGAATTGACGCAATGGCGTCATCTCGTAAAGATTTTCGACAAAAGATGCGGCTTTATTGTGGCCGGATTTTCGGACGATTTTGCTGTCAAAACGCGGCGATTCGCCGAATTCCTCTGGATCGCTTCAGACCGGCAAACCCGGAATCTCGATCCCGAAAGTCTGTAAAAGCAGAACGAGATTGAGCCCAAGGACCATCAAGGCGGCGAGGCTCGCCATCATCGTGGTAAGACGAGAAGAGACGAAATCGCCCATGATGTCCCGCCGGCTGCTGAAAAAGACCAACGCGATCATGGGCACGGGCAGCGTGAGGCTGAGCAGCACCTGACTCATGATCAAAGCGGTTGTTGTGTTCACGCCGATCGCGGCGACGACGAATGCCGGGATCATCGTGACGAGGCGGCGCAGCCAGATCGGAATACGAAATCCGACAAAGCCCTGCATGATCATCTGACCAGCCATCGTGCCGACGATCGAACTGGATATTCCGGATGCGATCAGTGACGTCAAAAAGACCCCGGCGGCGGCAATACCCAGCAACGGGACGAGCGTGTGATAGGCCGTCTCGATCTCGGCAACGTCGCTGTATCCAGCGTGGAAGGCGTTCGAGGCCATGATGACCATCGCCATGTTGATGAGCCCGGCGATGGCCAAGGCGATGAACACTTCGCGATGCGAGAAACGAACAAGAAGGCGACGCTCGTGATCGTCATGCGCGGCCGCGCGTGCCTGGGTCAGACCTGAATGAAGATAGACCGCGTGCGGCATCACCGTCGCGCCGACAATCCCGACCGCGAGAAGCAATGCCGCGCCGTCGGGCAGCGTCGGAACCAAGGCCTGCAACGCCTGCTGCCAATCGAACGGCGAGAGAAACATCTCGGCGAGATAGCAGAGCGCAATCACCGTGACCAAGCTGCCGATGACAATTTCGATCGGCCGGAATCCCAGCCGCTCAAGAATGAGAATGCCATAGGTGACGATGCCGGTGATCACCATGCCCGGCAGCAAGGGGATGCTGAACAGAAGCGCCAGGCCGAGTGCACCGCCGAGGAACTCGGCGAGATCGGTCGCCATGGCCGCGATCTCGCTGACGATCCACATCGCGATGACGAGAGGCCGCGGGAGATGATCGCGGCACAATTCCGCAAGGTTTCGTCCCGTCACGATGCCGATCTTGGCGGACATCGCCTGGAACAGCATTGCAACCACATTGGCCATCACGACGACCCACAGCAGGCCATAGCCGTAGCGCGCTCCGGCCTGGATGTTGGTGGCGAAGTTGCCCGGATCGATATAGGCGACCGAGGTGACAACGGCCGGTCCGAAAAAAGGCAGCAGGGTGCGTAGGCCGCGACGGCGTCCCTCGAGAACTTCCTTGATATCGAGCCGCGTGCGGTCTGTCAGGTTCCGCCGCGGGGAGGGTTGATCCATGTCTGCTCCGCGCTTCGAGGCGCATCATGACGGAAGTCGGCAACGGTTTCGAGATCGGTATAAGATCGGCGTCTGCCAAGAGCCAAGAAAGGTTCGGCGCGAGGAGGGGACATGACGGACAGCAAAAGCCGCAGCTTGGAAGATCGCATCCTGCGCATCGAGGATCACCTCGAAATCATCAATCTTATTGCCGGTCATCCGCCGGGAGCGGACAGCGCGTCGCGTGATTACGCGGCTTCATTCTGGGCAAAAGACGGCATGATCGATATGGGGCGCGAGGGCGTGCCGCCGACCGGCTTCGAAAGCATGCTCGAAATTCTGAACGCGCCCGGCTTCAAGGAAGCTCAGCGCCAGGGCATCTGCCATTTCGCGGGACCGCCGCATATCGTGATCGACGGAGATACCGCCGTTGCGACGTCCTACCTGCAAATTCTGGCGGCGGACCCCGACGGCAAGCCCTTTGAGCTATCGGCGCACGGCACCTCGAAAGGATTTCGTGTCTGCCGTCTATCTGCCAATCGGTGGGAGTTGGTTCGGACACCGGAAGGATGGCGGATAAAAAGCCGAACGATCCGTTCGATGGATACGCCGGGTGCGCGCGATTTGTTACGCGGTGTGGCGGGTTAACCCAGAACCTCGGCAATAAGACGTAATGCGCCGGCGGAAAACGCGAGCATGTTGGCGGCGCGATCCGTTTCGCCGGTCTCGATGGTGATGGCGCGTTCAACGGGGCCAACGAGGGCAATGCAGCTATGGCCCGCTGCGTCGCCATAACGATTGCCGGTCGGTCCTGCTGCTCCGGTTTCGGCCAGGCCCCAATCTGAACCGAAACGTTCGCGGACACGGCGAGCCGCGAAGAGGGCATAGGCTTCGGTGGATGGCCTCATGCCGGTCAGATCGGCGCTCGTCAGGCCGAGAAAAATCTCGCGTGACTGTGCGGTATATACGACGCAACCGCCGAGGAAATAATCGGACGCACCGGGCATTGCCAGCAGTGCGCTCGATATCAAACCGCCGGTCGATGATTCGGCGATTGCAATTTTGTATTTTTTAGCCCGCAACAGGGTCGCGGCGGTTTCGGCTTGCGGCAAAAGAAGCTGCATTACAGATCCTTCAAGATAAGGCGAAAGTGCCGATGAGGGCGGCACCGGCAAACACCCATAACGGATTGATCTTACTATAGAGCGTGACGACGGCCGTAATGGCGGTGATACCGAAAGTCAGCCAGTCATGGTCAGCAGCGCTCGACAGAACATAGCCGGATGAAAAGACAAGACCGATCGTTATCGGCGCAAGGCCAAGCTGAACGGCGCGACGCCAAGGGGCTTCGCGGAAATAATGCCACAGCCCGCCGCCGATGAAAGCCAGCCCGCCGGCAGGAAGAATGATCGCGAGCGAAGCGGCGATAGCGCCGATCACGCCGTCGATCTTCCAGCCGATCAGCGCGAACATCATGAAATTTGGGCCAGGCGCCGCTTGTGCGATGGCGAAGTAATCGGCGAATTCCTGATCGGTAATCCAATGATGCACATCGACCAAGAAGCGATGCGCGTCTGGCAGCACGACATTGACGCCGCCAAACGAGATCAGCGTCAACAACGCGAACTGCGCCGTCATCTTTCCGAGTGCGCCTTCTTCGATCATTTCTTCATGACCCACGCGATGATGATACTCGGCGGTGCCAGTACGAGAAGAACATAAACCAGAGGAAAGCGGATGATGCCCATGGCGATGAAGGCCGCGGTGCCGAACAATATCGAGAGGGCTCGTTTACGGTGAGGGCGCGCCAGACGAATGCCGACGGTGATCATGAAGCCCGCCGCCGCCGCCGAAACGCCCGTCAGCGCACCGTGAATCGAATCGATCTTGCCGAGATGCGAATAGAACAGCGCCAGGAAAAGAAAGATGACGAAGGGAACGACGACGGAGCCTGACAGCGCCGCTATCGAGCCGAGCACACCTTGTTGGCGTTGCCCGAGACACACGGCGAAATTGACGATGTTGGGTCCGGGAAGAAACTGACAAAGACTCAGCATCTCGGTGAAGTCTTCGTCGGTCATCCATTGGCGCTTTTCGACTAAAGCGCGATGCGCCCAATTGATGGCGCCACCGAAGCCCGAGAGGCTGATCTGCAGAAAGGCAACGAAGAGATCGACCAGCCCGTCAGTGCCAGGGCGCGGCGCGAGAACCGGTCTGATCTCAGACATAAGGTGCGAGGCGGTGCGTTAGGGCAGGAGGGTGATCACCACCTGATGGGCGGCCACACCAGTCCGATCCGCCGGCGGTGCGTCGGCCAATTTCGATATCTTGGCAGCGGGGACGCCTTTGTCGCTCAGTGCCTTCATGACCATTTGTGCGCGCTGGTCGGCGAGCGTTGCATCATGCGCGGTGCTACCGTCGGCGCGACCAGAGACCACTACTTTCGACGGCGACAGATCGTGGGTCTGTTTGGCGACGTCCGCGATCACCTGATTGGCTTCGGGCGTCAGGTCAGCTTGGTCAGTCTGGAAGAAGACGATGTAGTCGCGCGGCTTGTCGAGGCTGGCGCAGGCAGCGAGAGCGAGGAGTACGCCGGCAACGAGGAAATTTTTCTTCATGTTCATTCGCCTTCTTCAACAACTTTGCCGTCTGTGGTGACGGCGATCGAAACAGCAGCACCATTCTTTGTGGCTGTGCCGTGCCACGCACTGTCGCAGCCTTTGCGCAAATGCTGCGGGTTCTTGTACCCGGCCTTTGTGACCAGGATTCGTGTCGAATCTACGGTCGTGCTGTCGAGTTTTGTGCCGGGCTCACAGGCGGCCTGGGCTGGCGTTGTCATCGAGGACGCGCCGGCGAGGAGGGTGATTGCGGCGAGGAAAACGGCACTGCGCTTCATGGCTGGCCTCGTAATTCGGGCGTCTAGAAGGCTCGCGCGTGGTGGGCTCGGCGGGATTCGAACCCGCGACCTCCCGATTAAAAGTCGGAAGCTCTACCGCTGAGCTACGAGCCCGCGCGTGGCCGCGGACAATAGGATGCGGGCCCTGGCGGGTCAATCCGCCAAGGGCATTCTTGCTTCAAAATCAGGGACTAAATGGAGTGACGCTCGCGCGGAGTCGAGGTCGTTGGCGGCGTCTGTTTCGGGGTTGCCGGGTCGGTCTGGCTCATCTTCAGCGCCGCCATCGCAACCACATTGAGCATGGCGAGCACCGGTTCCGACAGCTTAATCCCGGACATATCTCCCGCCCGCCCGACGGTGGGCGTTCCAAACGGTGCATCCGAATTGCCGAGGCCAAGCGCCGAGGCGACGGCATCGACGCGCTGTGCGGTGGTCATTGTGCTGGGTTGAGGATCGGTCGGGGCTGCACCGCCGAACGCGGCCGCGTCCTTTTCGATCTTGTCCGACAACGTATGATAGATTTCGGCGACCGTACGTGCCCGGCCGTTTGAATCGTAAAAAATGCTCTGATTGGCGGCAGCGGCGTCCGGCAGGATATCCGCGGCGGCGGTGTTGCCCTTGGTGTCGAGCGCCTTGAGGAACGATGACGCGCCGCCGGCACCCAGAAAATGCGCCATGTAGAGATCGCCGCGCGAAAGCTTATGGCCGACGCTGCGTTCGACTTCGGTCTGGTTGAGCTTGGTGTATTCGCCCGCCAGCGAAGCCGACAGCGAGGGGTCGTGGCGGAGAGCGAGGATTTCCTTGCGGGTCGCGGAATCGCTCACCACAGGCTTGCCGTTGGCGTCCTGGCTGATTTGCTGGGCGAGCTGACCGGCGCCGTATTTGGCGCCGAAGCGGCGCACCATATCGAGCCAGGTGCTATCGACGAACTGGAACAGTCCGGCGGCGCTGCTGCTGGATGATTTGGCGTCGGCCCGGAATCCGCTCTCACGCGAGGCTTGCGCCATCAACAGCCCGAAATCGGTCGAAGTCGCTTGGCTGGCCTGCCGAATGCTGTGCAGGACAGTCGGATCAACCGCGCGGGTTAGGGCGGGGTATGGATTGGTCGGGGCCGTCATGTCCCAGACCCTAGGACAATATGGTTAACCGAACGTAACTGGCCAGGGGAAGGATCGACCAGGAGGTTAGAGAAAGGCGCTCCAAAGCGCCCAGGCGAGGACCGCGACGGCCAGCGTTACCGGCACCAGATGGCGCAGGGTCTTGGCAAAACCGAGGGGATTGTCGTTGGCCGGTAGAGGAGGGCGCCCAGCGCGCGTCTGGATAGACGCGCGCTGTTGAGCCGTAGCACTGGAAGTGCCGAGATTGCGGCCGGCTGGATCAGCCACGCTGCGAGATCGCGACATAGTCGCGTTTGACCGGGCCGGTATAGAGCTGGCGCGGGCGGCCGATCTTCTGGTTCGGGTCTTCGATCATTTCGTTCCACTGGGCAACCCAGCCCACGGTACGCGCGATCGCGAACAGAACGGTGAACATCGACGTCGGGAAGCCCATCGCCTTGAGAATGATGCCCGAATAGAAATCGACGTTCGGATAAAGCTTCTTCTGAATGAAGTAGTCGTCCTGCAGGGCGATCCGCTCCAGCTCCATCGCGAGTTCGAGCAAGGGCTCGTCGCGCACGCCGAGCTCGTCGAGCACTTCGTGACAGGCCTCGCGCAGAACCTTGGCGCGCGGATCGAAGTTCTTATAGACGCGATGCCCAAAGCCCATGAGCATGAAGTTGTCGTTCTTGTCCTTCGCGCGCTTCACGTATTCGGGGATGCGGTCCTTGTGACCGATCTCCGTCAACATCTTCAGCACGGCTTCGTTGGCGCCACCATGAGCGGGGCCCCACAGCGAAGCGATGCCGGCGGCGATGCAGGCAAAAGGATTGGCGCCCGAAGAGCCGGCGAGGCGAACGGTCGATGTCGATGCGTTCTGCTCGTGATCGGCATGGAGGATGAAGATCTTGTCCATGGCCTTCGCCAGGATCGGGCTGACTTTGTACTCTTCGCAAGGAACGGCGAAGGTCATGTAAAGGAAGTTTTCCGCGTAATCGAGTTCGTTGCGCGGGAACATGAAGGGCTGGCCCGTCATGTATTTGTAGGTCATCGCCGCGATCGTCGGCATCTTCGCGATCAAGCGATGTGACGCGATCATGCGTTGGACCGGGTCCGAAATATCGGTCGAGTCATGATAGAAGGCGGAGAGGGCGCCAACGACGCCACACATCACGGCCATCGGATGCGCGTCGCGACGGAAGCCCTGGAAGAAGCGCGTCAGCTGCTCATGCACCATCGTGTGATTGGTGACGGTTTTAACGAAATTGTTCTTCTGATCGGGTGTGGGCAGCTCGCCGTACAGCAGGAGGTAACAAACTTCGCGGAAATCGCTTTTGTCCGCGAGTTGTTCGATAGGATAGCCGCGGTAATAGAGTTCGCCCTTATCGCCATCGAGATAGGTGATCTTCGAGTCACAGCTGCCAGTGGCGGTGTAGCCGGGGTCGAAGGTGAAGATGCCTAAATCGGAATAAAGCTTGCGGATATCAACGACCTGCGGGCCGATCGTTCCGTCAAGCAACGGCATATCGAGCGACTTGCCGGTGATGTTATCCGTCGCGGTGACGGTCCGCCGGTTTGTGGCTTTGGTATCCATCCCATATCTCCCCGGGCGCCATGGTGCAGCGCAAAAAACCTAACTTAAACGCAGAATAGAGGGCTGCTCGAAGTTTGGCAATTCAGCCCTTAATTTCCCGACGCATCTGCGAGACGGCCAAGGGTTTCTTCCCGGCCAAGGACGGTCATGACCTCGAAAAGAGAGGGGGAGGCCGTGCTACCGGTAATAGCTGCACGCAACGGCTGGGCGGCCGCGCCGAGCTTCATGCCTCGACTTTCGGCAAATTCTCGGACAGCATTTTCGAGGCTCGTCGTTTCCCACAAGCTGCCGGCCAGGACGGTGGTCAATTCGCCCAACAAGGGGCCGGCGGCAGCGATGTGGGCTTTTGCCTTTTCCTCAATAGGGAGCGGGCGGGCGGCAACATAGACATTCGCCACCGTCGCGAGTTCGACGAGGGTCTTCGCCCGGGTTTTCAGTCCCGCCATGCCGGCGATGAGACGGGTCCGTTCGTTTTCCGTCAGCGAACGGGCAACGTTCTTCTCGATAAACGGTGCGACAAGCTCGGCGAGCCGGGCATCATCCGTCACCTTTATATAATGGGCATTGAGACTGCCCAATTTGGTGAAATCAAAGCGCGATGGTCCGCGACCGACAGCATTTAGGCCGAACCATTCGACTGCTTGGTCCGTCGAGATGATTTCATCGTCGCCGTGGCTCCAGCCAAGTCGCAGCAGATAATTGCGTAGCGCCTCTGGCAAATATCCCATGCCGCGATAGGCATCGACGCCGAGCGCGCCATGACGCTTGGACAGTTTCGCGCCGTCCGCACCGTGGATCAGCGGGATATGCGCAAACTCAGGGACGGTCCAACCCAGCGCGCGATAGATCTGGGTCTGACGGAAGGCGTTGTTGAGATGATCGTCGCCGCGAACGACATGGGTAATTTCCATATCGTGGTCATCGACCACTACTGACAGATTATAAGTCGGCGTTCCGTCGGCGCGAAGAATGATCAGATCGTCGAGTTGTTCATTGGCGACGACTACACGGCCCTGAACGTGATCTTCGATGACGGTTTCGCCGGTCTGTGGTGCTTTGAGACGAATGACGGGAGGCACCCCAGCGGGCGCTTCATGTGGATCACGATCACGCCAAGTGCCGTCGTAACGAACCGATCGGCCTTCCGCTTTTGCCTTCTCTCGCATTGCTTCGAGTTCGGCGGGCGTGCAGTAGCAATAATAGGCGCTACCTTCCGCGAGGAGCCGTTTTGCTATCTCGGCATGGCGGTCGGATTGTTGCGCCTGGAACACCGTTTCGCCGTCCCAATCGAGGCCTAACCATTTCAGGCCGTCGAGGATCGCTTCGACCGCGTCCTGGGATGAACGTGCACGATCGGTATCTTCAATGCGAAGCCGGAATTTTCCGCCATTATGCTTGGCGAAAAGCCAATTGAAGAGGGCGGTGCGCGCTCCGCCAATATGGAGAAAGCCGGTCGGGGAGGGCGCGAAGCGGACGGTTACACTCATACTCGCGCGGTGTAGCACATCGCCCGCGCCCCGTCACAATCCCAGGCCGAAGTTTAGTTGACCTTGTCGGCCTCGACCCAACCCTGTTTTTCGTATGATTCGGCACAGCCGGACTGCGCCTCATCAACGGCGACCGAAAACCCGGTCAGGGGACCGCAGGCCGAGGCGACCTGACCCGTCTGAGGATTACGAAAATTGGTGGCTGTCGTGCTTTCGACGCTGCAGCCGCCTAAAACCAGCAAAGCGATAAGTCCGATTGACTTCATACTACCCTCCCAAGTGAAATCTCGTCCGTTCAACCCTGTGGACGGCAAAACGTTACAAGGCATTTTCGGGGCAGGCGGTAGGGCCGGCTTATGTGTTGCCAGCGGAGGGCTTTAGGGAAAGCCGCGGACGTGCATAGAATAGCGCGATGTCGTCCGCGGATACCCTGATCGACGAACAAAGGCTTGGCGTGGTCGCGGGACTCGCTGCGCGTTTGATTGCCGAACGCGAGCGGTGGCCGTTGTGGTTTCCGGTTCTGATGGGAACCGGCATCGGCTTTTATTTTCTTTTCCAGAACGAACCGGCTTGGTGGATCGGCGGTGCTGCGCTGACGGTGGCCTTTGCGGGAATGGTGCTTGTTCGGCATCTCAATCGCGACCGAACTGTTGCCTGGGCCATGCTGGCAATGGCGTTGGGTTTTGCAGCAGCGCAGTTTCAAGCCTGGAGCGCTGCGGCGCCCGTCCTCGAGCGTCGCCTCGGGCCTGTCGATATCGCTGGCCGTTTGATTTCGGTCGATCCTTTGCCGGAGGGCGCGCGTTTGTTGATCGCCCCCACCAGCGTTGGTGATCTTTCGGCGGATCGTATTCCAGTACGACTGCGCGTCCGTCTTCGCCGCGGAGATAGTCCCGCTGTCCCTGGCGACTGGATTTCGTTGCGCGCCATGTTGTCACCACCACCGGCACCAGCAACGCCAGGTGCCTATGATTTCGAGCGCCGTGCTTGGTTCGACCGCCTTGGCGCGGTCGGTTATGCGCTCGGTGCGCCACGGCGGATCAATCCGCCATCGGGCGAAAGCGAAAGTTCGTGGCGTCATGCCGTCGAAGGATTTCGCGCGACGGTGACGCAGCGCATCCGCTTGGCGCTGCCGGATCGCAGCGGCGCGATCGCCTCCGCGATCATTGCCGGCCAGACGCATGGCATCGCGCCGGATGACGCCGGTGCGTTTCGCGATGCCGGTCTCGCCCATATTCTCGTTATTGCCGGACTGCATATGGGGCTGGCAGCCAGCGTAGCATTTTTCGCTTTACGTATAATTCTAGCGCTGATACCGCGCATTGCGCTCAATTACCCGATTAAGAAATGGGCGGCAGCGGGCGCGTTGTTCGTCATTTTCGTTTATCTGTTGCTGTCCGGCGCCACAGTTTCATCGCGTCGGGCCTTCATGATGATCGGCCTTATGCTGTTGGCGATCATCGTCGATCGGGTCAGCGTTTCACCGCGTGCGATCGCATTGGCGGCCGTCGCCGTCATGTTGATGACGCCCGAAGCCGTCACCGGGCCAAGCTTTCAAATGTCGTTCTCGGCTGTCGCTTGTCTTATCGCGTTTTACGAAGCGATGCGGCCGACTCTTTCGTCATGGCATCGCGATGCGGGTGGCATGCGCCGCATCGGGCTTTACGTTCTCGGCTTGGCCTCCACGACGATGGTCACGACCATCGCGACGGCGCCCTTCACGATCTATCACTTCAATCGTTTTCCGATCTATTCGGTTGTGGCGAACGCGATGGCTGTTCCGATCGCGGGCCTTTGGGTCATGCCCTGGGCGATCCTTTCTTGCCTTCTGATGCCGATTGGCCTCGAAAAACTGGCGTTGGTGCCGATGTCGTGGGGCATCGATTTGATCTCGTGGGTTGGCCATGGGGTGACATCGTGGCCCGGCGCGATCGTTCATGCGCCCAGCCTGTCTGTTCTCGGTCTGATGTTGGTCGGCCTCGGCGGACTATGGCTTTGCATTTGGGTTGGGCGTTGGCGCTGGTGGGGCTTCGTGCCGATCGCGTGCGGTCTCTTAAGCGCGGCGGTACAGCGTCCGCCCGATCTTCTTGTCGCGGGCGATATGCGTCTTATCGCCGTCCGAGCGCCTGATGGATCTTATCTGCCATCGGTCGGACGCGGCGATGCCATCACCCAGGACACCTGGACAAGGCGCGCTGCAACCGAGCTTGGGCCGGTTTGGCCGACGAACGGCACCGCCGGAGAAGGCAGCCTGCAATGCGACGTGCAGGGCTGTCTTTATCGGGTTCACAATAAAGTCGTCGCCTTGATCCGCGATGGCGAAGCGATTGCCGAGGACTGCCGTAAGGTCGATCTCGTCGTCAGTCCCGTCGCGGCCCATCGCGCTTGTTTCAACACGCCGATCATCGACCGGCTCGATACCTATGGCAAAGGCGGGCACGCCGTATGGTTCGATATCCAAGGCATCACGATCGAAACCGTCCGGGATTGGCAGGGACAGCGTTTATGGTCGCCGCGTCATGAACGGATTTTGCCGGAGAGACTGCCCGCTATCCGGCAGTAGGCCGGTTCCGTTAAGCTCGTACCAGAAAAAGGGGAACCGTGTGACCGACCAAATTAAGAAACCATTCGCTGAAGCGACCGAAGAGCAAAAAGCCTTACGCAAGGCCCAAGCGGACCGGCTTACGCGGGTCATGTGGTCGTATATCTGCGCTGCGATTGCTTTGATGTCGTTCTATGTCGGGCTCGGTGGTAGCTTCATCCCGCCCGGTTTTGGTATTCTTAGCTGCCTTCTCGCGTTTCAGTCACTGCAGAAGGGTGACCGAATTCATGGCGTCATCGCAGGGGCAGCGAGCATTGGCGCGATACTGATTTGGCTTACGGCCAATTGGCCTTGGATTCATGGGATGCTTGGCTAACGATCAGCGCGTTCGGTCGTAGCCTTGTTTGTGCATACAGGCATCGAAGACCGGAGAACCGATCTCCGGCGCGCTGCCATGACAAGCGGTTTCGGCATCCGTTAAGGCGTCGATCGCATCGTCCGCCGAAAGCTGTTTACCATCGGCTCGATGATAAAAAGGCTGTTGCGGCATGTGCGGGTAGGCGAGCGCTTCGCGATCGACCTGAGTGCAGCCGTCGATAGCAACGGCCAACAATAAAAACGAAACAAACCGCATCATCATTTCACGCATAAAACCATCCCGGAACGAACGCGCCTGACAGCGCGAGGTTCCGGTCATGCGAGGATGGCGCCTTAAAGTCTAGTAGCGGCGCATCAATCCGATCAGCTTGCCTTGGACCTTCACGCGATCGGGTCCGAAGATGCGCGTTTCATAAACTTTGTTGGCCGGTTCCAGTGCAATCGAATCACCGCGTTTGCGCAGCCGCTTGAGCGTGACTTCGTTGCTGTCGATCAAGGCAACGACGATGGCGCCGTTTTCGGCATTCTCGCATTTTTGAATAAGGACGGTATCGCCATCCATAATGCCGGCTTCGATCATGCTGTCGCCGGCAACTTCCAGCGCGTAATGGTCGCCCGTGCCGATCATGTTCGGCGGCACGGAAATCATGTTGCTGGAATCACGCAACGCTTCGATGGGCGTTCCAGCGGCGATCTTGCCGTAAAGCGGCAATTCGACGTTTTCGTTCACGCTGGCATGGGCGTTCGACGCGGCGCTCTTGAAATCGCCGAGAATGACCGTCGGCGAGAAACGGCCACGCTCGGCGGCCAGTGCCGACGCGGGAGCGGTTGGGACCGGGGCAGGGGGCGCTGCACGTCGTTGCGCCACCGACGTGTCTTCCGGCAGGCGAACGATTTCGAGCGCGCGGGCCCGATGCGCGAGTCGGCGGATAAAACCGCGTTCTTCAAGGCCGGTGATCAGGCGATGAATTCCGGACTTGGATTTGAGGTTCAGCGCCTCTTTCATTTCCTCGAAAGAGGGCGAGACGCCGTCTTCGGAGAGGCGTCGATTGACGAAGAGCAGTAGCTCGTGTTGCTTGCGCGTCAGCATGACTTGCTCATCCCCACATCAGTGAATCAAATTAGGAACAAAACCAAAACTTCTGTGGATGTTCTAGTTTAGTTCCTTTGGAGAAGTCAAGGCCGTCAAACGATCGCTAGCTTATCGGCAGGATTTCGACCCAGTCGCCGGGATTAGCCGACTCAGCATGAGGCGCCCGAATGACCAAGCAGTCGGCACGGGCGAGAAGCGAGATCATCGAACTGTCCTGCTTCTTGAACGGTTCGACTTCGATCGTGCTGTCAGCGGCTCGGCTCATGGTCGAGCGCAAATAATCCTGACGCCGATCGTTGACGGCGAGCGGCACTTTGAGCCGGGCGCGCATTGGGGTGGGAAAGACGTTCTCAATGCCCGACATGCGTTCGAGCGCCGGCTTGGCGAAGAGGAGCCCGCACACCAACGTGGACACGGGATTGCCGGGCAGGCCAATCATGGGCGTGTCGCGATAGCGGCCCACCATCAAAGGCTTGCCGGGGCGCATAGCGACGCTCCAGAAATCGATCGTGAGACCGTCGGCGCTCAGCGCGCCGCGAACGAGATCGTGCTCGCCAACCGACGCTCCGCCGGTGGTTAAAAGCAGATCCGCCCCAGCAGCGCCGGTCGCGATCCGCTGCAGCGAGGCGCTGTCGTCGGGTGCGATTGGCAAATGGATCGGAACGCCGCCGCAAGATGTGACGAGGGCCGAAAGTGCGATGCCGTTTGATGAGACGATCTGGTGCAGCCCTACGCGATCGCCCGGCATCACCACTTCATCGCCCGTCGGTAGGATAGCGACACGGGGACGGCGATAGACGGTGAGCCAGGGCCGGTTCATGGCGGCGGCAAAGCCGACATCGGAAAAGCTGAGCCGCCGTCCGGCCTTGAGGCCGACATCGCCTTCGCTGAAATCGAGGCCGGCCGGGCGAACGTAGGTTCCTTTGGGCGCGCCTTCGCGCACTTCGACGATGTCGTCCTGCCGCTCGGTGTCTTCCTGAATGATGATGCAGTCAGTGCCGTCGGGCAGGGGCGCGCCGGTGAAGATGCGCACGGCCTCGCCGGCTTTGACGGCACCCTCATAGGCTTGGCCTGCCGGAACCGCGCCGATGACTTTGAGTCGCACGGGTACTTTCTCGACGTCGGCAGCGCGAACGGCATAGCCATCCATCGCCGAGACCGCCCAAGGCGGCTGCGTGCGGCGTGCAACCAAATCTTCTGCGAGAACCCGGCCTAACGCCTCGTTGAGCGTGACCTGTTCAACGCCGAGCGGTTTGATTCCCTCGATTAGCCGCTGTTGTGCCTCTGCGACGGAGATCATGGCTTTGCCTCAAACGTGCCCGACTTGCCGCCGGATTTATGTAGAAGCTTGATGTCGGTGATGCGCATGCCGCGATCAACCGCCTTGCACATATCATAGACGGTAAGGGCGGCAACACTGACCGCGGTCAGCGCTTCCATTTCGACGCCGGTGCGACCGGTGATCTTGCAGGTCGCGGTAATATCGACGGCGGAGCGATCGGGATCGCAACGCAGTTCAACCGTCACCGACGTAAGGTTCAGCGGATGACACAGCGGAATGAGATCGGGCGTACGCTTCGCCCCCATGATGCCGGCGAGCCGCGCGACGCTCAGCACATCGCCTTTCTTGTGGCCGCCCGACATGATTTTTTCGAGCGTTGCTTTTTCCATGACGACGCTGCCGGTTGCGATCGCGACGCGCGAGGTCTCGTCCTTGTTCGAGACATCGACCATGACGGCGCTGCCGGACGCATCGAAATGGGTGAACTCGCTCACGCGTGCGCCTTGTCTTTCGCCAACAACAAGGCTGTCGCCGCAGCGACATCTTGCTGACGCATCAAGGCTTCACCAATGAGGAAGCAGCCGACACCGGCCTTCGCCATGCGCGCCAGATCATCCGGCGTGGCAAGACCGCTTTCACTGACAAGGCGACGGTCCTTTGGGACCATCGCAGAGAGCGCTTCCGTGGTTGCGATATCGGTCTTGAGTGTCTTGAGATTGCGGTTGTTGATGCCGACCAGGCGCGTCTTGAGCTGCAGCGCGCGGCCGAGTTCTTCGCGGTTATGAACTTCGACCAGCACGTCCATGCCATAGTCGTTAGCAAGACTTTCCATCGCGCGCGCTTCGGCATCCGTCAGGGCGGCCATGATCAGCAGGATGCAATCCGCGCCCATCGCGCGGGCCTCGACCACCTGATAGGGATCGACCATGAAGTCTTTACGCAGCACCGGCAGTTGGCAGGCCGCCCGTGCGGCCATCAAGTACGCTGGCTCGCCTTGGAAGTCGGGTCCGTCCGTCAACACCGAGAGGCACGTCGCACCACCTTCGGCATAGGCCCGGGCGAGGGCAGGGGGATCGAAGTCGGGACGGATCAACCCAGCACTCGGCGACGCCTTTTTAATTTCGGCGATCAAACCATAACGTCCCGACGCAACTGTGCGTTCGAGTGCCGCAATGAAACCGCGCGTCGGTGACGCTTTGAGCGCTTCACGTTCCAGTGCGGCGAGAGGCCGTTCGCGCTTGGTTGTGGCGAGGTCACGCCGCTTACCATCGCAAATGCGTTCCAGCACATCGCTCATGCCGATTTGCCTTCGTTGGTCAACGCGACGAGCGTGTCGAGCGAACGTTTGGCCGCACCGGAAGCAATCGTGCCGGCTGCAATTTCGACGCCTTGCTTCAAATCCTGTGCTTTGCCCGCGATGATCAGTGCCGCTGCTGCATTGAGCAAGACGATGTCCCGCAACGGTCCCTGCTTGCCGTCGAGTATCGCCCGCAGCATCACGGCGTTCTCCGCCGGATCGCCGCCTTTGAGGTCGGCGAGCTTCGCACGCGGCAATCCTGCCATCTCGGGCGTCACTTCGAAGATGTTGACCTTGCCGTCATTTAGTTCGGCGACGACGCTCGCGCCCGTCGTGGTCAATTCATCGAGGCCGTCACCATGCACGACCCAGGCGCGTTCGCTGCCGAGTTTGCCGAGGACTTCGGCGATCGGTTTGATCCAGGCAGGGGCGAAGACACCGACCAACTGGCGCTTTGCGCCGGCCGGGTTCGAAACCGGACCTAACAGATTGAAGATGGTCCGAAGGCCGAGTTCGACCCGAGTCGGTCCGACATGGCGCATGGCGCTGTGATATTTCGGCGCCATCAGGAAGCCGATGCCGGCTTCGGCCATGGCGCGCTGCACGACGCCGACATCGGCATCGAGATTGACACCGAGCGCCGACAGGATATCGGCCGAGCCGGACTTCGAGGAGAAATTGCGATTGCCGTGCTTCGCGACCGGGACGCCGGAACCGGCGACGACGAGCGCCGCAGCGGTCGAGATATTGAATGTACCGGCGTTGTCGCCACCGGTGCCGACGGTATCGATCGCGCCGGCCGGGGCGGTGATCGGCAGCGCTTTGGCGCGCATCGTCCGCGCGGCGCCGGTGATCTCCTCGACGGTTTCGCCGCGCAGGCGTAGCGCCATCAGGAAGCCGCCCATCTGTGAAGGCGTCGCATTGCCAGACATCATAACGTCGAAAGCCGCGGCGCTCTCGGCTTCGCTCAAACGCTCGCCCAGGGCGAGGCGGGCAAGGACCGCTTTGAAATCGAAATCGCTCATGCGTTGACGTTTGCCTCTGCCGCGAACGTGAGAAAATTCTTCAGCAGCGAATGGCCGGCAACAGACGCGATGCTTTCGGGGTGAAATTGGACGCCGTGTAGGGGGCGGGTCTTATGGGTGAGGCCCATGATCAATCCGTCTTCGGTCCAGGCGGTGACGCGCAGGCTTTCGGGCAGGCTTGCCCGCTCGACGATCAACGAATGATAGCGGGTCGCTTTGAACAGATTGGGCAGGCCGGTGAAGACGCTGGTCGAATCATGGTGCATGTCCGACAGCTTGCCGTGCATCGGCTCAGGCGCGCGCACGACCTTACCGCCCATCGCCTGGCCGATGGCCTGATGACCGAGACAGACGCCGAGGAGGGGGATCGAGCCGCAGCGCTTGATGATATTCAAACAGATGCCGGCGTGGTCTGGATCACTGGGGCCGGGGGAGATGATGATCCCCTGCGGTTTCATTGCCAGAACGTCCTCGACGCTCATGGAATCATTGCGTTTTACGGTGACGGCGGCGCCGAGTTCGCTCAGGAAATGCCAGAGATTCCAGGTGAAGGAATCATAATTGTCGATGAGCAGGAACATCCGGATATCTCGTTGCAGGAAACGCTTATACTGGATTGATTGTTCAGAATAAAATCACTCTGAGCAAGACGTTTAACGGGTAATCGGGTAGAGTGGCGATCGATGACCAATTCTCCCGATAATAACGGCGTTAAGCCGCGCCGTCACCGCATCGCTGCGGCGCTGGGCGTCGTGGTCGCCCTAACGCTGGTGATCGCGGTGGTGGCGGGGCTGCTGACCCGCGTGCCGACGCTGCAGCCGGATGCCGGCTCGCAAGTCGCCCTGAACCCGTCCCAGCAAGCTCAGCCGATCGCGCCGCCGCCGGTCGCGACCCTGCCGCCGGCCCCCCAGCCTCAGCCGGTCCCGCAACAGCCGTCGTCGCAGCTCATCACGCCCGCGCAGCCGCAGCTGCAGACGACGATGCCCTTGCCGGTCCAGATCCCGGCGCAAATCCAGAACCCAACCCCGGCGCAAGTCCCAGTCCAGATCCCGGCCCAAATCCCGGTGCCGATTCCGGCCCCGTCGCAGAATGTGCAGTTGCCGCCGCCGGTGGCGACGGACAGCCAGCAGGCCTGGCTCCGTTTCGCCGGCCCGTCACCGGCCACCCGCGACCGGCCGCGCATTGCCATCGTGATCGACGATCTCGGCCTCGACCGGGCGCGCACGGAACGCGCGATCGGTTTGCCGGCGGCCGTCACCATGTCCTTCCTAGCCTATGCCGGCAACCTGCCGCAGCAGACCGCCGCCGCCCGCAAGAACGGCCACGAGTTGCTGGTCCATGTCCCGATGGAGCCGCTTAACGCCCGCATCGACATGGGCCCGAACGGCCTCGCCACCGGCCAGCCCAAGGAAGAGGTACTGCGCCGCCTGCGCTGGGACCTCGAGCGCTTCGACGGCTATGTCGGCATCAACAACCATATGGGCAGCCGCTTCACCGGCGATGCTGAATCGATGGGCTGGGTCGTCGATGAATTGAAGTCGCGCGGCCTCATGTTCATGGACTCCCGCACCATCGCGGCGAGCCTCGGCGCCAAGACCGCCGCCGGCGCCGGTGTTCCTTATGTCGAGCGCGACGTCTTTCTCGACGACGATCAGAGTGCCCCAGCCGTCCAAGCGCGCCTGAACGACCTTGAAGAGACCGCGAAGCGCAAGGGCACGGCCGTCGCGATCGGCCATCCGCACGACGCCACGCTCAATGCGCTGATCACCTGGCTGACGACCCTGCAGCAGAAGGGCTTCGTCCTGGTACCGTTGACCGATATCGTCAAAGCCCGGCTGGGTTTGGGTTAGTTCGTCCGTCCTACTTCAGAAACTCGTTGGTGAAGAGCCCGTCGTAAGACGAGACTTTATCTTCGGCCTTCAGCATGCCCGCCTGGTCATTCATCTTGTCGCCATTGTGCAAGGCGACCTCGGAGACGGCCGGTGGTGACAGCGTCATCCGCGCGACGGCCTCATAGGAACTACGCACCACGCCCTCGCTGATCTGCGGAAAGCGTTTGGTCAGGATCGCCAGGGACTCATCCTTGCGCTCGAGCAAGAACTTCGTCGCCTGCACCAACGAATGCCCCATCTTCTCGCAGACCGAGCGTTGATCCTTGCACAGTTGCGGCCGCGTCAGCACCAGCCCCGCGGCAAGCGGCATCAGATCGGCCGGCTCGTTCCGCGTGCCGTCGGCGATGACCACCGCGCTGCCGTCTGCCACGAGTTGCTGCGGGTAGGGCAGGCTGTAGGAGACACCGTCGATCGCCTTGCGCGAAAACGCCGCCATCAGATCGAACGCGCCGATCGACGAGATCGTAAAATCACGCTCGGTGAGGCCGCCGTCATGTGCCAGCACCTTGAGGAACATGTCGGCGACCGAACCGACCGCGCCGCCCGCCATGTTTTTGCCGCGCAGAATTTTCATCCGCTCGGCCAGCGGCGCGTTCGGATTGAAATGCTCCCTCTCGGCGATCTCCTTGCGCAGGACGGTCATCTGCCCGCTCTGATTGTTGAGCGCGGCGATGGCCAGCAGCTTCTGCCCATGCGCCGCCGCCCGCGTCAGCGAATCGCTCGCCGCGAGGGCAAAGTCGGACGAGCCGGCGATGACGGCATTGACCGTGGTGACGCCCGGCAGGTTGATGACCTTCACGTCCAACTCGTTGTCACGCCAGATCCCGGTGTCCTCGGCGATATAGGCGGCGAGGAACGACATGATCGCCGGCGTCTGGGCGAGGCTCGTATGTTCGACGGCGGCGCTGGCGGGGGAGATAAGCGCGGTTGAGGCCAGAAGGCCCAACGGCAGGATTGCGGCGGTGGTCCTGTGCAGCCGCGCGAAAACGTTCTTCATCATCATTCCCTCCCTTATGACGCGCCGGTGTATCAGGCGTCGTGAACGCGGGATTTTATGGCGCGAACGATCAATCGGCAAACTATCGGTGCATGATCCTCACTCAAAATCGTCATTCCCGCGAAAGCGGGAATCCATCGATCAACGAATCCGATGCCGGCATGGATTCCCGCTTTCGCGGGAATGACGATGGAGGGAACTCTGCTTTACCGAAGATACTCATTCGTGAAGAGCCCGTCATAAGACGACACCTTATCCTCGGCCTTTAGGAACCCACCCTCGGCATTCATCTTGTCGCCGTTATGCAATCCGATCTCGTCGATCGTCGGCGGGTACTTCGTCATCCGCACGACGCCGTCATAGCAACTGCTCAACACGTCCTCGCTGATCTTCGGGAATCGCTTCGCGAGGATCGCGATGGACTCGGCTTTCCGGTCCAGCAGAAAACGGGTCGCCTGGGTGATGGAATGCCCCATCTTCTCGCAGATCGAACGATGTTCGGCGCACAGCTTGGGCCGCGTGATTACCAGCCCCGCCGAAAGGGGCATCAGGTCGGCGGGCTCGTTCCGCGTGCCATCGACGATCGTCACCGCGGTGCCGTCCGCCACCAGTTGCTGGGGATAGGGCATGCTGATCGAAATGCCATCGACGGCCTTGCGCGAGAACGCGCCCAAAATATCGAACGCGCCGACCGACGAGATCGTCATTTCGCTCTCGCGGATGCCTGCCTTGTGCGCGATCACCTTGATGAAGACATCGGCGACAGAACCGACATTGCCGGCGGCGATGTTCTTGCCGCGCAGCACGCGGGCGCGGACTTCCAGCGGCGCCTTGGGGTCGAAATGCTCGGCCTCGGCCAACTCCTTGCGCAGGACGGTCATCTGTCCCGCCTGATCGTTGATGGCGGCGATGCCCAGCAAAGGCTGTCCATGCGCCGCCGCGCGCGTCAGCGTATCGCTCCCGCCCAACGCGAAATCGACCGATCCGGCAATGACCGCGTTGACGGTGGCGATGCCGGGAAGGTTGATCACCTTCACCTCAAGCTCGTTGTCGCGCCAGATCCCGGCATCCTCGGCGATATAGGCGGCGAGGAAAGCGACGATGGCTGGCGTCTGCCCGATGCTCGTCTGCTCGGTGGCGGCGTGGGTTGGGGGTGTGAACCAGGCGACCATTCCTACCTGCAGCATCGTCGCAGCGATCAGTCTATTTTTTAGGGCTACATTCTTTTTCAGTTTGTCCTCCCTCGTTTCGTACCTAATGTATGCTAGGCATCTTGCCGTTTATAACCGCGAAAAAAATAACTCGAACTCGGTTTTCCAAAGTAAGAAACTACGTCGCGAAGAATCGATCAGCAAATGAGATTGCTGTATAATGCCTTGGTGAGGCTGCAAGAAGATATGAATGATAAAAGCTTTTGCTTTTGAGCCGAGATATCAAAATGACTCTTCCCGCAATTCGGTACTGTTTTTTCCAGATAGCCGGACTTGGTATTGCGCTGATTGTTGGTTGTGTATTCGGCTGCGGTGTCGCACTGATAAGCCAAATGGCTTATGGCCATGAATTTGTCGTCGCAGCAAAGTTTGCTGCATTTATGTTCGTATGGACTTTTATCCCATCTTGGATAATTGGTTCGGCGTGGGCGTTGCTTCGGACGCGATCGCGCGCGAAGCACGTTGGAGTTTCCTTTGACTACCTGGGAAAGCTTACTCGACCCGAACTAATCGCCTTCCAGAAAAAGAATCGAATCTGATTTCAAAAATTTCCTGCACTGTGGATGCTCGGTTTCTCAGTGGTCTTACCGCTGCGCCGTGACGTTCCGTTGCTCCGCTTCCCGTTCCTCCACTCGATACAGCGCCGCGAACTTTGACGTCGCCACGAACTCCAACGCTTCCGGATGATAGTCCTGTGCCGGGGTCGTCATGCGGCTCTCGGCGAGCACCAGCACGTAATCGAAATCATGCTGCCAGTTCTGGATGTAGCCGATCTTGCGGTCGGTCGGAGCCCAATGGTCGCGGCCCCAGAGGACGCGTTCGTAGGGCGGGCCGACCGTGTCGTCGGCGATCTTGTCGTAGGGCGGCTGGACGCGAAGCAATTGCTTGGCGCCGGTGGCGAAGAGCTGCGGGAAGAAGGCGCGGCGTTCCACCAGCGTCGGGGCGGCGATGTGCCAGATGCTGGGCTGGATGGCGAAGAATTGCCAATGTTTCGGTTCGGGCGCGGCCGGCTCGGCTTTGGCGGCGACGACGACGAGGACGCGGTCATGCGTCTTGATCGGTTCGAGCACGGCGTGCAGATCGGATAGGTCGCTGTTCTGTTCCTGCCAGGCCGAGGCGATGACGCCGAGACGCGCGCCCATCAGCAGGACGAAGACCAAGCCGACGATCGCATGACCACGGCGGCTCAGGCGGCGCGGGAAGGTGCCGGCGAAAAACAGGAAGCCGGCGAGGACGGGCAGGCGGAAATCGATCCAGCCGGTGCCGGTCATCACGTTCGGCACGAACGGATAAAGCACGAACAGCGCCGCGGTCAGCGCGACCAGCCAGAAGGCGCCGCCGAATTTGCGGGTCAGTGCCAGCGTCGCGATGATCGCGATGAAGCCGGCCATGATCGTCAGATCGGTCTGCGTGTCATAGGTGAGGAAGCCCGCGGCAAGGCCGGTCAGCTTCCACATCGGGTTGAAGTTATAAAGCGCCCACCACATCGTTTTGAAGACGGCGAAGGGTGAGGTCGTGCCGTCGTCTGCAAAGCGCGTGTTGAAATAGAGCGCGATGATCGGCAGGAGGCAGAGGCCGAGCTTGACGCCTTGCGCGAAAATCTTTGCCGGCTTGTCGCGATGCTGCCAAGCCTGATTCAACTCGAAGCTGCCAATGACCAGGAACATGAAGCCGACGCCGAACAGATGGGTGAAGAACACCGGCACGGCGATGATCGCCGTCGCAGCGATCTGCCAGACCGGCTTGTCTTTGAGGCGAACCCAGCAGGCCGCGCCCAGCAGCGCGAGACCCGCGCCGACCATGAAATTGAGGAAGCCGGCGAGTAGCGTCGCATTATAGACGAACAGCGCCGAGGCGAGGGGCCAGAGGCTGGGCTTGCGAAAGACGGCGCGATGCAGTGCGACCGTGCCGAGCACGGGGAGGATCAGCGCGAGCGCGATGAAGATGCGGCCCGCCACATCCAGCGGGAAGATTTTCGCCAGCACGGGCACGACCATGTCCATGCCCAGGTTTGGCACGATATGCCAATCGATCGCATACATCGCCGACAGGTCGGCATCGCGGCCGGCTTGAACCAGGATCGCCATGCGGGCGAGATGGTTGGGGTAATCCAACAGCGGCGGGATCGCGGTGATGAACAGCGGCGCGACCAGCGCGGCGAGAACGACGAAGAGGGCGATGCGGCGGAAATTCATGATCAGCTCTCACGCCAGAAAACAAAACGCCGCGTCATGCTGTAGCTCCACACGAACATAAGCGGCAGGCTGACGATCTTGGCGATGATGGCGGGCATCAGTTGAGATAGGCCTTCGACCAGGAAGGTCGAGAGCAATAAGGCCGCGAGGCTGACGACGATGAAGCGGGTCAGCTGCTCGGCGATTTCGCCTTCGGACTCGAACGTCCATTTGCGGTTAAGGGTGAAGCTCAACAGGATGCCGGCGCCATAGGAAATCACGTTGGCGCGTTCCGGCGACAAGGCAGCGATCGTCGTCAGGCCGGTGAAGAGGCCGAGATCGAGCGCCGTGTTGACGCCGCCGACGAGGGCGAAGCGCAGCGGTTGGCGGTTCACGATGCGGCCCGCTGGGTCAGGGCGGCTTCGGTGGCGATGTGGGCGCGGCCGATGACGCTATCGACGACATAGAGCGGGCGGCGTTTGGTCTCGATATACATCCGGCCCAGATATTCGCCGAACATGCCGAGGACCATGAGCTGCGTGCTGCCGATGAGGAGGACGATGCTGGTTAGGCTGGTCCAACCGGCGACCGCCGATCCGAACATCCAGGACAACAGTGTGTAGCCGACCATGACGAGGCTCAAGCCGCCCATGGCGACGCCGAGATAAGAGGCGATGCGCAACGGCGTGATCGAGAAGCCGGTGATGGCGTCGAAGGCCAGGCGGACCATCTTCGACAGCGGATAGGCGGTTTCGCCGGCAAAGCGCGCGCTGCGGTCATACATCAACGGGACTTGCTTGAGGCCCATCCAGCTGACCATGCCGCGAATGAAGCGGGTCTGTTCCGGCATCGAATTGAGAACATCGAGCGCGCGGCGGGTCATCAGGCGGAAATCGCCGGTGTCGAGCGGGATCTCGATATCGACCAGGCGGCGCAGCACGCGATAGAAGATCGCGGCGGTCAGGGATTTGAACAGGGTCTCGCCCTCGCGCTTGCGGCGCTGGCCATAGACCACGTCGGCGCCTTCATCCATCTTTTCCATCATCGGCGCCAGCAGCTCCGGCGGGTCCTGAAGATCGGCGTCGATAATGAGGATGCGTTCGCCGCGCGCGTTCTGAAGGCCCGAGGTGAGGGCGATCTGATGACCGTAATTGCGCGACAGGTTGATCGCGACGATATGCGGATCGTTGGCGGACAGGTTCTGCATGATCGACCAAGTCTTGTCGCGCGACCCGTCGTTAACCAGAACGATCTCGTAGGAAGCACCGACATTGGCCACGCACGTCTCGGTGACTCGGCGCACGAACTCGGGCAGCCCTTCCTCTTCATTGTAGCAAGGCGCGACAACGGAGAGGCGCGGCGACATCGAATCGTGACGGTCGAGAGTGGCGACGGACATTTTACGTTCCTTGCACAAAGAGGCGGCTTTGCACCTAAGAGAGCAAGGGGAGTGCCAAGTGTTTCTTTTCAGTGGGTTAGATGGAAACACAATGACGGAAACGGTTAATCTGTAAGTGTTGACGACGGTCGGATGCGTGCGGCGGTATTTACCTTCTGCTTCCGTCATGGCTGGGCTCGACCTGGCGATCCATGTCAAAGAATCACCACGGAGACACGGAGGATAAGAGAGAAGAGAAATGTCATACCGACTTCTCCTTATCTCTTTCTTCTCCGTGCCTCCGTGGTGAACCTTATTTGGCCATGCACTCACGTCATCCAGAGGGAAGCTAGGTGGCTCCCAATGACGCCGAGAAGACGAGCTTCCGGCACAAACGCCCGCATTTCATCCCGTCTGCCCTCGTTCTAAACTGCAGCCCGTTAAGCATGCTGGATGGGAAAGCGCGTTGACCGATCGTTCGCTGGGTGGCCGTTTTCGCCGCCGGTTTTTGACATTGGAAGTCGCGGCCTTTCTGGTCAGCGTCGGTCTGCTGCTCTGGCAAATGCGCCGGCTTCTCTTTGTCGGCGACATGACGGTCGATCACGACGCGGTCTATTGGGCCTATGCCGTCTTTACCTATTGGGCCGACGGCGTGCTGCACGGTCATCTGCCGCTCTGGAATCCTTATTCGCATGGCGGCGAGCCGCTGCTGATTCCTTATCTTCAGCTAAAGCTGCTCGATCCGCTGAATTACCTGACGGTCTGGATCGGCGGGCTGTTCACAAAGGACCTCACCATCCTCTTCAACTGGTGGTGGATGGAACGGTGCCTGGTCGCGGCGTTGGGCACGCAAATGCTGCTCCGGGGTTGGGCCAAGAACCCGATGACGCGCGCCAGCCTCGCACCGATCGCCGTGCTGGCCTCGCCGATGATGACCTCATTTCATCAGATCGGTGTGCTCGACCAATTCTATTGCACGCCCTTCATGCTGTTCTTCATGTTCCGATTGCTGTCCGGCCGGTATGACTGGCGCAACTGGATGGGCGTCACCTTCTTCCTCGGTTGCAGCCTACAGTCTTACTTTTTCACCGGTGCGGTGACGGCGGTGCTGACAGTTCTGATCGGGTTTCTTTTATTTCGGCGGTGGCCTTTGCGGGCACTGCTGGGGGCAAGGGCGAACTGGGTTAAGGCCGTCTGCTGTCTTGTCCTTCTAGCGGCGATGGCCTTACCGAACGTCGAGGCCTACCGGCAACAGGGCGATTATCATTTCACCCTGCGCAACGTGCCGCTGAACTGGCCGCAACTACCGCCGCAGCCGGGCGTCATTAATTACGACCTCGCGCCCGACCAAAGCGTCACCGTTCTCGACATGCCTTACGGGCTGGTGCGGCTGACCGGCGCGCCGTCCAACCCGGTCGATGCGGTGAGCCTTCTCGCACCGCCGCGTTACCTCTTCGGCTATATCAGCGAAGCCTATGTCTTCTTCGGCGGCCTGGCCTTTCTCGTCGCGCTGATCGGCCTGGCGCGTAACCGCCATCCGCTGCGCCGCGTCTGGCTCTTTATCCTTGCCACCTTCGGCCTGCTGATGCTCGGTCCGAACTCGCCGGTGCATGGGCTGTTGTTCTCGTTCTATTTTCCGCTTTGGTATCTCCGTAACACCGAGCAGCTGGCGCCGTTCTTCGTCCTGGCGCTGCAATTCTTCTTCGTGCTCGGCGCCGACCGGTTGCTGGCCTTCCGACGGCCGCTCTTTGCCTGCGCGCGCGAAGGGCGGTGGCTCGCCGTGCCACGACGTTATCCGCGGCTTTCTCTTCTATGCGTCGATGCGGCCAGCCTGTTCGGCGCGATCTTCCTCGCCTTCGTCATGTCGCGGCATATCGACGGCGTCACCGCGCATCTGGTCAGTTGGCCGCTCTTCAGCGCGGCGCTGCTGGCGCATAAGGCGCTGTCGCTCGTCGTCATCGTTGTGCCATTGATCCTCATCGCCGCACGCGAAGGCGCTACTGCAGTAAGAATTCTGCCAAGCCAGCGTATGGCCGTTTACTGGTGCGGCTCGGCCATTATCATCGGTGGCATTCTCGTAATGATCGGTATTCCGATGCTCTATTGGTGGGTGCCGGTCGGACAATTACGCAGCGACTGGTTCGTAACCTCGATCGCGCTGATCGCGGTGATGCGCGAACTCGGCAGCTTCTCGATCGCACCTTTATTGGCTGGTCTCATGGCGGCGGGGCTGGCGCTGGCGACGATGCGCGTCGGCTATCTCGGCTGGATCGGCCTGTTTGTTCTCGTGCCGCTGATCGCATTGTTGTGGCTGCGCCGCAACGGCGGCAAGGCCGCACGCGTGGCAGCGGGTGGTTTACTCGTTGCCGTCTCGGTGGCGGAACTGATGAGCGCCGCGCCGATGAATCATTTCACGTCGGTGATGCCGGATATCACTTTTGATACTGGAACGCTCCGCGAGGCTGCGGCGCTCGATTGGCCGGTGACGGCAGGGGCCGCGGCCTTTCCTGCGACGCGCGAGGCGGCCATCGCCGCACCACCGCATCCCGGCGAGGTGGAACGTTACGCCGAACTGCTGATCCGCCGCGGCGTCGTCTTCGATACGCCGCGCATATATCCGGACAAGACTTTCGTCAACGACATCGCGCATGTTTTGAATGAGCGGCGCTGGAACAGCTTTGCGCTGATGAATCCCTATAACAGCCTGATCCAGTCGGGCCTCGATCCAGCCGTGTTGGGCAGCATCTTCGCTGTCGATGCGCCGGTGCTTCAGCTTCGCGTGCGCGCAGTCGCGACGGACGATTTCGCAGCGACGATGAAGACGATGTCGCCGGGCGATGCCGTTACGGCGCTGAAGGACACGGTATTCCTGGATCGCGAGACCTTGCCTGCGGCTTGGCAAGAGGCACCGCTCGCGGTCGATGACGGAGCCGCCGGCATGGAAAAAACCAAATTAGATTTCGATACGGTGACAACGACTGTCATCACGCCGCAGCCGGCTTATCTCTCGGTGGCTGACAGTTTCAGTCCCGACTGGCAAGCGACGGTCCACGGCAAGCCTGCCCCGGTCCTTCGCGCCAACGGCAATTTCAAAGCGGTCGCCGTGCCGGCAGGCGAGTCCGAGGTGACGCTGGCTTATCGGCCATCGCGTACGATCTGGTCGCTGCGATTGTTCTATGGCGCGTTCGTGATCGCGGCGTTTGTCGGATTGTTCGCTGTGCCGCGCCGTATAACGCGGGCCTAATTATTTTCGTCATTGCGAGCATAGCGAAGCAATCCAGTCTATCGACGCACTGGATTGCTTCGCTATGCTCGCAATGACGATAAGATTTAATCGCGCGCGAAGCGGACAGCTTCTTCGGCGGCGCGGAAGAGGGCGCGAGCTTTGTCGTTGATTTCTTGGTGCTCGGCGGCGGGGTTGCTGTCGGCGACGACGCCGCAGCCCGCCTGGACGATCATTTGGCCGTCTTTGACGATCGCGGTGCGCAGCACGATGCAGGTATCCATGCTGCCGTCGGCGGCGAAATAGCCGATAGCGCCGCCATAGAGATTGCGCCTTTCCGGTTCCAGCTCGTCGATGATCTCCATCGCGCGGACCTTGGGCGCACCCGAGAGCGTGCCGGCGGGAAAGCCGGCAAGTAATGCGTCGATGGCGTCGTATTTCGCATCGATCTTGCCTTCGACATGCGAGCAGATATGCATGACATGGCTGTAGCGTTCGATGACGAACTGCTCGGCGACATGGACGCTGCCGACCTGCGCGACACGTCCGACATCGTTGCGGCCGAGATCGAGCAGCATCAGGTGTTCGGCGCGTTCTTTCGGATCGGCCAGCAGATCTTCTTCGAGTTGCTTGTCCTCTTCAGGCGTCACGCCGCGTCGGCGGGTGCCGGCGAGGGGGCGGATCGAGACGTTGCCGTCGCGCAGCCGCACCATGATCTCGGGGCTCGACCCTACCACGGCGAAGTCGCCGTAATTGAGGAAGAATAGGAAAGGCGAGGGATTGAGGCGGCGAAGCGCGCGATAGAGCGCGAAGGGTGGCTGCTTGAACGGCACGCTGAAGCGCATCGACGGCACGACCTGAAAGATCTCGCCGGCGCGAATATATTCCTTGGCCGTCTCGACCATGGCGATGCAGTCGTCGCGCGTCATATTGGCTTGCGGCGCGGGCAATATTTGCGGCTTGCCGCCGGTCGTGTGTTGCGGCGGCAGGTTCTTGTCGAAATCAGTGCTGACGGCGGCGAGGCGTGCTTTGGCGGCTTCATAAGCCTCGGCAGCCGGCATATCGCCGGGCCAGATCGGCGTCACCACGGTCATGCCGTGCAACACGTTATCGAAGATGCAGACGATGGTCGGGCGCAGCAGGATGCCGTCGGGAATGCCCAGCGTGTCCTTGTTGGCGTCGGGCAGTTTCTCGATCAGCCCGACCGTCGAATAGCCGAGATAGCCGAACAGCCCGGCGGCCATTGGCGGCAACGGCGGTGCGATCTCGACCCGGCATTCGGCGACCAGCGCGCGCAGCGAGGCGAGGGCGTCGGCTGGTTCGGGCGTGAAGGAAGCGGCGTCGTGTTGCGCGTGGCGATTGATCTCGGCCTTGTGGCGGTGACAGCGCCAGATCAGGTCGGGCTTCATGCCGATGATCGAATAGCGGCCGATACGCTCGCCGCCTTCGACGGATTCGAGGAGGAAGCTCATCGGCTGGTTGTCGGCGAGCTTGAGCATCGCCGACACCGGCGTCTCAAGATCGGCGACGAGCGTCGTCCAGATCAGGGCCGGTTTGCGGGCGGCGTAGAGGCGGGCGAAATCGTCGAACGACGGCGAGATGTCCATGGGTGCGATCAGAGATGGTCGAGATTCGACTGGTTGATCTCGACCGGGAAATGGCCGCGCAGCGATTGATCGAACGCGCCCATCATATCCGTCTTCAACTGATTGCTCAGTTCGTCGGCGAACTGCTTGACGTTGTCGGCGTCTTTGGCCGGGTCGGCGGCTTCGATCGTCTTCACCTGACCGACGACGACATTCTCGCCCGATGCGGCGCTGACCGCGCCGCCTTGCTTGGCGTTGAACAGTGCCGCAACGAGGGCCGGCGGCACGGTCGGATCGCTGCCCAAGCGTTCGAGAGCGGGCGTCGTGCTGATCGTCAGCTTGCGCGCAGCGGCGACGTCCTTGAAGCTTTTGCCGTCCTTAACCTGCTGGATCATCGAATCCGCCAACTTGTTGAGGGCGTCTTTCTTTTGATCGGCTTGCCACAGCGTCACGGCCTGGGCATGCGCATCGGCGAGCGGCTTCACCACGGCAGCATCGACCTTATCGACATGCACAATGAAGTAACCGTCATCGCCGAGTTCCGACAGCGGGCTGGTTTCGCCGTTGTTGTTGCCGAACGCGGCGCGCAGCACGACATCGGCCGGTTGCGGCAGATCGGCGGGCTTGCCGTCGGGGGTTTGCCCTTGCGCGTTGATGGCGGCGATCTTCTGCGTTTTCAGACCGAATTTTTGAACGACCGTGTCGAACGAATTGCCGCCGGCGAGGGCGTCGTCGATATCGTTCGCGGTCTTGGCGATCTGGTCGCCGGCCTGGTCGCGCGAGACTTCGCGGCTCAACTGGTCTTTGACCGACTCAAAGCTTTTGGTCTGGCCGGGTTTGATGTCGGTGACGCGCAGGATGTGCCAGCCGAAGCTGGTCTGAACCGGATCGCTGGCCTTGCCCTTGGCGAGGCCGAATGCGACCGAGGCGAGTTGATCCGGCAGATCGCTCTTCTTGACCCAGCCGAGATCGGTCGAGGCGGCGTCGGAACCCGCATCCGATTTAGCGACGGCGGCGAAGTCCTTGCCGGCATCGAGCTGCGCCTTGGCGGCTTTCGCCTTGGCTTCGTCGGGCAGCAACATCTGTTGCAGGTTGCGTTCTTCGGTGCCCTGGAACTCATCGGGGCGCTTGTCGTATTCGGCCTTCAACTTGTCGTCGGGCACCTTGATCGTCGAAGCGACGTCGTCGAGCTTGAGGAGGGCGATGCTGAAGCCGCGCTGCTCCTGGGTCAGGAACATCTCTTTATGCCCGTCATAGAAGGCCTTGAGCTGGTCTTCGGTCGGCGCTGGCGGGGCGGGCACGGCGGCGGGGGTCAGGGTCACGATATCGGCGCTGCGGCGTTCGGCGCGCGAGCGATACATCGTATCGACCAGCGGGCCCGGTGCGGTCATGCCATCGACGACGGCGGTGGTCAGTTGCGTGCGAACGAGATCCTGACGCATCGACGCTTCATATTGCGCTTCGTTCAGCTGATTGGCGGCGAGGAGTTGGGTGTAGCGCGTGCGGTCGAAAGCGCCGCTTGGGCCGGCGAAATTCGGGTTCGAGATGATGGCTTGGCGGACGGCTTCGTCGCCGACGACGAGGCCCAGCCGGTCGGTTTCGAGGTCGATCAGATAGCCGCCGACGATCCGCTGCAGCGAGGAATTGACGAGGCCGAACTGCTTGGCCTGATCCATGTCGATGCTCTGGCCAAGGACGCTGCGCAGCTGATTGAGCTGGTTGCGAATCTCGAGATTGAGCTGATCGCTGCTGACTTCCTTCGAGCCGACCCGCGCGATCGCCGTATCGGTGCCCCAGTTACGGAAGATGTCGCCGATGCCCCACAGCGCGAAGGTCGCGGCCAGAAGCCCGAATAGGGCTTTGACGACAATGTTGTTGGCTTTGGAGCGGATGACTTGAAGCATATGAAATCTTTAGGTTATGCGGCGTTTTCGGGCGGGCGGGATGATAGAGGCGCACTTTATATCCCGCAAGGCCGGCCTACCGAGTGGGGCGGCAATGTGGTAGAGACGCCGCAACCGTATTTAGCCGCAGGACATCATGCGCAAGCTCGCCGCCGGTAACTGGAAAATGAATGGCCTTAAGGCCGATGGCGTGGCCCTTGCCGGCGAGATCGCCCAACGCGCAAAGGCGGAAAAGCTCGGCTGCGATATCCTGATCTGCCCGCCGGCGCCACTGCTGTTTCCGGTCGGTGCGGTTCTCGCGGGCAGCCCTGTGGCCCTCGGCGCGCAGAATTGCCACGCCAACGAGAAAGGCGCCCATACCGGCGAAGTCGCCGCGCCGATGCTGACCGACGCCGGATGTAGTTATGTGATTCTCGGCCATTCCGAACGCCGCGCCGATAACGGCGAAAGCGATGCCGTGGTTCGCGCCAAGACCGTCGCCGCGCATAAGGCCGGTCTGATCGCCATCGTCTGTATCGGCGAGACGCTGCAGGAGCGGGACGCCGGCGAGACGCTGGCCGTTGTGTCCCGGCAATTGGCGGGCTCGTTGCCCGACGGGCTCGACGCCAAAGGTCTGGTGATCGCCTACGAGCCGGTCTGGGCCATCGGTACCGGCCGGACCCCGACCATCGTGCAGGTGGCCGAGGTCCATGCCCACATCCGACAAACGCTTAAAGGTCGAGTCGCCGACTCGGATGCGGTGCGGATTCTCTACGGTGGCTCGGTCAAACCGTCGAACGCCCAGGAATTGATGAACGTGCCCAACGTCGATGGCGCCCTGGTCGGCGGGGCCAGCCTGGTCGCGGCGGATTTCTGGGCCATAGCCCAGGCCTGTTCCTAAAAGACCCTGCGCTTAAGTGACACTGGCGCGATTCGTCCTGGCGCGCTAAAACATCGTCATGATTACGGTCGTCATTGTCATCCATCTCATGATCGCCTTAGCGCTCATCGGCGTGATCCTCGTGCAGAAAAGCGAGGGTGGCGCCCTGGGCATGGGCGGTGGCGGCATGTCCGGTTTCATGTCCGGCCGTTCGACCGCCAATCTGTTGACGCGCACGACGGCGATTCTCGCCGCTTGTTTCTTCGCGACGAGCATTGGACTCGCCTTGATGGCGGGCGCGCAACGTGCGCCGCATTCGCTGATCGACCAAGCGCCGATCAGCTCGACTCCGGCCGCACCGCAAGCACCGGCTGAACCCAGCGCACCGCTGGCAAAATAGTCGCATCGCGAAAATAAAAAATCGGAACTGCGTTCGCTTTCCATTGTGCGGTTGCCGAATCGTCCCTACATTTTAAGTCCATGACGCGGTTCATTTTCATCACCGGCGGCGTGGTTTCCTCTCTCGGTAAGGGTCTCTCCGCAGCGGCGCTCGGCGCGTTGCTGCAGGCGCGCGGATTCAAAGTCCGCCTGCGCAAGTTCGACCCGTATCTCAATGTCGATCCAGGGACGATGAGTCCCTATCAACATGGCGAGGTCTATGTCACCGACGACGGCGCCGAGACCGATCTCGATCTCGGCCATTACGAACGCTACACCGGCGTTGTCGCGCGCAAGTCCGACAGCGTATCGACCGGTCGCGTTTATTCGATGGTCATTCAGCGCGAACGGCGCGGAGAATATCTCGGCGGCACGGTGCAGGTCATTCCGCACGTCACCGACATGATCAAGGAATTCATTCAGGCCGATCTCGGTGACGAGGATTTCGTGTTAGTCGAAATCGGCGGCACGGTCGGCGATATCGAAAGCCTGCCGTTCCTCGAAGCAATCCGCCAACTCGGCAACGAGGTCGGGCGCAATCGCGCGATGTATGTGCATCTGACGCTGGTGCCCTATATCCCCTCGGCCGGCGAATTGAAGACCAAGCCGACGCAGCATTCGGTCAAGGAACTGCTGGGCCTCGGCATTCAGCCCGATATTCTGTTGTGCCGTTGCGACCGCGAAATTCCCATCGGCGCGCGCAAGAAGATCGCCCTGTTCTGCAATCTGCGCGAAGAGCGTGTGATCCTCGCGCAGGACGTGAAGACGATCTACGAGGTGCCGCAGGCCTATCACGCCGAAGGTTTCGACAAGCAGGTATGCGAGCATTTCGGCCTCAACGCGTCGCCGCCGCAACTGAAGCGGTGGGACGACATCACCGGCGTCATCCGTCGCCCGGAAGGCGAGGTGCATATCGCCGTCGTTGGCAAATACACTCATCTGCTCGACGCTTATAAGTCACTGGCCGAAGCGCTGACGCATGGTGGCATCGCCAACAAGGTGAAGGTGAAGCTCGACTGGTTCGATTCCGAAATCTTCGAGCAAGACGATGCGGTACAGCAGCTTGAAGGCGTGCACGGCATCCTCGTTCCCGGCGGCTTCGGTGAGCGCGGTTCCGAAGGCAAGATCGCGGCGGCCCGTTTCGCGCGCGAACGCAACGTCCCCTATTTCGGCATCTGCTTCGGCATGCAGATGGCGGTGATCGAGGCGGCGCGTCACCTCGCCGATCTGAGCGGGGCGGGCTCGACCGAGTTCGGACCCTGCGCCGATCCGGTTGTCGGCCTGATGACCGAATGGACCCGGGGCAACGATGTCGAGCGTCGTAACGAAGCGGGCGATCTGGGCGGCACGATGCGGCTCGGCGCCTATCCGGCGGTCTTGGCCGACGGCAGCCGCGTCGCGGAAATCTACGGCGCGCACGAGATCAGCGAACGCCATCGCCACCGCTATGAAGTGAATTTCCATTATCGCGAACGTCTCGAAGCGGCGGGGCTGCGTTTCTCCGGCACGTCGCCGGATGGCCTGCTGCCCGAGATCGTCGAGATCCCCAATCATCCCTGGTTCATCGGCGTGCAATATCACCCCGAGCTCAAATCGAAGCCCTTCGATCCGCATCCGCTCTTCGCCAGCTTCATCAAAGCGGCCGTCGCGCAGAGCCGCTTGGTTTGATCTCTTAAAGCCGCATACTTTCTTTCTATTCGTCATCCCGCTTTCTATTCGTCATTCCCGCGAAAGCGGGAATCCATTTGGCACCGAACTCGTTTTGGCATGGACCCCCACTTTCGCGGGGGTGACGATTGAAGGGCAGGGTGCCTTCGTGGTGAATCCCACCCTGTTTTTGACCCGCTAAAACCGCTAAAATAGCCCCATGACAACACCGCGCCACGTCACCATCGGCAACATCACCGTCGGCAACGATCTTCCGCTCGCGTTGATCGCAGGGCCGTGTCAGCTCGAAAGCCGGGCGCATGCGCTCGAGATGAGTCACGCGCTGAGCGAGATGACGAAGAAGCTCGGTATCGGCCTCGTCTATAAGACCTCGTTCGACAAGGCGAACCGTACCTCGGTATCGACCGCGCGGGGCCTTGGCCTTGAAGCCAGTCTGCCGATCCTTGCCGAGGTACGCGAGAAATACGGTTGCGCGCTCCTGACCGACGTTCACACGGCTGAGCAATGCGCGCCGGTGGGTGAGGTCGTCGATGTGCTTCAGATTCCGGCCTTCCTGTCGCGTCAGACTGATCTGCTTCTTGCTGCAGGCAAGACGGGCCGCGTCGTGAACGTGAAGAAGGGCCAGTTCCTCGCGCCCTGGGACATGAAGAACGTCGCGAAGAAAATTGCTTCGACCGGCAACGAGAATATCCTGTTGTGCGAGCGCGGGGTTTCGTTTGGTTACAACACGCTGATCTCGGATATGCGCGCGTTGCCGGTGCTGGCGGAGACGGGGTATCCCGTCGTGTTCGATGCCACTCATTCGGTGCAGCAGCCGGGCGGGCAGGGTGAGGTTTCGGGCGGCGAGCGTCGCTTCGTTCCGGTCCTCGCACGCGCGGCGGTCGCCGTCGGCGTCGCAATGGTCTTCATGGAGACGCATCAAGACCCCGACCACGCCCCCTCGGACGGGCCGAACATGGTTCATTTGAAAGATATGCCGGCGCTGCTGGAGCGGTTGCTGGCGTTCGACACTCTTGCGAAGAAGGCGCCGACAGTATGACCGCGATCATCGATATCCACGGCCGTGAAATTCTCGACAGCCGCGGCAACCCGACCGTCGAGGTCGCCATCACCCTCGAAAACGGCGTCACCGCGCGTGCGGCAGTCCCTTCGGGCGCTTCGACCGGCGCGCACGAAGCGGTCGAGCTGCGTGACGGCGACAAGAAACGCTACGGCGGCAAGGGTGTCTTGAAGGCGGTCGATAGCGTCAATCGCGAAATCTTCGATGCCGTCTCGGGCTTCGATGTCGGCGATCAGCTCGCGCTCGACCGCACCATGATCGAACTCGATGGCACGCCGAACAAAGCGCGTCTCGGCGCCAACGCGATCCTCGGCGTCAGCCTCGCCGCCGCCCGCGCCAATGCGCAGGACAAGGGCGAGCCGCTCTATCGTTCCGTCGGCGGCGCTTTCGCGCGCACATTGCCGGTGCCGATGATGAACATCATCAATGGCGGCGCCCATGCCGACAATCCGATCGACATCCAGGAATTCATGATCATGCCGGTCGGCGCGCCCAGCCTGGCCGAGGCGGTTCGTTGGGGCGCGGAAATCTTCCACGCGCTTAAATCAAAATTGAAGGATGCCGGCCACAACACCAATGTCGGCGACGAAGGCGGCTTCGCCCCCAACCTCAAATCGACCGACGAGGCGCTGGGCTTCGTCATGAAGGCGATCGAGGGCGCGGGCTATAAACCGGGCGAGCAGGTCGCGCTGGCGCTCGATTGCGCCGCCACCGAATATTTCAAGGATGGCCGCTACAACCTCGCCGGCGAGAACAAGGTGCTCGACGCCGGCGGCATGGTGAAATATCTCGCCGACCTGACCGCGCGCTACCCCATCGTCTCGATCGAGGACGGCATGAGCGAAGACGACTGGGCCGGCTGGGCCGAATTGACCAAGGCCATCGGCGGCAAGGTGCAGCTCGTCGGCGACGATCTTTTCGTCACCAACCCCAAGCGCCTCGCCGACGGCATCAAAAAGGGCGTCGCCAACTCGATCCTCGTGAAGGTCAACCAGATCGGCACGCTCAGCGAAACCCTCGAAGCCGTCGAACTCGCGCATCGCGCCGGCTACACCGCGGTGATGTCGCACCGCTCCGGCGAAACCGAAGATTCGACCATCGCCGACTTGGCGGTCGCAACCAACTGCGGCCAGATCAAAACCGGCTCGCTCTCACGCTCTGACCGGCTGGCGAAATACAACCAACTCATCCGCATCGAAGAAGACCTCGGGCGGAGTGCCGTCTATCCTGGACGCGAGGCGCTGAAGCGGTAAGAATTTTAGCTGTTCAATGGAATTTGGAGCGGCGGGGACTCATTTAAGCGCCGTAAGAGCTGATTTCGGAGCAGATGATGGCTATTCTTTTGCGATGGCTGAACGGGCTGCGGAAGTGACCGCATCCTCAAATTTTCGACTGAGAAAATTTAATTGCGGTAATTCACCAAGCTCTTTCCAAGCGTAATCGCTACCCTCCCATTTTACTGAATTTTGCCGAGGTGCAAAATTATCCCATGATGCGCGTCTGTACTCGACGATTGACGAAAAGATACGACAACGCGTCCTGCTAGGAATGAGGACGATAGCCATACCTACTACGGGAATTGATCTGTATTTTGGTATGGCTTCCAAATTAAACCATGGGAGTGAAATTTCGGCTTTGGGTGTGATACTCGATGCTTCCGAACGATAACGTTTTTGTTTTCCCAAAAATGGATTCAAAGGTGGGTATATGTCTTCATCTTCAACTTGAATGTATTTAATCTCGACCATCAAGTTGCTTACTTGTTGTCCCGCTAGCAGCCGAGCAAGCTCGCCCATGCGAGGAACTTCTTTGTAGGGTTCTTCTCTCTTGACGGAAAACTCGTAAAGCATCGAAAGCTCTTCGTTCAATCTTATTGTTTCTATTTGAAGCGAGAATTTTTCGGCGCTGTCTTTGGCTTCATCTAGCGTCACGAAAATGCCTTCGCGAGCTTGGACTGCATCGAGAATTGCCATTGATGATTTGGCAGGGGTGGGGAGGCGGACTTTTTGCTGTATCTCTTCAAAGATTGTTTTGTCTATTCCCGATACGAGATTTGCTTGGTCGCAAAAAACCTGTGTTCCACTCCATTGGGTTATGAAATAAGGATGTTGTTTGGGGTCATTTCGAAACGCGTCAATTAGATAATTTTGGAGGTCTATATAAAGGACTTTTTCGGTCTTTGTCTTCGTTGCGCCTATTATAAACTCTTTGGTGAAGAAGCTAATTTCTGATGAGGCGAAGGAGGATTGATCTTCCATGGATGAGCAAAAACAAATGTAATCCGAGAACTCAGTTTTTTGCTGCAGTGCTTTCTCGAGAGAGATTCCTTCTTTAATTAATTTAAAGCCAGAGTGACACGCATCAATTACCTTTACGAAGGTCTTCGGCGCCAGATCCCTAAATATTGTGTCTATCTCTCCGTTCTGCACGCCAGTCGATGACGGCGAATTTTCATCAAAGTCCTTGGCGCAGTAGAAAAAATCGGCATCTAAAACTGTACCGTGTCCGGAAAAGTAAAAAAATATTTCGTCGATGTTAGAGTTTGCATTTGCGGTATGGATACCACGCAATAAATCTTTGATGTCTCCCGACCCGAACGTCTCATTTTTATAGACTGCGTCATATTCCCCGGTTGCTTCAAGCAACCTTTGCATTGCCACTCCATCATTGCGACACCCTGGTAATGCAGAGAGTTTGTCGTATTCAGAAACTGTAATCACAATCGCAATTTTCTTGCCCATTGCTACCTCGCTTTTGATTGGCTCTGTTACTTTGTTTTATCTTTTGCTTTCCGCTCCGCCACCCCGCGCAGCAACACCCGCGCTTCGGGCGTATCCATCGGCCGCAACGCGCGCCGCTTCACTTTCCACCCCTCCGCCGTCCGCACGAAATCCCATCGGCTCGCTGTCAGGCGATGGACGCGATAGCCTTTGGTGGTGCCGTGCGACGACAGGGTGAATTCTTCGCCGAAGGGGTTGGGCGCGAGGATTTGCAGATAGACGGTGGCTATCGCGGTGTCGCCGTTGATCTCGATATAGGGCACGCCGGTGAAATGGCTGATGCCTTGGCGGACCGCTTCGGTGAAGCCGGGGGCTTGCAGGTCATGGCCGTTGCCGCGTCCGGGCTGTTCGCCGAAGCCCAGAAATCAGACATGGACATGGAAGCGATCGGCAAGCAGCTCGCCCATCGCAAGCGCTTCCTGATGGGTGATATCGAAGGTGATGCAAAGGCCGCCGAATAAATGGCGGTACAGGCTCGGCAGGGCCAAGCTCGGCGGGGAGGGCGCGCAAAGCGCCTTCCTTCGCCGCGTTCGGGCAATATGCGTTGGGCGCTCGGTCTCGGTCTGCTGGCCGTCGTCCTCTATCGCCGGCGTTATCAATGGCTCGCCGGACTGGCGCTTAAACGAAGCCTGACCCTGCTGCGAAGCCCTGCCGTAACCAGTCTCGCCAAGCAGTTGGGTTATGCACACCCTGCACCGAAAAATACCCGAAATCGGTGAATTTAATGGCCAAAAATCTTAGTCTCTACGCTTTCCATTATGCGTCCAAGATCGGGCCATATTTTCGCCATCATGTTTATCAAAACAGAGACAGTATTTTTTAATCGTGTGGTTTCGTGATGGACATTAAATCCGAACTTTTGCCGAAGGCAGCAACAGGGACCCTCGGTCTCGACTACATCCTCGGCGGCGGGTTGGCTCGAAACCGGCTTCATCTCATCGAAGGCAATCCAGGCGCGGGCAAGACCACGATCGCTTTTCAATTCTTGATGGCAGGCGCGGCGCTGGGCGAGCAGTGCCTTTATATCAGCCTTGCCGAAACCGAGGAGGAACTGCGCGATGGTGCGCGCTCTCACGGTTGGACGATAAGCGATAAGATCGAGATCTACGAATTGGTACCGCCTGAGAGCGTGCTCGATCCCGATCAGCAGCAAAGCCTCCTGTATTCGTCCGATCTTGAATTGGGCGAAACGACGCAGCGTATCTTCTCGGCGATCGAGCGGCTGAAGCCCCAGCGGGTCCTCATCGACAGTCTTTCAGAAATTCGCCTGCTCGCGCAGAATTCGCTGCGCTATCGCCGGCAGGTTCTGGCGCTCAAACATTATTTCGCGAAAAACAACACGACCGTCGTCATGCTCGATGACATGACGACCGATACGACCGATCGTGCGGTACATTCGATCGCCCATTCCGTCATCCATCTCGATCAACTCGCGCCGATCTATGGCGGCGAACGGCGGCGCCTTCGCGTTGCGAAATGTCGCGGCCAAGCTTTCCGTAACGGTTATCACGATTTTCTCATTGCCGAAGGCGGCGTTCAGGTCTTTCCGCGTCTCGTAGCGGCGGATTATCGCAGCCGGCACCAGAGTACGGTGTCGAAGACCGGAATCACCGAACTGGATCAACTGCTGGGCGGCGGTGTCACGTCGGGATCGAGCACGCTCGTCATCGGGCCGGCTGGCACGGGTAAATCCCTGCTCGTGCTGTTGCACGTCGTCGCCGCGGTAAAACGGGGCGAGCGCGCGGCCCTGTTTATTTTCGACGAAGAACTGGGACTGCTGTTTTCGCGCGCGAAGCAGTTCGGCATCGATCTGGAAAAAATGCGCGACGGCGGTTCGATCTTTATCGAACAGATGGACGCGGCCGAGCTGTCGCCCGGCGAATTTTCGCATCGCGTGCGGACTTGCGTCGATAGTAAAAACATTAAGATGGTCGTCATCGATAGCCTCAATGGCTACGAGGCCTCGATGCCGGAAGAGCAATTCATCGTCCTGCATCTGCACGAACTGCTGCAATATCTCAATCGCCGAGGCGCGGCGACTTTCCTGACCGTGGCGCAGCATGGAATGGTCGGCGAGATGCGACAGACCTTCGATGTGACCTATCTGGCGGATACGGTTGTGCTGCTGCGCTATTTCGAGGCGCACGGCCGCGTGCGGCGGGCGATGTCGGTACTCAAAAAGCGCACCGGTCCGCATGAGGATACGATTCGCGAGTACCATATCGATCAGCACGGGATTACCGTCGGTAAGCCCTTGACCGAGTTCCAAGGGGTATTACGCGGCACGCCGACCTATGTCGGCGATAGGCTTCCAACCATGGGCACCTTCGAGGGGGACGGGCATTGACCGAAAGGTCCGCGTTCCAATCGGAACGGACCCTTATTCTTGCGCCGAAGGGCCGCGACGCCGTTGTGGCGAAGAGCATCCTGCGCGATGCGAAGCTACACGCCGACATCTGCGTCGATCTGGATGAACTGATTCACGAACTGGATCAGAACGCCGACGTCGCGCTGTTGACTGAAGAGGCCATGCGCCATCTCGATGTGCGCCGCCTCATCGCCTGGGTGAAGGCGCAACCGCCCTGGTCCGATTTCCCCTTTATCCTTTTGACCGAGCATGGCGGCGGTATCGAGCGCAATCCGGCAGCAGCGGAACTGGTGCAAGCGCTCGGCAACGTCAATTTTCTTGAGCGGCCGTTTCATCAAACGACGTTGGTCAGTCTTGTCCAGACCGCTTTTCGCGGGCGCCGGCGTCAGTACGAATCACGGCGGCTGAACGAAGAACTGGAATCGCGCGTCCTTGAACGCACGTCCGAACTGGCGGCGGCCAATCGCCAGCTTCTCGCCCAGATCGAGGAACGCGAGCGGGTCGAATCGACTCTCAGCCAAATGCAGCGGTTGGAGGCGGTCGGGCAACTGACCTCGGGCGTCGCGCATGACTTCAACAATCTGCTGACCGTCGTGCTCGGCAATATCGGCTTTCTGGAAAAACGTCTGACGGCGCTTCAGATCGACGAGAAGATTCTTCAACGCATCGGCTACATGCGGAACGCGGCCGAGCGCGGCGCGAAGCTGACGGATCAGCTTCTGTCCTTTTCTCGCCGTCAGCGGCTGGAGCCGCGTTCGCTCGATCTCAACGATATCGTCGGCAATATGCGCGACCTCATCCAAAGCTCGATGGGCGGCAGCTTCCGCATCGAGACGAAGCTGCATCACGGGCTGTGGGATGCGTTGGCCGATCCGACGCAGATCGAATTGGCGGTGCTGAATCTCGCCATCAATGCCCGCGACGCGATGGAAGTGGGCGGCACGCTCGTGGTCGGGACTCAGAACGTCACGCTGGGACCGGCGGTCCATCCCGAAGAGCCGGCGGCGGGCGATTACATCGATGTCAGCGTCACCGATACCGGCACCGGCATGAGCGAGGAAACCCGCGCCAAGGTGTTCGAGCCGTTTTTCACCACCAAGGAAGTCGGCAAGGGCTCCGGTCTCGGCCTCAGCCAGGTACTCGGTTTCGCCAAACAATCGGGCGGCGGCGTGCGGATCGATTCCCGGTTGGGCGAGGGCACGACCGTTCATATCTATCTGCCCCGCGCCGAGGCCCGGCATGTCGCACGTCCGGTGCGGGCCGATGTGGCCGAGGCGGGGATCGACACCACCAATGCCCGCATCCTGCTGGTCGATGACGACAACGCCGTGCGCGAGGTGACGCGGATTATCCTCCACGACCTCGGCTATCAGGTGATCGAGGCGGGGAGCGGCGGGGCGGCGCTTGACCTGATCGAACGCGAAGCCGACCTGGACCTGGTCATCATCGATTTCGCCATGCCCGGCATGAACGGGGCAGAGGCGGCCCGCCGCATCCATGTGCGTCGGCCGACCGTCCCGGTGCTGTTCATCACCGGCTATGCCGACCGCTCGGCGATGTCCGGAATCCCCGAGGCCTCGATCATCCGCAAGCCCTTCGTCGATGACGAGTTGGCGAACAAGGTCCGGCTGGCCCTGGCCGGGGCGGTGGCGGATAACGTGATCCCGCTGCGCCGGTGAACGCCGCCCAGGCGGCGAGGGTGGTGGTAAAACGTCGCGGGAATACTATCTTTTAATATCAAGGGATTATTAACGCGCGTTCGTAATCCGTTACTTCTTTGCTAAGAGTTTCCATGTCATTCTAGGCGGGCACCGCAATTTAACGACTGGCCCGTAATGACCGATTCTCTCGCCGTTCTGATCCTCGCCGCCGGCAAAGGCACGCGCATGAAATCCGCGCGGCCCAAAGTGCTGCACCGGATCGCCAACCAATCGATGATCCAGCATGTGATCGACACGGTAATGGCCTTGAAGCCGGAGCGCGTTATCGCGGTCGTCGGGCCGGGCATGGACGATGTCGCCGACGAGGCCGGTTCGGCCGAGATCGTCATTCAGCAGGAACAGCGCGGCACGGGCGACGCGGTCGCCAGCGCGCGCAGGCTGCTGACCGGGTTCGAAGGCGACGTGTTGGTCCTTTATGGCGACACGCCGCTGATCCGCTCGATGACGCTGGGCCGGGTTCTGGCCGAGCGCCGTCACCGCAACGCCGCCGTCGCCGTGGTCGGAATGCGACCGCATGATCCGGGCGCCTATGGACGGCTCGTTGTTGCCGCGGATGGCTCGCTGGAAGCGATCATCGAAGCGGCCGACGGCACGCCTGAGCAGCGCGCGATCACCCTCTGCAATTCCGGCGTCATGGCGATCGACGGCAAGGAACTCTTCTCGTTGATCGACGCGATCGGCACCAACAATTCGAAGAACGAATATTATCTGACCGACATCGTCGCCATCGCGCGCAGCCGCGGTCTTGCCTGCGGCCAGATCGAAGCCGACGCGCATGAAGTGCTGGGCGTCAATTCGCGCGCCGAGCTGGCGGTCGCCGAGTCCGAGTTCCAGCATCGCCTGCGCGCCAAGGCGATGGCCAACGGCGTCACCTTCACGGCGCCGGAAACCGTGTTTCTCTCCGCCGACACGACCATCGGCCGCGACAGCGTCGTCGGGCCGTTCGTCGTCTTCGGTCCCGACGTCACGATCGGCGAGGGGGTCGAGATTCCGGCCTTCTGTCATCTGGCAGGGGCGACCATCGGCGATCATGCGATCATCGGCCCGTTCGCGCGGCTGCGCCCCGGCGCGGTGCTGGCCGACAATGTCCATATCGGCAATTTCGTCGAGGTGAAGAATTCGGCCCTGGCCGAAGGCGTCAAAGCCAATCATCTCGCCTATATCGGTGACTCCTCGGTCGGCACCCGCACCAATGTCGGCGCGGGCACCATCACCTGCAATTACGACGGCATCGCCAAGCATAAGACGGTGATCGGCGCGGATGTCTTCATCGGCACCAATGCGTCACTGGTCGCGCCGCTGACCATCGGCGACGGCGCGATGATCGCCGCCGGCAGCGTCATCACCGCCGACGTCCCCGCCGACGCGCTGGCGCTGGGCCGTGGCCGTCAGGTGGTGAAGAAGGCCCGCGCGAAAGCGTGGCGCGCCAAGGCGAAGGCGGGGCCGGTGAAGAAGAAGCCAAAGGTTAAGGCGAAAGCCGAGGCAGCGAAGGCCAAACCGGCGGCCAAGAAGTCTGTCAAAAAGGTCGCGAAGAAAGTTATTAAGAAAGCCGTTAAGAAATCAGCGAAGAAACGGCGGTAATGTCGGGCATGACGTCTGAGTACGGAGTGACCTTCTAATGTGCGGCATCGTTGGCATCATCGGGCGGCAGGAAGTTGCGCCGCTTTTGATCGACGGGCTGCGCCGTCTCGAATATCGCGGCTATGATTCGGCGGGCATCGCGACGCTGGTCGATGGCGCGATCGAACGCCGCCGCGCGCAGGGCAAGCTCAACGAGCTCGCCACGCTGCTTCAGACCAAGCCGGTGCAGGGCAAGATCGGTATCGGCCATACGCGCTGGGCGACGCATGGCGTGCCCAGCGAGCGCAACGCCCATCCGATCGCGACCCGCGACGTCGCCGTCGTCCATAACGGCATCATCGAAAACTTCCAGGCGCTGAAGGCCGAGTTGACCGGCCTCGGCTTCAATTTCGAAAGCCAGATCGACACCGAAGTCATCGCCGTGCTGCTGACGCGCTATCTGCGTGAAGGCATGAAGCCGGAAGCGGCGGTGGCGAAGGCGCTGGGCCGGCTCGAAGGCGCGTTTGCGCTGGTGATGTTGTTCGCCGGCCATCACGACATGCTGATCTGTGCGCGGCGCGGTTCGCCGCTGGCGATCGGCGTCGGCGATGGCGAGATGTTCATCGGCTCCGACGCCTTGGCGCTGGCGCCGTTGACCCGCCGTATCGTCTATCTCGAAGAAGGCGACTGGGCCGTCGTCACGACGTCGGGTGCCGCGATCCGCGACGCCGCCGGCCATCCGGTCGAACGCGCGATCCGGGAAACCGCTTTGTCGGGCGCGATGATCGGCAAGGGCAATCACGCCCACTTCATGAAGAAAGAGATCTTCGAGCAGCCCGCCGTGATGGGCGATACGCTGAACGAACATTTCAATCCGGTGACGCGCACCGTCACGCTGCCGCCGATGCCGTTCGATCTCGCCGCGATCAGCCGCGTCACGGTGATTGCTTGCGGCACTTCGTTTCATTCCGGCCTCATCGCGAAATATTGGATCGAGCAATTGGCCCGCGTCTCGTGCGAGGTCGATATCGCGTCCGAATTCCGGTATCGCGCCGCCGACATGCCCGAAGGCGGGCTTGCCATCTTCATTTCGCAGTCGGGCGAGACGGCCGACACGCTGGCCGCGCTGCGCTATGCCAAGTCGCAGGGCCAGTACATCGTCGCCGTGGTCAATCAGCCCGAAAGCTCGATGGCGCGCGAAGCCCATGCGGTGCTGGCGACCCATGCCGGTCCCGAGATCGGCGTCGCCTCGACCAAGGCCTTTACGACGCAGCTTGTCGTGCTGGCTTGCTTTGCCATCGCTTTGGCCAAGGCGCGCGGCAAGATCGACGCCGCCAAGGAAGCCGCTCTTTCGACCGCACTGACCGAAGTGCCGTCCCGCGCCAGCGAAGTGCTCAATAACGACGAGCGTATCCGCGACATGGCCGCCTGGTTCGCCGAAGCCCGCGACGTGCTCTATCTCGGCCGCGGCACGGCTTATCCGTTGGCCTTGGAAGGCGCGCTGAAGCTCAAGGAAATCTCCTACATCCACGCCGAAGGCTATGCCGCCGGAGAGATGAAGCACGGCCCGATAGCCCTGATCGACGACCGCGTGCCGATCGTGGTCCTCGCGCCGCGCGACGACCTGTTCGAGAAGACCCTGTCGAACGTGCAGGAAGTCCTCGCGCGCGGCGGCAAGGTGGTGATGATCTCGGACCGCGAAGGTCTGGCCCGTCTCGACGGCCAACTCAGCGGTGCGATCGAAGTGCCGTATTGCGATCCGTTCGTCGCGCCGCTGCTCTATGCGATTCCAGCGCAGCTTTTGGCCTATCACGTCGCAGTCGCCAAAGGCACCGACGTCGATCAACCGCGCAACCTCGCCAAGAGCGTCACGGTCGAGTAGGGCGGTTTGCATTTCCATCCTGCGCCCCTCGACGTGGGGCGCAGGGCGGTAAAGCCATCTAATCGAAGATCGCACGCCAATTTCCGCGCGCCTTTTGCCAGCGTTTATCGGTGACAACATCTTTCCCGCGCGTCAAAAATAGCGACGCCTTCTTAAAGGCGCGAAATCCCGTTTTGCGGCTTTGTGTTCATGGAAACCGGGTTAAGTATAGATTTCCATTTTTAACTATAGAAATATTTTGTGTTTGAAGTAATCGCCAACGATCCTCTCGCCACAGAACAACGCGAAGCAGCGCCGTCCCAAAAAGCTTCGTGTTCAGGAATGGAAGAGATGGAGGATCGGATGTCACGCTTGCTTCGGCACGCTCGCGGCCACGTTGCCGCCAAGCTCATTGGAATTTGCGCAGTCGCCCTCGCGGTGACTCTGCCGTCGCTCGCTCATGCAACCGTCGTCACCGGCACCAGCACGGCCTACGGCGAGTCCATCAGCCTGACCGTGACGCCTCCGATCATTGGTCTCGGCGCGACCGTCACGAGCGGCCCGTTGCCGGTCGCCTCGGGCACCGCGCCCGCGCCTTACAACACCAGCAATTCGGTCCTGTCGGCTTTCGTCGCTGACGTGCTCGCGACCGGCGTCATCAACGTCAACGCTTTCTCGAATTTCGATGGTTTGCCGGGCACGCGCATGACGGGTGCGATGTCCAGCGTCAACGGCCTCACGGTCGGAACGCTCGGCGGCCTTCTCAATCTCGCCTCGACCACCTTGACCTCGGCGGCTCAAGTTACCGGCGAATTCGGCGCGCTGGTCGCTAGCGGCTCGTCGCTGATCCAGGGCCTGACCATCAATGGCGTGCCGCTTCTCGTCGCGATGCCGACGGCGAACGACGTGCTGTTCAGCGGCCTCGGCATCACCATCACCGCGAACGAACAGATCGTCACGGGTGACGGCGTCAACACGGCCGGCATTATCGTCAACGCGCTCGATATCAGCTTCGCCAACGCGATCGGCGTCCTCAATGGCGTCGCCGGGTTCATCAACGGCAACATCATCATCGGCCAGTCCTCGGCTTCCCAGACCGCCATCGCGGCGGGTGGCGGCGGTGGCGGCGGTGGTGGGCCGGTCGGCGTGCCCGAGCCTTCGTCGCTGATCATCCTCGGCATGGGCCTGGTGTCCTTTGCGATGATGCGCAAGTCGCCGATGTTCGGAAACCGCATGGCCTGATCACGGCCATCTTAAACGAAAAGAGGCGCGGCATCCGTGAAGGACGCCGCGCCTCGATTTTTGTGGGGTTGGCAAACCCTCACCTTCCCATCGCTAACGCGGCGGGTCCCTCCCTCTCCCGCAAGCGGGCGAGGGGGAAAGCCAAACCCTCGCCCATGAAATGGGAGGGGGCGGGACCCGCGCAGAGCGCGGGAGGGTGAGGGCTGCTTCAGAAAAGAAAAAGGCGCGGCCTCCACAGGGAGTGCCGCGCCTCGATTTTTCGGGACTTAAAGTCCCAGACGATTACGCGCCTTCGCAGAAGCGCATGTCGCGTTCGGCCGCGCCGTGGATCGCCTTCAACGCCTCTTGATAGCCGGGGCTGTCATGGGTCGCGATGGCCTTTTCCAGGCTGTCGAATTCGATAATGACGGTGCGCTGATTGAGGCCCGCCTCATAGGTCTTCGACGGCATGCCGCGCACGAGGAAACGCCCGCCGCCGGCCTCGATCGCCGGGCCTGCCAGCTTGGCATATTCGGCCAGCGCTTCCGGCTTCGAAATCGAACGGTACGTTGCAATCCAGTAACCCTTGGCCATCTGGCCCTCCCTCAAATATTGGTCGGTCGGGACCGTATCGACTGGCGCCTTGTCTGGCAAGTAACCCACAACGCAGCGGGGTGACGACGGCGCGTTTGCCTCGCAGGACCGATCGGTGACATTCTAACGGGACGGTGCAAGATGGAGGGGCGGGTGACTTTGTTGCGGCAGGCGGCGGTTGCGTTCTTGTTGGCGTTTTCTCTAGTCGACGCTGTCCATGCCGAAGAGGTCAAGATCGGCGCGCTCAAAAGCGTCGGTGCCGCGCCGCTCTATATTGCGATCGATCGCGGCTATTTCGCCGCCGAGGGTTTCACCCCGACCATCGTCTATTTCGACGCGTCGCAACCGATCGTTTCGGCGACGGTGTCGGGCGATATCGATGTCGGCGTCACCGGTACGACCGGCGGCTATTTCCAACTGGCGGGGCAGGGCGCGCTGAAACTGATCGGCGGTTATTCGCGCGAGGTGCCGGGCTTTAACTTCAACGCCTATGTCGTCTCGGCCAAGGCGTACGAGGCGGGGCTGCGCTCGTTCAAGGATTTGCCGGGCCAGTCCTTCGCCATCTCGCAGATCGGCTCGCCCAATCATTACGCCTTGGCGCTGATCGCGCAGAAATACGGCTTCGATCTATCGACTTTGCGGATCATGCCGCTGCAATCGATCGGGAACATCGCCTCGGCGGTGACGGGCGGATCGGCCGATGCGGCCTATCTGCTGGGGACGCCGGCGATCCCGCTTATTCAGAAAGGCGACCTGCATCTGCTCGGCTGGTCGGGCGACGAAACGCCGTGGCAGTTGGGTGCGCTGTTCGTCTCGACCAAGAGCGCGAACGATCGCGGCGCGATGATCAAGCGGTTCCTGACAGCCTATCGCAAGGGCGCGCAGGATTATCACGACGCCTTTACCGGCCCCGGCGAAACGCGCAAGGATAACGCCGGCGCGGATGAAGCGGCAGCGATCATCGCCAAAGGCACCGGCCTGACGGTCGATCATGTAAAGGCCGGCATCATCTTCATCGACCCGCAGGCGCGCCTCGACGAGGACGACGTGCTGCGCCAGGCGGCGTGGTACAAATCGCAAGGCATGGTCAAGGAAAGTGTCACGCGCGACGTGCTGTTCGACAAACGCTACGTCATTTCGCTGCCGGCGAAATAGGGGGAACGGTCATGGACGGCAACACGCTGTTGGAACAGATCGGCGCAACCAAGCTCGATCGTCCTGCCAATCCGATTGAGGACAAGCTGCGCGTCGAACTCGCGGCGGCGTTTCGCGTCGCGCATCATCTCGGGTGGAACAAGGACACGCTCAACCACATCACCGCGCGGATTCCCGGCACTGAAACCTTCCTGATGAATCCGGTGGGGCTCGGCTGGGACGAGATGACGGCTTCATCGCTGGTGACGGTCGATTTCGCGCGCAACGTGGTCAGTCATGCCGGTATTCGCCTCGCGCCGGCGGGATTCAATTTCCACAGCGGTATTCTCAAGGCGCGGCCCGACGTCAACTGCGTCATCCATGTTCACGAACGCGCGGGCACGGTCATCAGCTCGATCGCGGAAGGTCTGCTGATCCTCGATCAAGGCGGCTGCATGCTGCATGGCGAAGTCGGCTATCACGCTTTCGAAGGTCAAGCGAAGGAGAACGACGAGGTGCCGCGCATCCTGCGCGATCTCGGCACCGGACACGCCTTGATCATGGTCAATCATGGCCTTCTCAGCATCGGCGCTACGATCAGCGAGGCCTTCGGCGTGATGCGCTCGCTGGTCAATGCCTGCGAATTACAGGAACGCACCATGGCGACCGGCGGCAAGGTCATGCCGCTTGCCGAGGAACTGCAGATCCATACTAAGAACCAACTCTCGGGCGGCAACAACGCGCCGCGCGGCGATCATTCCTGGGCCTATTGGCTGCGCCTCGCCGAACGGCTCGATCCGGGGTTTGCTGAGTAAACCGATGGCATGACCGTGGTGCCTCCCTCGACTACGCTCGGGACGAGGATGTTCTGTGTTTTTGCTTTGACCAATGCAACGCACAACTTACCTCGTCCCGAGCAACGTCGAGGGACGAACTCCGTTGCGCCATCTCAGCTTGCGATCAGTTCCTTGATGCGTGGCCAGTCTTTGAGGCCGGGATCGCCGAGATCGTTGAAATCCATCGGCGCGAAATCGGCGACCGCGGGCTTGTAGGCGGGGCGGGCTTTGAGGTTCGCAAGCCAACGTGTAACGCCCGGCCGGTTTTCCCACATGCCGAAAAGCCCAAGCCGGTTAAGCCGTTCGATATAAGGAAAGATCGCGATGTCGGCGAGCGAATAGGCATCGCCGGCAAGCCATGCCGTCTTCTGCAACTGCGTTTCCATGTCGGCCAGGGTCTTGTCGTAGGCCTTGATGTGATCGCGGAAGAACGATGTCTCGACGCCTTTCTCGATCGCGAGGCGCTGGCGCTCGCGGCGGGCGGGGTCGGGCATGCGGGCCAGATGATCTTCGAGACCGGCGCCGGCTTTTTCCTTGAGTTGACGACCGAAGGCGACGGCGAAACTGACCGTGGCGCAGGCGGCATGCAGAATGTCGTCGGGCAGCTTGGCCCAGACGCGCATCGTTGCGCGCCCGATCGGGTCGGCCGGTTTCAAGGCGGGTTCGGCAAAGACCTCATCGAGATATTCGCAGATGACCATGGATTCGACGATGATGTGGCCGTCATGGACGATCACCGGGACGAGGCTGCGCGGATTGATCTTGCGGAAGGCCGGCGTCAGTTGTTCGCCCGAGGCGAGGCCGACGGGGCGCGACGTATAGGCAAGGCCTTTTTCCTCGAGCACCAGACGCACGCGTTGCGAGCAGACCGAAATATTATTGTGATAAAGCTCGATCATCTTTTTCGCTCAGGCCTTTCCCGGTCCGCGCTGCAACAAGACGATCGCCTGTTCGATCGGTGCGATGTCGGCGGGTTTGACCCCGGCGGCTTTCAGCGTGCCGTGCGCGTTGCTCAAGGCGGCGAAGGCAAAGCCGATCAGGTCGATGGCGCTGGCGTGGCTGGTGTGAAGCCGGATGCCGCGCTTCTCGGCATCGCCCATGGTCGCGGCGGCGATGACGATGGCGGCTTCGTCGTCCGCCGTGAGAAATGAATCGAGCGCTTCGCGTGTCGCCTTATCCTCAGTATCGCTGCGCTTCATTTGTCCTTCTCCACCCGAATGTCCGATGCCGGTTCTTAGCAGGCCCAGTTCTTAGCAAGTGGAGGCGGGGTGGAAAAGAAAAGGGCGGTACCATCGGCACCGCCCTTTGTCGTCATAGGGTGGTTGATCGCGTTACGGCGAGACTTCTTCCAGCACGCGCTTCGTCGTCTCGGTCATGAACCAGGCGGCGACGAGGCCGATGCAGGTGACGCCGGTGAACAACATGAAGACGCCGCTGATGCCATACATCGGCAGGATATAGCCGACGAGCAGCGGCCCGACGGTCGCCGCGACGCGCAGCCAGAAGGTTGCCCACGAGATGCCCATCGCGCGCATGCGGGTCGGATAGATCTCGGCGGTATAGAGGAAGATGCTCATGCTGACCGAACCGGTCCAGAGCGAGCAGAAGCCATAGCCCAGCATCATGCCGAACGCGGTTTCGCCGCCGGTGAACCACAGCTCGAATAGGCCGCAGGCCAGCAGGATGTACGCGCCGATGAACCACAACCGGCGGCCGGTGCGGTCGATCAGGATAGCGCAGAAGAACGCGCCGATGACGGTGCCCACGGGCGCCGCCACGGCATAGTTCAACGATTGCTGCAGGCTGAGATTATAGACGGTGCGATAGAGCGTCGGAATCCAGCTCTGCAATCCTTGCGAGACGAGATAGGTCGAGGCCCACAGCACCCAGACGAGCAGCGTGCGGCGGCGATAGGCGCCCTGAAACAATTCCTGCCAGCGTGTCTTGGTGTGCAGCGCGACGACGTTGAGCGGCACGACCGGCGGCAACGGCCTGACGCCGTTCTTCGATACCTTGCGTTCGATCTCGGTCATGATCGCATCCGCTTCGGCGAGCCGTCCTCTCGAGGCGAGCCAGCGCGGCGATTCCGGGCAATAGCGGCGCAGGAACAGCGACAGGACCGCGGGTATCGCGCCGATGATGAACATCGACTGCCAGCCGAGGCTCGGCACGACGATCGCGCCGATGATGCCCGCGCCCAGAAGCCCGACGGGGAAGATCAACTGATACGATAGGAACGAACCGCCGCGCCGGTCGGCGCGCAGGATCTCGCTGATATAGGTCGAGGCGACCGGAATCTCACCACCGAGGCCGATGCCCTCAATGAAGCGGCAGATCAGCAGTTCCTGGTAATTCGAGGTAAAGGCGCAGGCGAGGCTCATCACCGCATAAAGCGCGATGGTGATCCGCGCCGCCTGGACGCGTCCGATCTTCTCGGCGACCCAGCCGAAGAGGAGTGCGCCGATTGCCTGACCAATATTCGCGACGGAGATGACCCAGCCGACATTCTGCGGCGGGATATGCCATTCGCGAATCAGCACCGGCAGAACATAGGCGGTGGTCAGGGCGTCGAAGCCGTCGAAGAAGATCGCGATGCCGAGGAGGGAAGTGACGGTGATGTGCCAGCCCGAATAGGGCAAGCGCTCCAGCCGCGCGGCGATGGATTGCTCGGAGAGCGGAAGGGCGTCGGACATCAGATGTTTCCCCGGTTGTGCGGCACCCGGTTGGGCAGGGCGCGTGGTTGGCCGGGATTATGCATTTTAGCGATGGGAAAGAAAGCGCCGCTCCATCGCTAGACTCTTAGGCTTTCGCAAAAACCATGTTAGGGTGCGCCGTCAACAAAGACACAACTCAATAGAGTTGAAAAATACAAATACGAAAATAACGCGAATATTAGGGGGATGAAATGGCGACAGTAGTGATGCTAAAAACCCAAGAACAGGGATCATAAAGAAGGGCTTTTTTGGGTTTAGTTGGACGATATTCTTCTTCGGCGGCTTCCCATATTTGTTTCGTGGTGATCTCATTATGGGTTTGGTGATGATTGTTATTCAGTGGTTTACATTTGGGTTTGGTACTTTGATTTGGGCGTTTCTTGCCAATAAGAGCTACACCACTAAGCTCATTGAGCAAGGGTACGAGTTGGCCGATTCAGAGGGCATTAATGCGCTTGCGCGCGCAAGATTGGGCATTAGCCAACCAACGCTCGCGACGACCTAACTTTCCCAAGAACGTAAAGAAAAAGGCCCGCCACTGATAAGTGACGGGCCTCCAGATTTTGAGTCAAAACCGTTTAACGGTGGCCGTGCCAGCCGTGGCCGCCGCCGAAGCGGAAATCAAAGCCGATGGCCGGGCCGACATAAGCCGGGGCGGCGTAATAGCTCGGCGGGTAATAAACCGGAGCCGGCGGGTAGTAGGCCTGCTGATACGGATAGCAGCCGTAACCCTGCGCATAATAGTAACCCGGCGGGCAGTAATAGCCTTGCGCCGAGGCCGGGCTCGAACCCGCGACCGAGGCGAGCGCCAGGCTGCCGAGCAGCGCCGAACCCAAAACCAAAGCCTTACCGCGTGTCATTGACCGTCTCCTGTTATCCGAGGGCAATCAAACTCTGCCTCGTCCTAATAACGGTGTCGGACCCTATTCATTCCATCGAAAACGCGCTCAATTGCGGCAAAAGAGGGGTATTTAACGCTTCGCGCGGCGCGATAACGTGCGCGCTTTTATCATTTTAGATCATGTGTTTACGGGATATATCTCAACGGCCGGTTCGGTCAAAAAAGAGGGGCCGGCGAATCTCCCGATGGGCGGGAGACCCGCGACCCCCGAACGGCGTCGTTGAAGCTATGTGTACGCCGATACGGGACTCGGGGCAATCGACTCGATGGCTGCCATGCTGGCGCCGCTGGGGTCGGTCCGCCTACAAAGCGGGTCCGGTCACGCCCCTGGAAAAGAGGAAACTCCGCCATGGACCCGCTCACCCGCCGCCGTCTTGGTACGTCGAAACTCGAGGTCACTGTCCTGGGGCTGGGCGGGGCGCCGCTGGTCGGGCTGAAGGCGCCGGTCGCCGAGAATGATGCACGCGCCGCTGTGACGGCGGCTTACGATGCGGGGCTCCGGCTTTTCGATACCTCGCCGTTTTACGGCATCGGCTTGTCCGAACATCGGATGGGCACGGTGCTGCGCGAAAAGCAGCCGCATGACTTCGTGCTCTCGACCAAGGTCGGGCGCTATCTCGTCCCGGAGGTGCCGGACAAGGTCGATCATCGGTTGTTTCACGGCACGCTGAACATGAAAGTCGTGATCGATTACTCCTATGACGGGGTGATGCGCGCGGTCGATCAGAGCTTTCAGCGCCTCGGCATCGAGCGCATCGACGTGCTGCATATCCACGACATCGACATCTGGTCGCAAGGCAGCCGCGAGGCGTACGAGAAACGTTTCGCCGAGGCGATGGATGGCGCGTATCGCGCGCTGCATGAACTACGCGCGCAGGGCGTGGTCGGCGCGATCGGCATCGGCGTCAACGAGATCGAACCCTGCATGCGCGCGGTGGCGGCGGGCGACTTCGATTGTTTCATGCTCGCCGGGCGCTACAGCCTGCTGACGCAGGAAGCGCTGGGCGAATTGCTGCCCGTACTGCAACGGAAAGGGATGGGGCTGCTGATCGCTGCGCCCTACAACAGCGGCATCCTTGCGACCGGTGCGGTGCCGGGTGCGCGCTATAATTATCTGCCGGCATCGGAAGCGATCATGACGCGCGTGGCGCAGATCGAAGCGGTGGCGAAACGTCATGGCGTGCCGCTGGCAGCCGCCGCTTTGCAATTCCCGCTGGGTCATCCATCGGTCTGCGCGGTCGTGCCGGGCGCGGTCAATGCAAGTGAAGTCGAACGCAATGTCGCCTTGATGAGTCATTCGATCCCGAATGACTTCTGGGCCGAACTGAAACACGCGAAGCTTCTCGCCGAAGAAGCGCCGGTGCCGACGCGCTAGAACACGGCAATCACATCGAGCGTCCCTCGACTTCGCTCGGGATGAGGCGAGGTTTAGCGTTGCATTCAAAAATGCAGCGCAATGTTCAACCTCATCCCGAGCGACGTAGAGGGAGGCTTGATGGTGGAGCCGGTATGCCGGTTTCAATAAAAAATCACCACGGAGACACGAAGCACACAGAGAGAAGATTTTCTTCTCCGTGCACTCCGTGTCTCCGTGGTGATTTTTGTCAGGCCCTAGTGTTGATTGCCGCTTGAGCGGCGAAAGCACGCTTGTACGCTGCCCGCGCTTCGCCGCGCGCGACATAGGCCGCCAAGTTCGGGTACTCATTGAGGATACCCGATGATCTCAGCCTTAAGATCACCGACACCATCATCAGGTCGCCCGCGCTGAAATCGCCGTCGAGCCAGTCGGCATCGCCGAGCCGCGCGGCAAGCTGCTTCATCCGGTCGCGAATGCGATCCTGAACCAGCGGCATGCGTTCCTTTGTCCAAGGCATATCGCTTTCGAGAATCTTCGCGGTGAACAGCTCGAGGATCGGCGGTTCGACCGTGTTGAGCGCGGCGAATATCCAGGTGATCGCGCGAGCCCGTGCCTTGGCGTCGTCCGGCAGCAAACCCGCACGGCTCTGAGCGAGATGCAAGACGATCGCACCGGTCTCGAACAGAGCGAGGCCATCTTCCTCGAAGGTCGGAATCTGGCCGAAGGGATGAAGCGCCAGATGCGCCGGTTCTTTCATCGCCTGAAACGACACAAGCCGCACGTCGTAAGGCTGGCCGACTTCTTCAAGCGCCCAGCGCACCCGCGTATCGCGCGCCAGACCTTGGCCGCCATCGGGTGATCGTTCGAAGGCGGTAATGGTGACGGTCATCGAATCGAAATCCTAGCGGTTCGGAATCGCCATCTGGCCGTTCGGCAAAATCACCACGTCGTTCGGCAGCGGCAATTGATTGCCTCGGCCGTTGGTTTCGGGCGACTGATACGGCGTGTGATCCGGCACCTGATAGGGCGTCATTCCCGGCGTGGTGGAAGCCGGCACTGGCGGCGGTGCACTGACGCTTACCGACGGATCGCTGGGCGGCGGTTCTGCCATGGTGCCCAATGCCTGAGGCTCGCGACCGCGAATATAGGTCAGGCCATCGACCGTTACGGTGTCCTGATCGCCACTCGGGGTTGCGGACGGCCGCGTGCCGAGGACAGCGTTGTCGTTGGGCGGAGACGTGAAGTTTTGCGGCGGCGCCATCGGCAGCGTCAGATTCTGGGGCGGCGCTGCCGTAGTACTGCGCGGCGTTGCGGGTGGCGGGGTGAAGACTTGCGGGGCGAGCGGGCGCGGCGCGGCGGTGTCGGCGGGCGGCGTGATCGGCGCGGGTGTTGCCGTCGTCATGGATTGCGGTGGGCGCAGGCGGATCGGTTCCGCGCTATCGGCGGTTGCGGTGGGTTCGCTGGGGATCGCTTTCGGCGTGACCGGTTCGCTAACGTCTCGGCTATCGAGCGGTTGGCTTGTCGTTACCGGCGGCGGCGTCACGGCGGGCGCGTTGGCGAGCGGTGGGAAGGAATCCAATTCCGGTTTTGTCGGCGGTGACAAGGGCGCTGGCGGGGCCGACGCTGTTGTTGCGTCTTGCGCCGGCGTAGCATTTTCCGTGGTCGGGCTGACAGCTGGGCCAGGCGTGGCGTAGCCGGGCTGCGCGATCCGGGGCGAGGGCGCTTGGTCCAAACGCCACCAGGCGAGCCCGATCATGACGGCGGCGATGACGGCGAAACCGCCCAGCAGAGTCCAGGCGATGGTGCCGGCACGCGATGCGCGGGTCCGCCGTACCGGCTTTTGCGGATGTTCGTGTTGCAGATAGATCGGGCGATCGTCGTCGTCGATATTGGCGTCGAGGCGCGCATTGCCGCTGCCGCCGATCATCGGTTCCTGGCGGTCGTCACCGTCGAACGAGCGGGCGGATTTCTTGCCCGGTTTCGGCTCAAACGAGAATCTCGGTTCCATCGACGTCTCCGATTGCGACGACGGGCGTCATCGCATGAATGCTGCATCTTCGCCAATTTAACGATCCTGGCGACATTAATAATCCGATAGGGCCCCGCGGCGGTTTGCCGCCGGGGTTCCGATCTCGATATCACTGATTTGCGATCTTAGCGTCTCGTATCCGAGTCGCGAAGCGGGCGGGCTAGGCGCCGTTATGCTGCGCCAGATCGTTGACGCCAGCCTTGGCTTTTTGGACGAGGCCCATGATTACCGAACGCGGGTCTTTGCCGTAATCGGCATAGAGATAATAGGTCACCAGGCGGCCTTTGATCTGGGTCATCGCCATCACGCAGGCTTGGCTGAATGCGCCGGTTGCGTCTTGCGACTTCGACAGATAGGCGAAATAGGTAGCGCGGTCGTCGCGATCGACGATGCCGAGCGCCGAGAAGGATTGCAGCGATAGTTTATTCTCGGCGGTGGCAAAACGCTGATCGAGCGTGTCCTTGACCGTACTGGGATCGACAGACACGGCGGCAAGCTGATCGACCGCGGCCTTATCGAATTTTTGATTCATCAGCGCCTTGGGCGTCATCAGCAAACCGAAGTCACGCATCCGCGATTGGCTGGCGACGGTGTCGCGCAATTCATTGCAATCGCCGAACGCCGCGTAGATGGCGTTGTCGGCATTCACCTTCGCCTGCTGAATGAGAACCGACTGCATCAGCGGCGCGGGATAGGTACAATAGTTTGCCGGCGGTACGAAGGTGAGGGCAGTACCGCCGACCGAGATGTCGATCGGACCATTGTCGAGCGTCGCAACAGAGTCGGCCGGCGCCGGTGGCGCCTCGGCGACATGAGCAGGCTGATGCGAATAAGCGATCAGTGTATAGACAGCCATCGAGCCGACGATGATCGCCGTCTTAGTACGCCAATCCTGAAGGGAAATGCCGGATCGCGACGATGGAACGGTGTTTGCGGGTTCGGTCGCGGACTTACTTTTGCCCAACAGCCGGTAACTGAGATCGAGAGCGACAACCACCGCTACGCCGATCAACGCCCCTGTACCTGCCGAGAAAAACCATCGTGTGCCGTGCATGATGAGAGACAATAACGAAAAGACGGCAGCTTTGTGGCGTTGTCGTTATTCGCGTTCATAGAAAAATCCCCGATGGCAGTTGCCACCGGGGATATCTCAACGCCGAGCGAGCGGATTAGCGTGTTCCCGGGGTGGGGACGCTGGTGCCCGCCGCGCCATTGACGCCGGTACCGACATGCGGATTCTGCACGCCACCGGATTCGCCGCTGGTGTTGCCGTCAACTTTGGCGCCGCCGCTCGCGCATGCGGCCGAGCCGGGATTGGACGACGCGCAGGGGCTCGCCGAGGTGTCGAGTTGGGCGTTGCTGCTGCCCATTTTACCCGTGCCGCTGGCATTGACGCCGACGCTGCCGGTGCCGCTGCTTGGACCGCCATCGGCGGTTTGAGCAAAGGCGGCGAGTGGCGAGGCCGTCAGGGCGATGATCGCGGCGGTCGCGAGAAAACGATTCATGGCTTTATCCTCCTTGATCAGGAATTAGCGTTGCTGCGGCGCAACGTTGATGCCGGTACCAACGGCGCCATTGACGCCGGTGCCGATCTTCGGATTCTGAACGCCGCCGCCTTCTTCGTTGGCGTTGCTCTTCACGTCGGTGCCGACATGGGCGCTACCGCCGACTTGCGGATTGGCGCTGCTTTGGCTCGACAAGCTGCCGTCGATCGGCGCTGCGGCAATGCCGGGCGAGACGGTGACATTGGCGTTGGTGTTTGTGTTGAGGCTGTCGGCAAAGGCCGGCGCGGTTGCCAGCGCGAAGACGGCGGCGGCTGCGAGAATGCGATTCATGGTTCGTCCTCCTGGGTAAGTCATGCCCAACAACGGAGCGAACCGGTGATCGTTCCTCGTTACTAACGGGTGGCGGGAATGACCTTGGAAGGGGCGCGATCGAACCATACACCCGCCGCAATTGCCGCCGCATTGATGAGGCCGGAGGCGGCAAGTGCGACGCCGATGGCGAGGAATACGCCATCGATTCCGCCCGTAATTTTGAGGGCGAAATACCCACCACCCAACGCGATGGCGACACGGATCGCGGCGGCAAAGAGAGGCCAAGCCAAACGTCCCGCGCCTTGCGACGCGAAATAAAGTGCGAGCCCGCCGCCGAAGAAGCCGTAGAACGGCCCGACGCTATGCAGATATTTCGTGCCCATCGCCAGCATCGTCGGATCGGTATCAAAGAGGCTAAGCCAAGCTTGCGGATAGAGCGCGCCCGCGAGACCGATCGCCTCGGTGATGGCGAACGTAATACCGGCGCCGATCCAAGTGACCTTCAGCGCACGCGCGCGTTGCCCTGCGCCGATCGAGGTGCCGACCATCGCGGCGAGCGGCCCGCCGAAACCGAAGGCCAAGGGCACGAGAAAATATTCGAGACGCGAGCCGGTGCCGTAACCGGCGACAGCCGCCGCGCCGAACGCACCGACGAAGCCGGTCGCGACGACGATGACGATATTGGTCGTGACGCTGATCAGCGACGAGATCGCGCCGACGCGTAAAATCTCGCGCATCGCTTTCCATTGCAGACGCGGCGGCCGCGGTGTCGGACGAAGGACACCGCGGCCGGACCACAGATAGGTCGCGAAGATCACGGTGCCGATGACATAGAACGCGACAATGGCGATGGCGCCGCCGGCGATGCCCAATTGCGGCGCGGGTCCCCAGCCAAAGATCAAGATCGGCGATACCGGAACGAGAATGATGGCGCCGACGGCGGTGACCGCGGCGGGCAGCAAGATATTCCCGGTGCCGCGGATAACGGCGGCCAGCGAGTTATAGAGCCATAACGGAATGGCCCCCGCGAAGATGATGGTGGCGTAGGTGAGGGCGGCCGCCAGCGATGCGTCGTGTCCGCCCATCGCCGAATAGAGTGGCTTATCGACCGCGAGCATCAGGATGGTTGTTGCGACGCCGAGGCCGAGCGCGATGGCGACCGCATGCCAGGTGATGATGCCCGCTTCGGAGCGGCGGTCAGACCCCAGCGTGCGTGCGATGGCGGAAAGGATGCCGCCGCCCATCGCGCCGGCTGAGATCATCTGAAACAGCATCAGGGTCGGAAAGACCAGCGACATGCCCGCGAGGGCGTCGGTGCCGAGCCAACCGACGAAGTAGGTCTCGGTCAAGCCGATGGAGGACTGCATCACCATGACAACGACATTCGGCAACGCCAGTCGCATCAGGGTCGGCCCGATTGGGGCTTCCAGCAATGTCCGGGTACGCGGATCCATCATAACGTCCTCTGTCTTGACCTGGCGCTGAAATTAGGCGCATATGCACCCTTACACAAGCGTGCATATGCACTTATTTCGACATGAAAGCCATGCGCACCAAGACGAAACAAAATCAGATCCCGGCGATTTCGCTCGATCCGGCGGACTGCAACTGCCTCGCCATCCGGCAGGCGGCGCGGCAGGTGACGCAGTTCTATGATCGGCATCTCGGCGTGATCGGCTTACGCACGTCGCAATATTCGATCTTGTCCAAACTGCTGCGGCTCGGCCCGCAATCGATCAACGCGCTGGCGATGCTGATGGCGATGGACCGAACGACGACGGGGCGGGCGATACGTCCCCTCGAACGCGACGGTCTAATCGAAGTCGCGGCGCGCGACGATGCCCGCACCCGCGTCATGCAGCTGACGGCGGCGGGGCGAGTGCGTCTGAAAGAGGCGCAGCCGCTGTGGCGTGAGGCACAGCGCGATTTCGAGACCCGTTATGGCGGTGGCGAAGCGGCTTCGTTGCGCGAGGCTCTCAGTCGCGTCGTGTCGTTGCACTAACGGGGTGCGTCCCTCGACTTCGCTCGGGATGAGGTTGGAGCAGTGCGCTGCATTGCCTATGCAACGCAAAATCTCCCCTCATCCCGAGCGCAGTCGAGGGACGCGCGATGCCTATGCAATCCCGCCGATTGACACGTCTCTCGCCTCGTTCGAGGATTACCCCTGGCCGATAGTCATCAAGGAATCATCATGGCGCGCATCCAGCATATCGCGATCTTCTCGGACGATCCGGCGAAGCTTGCCGAGTTTTATTCGCGCATTTACGGGATGAAGATCACCGGCGAGAGCCAGGGCGATGTCTGGGTGACGGACGGCTATATGGATGTGGCGTTGATCAAGCGTAAGCGCGAGGGTGCCCCGCAGGGGCTGCATCATTTCGGCATCACTTTGACCGACGAAGAAAAGCCGTTCGTTTATGAAGAGATGACCAAGCTGGGGATGGAGCCGACCGACCCGCGCGCGGACGGCAACAACACCGACCGTCCGTTCGTCGAGGATAAGGGTCTCGATCTCGACGGCAACCGGTTCGACCTGACGATCGGCAAACGCGACATGGAAGAAGAGAAAAAACTCAGCGCCGAAAAGTACCAAAAGGCGCTGACCCCGGCCAAATAAGCCGGCCCTCGGGGCGGGAATCGTCTTTTTCCGTCTCCTTACATCGGATTGTGCGTTCCGACGCATTTCCGCCTTAAATCCCGCGTGTTTCGGGGCTTCTTTTCCCGTCTAACGGGCTGCTTTTTGTCGGTCCTTAATCAATGTGGCGCACCTTAAACGACAGGTGAGCCGGCCGACCCGCGCCCACCCGACCGAAATGATGGGTGAGACGTCGCGCGTGACTGCGTTCAATACCTCCAATCTCAGGACGATGCCGATCATCGTCATCGGCGCCCTGGCCGCCGTGATCTGCACGATCGCGCTGACTGGCTGGGTGCTTTGGGATTCGCGCCAGACGGCTGTGTCGGATGCGTTCCGCGATTCCGAAAATCTAGCGACCGCCCTCGAAGTCGAAATCCGCCATGACATCGAAACCTACGATCTGTCGCTGACCGCGGTGCTCGACGGCTTGTCTCTGCCCGAAACCGCGACCGTCAGTCCGGTCATCCGCGACTACATCCTATTCGATCATTCCGCACGCGCGCCGCAATATGGTTCGATTTTCGTGCTCGACCGGCACGGCGATCTGAAGATCGATTCACGCGGCCGCACACCGGCGCGGACGAATTTCAACCAGCGCGATTTCTTCACCGCGCAGCGCGACAACGGCGACGCCGGCCTGTTCATCAGCAATCCGTCGAAGGGCGATAACGGCGACTGGTACTTGATGATGAGCCGTCGCGTCGTCAACGAGGACGGCAGCTTCGGCGGCGTCGTCGCGGGCAGCCTTCGTCTTAGCTACATCCAGCAGATATTTTCCAGCGTCGCGATGATTCCCGGTTCGAGCATCGTCTTGTTCAGCACCGGCGGCAAGATCGTCGCGCGGGCGCCGATGGGTTCCAACGATATCGGTCGCGACATCAGCAACGCGCCGGTGTTCAAGCACTTCCCCGCCGAGACCTTCGGCCACTACGAGGACGTCAGCAGCGTCGATAATGCGGCGCGGCTCTATGTCTATCGTCAGATCGGCGGGTTACCGCTCATCGTCGGCATCGGCATCCCGAAGGCGGCGGTCCTCGCCGATTGGGGCGGCAAGGCCGTGTTCCTCTGCAGCCTCGTCACGGCTTTTATCAGCTTGCTCGGCATGCTGGGGTGGATTCTCAATCGCGAACTGCAACGGCGCGGCGCGGCGGAACGCGTGGCGCTCGAAAGCGAACAACGCTATCGCCTGCTGGCCGACCATTCGTCCGATATGATCGTGCTGGCGCGCGGCGGCAAGCGGGTTTACGTCTCGCCGGCCTGCGATCGTCTCTACGGCTATACGCCCGAGGAGATGAAGGGCACCGCGATCGAGGCGATGGTTCATCCCGACGACATCCCGGCTGTCCAACGCGCGCGCGAAGAAATCGAATATTGCAGCGAAGTCCTCGTGACTTACCGCGCCGAATGCAAAGACGGGCACTATGTCTGGGTTGAGGCGAGCTGGAAGAAAGTCGTCGAATGCGGCACCGGCCGCACCGACATCATCATCATCGCCCGCGACATTACGCAGCGCGTAAAGCACGAAGAGGCGTTGCTGGCCGCGCGCGATCAGGCCGACGCCGCCAATCGCGCCAAGTCGGCGTTCCTCGCGCAGATGAGTCACGAGATCCGCACGCCGATGAACGGCGTGCTGGGTATGAACTAGCTTCTGCTTGCCTCGGGACTTTCGCTCGATCAGCGTCATTATGCCGAGACGGTCGCGACCTGCGCGACGTCATTGCTGCAAATCCTCGACGAAATTCTCGACGAGTCCAAACTCGAAGCCGGGATGATCACGCTCGAGACGGTCGATTTCGATCTCGCCAAGACGGTCGAGGATGCGGTGACGATCCTCGGGCCGCGCGCGGAACAGAAATCGCTGACGCTCGATATGGTTTTAGCGCCGGCGGTGCGTGGTTGGTTTCATGGCGATCCGACGCGGCTGCGGCAGATCGTGCTCAATCTCGCCGGTAATGCGATCAAATTCACCGACGAAGGCCGGGTTGGAATCAACATTGCCGTCGCTACCGAAACGGAAGCGGCGACAACGCTGCGTTTCGAGGTCTCGGATACCGGTGTCGGCATTGCGCCCGAAGCGCGCTCGCGCCTGTTCCAGAAATTCGCCCAGGCCGACGTGTCGATCACGCGGCGTTTCGGCGGCACCGGCTTGGGTCTCGCGATCTCGCGCCAACTCGTCGAGATGATGGGCGGCACCATCGGCTTCGACAGCGAGCCGGGGAAGGGTACGACCTTCTGGTTTGAGCTGTCCCTGCCGCGCGCCGCCGCCGCGCTGAGCGCACCGGCCGTGACCGAGCAGAAAGTAATCCCGCCGAACCAGCGCCGCAGTTTCGATTTGCTGGTGGCCGACGACAACAAGGTCAATCAACAGGTCGCACGCTTGATGCTGACCCATGCGGGTCATCGCGTCGATGTCGTCGATAACGGTCTCGAGGCCGTTAAGGCGGTGCAGCGTAAAACCTATGACGTCGTCCTCATGGATGTGCAGATGCCCGAACTCGACGGTGTCGAGGCGACGCGGCGTATTCGCGGCCTTGGCGGTGTCTGGAGCCGGTTGCCGATCATCGCGCTGACCGCGCATGCGATGGCCGGCACTGATACCGAAATGCTGGCTGCCGGCATGAACGATTATCTTTCCAAGCCATTCGATGCTGCGACGTTGTTGAGCAAGGTCGAACGCATCGTCGTGTCGGGTGGCTCGATCGGTTCCCAGGAAGCGCGCGAAGATGAAGACAACAACATCGCGTCGGGTTTCGATGCAACCAAGCTCGCGACGCTGCGCCAGTTGACGGGACCGACGGATTTCGAGCCGATGGTCACGTCCTTCGTCCAGGCGCTGCAGGAACGTGTGGCGCGCGCCGTCGAACTCGCCAATGAGGGCAAGCTGCCCGAGGCCGGCCGCGAGGCGCACGATGTTGTCAGCATCGCCGGTAATCTCGGCGCAGTGAAACTCGTCGAGGTGGCACGCCGGCTTGAAGTCGATGCGCGCACAGACGATCCCGATCTCATTCGCCTGCTGGCGGCAAAGCTTCGGTCCGAGACCGATGTGCTGTTGCCGAAAGTCGAACGCTTTACCGCCAACGCGGCCTAGCGATCGTATCATCCCATAAATGAAGGGGCCGCCCATGAGGCGGCCCCTTTTTTATTCCGGTAAGAACGTGCGTTAGGCGCGCGCGCTGACCGCATCCTTCCGGCGTTTGAAGCCGAGCCAGCCGAGGAGGGCCGTCGCGAAGACCGCGAGGGTGCCCGGCTCCGGGACGCCGACCGGGCCACCGCCACCACCGCCCGCTGCCGCGCCGGTCGTACCGACCAGGAAGTTCGCAGCGAAGCCGGTTTGGTCGAAGGCGATGAGGTCGAGGTTGATCCCGATATTGTTGGTCCCCGACAGACCGCCGAAGGTCAGCACGTCATCCGTGAAGAAGGTGAGTGCCGAGGCGAGCGACGAGAAGGTCTGGCTGAAGATCGTCGATGCGTTGTCGGTGATCGACAGGGTCAGCTTGTCGGCGATGTTGCTGAAGGCGGTGTTGTTGAAGATCGAACCATTCAACAAGCCGACCGTCAGCGTCGTGCCGAAGCCCGAGGGGACGTTGAAGCTGTAGTTCAGCCCCGAGTGGATGTCGTGTTCGACACCGACCGTGCCGGTCGAGGGGAACACCGCACCGAGGATGCCGGCACCGGCGACGAACGAGGTTGCAGGCGTCCAGGCGGCGGTGTTGTTCGGATGACCGGCGATCGCCGACATCACCGAGCTTGCCGTCGGCAGGCCGACGCCGATGGCGAAGGCATTGCCGTTGGCGGGGGTGAAGGGCGTCGGCGTCAACAGCGGGACGCTGCCGCCGATGCTTGTCTGTGCCGTCGCCACCAAGGTGCTGGCGATGTTCGCTGTCGCATTGCCGCTGACATTGAAGACCGGACCCGCACCGGGCGTCGTCGCGTTCGCCGTGACCAGACCCGACGAACCCGTGCCGGTGGCTTGGGCGTTGGCGATGCCGCCGGCGATCGGTGCCGTCCCGCCGGTGCCTGCCAATCCGCCGATCGCATTGGCGGTGGCGAAGGTGGCGTTGTTCGAGGTCAGATTGACGATCGCGTTGGCCGTGCCGGCTTGGGCACCCGACGAGACACCGCTGCCGTTGCCGCCATTGCCGCCCTGGGCCGTGACGATGCCGGTAAGGCTGCTCGCCTGGTTCGCGACCGGAAGAATGGTCTGATCGAGGAACAAGCCGGAGAAGGCGTTGCCGCCGATGCCGACCGATCCGCCATTGCCGTTACCGCCGTTGCCGGCGATCGCGGTCTGACGCAGTTCCAGTGCGCCGGTGGTCGAACCGTTGACGATGTTGCCCATGAAGGCGTTGCCGCCGATGCCGGCCGAGGCGCTGTTGGTGGCGTTGCCGCCGTTACCGGCGATACCCGTCGCCGCGACTTTCACCGTGCCGCTACCCGTGCTCGTGCCGGTGGTGGTGTTGCTGAGCGGCGTGATGCCCTGGCCGTTACCCGCTTGCGTGCCGATGCCGGTCGCGTTGCCGCCCGAACCCGCAACCGCCAGGCTGTTGACGTTGACCTTGTTGATGCCGGTCAGGTCCGCGATGGCCGTGGCTTGGCCGGCGGGGGCGCCGTTGCTGCCATTGCCGAGACCGCTACCGCCGTTGCCGCCGAAGGCGCTGATATTGCCGGTGAGCGTCGAAGCGGTCGTATCGACATCGCTGAGGATCGAGACGCCGCTACCGCCGACGCCCGCGACGCCGCCTTTGCTGTCGCCGCCTTGGCCGCCGGTCGCCGCTTGATTGAGCGTCAGTGCGCCGGTGGTCGAACCGTTGACGGTGTTGGCCGAGAAGCCGTTACCGCCGAAGCCGCCATTGCCGCCCAAGGTCGATGCGCCGCCCGCGCCGCCGGTCTGGGTCGAAGTGACGTTGACGTCACCGCCGCCCGTGCTGGTGCCGAAGACGGAGAAGGGATTGCTGCTGCTGTTCAGCGTCGTGCCGTTGCCGCCGTTGCCCAGTGTTGCGTTGCCGCCGGCGCCGCCGACCGCGTTGCCGGTGACATTGACGGTTCGCGATCCGGTCGCTTGGGTGTTGGTCACGGCGTAGCCGCCGATACCGCCGGTGGTGCTGCCGGTGCCGTTACCGCCGGCGCCACCGAGGGCGTTGCTGACGACGTTCAGCGTGTTCGGATTGGCATCCGTGAAGGCCTGATTGGAAATCGCGAAGCCGCCGATGCCGGCGATGCCGCCATTGCTGTCGCCGCCTTTGCCGCCGACCGCGTTCTGGGTGAGGGACAACACATCGCTCGTGTCGCCCGTCAGGGTGTTGAAGACCGCCGCGGCACCGCCGTTGCCGCCATTGCCGCCCAAGGTCGCGTTACCGCCGGCGCCGCCGGTCTGGATGGTGGCGACCGTGACCGGGCCGTTGCCCGTGCTGATGCCGTTCACGCTGAAGCCGATGAGAAGGCTGTTCAGCGTGGTGCCGACGCCGCCCTGGCCGGTCGTCGTGTTGCCGCCGGCACCGCCGGTCGCATCGGACGAAACATTGACGGTATGAACGCCGGTCGCGAAGGCGTTGGCGTTTGCTTAGCCGCCGAGACCGCCGGTGCCGATGCCTTGGACATTGCTGCCCGCGCCGCCGATCGCGATAGACGCGAGGTTGAGAACGTTGGCGTTGTTGTTGGTGACGGCTTCATTCGAGATGCAGGCACCGCCGAACCCGGTGGTGCCGGTGCCGCTGGTGACGTCGCCGGCGTTGCCGCCGATGGCGATCTGCGCCAGGGACAACATGCCGGTCGTGTCGCCGTTGACGGTGTTCGACAGGAACGAGATACCGCCATTACCGGCCTGCACGGGCGAGTTGCCGCCCTGGCCGCCGATCTGCGTTGCGGCGACATTCACCGTGCCGTTGCCGGTGCTGCTGCCGAACGCGCTGTTTCCAATCAGCGAACTGTTGAGGCTCACACCATCGACGCCGGGGGCGGTGGTCGCGTCGCCACCTGCGCCGCCGCGCATCGTGGTGTTGACGTTGACGTTATGTGCGCCGGTGATCCCTGCATTCGTTGTGGCCAAACCGCCGATGCCCGGCGCGGCATTGCTGTTACCGCCTTTGCCGCCGACGGCGACGAGATTGGCGTTGATCGTGCTGGCGTTGTTGTTGGTGAAGCCGAGGTTCGAGATCGCGCCGCCGCCGGCACCGGCTGCGGCCGTCGCAGCGGCATCGCCGCCGTTACCGCCGATCGAAGTTTGGTCGAGGTTGAGGACGCCGGTCGTGTCGCCGTTGACTTGCGCGTTCATGAACGAGAAGGCGCCGTTGCCGCCCGCGCCCGGACCGGAAACAGGTGACACAACGCCCGCGCCACCGGCGCCGCCGATCTGCGTCGCGCTGACGGTGACGTTCGCCGTACCAGCAACGCCGTTGCCGGTCGCCTGTGCGGTGCCGCCGGTGCCTCCCATGCCGGTGAGGCCACTGCCGATACCGCCGCCGCCGCCGATCGCCGTCGATTGAACCGTCACATCGGTCGTGTCGCTGGTATTGAAATAGGAACCGGAAGCATTGGCCTGACCGCCTTGACCGCCGTTCGCGCCCAAGCCGTTCGGTGCGCCGGTGCCGGCTGTACCTGCATTGCCACCGGTGCCGCCGATGGCGATCGCCGTTGCTGGGGTCGAGGTCGGGGTGGGGCTGGATGTCGCTGCGATGGCGATGGCGTTGCCGCCGAAGCCGCCTTGGCCGGCATTACCGCCGGTCACGCCGTTGAAGCCATTACCGCCATTGCCGCCGCGGCCGCCGATCGCGATGTCGGTGTTTGACGGATCGTTGGTGGTGTCGGCTGGAAAGGTCGAACTGGCGACGGCGGGCGGGACGGTGCCGCCGGGGCCGCCATTCGGAAGGGCGAGCGTGCCGTCCGTTCCGTTGGCGCCGATGCTTGCCGACTGGTCATCGGTAAGGTTCGCGGCGAAAGCAGGAACGCTGGCCATGGTGGCCAAAGCCAAAACCAAACCGACGGCAGTCATGGTCGAATTAATACGCATCTAGAGCCTCCAGAGTGACGGACCGAATTAGGTCGCTAAGTGCTACTGGAGGATGGAAACGCAAAAGCCGGGCCAACGTCTCTTTCCCAACGTTTTCAAAGCGGTAGGAAACATCGGCCCGGCTCTGTGTAAAGCCGCACGACGGTTAACGTCGCGGTTTCGACAGGGTCGTCAGATTTTCTGTAAACGCGGGAAAAGACCCAGCGCGTTGTTGCGGTCGATATCGGCGCGAGCCTTCGCATCGACCTTCAATTTGCTGACGCCTTCGGCGCCTTCTTTGATCGGCACATAAGGAATGTCGGTGCCGAAGAGAATGTGCTTGGTGCCGTACAGTTGCGCCATGCCGGCGAAGGATGCTGGATAGAACGCGCTCGCCGTATCGACATAGAGCTTCTTGAATTCATATTCCGCGCCGTTCGGCACGCGCTCGCGCAAACGCGGCACGCGTGACAAGGTATTGCCGATGCGCCCGGCGATCATCGGCAACACGCCGCCGCCATGCGAAAAGATCCAACGGATGTCGGGATATTTCGTGAAGGTCCCAGTCAGCAACAGATCGGTCATGGTGCGGGTCGTGTCGTAGGGGAATTCGAGCGTTGCCGACGGCGCGTTCGGGATGACCGGGCCGCAGCATTGCGGCTGGGTCGGATGAACGAACATGATGCCCTTGCGCTTGTTCAGCTCATCCCAGATCGGCGCGAAGTCGGCATGGCCCAGATATTTGCCGTTATAAGAAGGCTGCGCACGCATGCCATCGACATGCAGCGTGTCGTAGGCGTAGGTGACTTCCTTCAAGCAGGCATCGACATTGGGCAAGGGTAGGGTGCCGAACGTGCCGAAGCGCCGCGGATTGTCGCGCACGATCTGCGCCTGCCACTCGTTGCAAGCACGAATTACATCGACGATGTCGCCGGGCAGGTTGCCGTTGAAGTCCGGCGCGGAAACGATCGCGGTCTCGACACCGTTCGCGGCCATGTCGTCGATCGCGCTTTGCAGTGTCCATTTCGATATGTCGATCGGCGAGACGAACGTCGATTTTCCGCTGGCGACGAAATCGTTATAGGCGGGCGGCAAAACGTGATGATGCACGTCGATGCGGCGCGGCTTGTAAGCGCCGGCCGCGAGCGCACTGCCCGGCAACATCGCCGCAGCCCCAGCCGCGCTCAACGCCGCCAGAAATTGCCGCCGTTCCCATAAATTCATTCCGTCCATCGGGAGTCCCCTTATTTTTCTATGCGGGCGGCAATCTAGAGGACGGTGCGGGGATAGGGAACCGATGGCACTCGCGGCGTGCCTCCCTCGACTTCGCTCGGATGAGGTCAGAGCGGTGCGTGGCATCATTCAATGCAACCCGAGCCTCATCCTCATCCCGAGCGAAGTCGAGGGACGCTCGATGCTTGTGCCGGCTTCAGCCTTGGATCAATAAAAATTCACCACGGAGACACAGAGAACACGGAGAAGAAATTTTCCTCCCTCTTCTCCGTGTCTCCGTGGTGAACCTTTTTTGTAAATAGTCCGCGCGATCGCTCCATTGACTCAAGTGAAGCCCTCGACGTACGAGGGAGTGGGGGACTTCAGATGAAATTAAAAACGATGAGCGGCCTCGCCGTGCTCGCAATTACAGCCGCGCTTTCAACCACGGCGCGCGCCGGCGATCTGCGCGATCTCTGTCCCGACCGGCCGGGCAAGGGTACATCGCCTTGCACCGTCGATCCGGGGCATATCCAGCTCGAGACGGAATTCTTTAATGCCGCGTTCCAGCGGCAGGCGGGCGTGACGACCGATACCTATGTCACCGCGAACACGACAGTGAAGTATGGCCTCACCGACAACTGGGACATCGAAGCGGCGGTCGCGCCTTATACGGTGGCTCGGACCCACGACGAAAACGCGGCCACGCGCCGGACGGTTCAGGGCTTCGGCGATCTGATCCTGCGTACCAAGTATAATGTCCTCGGCAATGGTGCCGGTGCGTTCGGCATCGCGCTCGATCCGTTCATCAAGATACCGACGGCGAAGCTCGGTATCGGCAATCATGCGGTCGAAGGCGGGTTGCTTGTGCCGATGTCGCTCGATTTGGGTGGCGATTGGTCGCTGGGTGCGACGCCCGAGGTCGATGTCTTGAAGAACGGTGGCGATTCAGGCCGGCATGTGAGTCTGACCGGTGTCGTCGGTCTGGGCCGTGCCCTGGGACAGGGCGTTACGCTCGGCGCGGAGTTGTGGACGTCGCAGAACCGCGATCCGATGGGCACGGTGCGGCAATACTCGGTCGATTTCGATGTCGCGTGGCAACCTCAGGATAGCGGCAACGTGCAATATGACGCCGGCATCAATCGCGGCCTCAACAGCGCGACGCCACGCTGGCAGGGCTATCTCGGGCTAACGCGACGTTTTTGAATCGCCTAGCGGCGGGGGCGGCGGTCGAGATCGTCGTTGCGCAAGGTCGTGCGCGGCGCTTTTGACGGTGCGGCGAGGATCAGGACGAGCCCAACGACGGCGGTGATGAAGCCGTAATAGATCCACTCTTTATGGCGGATCATGAAGCTCTGCACCGGCCAGTCGATATAACCCGCGCCTTGGCCGGCAAAGAGCAGGCCGGCCAGCAAGGCGCAAACCCCAACGATACGAAACAAAGCTTTCATGGCGGCTGTCTCCTCGTTGCGCGGGCAAACCGTCAACGATACTGTCGAAGTTCAGAACGAAAAGCCAGACGCCCACGGTTATGGGGGCGCGGACCCAGGGGAGGAACGATGTCGTCATCGAAATTACGCGGACTGCTCTGTGCCGTTGCTATGGCCCTCGGCATCCCTGCAGCGCAAGCAGCCGATACGATTCATCTCGGCAAGGCGCAGGGCGCTGCCTGGGCTTTCATCATCGCCGATGTCGGTGTGGAACAAGGCATCTTCGCCAAACACGGTTTGGACGTCGAGATCATCAATCTCGCCGGCGACGCCAAGGTGCAACAGGCGCTGACCGCGGGCAGCATCGATTTCGGTCTCGGCAGCGGACCGGGCATGGCCTTCACCGTGAAAGGCTCGCCGGGCATCGCGGTCGCCGCCTTTGCCGGCGCACCGCGCAATATCGCGGCGATGGTGAATGTCGATTCACCGATCAAGGTGGTCGGCGACCTCAAAGGCAAGATGATCGCGGTTTCGACCGTCGGCTCGCTCAGCGAATGGTTGGCGAAGCAGATGTCGATTCAAGAGGGCTGGGGACCGGACGGCATCAAGACCGTGCCGCTGGGCGCGATCGATGCCAGCATCGCGGCGATGAAGGCGAAACAAGTCGATGCCGTCGTGCTGGCGACCGAGGCCGGCTACGCGCTCGAAGAAAAGAAAGACGGGCGCATCATCGCCGGCATGGAAAAATACGCGCCGCATTTTCTGACGCATGTCGTCTTCGCGCAGAAGGAAACCGTCGCGAAGAATCCGGCGCAGGTCGAACGCTTCCTCAAGGCGTTCTTCGCCTCGATCGCGTTCGTGAAAGCGAACAAGGAACAGACCTCGGTGATTGCCGAGAAGGCGCTGCATCAAACGCCCGGCGTCGCGCGCCGCACCTACGATGCCGAAGTGCCGATGTTCATCGATGACGGCACGTTCGACCCGGCGGCGATCGATACCTTGAAACGGTCCTTCGTCGATATGGGCACGCTCGACAAGGCGCCGGGCAACGAAGCGTTGTTCACGACGCAATTCCTGCCCGTGAAGCCCTGATCATGGTCGCCAATCCGAACGTCACCCGCTCGCGCCTCGTCCTCGAAATCGCCTCCGAGATGATCGGCGGCACCGACTGGGAAAGCGTGCCCGATTATTTCCAGGCGAAGGCCGTGCTGCGCCCCGCGAAGGGCGGCAAGCCGGTGACGCTCTATGGCTCCAGCACGGCGGAAGGGATTCGCGCCGTCGTCGCGCGTGAGGTCGATCTCGGCATCATCAACCCGTCGGCCGTCTTGTCGGCGGCGGTATTGGGTAAGGGCGAGTTCACGACGCCGCAGCCGGTTAAGGCGATCGCGGTCATTCCGTCCTGGGATCAATTCGTCTTCGCGGTGCGGCCCGAGACGGGCCTCGACAGCCTCGAGGATATTGCGCGCAAGAAGCCCAAGCTCAACGTCATCATGCGCGGGATGCAGGATCACACCCTGCACGGCATGTTCGACGACATCGCTGCGGCGGCGGGTTTCTCGCGTGGCGATCTCGCGGCCTGGGGTGGCGGCGTGCAAAAGACCGGGGCTTTGCCTTGGCGCGGGCGCGGCACGTTCGAGAAGCTGATCGCCGGTGAATGCGACGCCGTGTTCGACGAAGCGGCGAGCTTCTGGGTCGATGATGCGCTGGCGTCCGGCATCAAGATTCTGTCGCTGTCGGAAGCGACGGTGCAGAAGTGCGAAGCGCTGGGCTATCGCCGCGCGATCTTGCCGAAGAAAGTCTTTCAAGGATTGCCCGCCGATGTGCTGACGATCGATTACAGCGGCTGGACCGTCTTCGTTCATGCCGAGGCCGACGACAAGCTGGTAACTGAAATCTGTACCGCCCTCGACGCGCGCAAGGCGAACATCCCGTGGGAAGGCGAGGGGCCACTGCCGATCGAACGCATGGCGCTCGAAGCGGAGGACACGCCGCAGACCGTGGCGCTGCATCCGGCGGCGGAGCGTTTCTGGAAAAGTAAGGGCCATCTCTAATTTATTTTCGTCATTGCGAGCGAAGCGAAGCAATCAGTGCGTGGACAGACTGGATTGCTTCGCGGCGCTCGCAATGACGGCGATTTAGTTGCCCCTCCCGCTTTAGGGGAGAGGGAGGGGCTCGCCGCGAAGCGGTGGGAGGGTGAGGTGTCTCTCAACGGCGCGATCGCTTTCATTTCGCGACCCACCTCATCCACTCGCTGGCGCTCGCCACCTTCTCCCCCCAAAGGGTGGAGAAGGTTCTGTTGGATGGCGATGACAAGGTGCGTCCTCGACTTCGCTCGGGATG
>CAIJOA010000031.1 GCA_903822185.1 uncultured Rhodospirillales bacterium | reverse complement strand
CTCGGGATGAGGCGAAACGTTGCGCTGCATTAAATATGCAACGCACTCCCATCCTCATCCCGAGCGAAGTTTAGGGACGCTCGTCGCTGATGCCGAACGCCTTACGAACCCGGCTTCGGATCGGCTTCCGGATGAAATAGTTTCTGTCCGGCGACGGTATATTCCGCGATCGCCTTCTGCCCTTCCGCTGAGACAAGCCAGTCGGCGAATTTCTTGCCCAGATCGCGTTTCGCCGGTGCATGGGTCGCGGGATTGAGTTCAATCACGTCGTAGCGATTGAGCAATCGCGTATCACCTTCGAGCGCGACCGTCAGACCTTGCGGATTGGCGAAGCTGAGCCAGGTGCCGCGATCGGCGAGCGTGTAACCGTTCATCGCCGCCGCCGTGTTCAGCGCCGCGCCCATGCCGCCGCCGATATCCTTGAACCACGGTCCCGCCTTTGTGATGTCGATATCCGCCGCTTTCCAGAGACGTTTCTCGAGCGCATCGGTGCCGCTCTTGTCGCCGCGCGAGACGAAGGGCGCGTTCGCCTTCCAGATCGCCTGAAAGCCGGCGACGACATCGTGCGTGCCTTTAATATGCGCCGGATCGGCGGCTGGCCCGACGATGATGAAATCGTTCCAGGCGATCTCGCGCTTGTTGATGCCGTGGCCTTCCTCGATGAATTTTGCTTCCGCATCCGGATCATGCACCAGCACCAAGTCGGCATCGCCGCGCCGCGCGACATCGAGCGCCTGGCCGGTGCCGAGCGCAACCACACGCACCTCGATACCGGAGGCTTTCTTGAACAACGGCAGGATATGGCCGAGGAGCCCGCTGTTATCGACCGAGGTCGTCGAGGCGAGAACGAAAAACGGATCTTCGGCCCGCGCCGTCTGTGTCGTCATGCCCAGCCCTACTCCGAAAATGACGGCCGCCGCCCAAAGATGATGTCTCATTCGTTCCCTCCCCGATCGGCCATATGAAAGGCCACGCCGTTCAGCGCGATGCTGAGGGTAATCAGAACCAGACCCAGCGCAAGGGCGAGCGGCAGGTTCCCCTTGCTCGTCTCCAAGGCGATGGTTGTCGTCATCGTCCGCGTCACCCCGGCGATATTGCCGCCCACGATGATGATGCCGCCCACTTCCGAGATCGCCCGGCCCAGCGCGGCGAGCAGCGCGGTCAGCACCGCCTTGCGGGCCAGCAACAAAAGATGCGGCAGCGTCCGCCAAGTCGCGGCGCCGGCGACCTGGAACGCCTCGCCATGCCGCGCCCATTGTTCCTGGGCGGCGCGATGGACCAGCGCCGTGATGATCGGCACGGTCAGGACGGTCTGGACCAGCACCATCGCGCCCGGCGTGAACAGCAGCCCGAACCCGCCCAGTGGCCCAGCCCGCGACAGCAGCAGATAAGCGGCCAGCCCCACCACCACCGGCGGAAGGCCCAACATCGCATTGACGAGGATGACCACCGCCCGGCGGGCTGGAAACCGATAAGCCGCCAGCGCCGTCCCGGCGGGTAAACCGATCAGCGCGGCAATCCCGACGGCGCTGAGGCTGACGGCCAGCGACAGGCCGATAATCCCGTACAGCCCGGCATCGAGATGGAGGATCAGCCCGAGCGCCAGGCGCGCCGCCTCCCCGAAATCGCCCATTGCGTCAGCGCCCCCTCGCCACCACTTCTATGGAAGCCTTTCATGCGCGATTTTCCCGGCATTGTCAGGCCTTTCCGCAATAGCTATCCTAGGACCATGATCGATCCATTCGGCAGGCACATTTCATATCTGCGCGTTTCGGTGACGGATCGCTGCGACTTCCGCTGTGTCTATTGCATGGCCGAAGACATGACCTTTTTGCCGAAATCCGAAATCCTGAGCCTCGAAGAGCTGGATCGCGCCTGTAGCGCCTTCGTGCGCCAGGGCGTCAAGAAGCTGCGCCTCACCGGCGGCGAGCCGCTGGTCCGCCGCAACATCATGAGCCTCGTACGCTCGCTGGGGCAGCATCTCGAAACCGGCGCGCTGGAAGAATTGACCCTGACGACCAACGGCAGCCAGCTTGAACGCTATGCCGCCGAACTGAAGGACGCCGGCATGCGCCGGATCAACGTCTCGCTCGATACGCTCGACCCGGACAAATTCGCCGCCATTACCCGCTGGGGCAAGCTCGACAAAGTTCTCGCCGGTATTGACGCGGCGAAGAAGGCCGGGCTCGACGTGAAGATCAATGCCGTCGCGCTCAAGGGCGTGAATGACGACGAGTTCAGCCGCATGGTCGGCTGGTGCGGCGATCAAGGCATCGACCTTACCTTCATCGAAGTCATGCCGATGGGCGAAATCGGCGAGCAGCGCATCGATCAATATCTGCCCCTGTCGATGGTCCGCGCCGATCTGCAGCGCCATTGGACGCTCGATGAAAGCAGCCATCGCACCGGCGGCCCGGCGCGTTATTACGACGTCCGCGAAACCGGCCGCCGCGTCGGCTTCATCACGCCGATGACGCATAATTTCTGCGAAAGCTGTAACCGCGTCCGCCTGACCTGCACCGGCACGCTTTATATGTGCCTCGGCCAGCATGACAGCGCCGACCTGCGCACGCCGCTGCGCGCGTCCGAAAGCGACGGACCGCTCGACGCCGCGATCGCCGAGGCGATTTCGCGCAAGCCCAAGGGCCATGATTTCATCATCGACCGCCGTCATGCGAAACCTGCCGTGACGCGGCATATGAGCGTGACCGGCGGTTGAGTAATCCCAAAATCGGTTTCGAGGCGAGCGACGCCCAGGCGGCGCAAGACGCGCTTCAGGAACTTTCCGGGCGCTATCAATCCAGCCCGCCGGATACGGCGGACATCATCATCGCCCTCGGCGGTGACGGCTTCATGCTGGAGACGCTGCACAAACATATGAAGCGCCGCGTGCCGATTTACGGCATGCATCGCGGCAGCGTCGGGTTCCTGATGAACGGCTATTCGCCGGACGGTCTCGAGGAACGCGTCGCGCGCGCCAAGCCGGTGCGCGTGCATCCGCTGGAAATGACCGTGCGCGACGCGAGCGGCATCGAGCATCGCGCCCTCGCCATCAACGAAGTCTCGCTGCTGCGTCAAAGCCGTCAGACCGCCAAGCTGCGCGTCAGCGTCGATGATCTCGTCCAACTCGAAGAATTGACCGCCGACGGTATCCTGGTGGCAACGCCGGTCGGTTCAACTGCCTATAATCTATCGGCGCATGGACCGATCATTCCGCTGGGCGCGAACGTCCTCGCGATGACGCCAATCAGCGCGTTCCGCCCCCGGCGCTGGCGCGGCGCGCTGCTGCCGCATCCGGCGCGCGTGCGTTTCGACGTGCTCGAATCCGAAAAACGCCCGGTCAGCGCAACTGCCGACTTCACCGAAGTCCGCGACGTCATCTCGGTCGAAGTCGCCGAGAACCGGCGTTACGAGCTGACCATGCTGTTCGATCCCGAGCACAATCTCGAAGAGCGCGTGCTGAAAGAGCAATTTCTTAGCTAGAGACAAACCCGTCTCGTCGCGGCCGCATTACAGCCCCAGACAAACCGTAATCGAATAATAACGTTGGATGATCGTTGTCATCCCGACGCCATGATAACGACGTCTGTCCCTCAAGGAGCCACCATGCGCATCTTCCGTCACCTTCTTCCCCTCTCCGTCGCGTCGCTGGCGCTCGCCGCACCGATGATCGCAATGCCGACGCCGAGCTTTGCGCAGATCGACATCTCGATCACGCTCGCGCCGCCGCCGCTGCCGGTCTATGTGCAGCCGCCGCTGCCCGAACTCGGTTATATCTGGACGCCGGGCTATTGGTCTTGGGGACAGGAAGGTTATTACTGGGTTCCGGGCACTTGGATTCTGCCGCCTCAAGCCGGTTATCTCTGGACGCCGGGTTATTGGGCTTGGCGCGACGGCCATTATTTCTGGAGCGCCGGTTATTGGGGCCCCCATATCGGCTATTACGGCGGCATCAATTACGGCTACGGCTATACCGGCTACGGCTATTACGGCGGCCGTTGGGATCACGGTAACTTCCGGTACAACGCGTCAGCCAACAACTTCGGCGGACGTCACGTTACCAACATCTATCGCCAAACGATCGTGAACAACAACACGACGCGCGTCAGCTTCAACGGCGGACGCGGCGGCGTTCGCGCCCAGCCGCGCGGTAACGAATTGGTCGCCGCCCGCGATCAACATGTGCCGGCGAGCAGCCAGCAGACGCAGCACGCACAGGCAGCAGCCGGCAATCACGCGCTGTTGTCGTCGGTTAATCGCGGCCGTCCCCCCGTCGCCGCGAGCTCGCATCCGGGCGACTTCAGCACCGGTACCGCGCGGGCACGCGGCGCTGCCCGTACTCCGGACGAAGCCACCCCGCGCACCGCGGCTGCGCCGGCAACGCAACGCCAGCCCCGCGCTGCCGCGCCGCAGGAACGCTCGAACGCCGCCGCGCCTCAAGTCGAGCGTCAGCAGCAACGCGCCGTCGCACCGGCGGAACAGCAGCAGCCGCGCCAACAGCACGAGCGCGCTGCCCGCCCGGCCGAACAGCAACGCCAAGCCGCGCCGCAACAGCAGCGTCAGGCCCAGCCTCAGGCTGCGCCCCGTCCGGAACGTGCTGCCGCACCGGCGCATCAAGAGGCACGGCCGCAGCAACAGCGTCCGCAACCTCAAGCGCGACCGGCAGAGCAGCCGCATCCGGATGCAGCGCCCGCAGCAGCCGCGCCGGAAGAACATCATGAAGGCGGCGGTGGTGGCGGTGGCGGCGGTGGCCGCGAACGCGGTGATCGCCACTAAATAAAGAACGAGATGCGCCGCCCCTTTGGGCGGCGCGTTTCATTCACGCCAGCGTGTCGTGTCCTGCACAAACACGATCTCGGCCGTCTCGTCGCGCGCGATCGATTTGTTCGCCACCATCTGCGCCAAAGCGCGCGTCTCGAAAAACATCGCGTGGCGCTTGTCGCCCCAGATCATCGACGGCGCCGCGCGGCTCAGCCAAAGCGGCTTTCCGTCGGGCTTTCCCTGCGTTTCATTTTTTTGAATCACATACATCATTTTCGTTCTGCTCTTCCCACTTCCACTTTATCGGCGGCGCGCGTGACGCTTGCCCGGCTTGCGGGAAATTTGGCAGAGTCACGGATAACGACACGCTAAGAAAAACCGGCGTTTTAAATGATCGAAACAACAGAAAATTCCCGACGACTGTAATAATCCACAGCCTGTTTGCCACAGCCTGTTTGCATGACCGCGCTCGTCCTCGGTACACTGTTTCCGATAGAGATGGAGCGACCGACGATGACGACCCAGCCAAGCCGTGCTCAGACCTTGAGCATTCTTGCCGGTGCATCGATTTTGATGAGCCTCGGCATGGGCATGCGCCAAAGCCTCGGCTTGTTCATGGTGCCGATTACCCGCGATCTCAGTCTGACCGTCAGTGATTTCACCTTCGCCCTCGCGCTACAGAATATCGTCTGGGGTATCACCCAGCCTTTCATCGGCGCGATTTCGGACAAGACCGGCATCCGCCCGCTGATGCTCGGCGGCGCATCCTGTTTCGTCGTCGGAATTCTGGTCACGATTTTCGCCACCGGTCCGCTGACTCTGGCCCTTGGGCTTGGCGTCTTTATCGGGCTGGCTTTGTCCTGTACCGCGTCGAACCTCTCGATGTCTTCCAGTGCGCGCGTCGTTTCGGCTTCGTCGCGCAGCATGGTTCTGGGCATCGTCTCGGCCATCGGCTCGTTCGGCACGTTCCTGATCGCGCCGCTGGCGCAGACGCTGATCGCCGATCACGGCTGGCATACCGCGCTGATCGCCTTTTCCATTCTCGCCGCGCTGATGCTGCCCGCCGCCTTCTTCACCGGCCGGGTCGATCGGATACCCCTGCCCAAAGCACCGGGTAACGGCGAACCGGTCACGCTCGGCTCGGCATTGCGCGCGGCATCACGCCATCGCGGTTATGTCACCATGACCATCGCGTTCTTCGTCTGCGGCTTGCAGCTCGTCTTTCTGACGACCCATCTGCCGACCTATCTCGCCTTGTGCGGCCAGGACCCGATGCTCGGCGCACAGGCGCTCGCCACGATCGGCATGTTCAACGTTATTGGTTGTTATGTCTTAGGCTGGGCCGGCGGACACTACCCGAAACATATTCTGCTCGGGTTGGTCTATGTCATCCGCTCGGTGGCGATCACCGCCTATTTCGTCTTCCCGCCCTCACCCGCGACGACGCTGCTCTTCGCCGCGGTGATGGGCTTCCTGTGGCTCGGCGTTGCGCCGCTTATCAACGGCTTGGTCGCGCAGATGTTCGGCTTGCGCTTCATGGCGACCCTGACCGGTGTCGCCTTCTTCAGCCATCAGGTCGGCTCGTTCCTCGGCGCTTGGGGCGGCGGATTGATCTACGACATCTTCGGATCGTACGACCATGCCTGGCAACTCGGCGTGCTGATAGGCCTCATCGCCGGCACCGCGCAGATGCTGACCGACGACCGCGCCAACAAAGATAAAATCCTGACGCCGGTCGCCGCTTAGCCATGGCGCGACCATCGCGGGTCCCTCGACGTCGCTCGGGACGAGGCTGATTTTGCGTTGCATCCGTTAATGCGAAAACACTGAAAGTCCTCGTCCCGAGCAACGTCGAGGGACGCACGATTTATGTGCTGGCTCTAGCGACCGGTCATCGCGATCAGCGGCGTGACCGACGGCGCTTTGTCGATGGCGAAGATGGCCTCTTCCAAACTCATCGTACGTTTCTCACCCAGAAGCGGCGTCATCAATGCCTCGAACTTACGGATCAGCCTCCCGCGCTGGCCGGTAAGGTCTGTCTCGGGCGCATAGGAATCGATCGATTCGGCAATCGAACGCCCATCCGCCATTTTGACGATCGCGACCGCATTGCCGCCGTCGAGATCGTCGCGCGGCGTCACGCCGATGCGCGCGCGCAGAGCTTTCATCTCTGGCCGCATCACCCGCTCGACCGTATAGGCGCCGATATCGCCGGTGGCATCGCCCAGCAGGGCCATCGCCGCGGTCGCGCGCAGACTGAATTTGGCTTCGAGCCCGGTCTGTGGTTCGTCGATATTGCAGACCCCCATGCTCGAGGTCGGCACCTGCAGATCGACATGGGCGATATCTTTCGGCGCAACGCCGTGATGCGCGATCAGTTTCAGCATGTTCTCGATGCTGCCATGGGTCAGCGCGCAGGCGGCATGGGCTTTGAACTTGGTTTCGCGAATGAAATAGCGGCCTTCGCAAGCGGCGAGCGGCTCGGCGCTCCATTCCTTCACATGCGCGGTCAGGAACCCGCCGCGCGCCTCAATGGCATCGGGGCGCGCGACGAAACCGCGCTGTGCGAGGCTCGCCCCCATGAGACCGCTCATCGCTGCCTTGCCCGAATGAAACGGCTTGGCCATCGTCCCAGCAGACGCGACCAACCCCGCCCCTTGCGTTGCAGCGAGACCGAGGGCATGCGCGCTTTGCCCCGGATCGAGTTTCAACAACCGAGCCGCCGCCGCTGCCGCGCCGAACGGCACGGTCGTCCCGGTCGGATGAAAACCGTTGGGATGAAGCGAGCCATGCACCAGCACGCCGACACGGCAGGCCGTCTCGATGCCCGCAACGATCGCTTCCAGCAAGGCCCGTCCACTCGCGCCCTGTGCCTCGGCCAGCGCCAAGGCGGTCGCGACGATCGCCGGGGTCGTATGGCCGTGCATGGCCGGATTGGCGTCCGAGAAATCGAGGGCATCGGCCCCCGCCGCGTTGACGAAGGCCGCCAGCGGCGTCGAGGTCCGGTCGCCGTGACGCAGGATCGTGCTGGCTGGATTCCCGCCTTGCACGCGCGCCTCGTCGAGCAGGAACAGGGTCAGTTCATCATCCGCCCCGGCAAGGGTGATGCCGATCCAGTCGAGCACGCAATGACGCGCCCATTCCACCACGTCGTCCGGCAGCGGCCCGGCCATCAGCGCACCGACCTGCGCGATAATGGTTTCGGTGACGCGATCGCCAGATGTCGTCCCACCCGCCATGTGATGCTCCCTTACTTCTTCGGCAGCCGTGCGGCGGCCTCTTGGACGATGCTCAGATCGGCATAGTCCTTCACTGCGATCGACTTATCGATCAAGCCGATCTCGCGCTGGGTGTCGATATTGTGTTGGAGCGCCGTGAGGTTGGGCATCCCGTTCGGATCGCGATAGCTGTCGCGCGACGTGAACAGCATGTCGAGCTGTTCACGCGGCTGCTTGGTGTCCTTGGCGACGCGGTCGATGACCTCGTCATGATTGGCCGGGTCCATCAGCCAGCGCGTCACGCGCAGCGAATCTTCCATGAAATCGACCATCGCGGCGCGGTGCTCGTTGATGAAGCCGGCGCGGCCGGCCCAGACGATCAACTGCACCGGACCCATTGCGTCCTTCTGCGTGAACAGAGTCGTCGCCTGCTCGCGCATCGCGGCGTCCTCGTCGAACGGCGGCATCACCGAAACCATGTCGGCACGCTTCGACAGCAGGATCGATTTCATATTCGGGAACGACCCCTCGATAATCGTGACGTCCTTCTTGTCATCGAGGTGATGGCGGCGCAGCATCGCGCGCATCGCGATATCGACCGCACTGCCGGCAGCGAGCGAGGCCGCGACCTTGCCTTTGAGGTCTTCGATCTTTTTGATCGGGCCGTCTTTCAGCACCATGAACTTGGTCGTGAAGCTGTCCTCGGCGCGGTTCTGCGATACGTCGCTGATGATGCGCAGATCGTCGAGCTTTGCGTTCTGGATCGCGAAGGCCAGCGAGGAATAAGCCAGGGTGCCGACATTGACGTCGCCGGTGCCGAGTGCGGTGATCATCGCCGAGGTGGCGCGGACGCTAACCGGTTCGATGACATAGGACTGGCCGTAATGCTGTAACAGTTCCTTATTTTCAAGCGACAGCGGCACCGAGGACGAGGTCAGGACGACCCAGCCCACCTTGATCGTCACCGGGTCGGCCTTCGCCAGCCCCGTTCCCGCCAACAACAATGCCGCAACCGCCGCGAAACCAACCAAACGCATCCGAAATCTCCACAAAACCGGCGCGCACGCTGGATGGGAAATAGAACCATGTCAATCGCGCCGGTGCTCTGGCGTTGAGGCCTCGGCTGCGGCAGAATGGCGGCATGGCGAGCGAAAGACTTTCGACCATTGAGATGATCGACCGGTTGGTGGCGTTTGATACGACCAGCCGGGAAAGCAACCTCGCCCTCATCGATTTCGTGCGCAACTATCTCGAGGATTGGGGCGTCAAAAGCGAAGTCGTCTATGATTCGACGGGGCGCAAGGCCAACCTCTTCGCCACTATCGGGCCCGCCGACCAGGGCGGTGTGTTGTTGTCGGGTCATAGCGACGTCGTGCCAGTCGATGGCCAGGCCTGGGACAGCGACCCATTCAAGATCGAGACACGCAGCCAGAAAATCTATGGCCGCGGCAGCAGCGACATGAAAAGCTTCATCGCCGTGATGCTGGCCAAGGTGCCCGACTATCTCGAACGGCCGCTGGCGAAACCGATCCATCTTGCCCTCAGCCATGACGAAGAAGTCGGCTGCATCGGCATCCGCTCCTTGATCGAAATCCTGAAACCGCGCGCCGAGAAGCCACGGCTCTGCATCATCGGCGAGCCGACCCTGATGCAGCCGGTGATCGCGCATAAGGGCAGCCGCCGTCTGCGCTGTCATGTCCATGGCCACGAAGCCCATTCGTCCCTCACCGATCGCGGCGTCAACGCGGTCGAATATGCCGCCGAGCTGATCGCCTTTCTCAAAAACATGGCGCGGCGCAAACGTGCCGAAGGTCCGTTCGATAGCGCGTTCGATCCGCCCTACACGACGATCCATACCGGCATCGTCACCGGCGGCACCGCCGTCAATATCGTGCCGAAGGAATGCCGCTTCGATTTCGAGATGCGGCATCTGCCGGAAGACGATCCGGATGCGATCACCGAAGAGCTGAAACATTACGCCGCCACTTTGCTGCCCGAGATGCAGGCCGTCGCCGCCGAAGCCGGTTTCGCCTTCGAGGAAACCAACGTCGTCGCGCCGCTTTCGGCTAAGGACAGCGACGAGGTCGTACAGTTGGCGATGGAACTGTCGGGCGCGAACAGCACCGGCAAGGTCAGCTTCGCCACTGAAGGCGGCCTCTACCAAGAGGCAGGCATCCCGACGGTGATCTGCGGCCCCGGCTCGATCGAGCAGGCGCATAAGCCGAACGAGTTCATCGCCATCGATCAGATCCGGCAATGCGAGATCTTTATCGACCGCCTGATCGAACGGGTCCGGTGACGGGTTGATCCGGTGCCCTGGCGAACCCCTCCGGTCGATCTTGACCCACCTGATATAAGCCCCCACCGCGCCGGCAATACCGGCATCGATTACGTCACCAGCTACAAGGCCACCGAACCGGGGCCGCATGTGATGCTGAACGCCCTCACCCACGGCAACGAGATCTGCGGCGCGATCATTCTCGATGAGCTGATGAAAGCGGGTTTGCGTCCCGCGCGCGGGACGCTGACTTTCTCCTTCGCCAATGTCGCGGCCTATCAAAGCTTCAGCGCCAAAGACCCGCTGATCTCGCGCTATCTCGACGAAGACTTCAATCGCATCTGGGAGCCTTGCCGGACCGCGCCGCAGCCGCGAGATGGCGCGCGCGCAGGTCATGCGTCCGATCGTCGATACGGTCGATATCTTGTTGGACATCCATTCGACCTCGGCCATCGACCTGCCGATGATGCTGACCGGGTGGGAGGAAAAACATCTCGCTTTCGCCCGACGCATGGGCGTCCCCGAATTACTGGTGCGCGATAGCGGCCATGTCAGCGGCAAGCGCCTGCGCGATTACGGCCGCTTCAATGATCCCGCCGCCGCACCGATCGCTTTATTGGTCGAAAGCGGCCAGCATTGGGCGAAGGAAAGCGTCGCCATCGCGCGTGAGGCGACGTGGCGATTCCTGGCAACCGCCGGGGTTTTAAGCGATGCGGATGCGGCACCTTGGCGCGAGCCAGCAACGACACCGACGCGGACGATTCTCGTAACCGACCGCATCTCGATCCAGACCGATGACTTCCAGTTTGCCCAAGCCTTCAACGGCTTCGACATCCTGCCGCACAAAGGCACCCTCGTCGCCCGCGACGGCCGTACCGAGATTCGTACGCCTTATGCAGATTGCGTTCTGGTGATGCCGGCGAAACGACCGTCACGAGGGCATCTCGCGGTGCGGCTAGGGCGATACGAGGACTAAGGCTGCCTTATTGCGCAGGGATCGCGCGTCCCTCGGCTTCGCTCGGGATGTGGAAATGGTGGTGGGTTGCATCTTTCAAGGCAGCGCAAAATCTTACCTCATCCCGAGCGAAGTCGAGGGACGCGCGATGCAATTGCAGAATTTTCACCACAGAGACACGGAGGGCACAGAGAAGAAATTTTTCTCGGTACCCTCCGTGTCCTCGTGGTTTGTCTTAAAGCTATCGCTTCCCGTCGATCAGCACGAAACATATCCGTGCCGGCTTGCCCGAGCGGTTGGCCCAGGCATGGTTGGTGCCGCGCTGGATCAGAATATCGCCTGCGCGTAGCACGGTTTCTTCCTTGTCGAGGATGGCGGTGATCTCGCCTTCCAGCATGATCGCGTAATCGACCGTCGCGGTGCGGTGCATGCCCGGATGCTGATCATCGATATTGTGCTCGGCATCGGGATAGAGCGAGCCGAAGGTCGCGGCGAGTTGACGGCGGCGCTCGGCGGGATCGGTCGATTCCGGCGGATAGTCGATCACGCGCAGTACCGTGCCGTGCGGCGGCGGTGAAACGCCTTTATGCCCGGCAACGCGATCGGGCGCATCGACCGGCGCCGGCGTGTCGCTCGTCACCCAAATGTTGCTGACGGCATAACCGGGCCGTTCCGGCACGGTCAGCGTCGGCGGCGTTTTATCTTCAACGATATAGGCTTTGCCGGATGAATCATCGCCGGTGATGATACGGCGAACGGGACGCAGAGAAGAGTCGGTCATGTTGATCCTCGACCTCGGGGGACGTTGCCGGTTACGATAGCCGCAACAACGATAAAGATACCAGGGAGGCCCCATGCCGAGACAACGGACGTCGTTTGCCGCGCTGTTGGCGTTGGCGATTTTTCTGCCCTTCCCCACCCTCGCCCAGCAACCAGAGATCACACCGGCCCTCGCCAAAGTCATTGAAGCCGCGAAGAAGGAAGGCAAGCTGCTGATCCGCTCGACACCGGCCTCGACGCTCGCCGGTCCGGAAGCACAGGCTGCGGCGCAAGCCGGGATTAAAGAAACCTACGGCGTCGATATTCCGATCGAATGGAGTCCGGGCATGGCCTATGGCCCACTCGCCGCACAGCTCTTTCAGGAAATGCAGGCTGGTACGCCCGCCAGTACCGACGTTCTGGCGCTGACGCCGGTGCAGATCGTGCCCTATCTCGAGAAAGGACTGTTCCGCACCATCGACTGGCGCGGCACCGCACCGTCCCTCAAGCCCGAGATGGTCGAGGCCGACGGCAAAGCGTTGCGCGTGGCGATGTCGTTGCCGAACATTCTCTACAACGTCAAGGAAGCACCGTGGGTCGCCGACATCAAGACCTCGGCCGACCTGCTGAAGCCCGCCTACAAACATAAGTTCGTGACGACGCCGTTCCTCGGCGGGTTCGACGTGCTGTTGGCGGACGATGTCTGGGGCCTTGAAAAGACCACCGCCTATATCAAGCAATTCGCCGGACAGATCGGCGGCTTCGCCAGTTGCGGCAGCGTCGATCGCGTCGCTTCGGGTGAGATCGCGGCCATCGCGCTCGATTGCAGCGGCGGCTGGCCCAACAATATCGCCTATCGCGGCAAGAACATCGTCGCGGCACAGCTTGTCGATGACATTGCCGAGCTGCGTTATTCCTACCTGACCATTCCGACGCATAGCGCGCATCCGAACGCCGCCATCCTCTATTCGATCTACATGGCCTCGCCCGCCGGCCAGAAAAAAGTCATGGCCGATTACAACGGCTTCGATCTCGGCGATTACCCGGAATCCTACGCGCGGAAGTTCGTCGCCGATGCGCGTGCCAAAGGAACGAAGTTCATCGACGTTACCGTCGATTGGTGGAAGACACATCCGAATGTCGATAAACAAGTCGTCGATCTGACCAAGATCGTGCGGCCCTAGTCGTCGATGCCGGTCGTCCTTATGATGGCGTCATGACCCCATCGGAAACGATCGACGCGCTGATCGCGAGCATCGAGGACTGGCGCGGTAAGACTTTCGCCGCCGTTCGCAAAGCCATCCTCGCCGCCGACAAGGAGATCGTCGAGGAATGGAAATGGATGGGCAGCCCCGTCTGGGAACGCGACGGCATGATCGCCGTCGGCAATGCGCATAAGGGCAAGGTGAAGGTGACCTTCGCCCATGGCGCGCATCTCGCCGATCCCGATGGACTCTTCAATGCAGAGTTGGAGGGGAATGAACGGCGCGCGATTGATTTTCTCGAGGGCGACAAGGTCGATGCGGGCAAGCTGAAGGCGCTCGTCCGGAGCGCGATCGACTATAATCAGAGCAAATTGAAAAAGAATCAGGCCACGAAGAAGCCAGTCGCGAAAACGGCGAAACCCAAAAAGGCGTAAGGCCCTCTCTCATCGTCATTCCCGCGAAAGCGAGAATCCATGTCACAACGAATCTGCTGCCGATGGATTGCCGGGTCAAGCCCGGCAATGACGATAAAAAAGGATAGAGGGAATTAAGCCGGCACCCACCGCGCCAGCTTGCGCTCGGCTTCGTGACGCGCCGTGTTGCTCTTTTCGCCCAGCCGCACGCCGACATGGCCGTTCTTCTGCGCGAAGCCGAGATAGCGGTAGGAGAAACCGCTGTCACGGATGAATTCCTGGAACGCCTTGAACTCGTGGCGTTGCCAGTTCGGGTAATTGAAATATTCGTCAAAGACGATGATCGTGCCCGGCACGAGGCGCGGTCCCAATTCGCGGAAGATCGTCACCGTCGATGAATAGATATCGCAATCGACATGTAGCATCGCGACCGGATCGTTCGGATGCGTCGCGAGAAACGCCGGCAAGGTTTGATCGAACCAGCCCTTATGCAGCGTCACGTTGCCCGGCACTTCCGGCAAGGAACCGCCACGGCTGAATTTTCCTTTGCGCTCGAAGGTGCCATCCCAATTCTCGGGTAGGCCTTCGAAGCTGTCGAAGCCCTGGAATGGGCGTGAACTGTTGTTGGCGAGATGACGCAGGCTCGCGCCGTCGGCAACGCCACATTCGATCATCAGACCGGTAGGTGTCGATTCGCTCGCGGCGTGACGCAGCAGCGCCCAGCGATCTTCGAAGATCATCGCTTCGCTCATATGGGCGATGATGTAATCGACGCTCTGCCGCTTGGCGTGAAGCTGCAGATCGGTGATCAGATAGTGCCCGTCATATTTCAGGATGAAGCGCCGATAGAGCCTCTCCGACAGTGGCATCGGACGAGGATCGCCGCGCTTGCGGCCGAACAGACTCACTTTTTTTCTCCCGAAGCCGCGTGGGTCGCGACCTTCAAATAGATGAACAGCGGATAGAGCGCTGAGAAGGTCGCCAACGCGAGGCCGTAAGCCCCCTCGCGGCGTCCGTTACGCGCGACGTAGGATTTCCAAAAACGGCTGAAGATGCGCCGCAACGCCGTCTTCAATTCAGGATGCTCACCAGCGTCGATCGCATCGAGGGCGGCGAGATCGGTGTAACGATTAAGACGCCGGAACATGTCGCCAACATCCTGATCGACATAATGATCCATCGTCTCGGTCAGGGTCGCGCGGCTGCCGGTCATCGCGATCTTCGGATGAACCCGCCCCGCGCCCCAGCGCTTGATGCCCTTGCGAAAGAGGATCGGCTTCGCGGCGACGCCGTTATAAGCGCCCCAGCCATAGGTGACGCGATGGCCGCCGATGTGATTGGCCATGGGGATCAGATAGGTGTCGGCTGTCGGCGCGCTGATCGTAGCACGGACTTGCTGTGCCAGCGCCGCCGGCACGCGTTCGTCGGCATCCACCTCGATGATCCAATCGCTGCGGCAGGCATCGAGCCCGGCATTACGCCGCGGCCCTTCAAGCTCCCACGCCCCATCGAGAACGACCGCATCGAAACCACGCGCGATCTCGGCCGAGGCGTCGGTCGAACGGTCCAGCACCACGACGATCTCGTCGCAGAAGCGCAGCCGTTCGAGGCAAGCGCCCAACTGCGCCGCCTCGTTCCGCGCCACCACCACCGCCGACAACGTCGGGCTCCCCGCCCCTTCCGATTTCATGCCCCCAAACTCCAAGAAGGCGCGCGGAAGGTCAAGGCTGTGGATGGCAAAAACACCCTGCGCCCCTCGACTTCGCTCGGGGTGAGGATGAAACGGTTCAGGGCATCCGTAAATGCAACGCAAAATCTCGCCTCACCCCGAGCGAAGTCGAGGGGCGCTGGATACGAGCGCAAACTCAGCTTCGCCCCTTCGCGAGCGCCCGCAGGGTATCGAGATCGCCCTGAATGAGCGCTTCCTTCTTCCCCCTACTCCAATTCTTGAGTTGACGCTCGACCACGATCGCGTCGGTGATGTTCTCAAACTCTTGATGAAACACGAGTTCGACCGGCCGGCGGCGCGCGGTATAGCCGCCAAGGGCACCCGTCTGATGTTGTGCGAAGCGATCCTCGAGCGAGTTTCGCGTGCTGCCGGTGTAATATGAACCATCCGCACAGCGCAGAATGTAAACGAACGCGCTCATCCTATTTCATGCGGCGCAATGCTCTGCCTCATCCCGAGCGAAGTCGAGGGACCCACGATGCGATTGCAATCCCGCCCTGCGCCCCTCGACTTCGCTCGGGGTGAGGTTAGAGCGGAACAGGCATCGACCGTCGAACGAGAAACCCGGCCTATTCGTGACGCCCCACCGCCGAGTGCTTTTTGGTGTCGCGCATCAGGACATAGACCAGCAGCGACACGGCGATGCAGCCGGTCAGGTAGTAATAGAACCATTCCTCATGCCCCGCCGACTTGAAGCCCAAGGCGACGGAATCGACGGTGCCGCCGAAGATGGACACGGTCAGCGCATAGGGCAGACCGACGCCGATGGCGCGTACGTTGGTTGGGAACAGTTCAGCCTTCACCACCGCATTGATCGAGGTATAGCCAGTGACAATCATCCAGGCCGCGGCGATGAGGAAGAAGCACATCCACGGCCCGGTCGCGGTTTGCAGCGTCGTCAGGATCGGAATAGTGCAGATGACGCCCGTAACGCCGAATCCGATCAGCAGATATTTGCGGCCGATGATGTCCGAGATGTAGCCGTAGATCGGCTGCAGGCACATGGCGAAGATCAATGAGGCGCCGGTGACGAGCGTCGTTTGATTATCCGTCAGATGAACCGTCAGCTTGAGGAACTTCTGCATGTAGGTCGTGTAGGTATAGAACGCCGTCGTCCCGCCGAGCGTCAGCCCGACCACAAGCAGCACTTCGCGCGGATAGCGCGCCAAGGCGACCAGCGGATTCTCGCGCTTGGTCAAAACCTTCTTCGACGCGATGAACTCGTCGCTTTCGACCAAATTCTTGCGCATCAGCGCCGTCACCACGGACAACAGCGCGCCGATGACGAAAGGAATACGCCAGCCCCAGGCGCGAATCTCGTCGTTGGTGAGAAAGACCTGCTGCAGCGCCAACAGCACCAGCAAGGCGCAGAATTGCCCGCCGATCAGCGTGACGTACTGAAAGCTGGAATAGAAACCACGATGCTTGGCGTCGGCTATCTCGGTCAGATAGGCCGCGCTGATGCCGTATTCGCCGCCGAGGCTGATGCCCTGGATGATGCGGGCGCTGCCGAGGAGGATCGGCGCAGCGATGCCAATCATCGCATAGGTCGGCGTCACCGCGACCATCAGCGAGCCGAAGCACATCATCACGACGGAATACATCAGGGAATTGCGCCGGCCGTATTTGTCGGCGATATGGCCGAATAGCCAGCCGCCCAACGGCCGAACCACGAAGCCGCCGGCGAAGAGGATCGCCGCATTCAATTGTTGAACGACGGGGTCGCTGCCGGGAAAGAACGACGGGGCGAAATAGAGCGCGAACGCCGCATAGGCGTAGAAATCATACCATTCGATCAGGTTGCCGGCGGAACCGATGAAAATCGATTTGAGCCGCCGCCGCACGTCGGCGATATGAAGGTGATCATCCGAGCCGCCCTGCGCGTCCTGACTGATGGCCATCGTCGTCTCTCCCCTTTTCCAATCCCGTCTCAAGAATGCGGGGTTTCCCTCGCCGCGGCAAGCCGGGCTGTCGAGTCGCGACGGGCGCGATCCCGCTACACAGCAGCGTGACCGGGCCGGTATCGGGCCTTATGGCCCGGGCGCAGTTGGGTTATAGTCGGCCGTAATCGCATCCCGATTCCACAATTGGATTGTTTCATGCGCCTGCTCAATCTGGTCGCTTCGTCCGCCTTGATCGCCCTCATTCCGTTGGCCAGTTCCGGAGCCGCGCCGGACGACGCCAGCGGCGGCGTCAGCTTCAATATGGTCAAGGAAATCTATGACCAGGTGAAATCCAGCTATGTCACGCCCGTCACCGACAAGCAACTCTATGAGGGCGCGGTCAAAGGGATGCTCGCCTCGCTCGATCCGCATTCGAGCTACATGGACGCCAAAGAATATAAGGAAATGATGGTCCAGACCCGCGGCGAGTTCGGCGGGCTCGGGATGCAGGTGACGCAGGAAAACGGCCTGGTGAAGGTCGTCTCGCCGATCGACGATACGCCTGCGGCGAAGGCCGGCATGAAGCCGAACGACCTGATCCTTGCCATCGACGACGCGCCCGTAACCGAAATGACGCTGTCCGAAGCAGTTGAAAAACTGCGCGGGGCCGTCGGCACGCAGGTGAAGCTCACCGTCCGCCGCGCCGCGACCGATCCGTTTCAGATCACCCTCACCCGCGCCGAGATCAAAGTCGATCCGGTGAAGGCGCAGCTTCAGGGCAACGACGTCGCCTATCTGCGCATCACCAATTTCTCCGAGCGCACCGATGTCGCACTGGAACTCGGCTTCAAAGCGATGCAGGCAAAGTCCGGCAACAAGCTGGTCGGCGTCGTGCTGGATCTGCGGAACAATCCGGGCGGGCTGTTGGATCAGGCCGTCGCCGTCTCGAACGACTTCCTCGACAAGGGCGACATCGTCTCGATCAAAGGCCGTCAGGCGCACGACAATCGCCGTTTCGAGGCGCAGCGCAATCGCGACATCACCCACGGCCTGCCGGTCGTGGTGCTGATCAACGGCGGTTCGGCCTCGGCCTCGGAAATCGTGGCCGGCGCGCTGCAGGACAATCATCGCGCCGTGCTGATCGGCACCCGTTCGTTCGGCAAGGGCTCGGTCCAGACCGTGCTGCCGGTGCGCGAAAGCGGCGGCGGCATCCGTCTAACCACGGCGCTGTACTACACGCCGTCGGGTCGTTCGATCCAGGCGACGGGCATCGTCCCCGATGTCACCGTCGAACCGGCCCGTATCGAGCAATTACCGGAAGCCGCCATCCAGCACGAAGGCGATCTGCGCGGCGCGTTGCGCAATACCGGTTCGGCCGGCAACACCCCGGCGCCTGCGACCGGCGCCAAGCCGCCCGCCACGGCTGCGAAGCCCGACGCCAAACCCGATGCGGCGAAACCCGACGCGAAACCGGAAGCGAACGTGCCCGCCGGCACGACGCCGCTGCAATCGGGCGCCGCCGATGTCGCCGCGTTCGGCAGCGAACAGGATTATCAGCTTGTCCGCGCCGTCGATCTGCTGCGCGGCGTTACGCTCTTCAAGAACATGGCTGCGCAGTAAGCTTTACCGCCGACCAACGATAAGCGCCCGCCCCATCGAGGACGGGTGCATCATAAAGGGAGACAGAGATGCCGGAATTGATGAAACGCCTTTTCATGGGCGCGTTATTGGCGAGCGCCATCGCCGCCCCCGCTTTCGCCGCGCCGGAAAAAATCACCATCAGCGTGATCAAGTCGGCCAGCTATGGCTGTTTCTTCATCGCCAAGGACAAGGGCTACTTCGCCGCCAATGACCTCGATGTCGATTTCGTTTATTTCGACGCCTCGCCGCCGGTCGCGGTAGCCGTCGCGGCGGGCAGTCTCGATTTCGGCATCGCTGCCACCTCTGCCGGTTATTTCAATCTGGCCGACAAGCTCAAGATCATCGGCGGCTTTGCGCGTGAGTCACCCGGTTTTCAGGGCATGACCTTCGTCGCCTCGATGAAGGGCTGGAACGAAGGGCTGCATTCGCTGAAGGATCTCGCCGGGCACACCGTCTCGATCGGCACGGTCGGGTCGTCGCCGCATTACTCACTCGCCCTCATCGAGCAGAAATACAATATCGACCCGGCCAGCCTCAAAGTCGTCGCGCTGCAAAGCTCGACCAATCAGGCCAATGCCCTATCGGGCAGCAGCGTCGATGCCGGCGTCACCATGTCCACGACCTTGATGCCGGCGGTGCAGCGCGGCGAGACCAAGCTGCTGGGCTTCGTTGGCGACGAAACGCCGTGGCAGCTCTCGGCGATCTTTGCCACCACCAAGATGCTGGAGCGCAAAACGACGGTCGAGCATTTCATGGCCGCCTATCGCCTCGGCGCGCATGATTACGCCGCTGCCTTCAAGGACGACGCCGGCAAACGCCGGGATGGTCCGACGGCCGACGCCGTTCTTGAGATTATCGCGAAATATATCGGCCAGACGCCCGACCAGATCAAACCGGCGATCGGCGATGTCGAGCAGGACGGCAAAGTCGATGTGCAGGACCTGCAGCGTCAGGTCGATTGGTACGTCTCGCAGGGGATGATGAAAAACCGTATCGACGTCCAAACGGTCATCGACAAGCGCTACGCCAAGATTCTGT
>CAIJOA010000030.1 GCA_903822185.1 uncultured Rhodospirillales bacterium | reverse complement strand
CGTCTCCGCCAAAACCTTCGTGATCGCCGCCGTCAGTGACGTCTTGCCATGATCGACGTGACCGATCGTGCCGATGTTGCAATGCGGCTTCTTCCGCTCGAATTTCGCTTTCGCCATTTGGCTTTCCTGTCGTTAGAAAATATTGCGTGCCGATACTGGAGCGGGTGAAGGGAATCGAACCCTCGTCGTAAGCTTGGAAGGCTTCTGCTCTACCATTGAGCTACACCCGCCTCGTTGCTGGCACTCAAATCGACATGAGCGCCCATTTAGAAACTGATGAAGGTTGGTGGTGGGGGAAGGATTCGAACCTTCGAAGACCGGAGTCGACAGATTTACAGTCTGTTGCCTTTGACCGCTTGGCTACCCCACCAGGGCCTTCGAGCAGCCGGCGGGTGATAAGTGATTGGCCCCGGTGTGTCAATGCGTTGTGCGCCTTTTGGAGGGGCATTTCATGGTGGCAATTCGTGGCGGATTTGCTCTACTGCCCCTTATCGGCGCAAAACCAACATGCGTAAGGCGAGGAGCGGAGTGCCATGAGTCGTTTCCCAGAGATTTCTCCCAACAATTATACCGACGATCAAAACGAACTGGCCCAGAAGGTCGCCGGATCGCGCGGTAAGATGGGCGGCCCCTTCTCACCGGCGCTGCACAGCCCCGGCGTCCTGCGGGCGATCGAGGCGACGGGCGCTTATGTCCGTTTCCATAACTCGTTGTCGGACGATTTGAAGGAATTGGCCACCATTACGATGGGCCGCTTTTGGGGCGCTCAATACGAATGGTATGTGCATTCCCGCCTGGCCTTGCAGACGGGCCTCGACAGCGCCGCGGTCGAAGCGATCCGCAAAGGCGAGAAGCCGGAAACGCTGACGGTCGAGCAAATGGCGGTCTATGAATTCGTCATCGAGCTCAATACCACCCACGCGGTCAGCGACAAGACCTTCGCGGCGGTCGCATCCCGTCACGGCACGCGCGGCGCAATGGATCTGATCGGCATTTGCGGTCACTACAGCATGATCTCGATGATCCTCAACGTGGCGCAAGTGCCGACGCCGGACGGCTCTCTTCCCGTGCCACCGATCAAACGCGGCTGATCGGTTTTCATGGCACGTCGTCCAAACTCACGATCGAAGCAACAAGGCGCCCTTCACCAGCCGGCGCCGGTGCGCGATAATATTGCAAGCAAGGCAACGCAGTGGATTTACGGCAATCACGCGGTTATCGCAGCATTGGCCAATCCGGCCCGCCGGTGCTTGCGCTTGCTGTGCCTGCCCGAAAATGCCGACGAGATCGAAATGCTGTTGGGACAAGCACAAGCAGCGGCCGCTCCTGAGTCGATCGAGATCGTCGAACGCCGCATGCTCGATGCGATGTTGCCGCCGGGCGCGGTTCATCAAGGGGTTGCGGTCGAAGCCGACCGCCTCGCCGTTCTCGATCTGGACGATGTGCTCGCCAGTATTCCGGCGATCGGCGCGCCGCATATCCTGGTCGTGCTCGATCAAGTTACCGATCCGCACAATGTCGGGGCGATCCTTCGTTCCGCCGCTGCGTTTGCCGCCCATGCCGTCATCGTGCCGGAACATGGCGCCCCCGACGTCACCGGCACCCTCGCCAAGGCGGCGTCGGGCGCCATCGAAGCCGTCCCGTTTATTCGGGTGACGAACCTCGTCCGGACAATCGAGCGTTTGAAAGAAGAAGGATTTTGGTGCGTCGGACTCGATAGCGAAGCGGAACAAGACCTCGCCGAGATCGATCTGCCGGAAAAGATCGTGTTGTTACTGGGCGCGGAAGGAGCCGGATTGCGGCGTCTCGTCCGCGAAAACTGCGATTACCTCGCCCGTCTCGCGACCCGCGGCACGATGCACTCGCTCAATGTCTCGAACGCGGCCGCTGTCGCGCTCTACACCCTGACGCGGACCTGAAAGGTCAGCGCAGCAGGTGCGGCCACAGCCCTGTCGCGCCGATAAAGATCAGATAGATCGCGACGATATAGCTGAGCAAACGCGGCACGATCAGAATCAAAATCCCCGCGACCAAGGAAACCAGCGGGGTTACGAAGACAAGATTGAACGCCATGTGATGCCCTCCCATTGAAGACCTAACCCTGCTGGGGCATTTCGAACCCTGCTGGGGCATTTCGAAGAATGTTAGGCGCTTTGAGGGCAATATCGTGCCGGACGGTCAGCGCGGCGGCTTGACGCAGGAATAAGTCGAAAAGATATCGCCGCTCATGCCGCTTCCCTCGAACTTCGCATTCCGACCAAATTTCGCACATTCTCCTTGCGCCGCCGTGAGCGCGCTTGCCGTGGTCGTGTTGTTGGGGTTGTAACGCACCACCAACCCTTCTGGCGATGCGTTTAGGATAACGGGTCCTGCCTCGGAGCAAGCGCTGACCGCGATCAAGCTAAGACCGACCAAGATCATTCGATATCTATTCATCTGCCGCCCAATGCTTTGAAACGCATCCAACCCGATATTCGGCCAATTCCCTCACCGAATCTCCCCGATGGTCTATCATGATGCCGTAAACGGTGGTAGGTTGTTACAACCGCATAAGCATTTTATGACACCGCCGTTGGCGCGTTCTGCCCTTTCGATAATAGGTTAAAATGCCTGATTCTAATCTGCAATCTTCACCAGAAAATGCTTTGGCGGAACTCATCGTCACGACACTGAACCTGGAAGTCGAACCCTCGACGATCGACCCAATGGCGCCGCTCTATGACGAGGGGCTCGGCCTTGATTCGATCGATGTCCTTGAGATCGCCTTGGCCGTCTCAAAAACCTACGGCGTGAAACTGCGTTCGGACGATAAGAACAACGTCGCGATCTTCACCTGCCTCCGTAGCCTCAGCGATTATATCCAGCAGCACCGGACGACTTAAATGCTGCGCCGGATCGTTTCGGCGGGCAAAGTCATCGGTGTTATCGCCCTCGTTGCCGCCCCGTTGGCAATTCACGCGGCGATCGCCACGACGCGGTGGACTCCCTTGATCGTAGCAATTCCCGTTCTACAGCTCGCGATTATTGGTGGGATCGCCTCGATCCACCACCCAGCCCGCATCAAATGGCTTGTCGTTGCCACGGTCGCGCTGACGCTGCTTTTGATCTGGGCCCAAAAGGCCGGCTTGAGTTTGAACGCGATGCCGGGCCTTCCGCACGCTCTGGCCTATGGCGGGTTGTTTGGCGCCTTTGCGATTTCCCTGCTGCCAGGGCACGAACCTATTCTCACCCGCGTCGTGGTTGCGGTTCGAGGGCCATTGCCGCCGGAATTGATTGTTCATACGCGGCGTGTGACATGGCTCTGGTGTTTTTATTTTGCCGGCCAGTTGGTTGTTTCGGCGCTGCTGTTCTTTCTGGCCCCGCTCGAGGTTTGGTCGTTCTTCGTGAACGTACTCAACTTGCCGCTGGCGGCGCTGTTCTTCGCCATCGAATGCGCTTACCGTTTCTTCCGGTTCCGCGGCTTTCCCATCGATAGCTTTTCCGACATAATGCAGATCGTCGCGAAAACTTCGGGACGAAGCGCGCGGCAAGCTGATTCCGTGTGAGTCTTTCAGCCTCTTTTTTTCTCAGTCCCAGTTCATGACGATCGTCTATCCCCTGACACGCCATGCCCGGCTCGACGATATCTTTGCCATCACGGCAAAGAGGCCGGTGACGGTTGCATCCTTTCTCGCCGATGTCGCCAATCTGGCCGCGACGCTTCCGCATCATCGATACCTCTTCAATCTCTGCGATGATCGATACCGCTTCACCGTCGCCTTTGCCGCCGCTTTGGTGCGTCAGCAAATCAGCCTGATGCCGCCCAGCAATACCGCCGGCGTATTGAGCGGCATTGCGGCGGGGTATGACGATCTCTATGCGATCCATGACGGAACGCCCCCGGCCATTCAGATGCCTGCCTTCGCCTATCCCGACCATAACGCCAGCGTCCAACCAGCGACGACAATGCCTAGCTTTCCGGATGCACAACCCGCGGTCACGCTCTTCACGTCAGGATCGACGGGACAACCGGCACCGCACCTGAAATCATGGGGCTCGCTGGTCAGAAGCTCGATCGCCGCCGGCAACAGCCTCGGCGTTGATCGCCTTCGCGGCGCAACCGTTATCGGCACGGTGCCGCAACAGCACAGCTACGGCATCGAATCAACGGTCATGCTCGCCTTGCAGCACGGCCTCGTCCTGCATCATGCACGCCCCTTCTATCCCAGTGATGTTATCGCCTGCGTTGAGGCGGCGCCGGCGCCGCGGATCATCATCACCACGCCCGTCCATCTACGCGCCGTCCTGACGGAGAGCGGACAGATGCCGAACGCCGACTTGATCGTCAGCGCGACTGCTCCCTTGTCGCCCCAATTGGCCATCGAAGCCGAGAAGCGTTTCAACGCGCCGCTGTTGGAGATTTACGGCTGCTCCGAAGCAGGCGCAGTTGCCGTTCGTCGCACGGTTGAGAACGACGAATGGTGCTGTATCGAAGGTGCTGCTTTGCGCCAGGACGGCGAAGGAACCTGGGCCGCCGGCGCCGCGGTCGAACGCGAAGTGATGCTGAACGACGTGATCGAATTGCACAGCGCGAGCCGATTCCACCTTCATGGCAGGCTTGCCGACCTCGTCAACATCGCGGGCAAACGGACGTCGCTGGCGCATCTCAATTATCATCTCAATTCGATTGAGGGTGTGCGCGACGGGGTTTTCGTGATGCCCGATGAGAACGACTCTGGCACGACGCGGCTGATGGCCTTCGTAGTCGCACCTGACCTGACCGCCGACACAATTCTTGCTGCCTTGCGCGCGCGCATCGATCCGGCTTTTTTGCCGCGACCGATACGCATGATCGACGCTTTGCCGCGAAACGTCCTGGGCAAACTGTCGCGCGAAGCGGTTGACCAATTGGCCGACCGTAAAGCGGTCTAGGGGCATCGCGTGACCGATTTCTTCGAGATGCAATTCCCTGCCGATCACCCAACGGCCGCCGGCCATTTCCCGGGCAATCCGATCATTCCCGGTGCTTTGCTGCTCGATATCGTCGCGCATACCATCGCGGGCGAAGCACCGTCACAAGGCTGCGCCATACGGTCGGCAAAATTCCTCACCCCAATTCGTCCCGGCGACCGGATTCGTATCGAATGGGAAAAGAAGGGCGACGAGACGCAGTTTCGCTGCTTGTTGACGCCCTCGGGCACGACCGCCCTTACGGGTACACTTCGCTTCGACGCTAAACCGGCATGACGGATCATGAGGAAGAAGGCGAAGCCTGGACGACCCGGGGCGAGCGTGGCGCAACGGTAGCGATCAAACTTATCGTTTGGATCGCCCTTCATCTTGGTCGGCGAACGACCCGCCTGTTGCTGTATCCCATCTGTCTCTATTTTTTGGCCTTCTCCACAGCATCCCGGCGCGCGTCGGATATTTATCTTCGTCATGCCTTCGGCCGCGAGCCACGCATCAACGAGCGCTTCCAGCATTATCATTGCTTTGCCGCGTGCGTGCTCGATCGCGTCTATCTCCTAAACAACGAACTCGATCTGTTCGATGTTCATGCTGACGGAGAAGAAATCGCCGAGGCAGAAATCGATCGCGGCGAAGGCTGTTTCCTCTTCGGTGCCCATTTGGGCAGCTTGGAAATCTTGCGCGCGCTCGGCCATCGCCAGCCGAATTTCAAGCTCAGCCTTCTCATGTATGAAGAGAACGCCCGCAAGATCAATTCAGTCCTCAACGCCATCAATCCTGATCTCTCCATTGAAGTGATCGCGCTCGGCCAACCGAACGCCATGCTGGCGGTCGAGCAGCGTCTCAATGAAGGCCATCTCATCGCCATCCTGGCCGATCGTGGGCTGGCGTTGGATCACGAGGAAAATCTGCGGGTCGATTTTCTCGGCGACAACGCGCAATTTCCGCTGGGACCGTTTCGTCTCGCGGCGCTACTGCGGCGGCGCGTCATTCTCATGGTTGGACTTTATCGTGGCGGTCGCTGCTACGACGTTCATTTCGAACGGCTTGCCGATTTCACTGCCGTAACGCGCGAAACGCGGTCTAAAGCGGTGGAAGATGCCGTACGCTACTATGTCGGACGTCTCGAATATTTTTGCCGGCAAGCACCGGACAACTGGTTCAATTTTTATAACTTTTGGCAATAAGCATGCGCCCCTATCCCGGCCTCGCGTTCGCCACGATCATTTGCCTAGGCCTGTCGGGAACAATTGCCGCGGCCCAGCCCTCGACCGAAGCGTTCGACATCGGTCAACTCATGGCGCGGTTCAGCGCCATCAAAAATTCGACGGCCCGGTTTAACGAACGCAAATATCTGCGCATGCTTAAAACGCCGCTCGAAGATAGCGGCGTTCTCGTCTATGCCGCGCCCGACAAGCTGCAAAAAAACACGTTGTTGCCGAAACCGGAGAGCCTTGTCATCGAAGGCGATAGCTTGACGATCGACCGGGAAGGCAAAACACAAACGCTCAAGCTTGCCGATTATCCGCAAATTGCCGGCTTGATCGAAGGAATTCGCGCAACGCTCGCCGGGGATCTTCCGGGGCTACAACGTTTCTATAGCCTCTATCTCGAAGGCGATGCCAACGCTTGGCGGTTGCTGCTGAAGCCGCGCGATCCGAAAATGCAGGATATCGTCCAGTCCATTTTCATTTCCGGCACGGGCGGTCATATCAAAAGTATCGACACGCTTGAAAGCGATGGCGATCACAGCGAGATGACCATCACCGAGGATTCGCCGTGACGGTTCGACCGCGTCACGCCGCGATCATCTGGCTTCTCTGCCTGCTTGTCTGCATTGCCGTCATCGTTCGAACCCCCTTCACCGCCGACATGTCGGCTTTCCTGCCGCGCACACCATCACCGACGCAGCAAATTCTCGTCGATCAAATGAAGACCGGCGTTGCCTCACGCCTTATTCTCGCGGGCATCGAAGGTGCGCCCACCGCACCGCTCGCTGCGCTGAGCAAGGAATTCGCGCAGCGCCTTCGCCAGGATGAAAGCTTCGCTGCCGTCAATAACGGCGAGGATATCGGAACCAAACAGACACCCGACACCGATCTGTTCTGGAAAAACCGCTATCTCTTGAGCCCCAACGTCACGCCAGAACGATTCAGCGCAGACGGTTTGCATGCCGCCCTGCAATTGGACCTCCAACTGCTGGGATCGGATATGAGCAGTTTGGTCAAGCGGACGTTACCCGCTGATCCGACCGGCGAAGGGCTGACCCTGCTTAAACAGTTTGTTGGCCAGTCCCAACCGGCGAGCCGCGAGGGCGTATGGTTTTCGCCCGACGGACAACGCGCCCTGCTCGTCGCGCAGACGCGGCAGCCCGGTTTCGATATCGCCAGTGAAGAGACCGCCCTCGCATCGCTCAGCGCGGCCTTTCTCGACGCACAACACGCCGTGCCGGATGCGTCCGCAGCGCGCCTTCGTCTCTCCGGCCCCGGCGTTTTTGCGGTCCATACAAAAAGCGAGATGAAGGAAGACATTTCCCGTCTGTCGATGATCGCGACCTTGTTGGTATCGGCGATCCTGCTTTTTACCTACCGGTCGCCGCGCATCCTTATCCTCGCTCTCGTGCCCGTCGCGACAGGTGCGATTGCCGGCATCGCCGCCGTCGGCATCGGCTTCGGCTTCGTGCATGGCATCACGCTGGGTTTCGGCGTGACGCTGATCGGCGAGGCGGTCGATTATGCGATCTATCTTTTCACCCAGACCGAACCGGGAACCGCGCCCGAGGCCACGCTGCCGCGCATTTGGCCCATGCTGCGGCTCGGCGTTCTGATTTCGGTATGCGGCTTCAGCGCGATGCTGTTTTCAAGCTTCACCGGTTTTGCACAGCTAGGGCTTTTTTCCATCGTGGGACTTCTCGTCGCCGTTGCCGTGACGCGTTGGGTCCTGCCAGCATTTCTGACAAAAAATTTCGCCAAGGTGAGATCGACGGCATTTGCACCGATCTTGCTCGTGATCGTGGCACACGCACGATCGCTTCGTCTGCCGCTTCTCGCCGTGATCGTCGGCGCCGCGGTGTTGCTCGCTTTCCATCGCGGCAGCTTCTGGGAAGACGATCTGACGAGCCTCAGTCCGGTTCCAGCCTCAGATCAGAAACTGGATCAGTCGCTGCGTGCCGATATCGGCGCGCCCGACGTACGTTATCTGGTGACGGTATCGGCTCCGGATGAACAGACAGCCCTGACTACAAGCGAAACGCTCGCCGCCGCCTCGAATAAATTGGTCAATAAAGGTGCGATGAGCGGCTTCGACGCACCATCGCTTTATTTGCCCAGCAACGCATCGCAGCAGGCGCGTCTCAATGCGCTGCCTAATCCGAACGAATTGCGCGCACGGCTCACCACCGCGCTGGAGGACATGCCCTTTCAGCCCGATCTTTTCGAGCCGTTCATCGCGGCGGTGGCACAGGCCAAGACCAGCCCCCTCCTCGATCACCGTTCATTCGAGGGAACCAGCGTCGCCCTCAAGCTCGATTCGCTTCTCTTCCAACAGCGTGGCGCTTGGGTCGCCATGCTGTCTCTGCGCGGCGTCACGGATATCGCGGCGGTTGCCGATAGCATCGCTCACCTGAATGTACCCGGGGTGACTTTCGTCGATCTCAAAGCGGAATCGGATCAGTTGCTGCGGGTCTATCGACGCGAGGCTGTTTTGCTCGCGCTTGTCGGCGGGCTGGTGATCGTCGGTTTGCTCGCCGTCAGCCTTCGTTCGCCCCGCCGCGTCGCGATGGTGGTCGCTCCCTTGATCGGCGCGGTCATTCTGACCACAGCGATTCTCACCGTCGATGGCCAGAAATTATCGATTTTCAATCTGATCGGGCTGCTTTTGACGGTCGCTGTCGGATCGAATTACTGCATCTTTTTCGAGCAGCAGGATTGGCGTAACGACAACGCGGAACGGATGGTCGCCTCGCTTGTTCTGGCAAATGTGTGCACGGTCATCGGTTTCGGTATTCTTTCCTTTGCTCGCCTTCCCGTCTTGCATGGGATCGGCATGACGGTGGCGATCGGCGCCTTTTTCAGCTTGGTCTTTGCGGCCGTGGTCACGAGCGGCGGTCGGGACCAGGCAATAACCCATCGAGACGTCGGATAATGGCAAAGAGCGGCAGGCAGGAACATTCGATGCGGCGCCGCCGGCTTACCGCTGCCGCCTCGATGATGATCTGGCTCACCGGTTGCCAAGGCGGCTTCGAGATCGCCGCCCCACCCGACGACGTGGCGCTCTATTCACAGCTCTATCCCTATTACGCCGAGCTTTGTGCCGTCTCGCAAATCGAGAAAAAGCCCGGCTTCGGGGTCGATACCAGCGGCGGCATCGGCGGTCACACGGTCTTTTATCTGAACGGCGCCTGCCGGGAAGGTGACGCGGATTATCCGACCTTGGTGCTCTGCACCGACAAAACGGCAGTGTCCGCTCAAGGCGTCGGCCTCAGCGTGAACGCTCATTTCCAAAACGCAAACTGGGTGGCGACCGAGGGACGGGATTTTTTCTTCAACGGCGATCTGTCACCTGGCGAACGGCTGACCAAGACAGCCTATGACCGGACACAGGCCAAGGCCGAGAAGATGGGCATCTATAAGGGCGTCGTCTTTCATCCCGAAGTTTACGACGATCAGCCTGCCGGCATGGGCCGCCAGGATTTCGAGTACGAAGTATCCATCGCCACCGACTATGCGATTTCCTTCGGCCGGGATCGCTATTGCGGACGCGTGCCGGTTTCGCGCGGTCAGATGACCAAGATGATCGATTACCTCAACGCCACCAACGCGATCTACCGCGACGGGAAAAAAGAATTCGAGTGGAATGTCCTGGAGAATAATTGCTCGCATCTCGCGCACAATGCGCTTGCTGCAGCGGGCATCTGGGACGAATGGGAGACCGATCGGTTCTTCCTGATATCGGCTTTCGATTTCCCCGTCCCGAAGAACGAATTCGTCAATCTCATGCGGCGCACGAACGATTTCGATATTTCCGATCCCCGCGACGTCTTTGACGACGACAGCGCGCGCCAGTCGCTGATCGAGAACGAAAGGTTGCCGATGGAGCCCGGCGCGCTTGCCGAGGCCGTGCCGGTGCAGCAGGCAAACGACATCTATGACACGCAGCCACACCTCATCTTCTACGACAATCCAGTGATCGGGCCCTACGAATACCGCTTCGAAGATATTTTTTCGGAACCGCGCTATACGGACATCAAAGCCAATCTGCTGTATTTCGACGGGCTATACCGCAGCATCAAAGCCGAACGATTATCAAGCTCGCCTCTAAAAGCCGGACGCCGCGAAAACTTCGCCGCATTCGCGACCAAATTCTACGATTACGTCGATCGGCAATCCGTCGCCGTCAGTTTGCGGTTGGCGTCTATAACAAAACTTGCGCCGGGTGGCGTAAACTGGCACTGAATAAGTGCCCTCGCGCCATTAGGACCGTCGATTTTGCAACCTTTACTTCTTAGCCAGCTTTCCATCGTCACCGCGATGGGATCGGGACTTCCGGCAACGCTGAGTGCCCTAGAGGCTGGCCGGAGCGGCCTTCGTCATCAAACATTCGCCGGCGGCGTCGATACCTGGACCGGGACGATCGACGGCCTGGATACCGTGAAACTCCCCGCCGGCCTCGCTGATTTCGACTGCCGCAACAACCGTATGGCCGCGGTTGCCCTGCAGCAGGATGGCTTCACCGATGCCGTCGCCGCCGCTCGCCAAAAATATGGCGCGCACCGGATCGGGCTGTTTCTGGGAACGAGTACCTCGGGCATCGAGCAGACTGAGTTGGCGTATGAACAGCGCGATGCGAGTGGCCGGCTTCCGCCCGATTTTCACTATGCCGAAACGCACAATAGTTTTTCGGTCGGCCGATTTGCCGCTCGGTTGCTGGACATCACCGGTCCCGCCGTTGTCGTGTCGGCCGCCTGCGCAACCACGGCGAAAGCATTCGGCAATGCAGCCCGAATGATCGAAGCCGGCATCATCGATGCCGCCATTGTCGGCGGCGCGGATACGCTGTGCTCGACCACGATCTACGGCTTTCATTCGCTGGGATTGGTTTCATCGAATCCCTGCCATCCGTTCGATGCGGCCCGTGACGGCATTTCGATCGGTGAAGGAGCCGGATTTGCCCTGGTCGAAAAATTGCCCGCGCAACGACCGGCGGACGCCATTCTGCTGCGCGGCTTTGGCGAAAGCAGCGACGCTTATCATATGTCGTCGCCGCATCCCGAAGGCATCGGCGCACGCATGGCGATGGAGCGTGCACTCCAGTCGGCGAAATTGTCACCCGCCGATATCGACTATATCAACGTTCATGGAACGGCGACGCTGGTCGGCGACGCGGCTGAGGACCGTGCCGTCGTCGAAGTTTTCGGCCGCCAGACGCCATGCAGCTCGACCAAAGGCTATACCGGGCACACGCTGGGCGCCGCCGGCATTGTCGAAACCATCATCTCAGCCCTCGCGATCCAGCATAATTTCATTCCGGGCAGCGTCCACACCGGCAAGATCGATCCCGCCTTGCAAAGCAATTTCCTGACGCAGGGCAACAGCGCGCCGGTCAATCGTGTAATGAGCAATTCTTTTGGTTTCGGCGGCAGCAACTGCAGCCTCATTCTTGAACGGGCATGTTGATGCGGGTCTATGTCGAGGGCATTGGTATCAAAGGCGTCGGATTTGAGAATTGGGCCTCCACCGCAGCCATTCTTACCGGCCAAAGCGATTACGCCCCTTCTCCCGTCACCATAACGCCGACTCCTTTGCTGCCCGCCAACGAGCGGCGTCGCATGGTTCAGACCGTCAAACTTTCGATCCAAGTCGGCACCGAAGCGTTCGAAAACGCCAAACGGAATCCGCAGGACACGGCAACGATCTTCACCTCGTCCGGCGGTGACGGCGAAACCATCCATGGCATTTTGGAAGCGCTCGCCTCGACCGAGCGCGATGTATCGCCGACGCGCTTTCATAATTCCGTTCATAACGCGCCGTCGGGATATTGGAGCATCGCGACAAAGACCCACGAGCCCACCACAAGCCTTTGCATCCACGATGCCAGTTTCACCGGTGGGCTCTTGGAAGCCGCCGCGCAAGCAACCGTCGATGACCGGGCGGTCGGGCTCATTTCTTACGATCTTCCCTATCCGGAACCACTGCATTCCGTCCGGCCCATCGGCTCGACATTTGCGGTCAGCCTGATCCTGACACCGTCGCCGTCCGAAGCCTCTTTCGCTTGCCTGACAATCAGCTTGGAGCCGCCGACGCCGCCAACAACCATGACCGATCCGCGATGGGAAGCGATCCGGGTAGGCAATCCGTCCGCACGGAGCCTTCCGCTGCTCGAAGCCTTGGCCAAGGGCGCGGAAACGACCGTCAGCTTGGAGAACGTCGCTGGTAACAGCGTTAAAATAGCTGTTTCAAGAAACGTCGCATGACCAACGACAAGACGATCGATCGCGACGCCATAGCGCAGCTTATCCCGCATGCCGGCACGATGTGCCTTCTCGACGGCGTTTTGGATTGGGACGAAACATCGATCCGTTGTCGGTCCCAACAACATCGCGCACCGGGCAATCCCTTACGGCATGGCGAGCGCCTGGGTGTTCTCTGCGGCATCGAGTTTGCGGCCCAAGCGATGGCGGTTCACGGACGGCTTGCCGGCGCTGTCGGCGAGAAGCCGCGCGCGGGATATCTTGCCAGCCTGCGCGACATTAAGTGTCACGGGGACAGGTTGGACCTGCTTGAGAGCGATCTGATGATTGAAGCGACGCAGGTGATGGGCGACCACGAGCGCGTCATGTATTCCTTTAATGTAAGCGCCGGGGACATCCCGCTGGTTTCAGGGCGAGCCACCGTGCTGCTGCAGATCGCGGAGCCGGCATGAAGCGCGCCCTCGTCACCGGTGGAAGCGGCGCCATCGGTTCGGCAATCTGTGAAAGGCTCGCGGCCGACGGCAGTCACGTCTATGTCCACGCCCATGGCGGCAAAGAGCGCGCCGATGCTGTCGTCGCTCGCATCGCCGCGAAGGGCGGATCCGCCGAGACGATCATCTTCGACACCACCGATGCAGCAGCTGCCGAGACGACTCTGACAGCGGCTCTACAGAATGGCGCGATCCAGATCGTCGTCAACAATGCCGGCATCCATGACGATGCTGTGATGCCCGGCATGAAGCACGATCAATGGACGCGTGTCATCGATGTGTCGCTCAACGGCTTTTTCAACGTCACCCAGCCTTTGCTGATGCCGATGATCGGTAAGCGATGGGGCCGCGTCGTCAATATTTCTTCCGTTGCGGCGATCACCGGCAATCGCGGCCAAACCAACTATGCCGCCGCGAAGGCTGGCCTGCACGGCGCGACGAAATCCTTGTCATTGGAGCTCGGGAGCCGCGGCATCACGGTCAACACCGTGGCGCCGGGAATCATTGCCTCGCCGATGAGCGATGGAACCTTCGGAAAAGAAATGATTGATCGGCTGGTGCCGATGAAGCGCGCCGGAAAACCGGAAGAAGTCGCCGCTTTGGTTGCTTTTCTAGTTTCGGAAAGCGCCGCTTATATTTCCGGCCAGTTGATTTCGATCAACGGCGGAATGATTTGACGAGCAACCAAATCAGATAAGGCAGCCGTAGAAGCGCGCCGAATAGCAGCCGGCTGTGCATACCGGCGAGCAAACAATTATCGCGCAAATAATTGAAATGAGAGACGCCGCCTTCGTCGGGGCGGAAATAGCGGATCGGCGCTGGATGATTGATCGGGCGAAGGCCCCGCCAGCACAACCTGACCGCGGCTTCCGGATCGAAATCGAACCGTCGCATCCATCGTGTTTGCTTCATGACGGCGAGCAGATCGGCGATCGGATAAACCCGGAACCCGCACAACGAGTCATGGATGCCGAGCCAGAGCGTTTCGAGATTGGCCCACCAGTTCGACACGCGCCGCCCGACGACGCGAAGCCGCGGCGCGCTGTCGTCGAACACCGGCAAACCCAATATTACGGCGTGCGGATTTCGCTGTGAGATGGCCATGAATTCCCGGATCGCCGCCGCCGGGTGCTGCCCATCGGCATCCATCGTCAGAACATGCGTAAAACCGCTGGCTTGCGCGGCCATCAAACCTGCGAAGATCGCAGCGCCTTTTCCCGCATTACGCGGTTGAATGAGAACACGAAGCCCAGGATCGTTCGCAGCCAGTTGCTCGACTTCGACTTCGCTACCGTCCGTGCTGCCGTCGATCACGACCCACACGTCGTCCCAATAGATGCGCGCTTCCCGCACCGTCGCGATCAGTTTCGGCCCCGTATTGTAGGAGGGGATAAGGACGAGATGGCTGGCCACGTCAGGTCTTCGGGCAGATCGCGATCAGGAATTTTTGACGGCGAATTCGCCGCGATACCATTGCTGCAATTCTTCGACAGAAGCCTGAGGGCTTTCCACCATCACAGCCGGCCCCAGCCGGGCCTTATACCGGAGCGGAAAGTCGGGCTTCTTCAGCAAAGGCCACCCCTTGCCGAGAAAAGCCGAATTGGTTTCGATAAAAACGGGAAAGACCGGGACCTCGGCGCGCTTTGCGATCAGCGCAAAGCCTCTCATGAACGAATCCATATCCCCGCTGCGCGTACGCGTCCCTTCGGGGAAAATGAGCAATTGGCGCCCCACCTTCAACTGACGGACGCTTTCCCGAATGACATGGGCCGGCGAATCGTTACGGATATAACCGCCGAGCCGGGCGAGAGCGCCGATCAGGACACTGTTCAAAAGCGCCGCTTTGGCGGTGCAGACCACATGCGGCAACCGCGATGCAATCAGCACGGCATCCAGCAGTGTCGGATGATTCGAGATGATGACGAGCGGCCCTTTGTCACGCAGCGTATCGAGCACCGTAAGATCGAATGTCGCCACGCGCGCTGTCCGCATGACCCAAAGGTAATAACGAAAGCCGGACATGATCAAAAGTTGGCCTATCGGCTGGCCGATACGGCGCGGCAGCAAGGGATAGAGGGCTGCGGCTACTAGGCTCCAGACGAGGCAACTCAGCGGAAAGAGAAACAGCAGGACATAGAATAGGACATTCTCGTAGCCGCGTTTTGCGAATCCGCCCCATCGCGAATATCCACCGGCGACGACCGCTTCATTCGCGGGCGTTATCGTCATGCGAACCGATTCATGATTCCAGCACGCAAGCCGATCATCCCGCCTGTAAGTTACGCCGTTGCCGGCGCCAAGCCTCGAAAGATTGGCGCGGCGCCAAGATGCTTGAGATGTAATAAATCAGCTTGAAGATATAGAGCCTGGCCCGGACGGTGGAGCGCCGGAAGACATCGCCGGCAAGCAAAGAAAGCATTGCTTCCTCGATGCCGAGAATGTTGCGCGGGGACATGAACATGTTGCGCAACGCCGGCCGGGTCGCGCGATAGATATACCAGGAGAAAGTATCGATACCGCGGCGCGTTTGAGCATCGAAATGACGCAGCGCTGCCGCTGCTTTCCGCGGGCGATCGAGACAGGTTTCGACCGTATCGGCGCCGATGAAAGCGCTGTTCATCGCAAAGAACACGCCGGCCGAAAAAATCGGATCGATAAAGGCGAAGGCATCGCCCAGCATGATGAAGCGATCGCCGGTCATGCGCTCGGCCCGGTAGGAATAGTTGCCGGCGCCCGTGACGGGCGACAGCAACGTGGCGTCTTTCAACCGATCCGCAATCGCCGGACACATGGCGATGGTGTCTCTGAAAAAGGCGTCGAGGTCGCCTTGGCGCGATTTGAAATATTCCGGGCGGCACACCGCGCCGACGCTCGTGCTGCCATCGACCAACGGGATGAACCAGAACCATCCTTTGTCGAACCAGAAGATGGTGATGTTGCCTTCGGCTTTGCCCTCGAGCCGGTGCGCACCGCTGAAGTGCCCGAACATCGCCGCGCTGTTATGGCGGCGGTTGCGTTGCTTGATGCCCAGTTGGGTTGCGAGCAGCGTATCGCGGCCGGAAGCATCGACGAGGAATTTCGCGTTCCACGCCTTCTCTTCACCGTCGTCGGTGCGTCCCTTGGCCGTCACGCCGCCTTCGCGCGGAAACTCGACGGCTTCGATGCGGCATCCCTCGATCGTATTCGCGCCTTTGCCCTTCGCGTAATTGAACAAAATCTCGTCCAATTCCGAACGCCGGACCTGATAAGCGAAGGGGAAATTCTTGTCGCTCGCATTCGCGAAATCGAAGGTGATCGATTTATTATGGTAGGGCGAAATGAACTCGGCGCCGTATTTGATCATGCCAATCCGCTCGACCTCCTCCCGGAGGCCCAGCTTGTCGAACAGCATGAGATTCATCGGCAGCAGCGATTCGCCGATGTGAAAGCGCGGATGATGCTCTTTCTCGACGACGACGACGTTCTTTCCCCGTTCCGCCAACAAGGCGGCAATGGTCGCACCGGCGGGACCACCGCCAACCACGAGAACGTCACAGCTTATTGAGTCGTTGGTCATCGTCATCGACAATCTGCATCAGGTCATGGAGAGCGTCACGGCGGCACAAAACCAACCTACCCGTCCAGATTACCAATTCAGATCAACGATATCCACCCTCACGAATGGCAACCAACGCACCCCAATCGGGTTTATTTACGCCCCAGCGTTGCGTCATGAAGCTGCCCGATTTAGGTTGGGTTCTCGATGCCGACGGCGACGGCATGCCGGATTAGCTCAGCGGTAGAGCAGCGGTTTTGTAAACCGAAGGTCGGGGGTTCAATCCCCTCATCCGGCACCACACTCCCATACATAGCAATTATCTTTGGCCGCGATCCGCAGACCGAGATCTTGCCGCGTACGGCTATCGACGCTGCTTTGCGATCGGGCGTTTTCGATGATAATGTTTAGCTAACATCTATCCTGGCTGCCCGAACATTTCCCGCTTCCCCTCCTTCAAGGTGCGCCTTTGCCCGAAATGAATGCCAACATCCATTGCGACGTCCTCGTTGTGGGCGGCGGCCCGGCCGGATCGACGATTGCCGCGCTTCTCGCTGAGCGCGGCGAAAACGTGGTTCTGGTCGAAAAGGAAAAGCACCCGCGCTTCCACATCGGCGAATCGCTCCTCCCCTTTAACCTGCCTCTGCTGGAAAAGCTGGGCGTGAAGGAAGAAGTCGATGCGATCGGCATGCCGAAATTCGGCGCGGAGTTCGTCTCGAGCTACCACAAGAAAACCGTCGAATTCAAATTCGCCAATGCCTGGGACAAGAACTTCCCCGGTGCCTATCAAGTCCGGCGATCGGAGTTCGATCATATCCTTCTGAAGAATGCCGCCGCCAAAGGCGCGGACGTCATCGAGGAATGCCGCGTCATGGACGTGGAGTTCCCGCCGGAAGGCGGCGCGATCGCCACCGGCAAAGACAAAGACGGCACGGCGCGGCGTTGGCACGCCAAATTCCTCGTCGATGCCTCGGGACGCGATACGCTGCTGGCGAAGAAATTCGATGTCGTAAAACGCAATCATCGCCACAACACCGCGGCCATGTTCGGTCACTTCACCGGCGCGCGGCGGAATTGCGGCACGGCCGAGGGAAATATTTCGCTGTTCTGGTTCGATAGCGGCTGGTTCTGGTTCATCCCGCTGTCCGACGGCACGACAAGCGTCGGCGCCGTCTGCTCGCCGCAATATATGAAATCCCGCAAAGGCGACATCGCCGATTTCTTCATGGCGACCATCGCAACCTGCCCCGGCCTGACAGAGCGGCTGAAGGACGCGGAACTCGCCTCCGAAGTGACGGCCACGGGCAATTATTCCTATCGTGCCGGCCATATGGTCGGGAAAAGCTACATCATGCTGGGCGATGCTTTCGCCTTCATCGATCCGCTTTTCTCGACGGGCGTTTATCTCGCCATGAACAGCGGCTTCGAAGGCGCCGAAGCCGTCAGCACATGCCTGCATCAACCGGAGAAAGCAGCGCGGGCTCTCAAGAAGTTCGACGCCACGATCCGTCACGGCATCAATTCTTATTCCTGGTACATTTACCGCGCACCGATGCCGGCGTTGCGCAATCTGCTGATGGTGCCGCGCAACAGCTTCAGAATCGAAGAAGCGATTCTCTCGGTTTTGGCGGGCGATGTTTTCCGCAACACGCCCATCGGCCTTCGCCTTCTGGCGTTCAAGGCGATCTACTATATACAGAGCATCGGCCTGGCCAAAGCGAGCTTCACCGCGTGGCGACAGCGCCGCCGTAGCGTCCAAGCCGCCGCGAGCGAGGCGGCCTAAACCTTGCTCCCATCGCGTTCGGGCGCATAAGAGAAAGCGCGAATCACTTTCGCAAGATTGGCCCGCGGCCGATTGGGAACGAACGCGACACGGTAAGCATATTCGGCGGCGAACATCGCCAACACCAAGGGCAGGTTTAGGCTTGTGACAAAGAACGACCAAACCTCGTCCGAAAACCACAGAAACAAAATTAACGACGTCACGAGCTGAGCCGTAAAAAAGATGCACCAGGCCCACGTGACGTTGCGCGTATAGGCCGGCAGACCGGGCGGCAAAGGATCTTGAATCCGGCGCACGCCCGCCGTGATGAAGGGTTCATGGCCGGCGCGAAGCGACGAGCCGAAAAGTAGCAACAAAAGAAAGAAAGCGATGGCGTGCGGGATTCCCGGTACCGCCAGCAAGCTCTGTTCACCGGCATGCAAGGCGGCGATCACAAGCATGATGGTCACGCCAAGCATCAGCCAGCCTTTGTACCGCCAAGAAAACCGCAGGAAAACGAGGGCAAAGAGGACACTCAGCTGAAGCGCCCCGACCATTGCCGCGGCTTGGCTCCAACTGCTGTGCTCCAGCAAAGCATGAATCAGCACAAAACAGCCGCCGAGGCTTAGTAAGGCAATCGCTTTCAGCGTGCGGATCATCCAAGCGGTTTACTGGTCCGGCCTCCGGTTTGCCAGGAAAGACCGCGACCATCCGGGTAAATAGATGATTGCCGTTCGCCGATACGCTGTAATGTCACGGCGGCTTCAGATCCACCCAACGCATCGCCGGAACAATGCTTCGATATTGCCATTGCGATTTGTCACAATCGAACACGCGGTCTTTCATCGAAGCCCTTGCGACGGCCGAGGATCAGCATCATGCCGAACGCTATAAACGCCCGGCGCGGTCGCTGCAGAGTCTTGCCGGACGCGCCTTGATACGGGCTTTGGTTCGCCAGTCGGGCGTCGCAACCCCTGAGGCTTTTGAAATCGAAACATCGCCTGCGGGACGGCCGAATGGGCGGCTGGGAAATGTCGTTTTCGACATCAGCATCAGTCACAGCGACGACCTCGTCGCTGCCGCGCTCACCGATATCGGTCCCATCGGGATAGACGTGGAGCATGAAAAGACGACGCGAGCTTATCGGCAGATCGCGGAGCGCATCTTCGGCGCGCAAGAGCAGCAAAGCGTTCAGCAAGAAGGTAGCGCTGCGTTTTATCGGATTTGGACACTGCGCGAAGCCTTCGCGAAGGCACGGGATGTGAGTTTCGCCGAGGTTCTCGCGCCGACGGACCATTTCGGATCGGTCAAAGACTTGTCTTCACGACAGATAGCCAATCGGCCCTGGCTATTCCGGCATCAAAGATGCGGCGCCGCTTATTCTTTGTCCCTCGCTTTGACGTCGCCGACCAGGGCGGGCCTTGATGAAGCGACTGCCGTCTTGCAGCAAGAAACGCTCCTTCTGCCGTAACACTACTGGACGCACGAGCCGTAACCTCTATTCATGTGCCCATGACTAACATTGCTCGCCTCTCGCTGACACGGCGCCGATGCCGTTTGGCTTCACGCTTTTGAAACAGCCTCTTCCGATTGTCGCGATTATTGGTGGGGGTCCGGCCGGCCTGATGGCGGCCGAAACGCTGGCCGGCGAAGGCATCGCTGATATCCACCTGTTCGATACGATGCCGACGGTCGGGCGTAAATTCCTCTTGGCCGGTAAAGGTGGCCTCAACCTTACCCACTCGGAACCCTTGGAGCGTCTGCTGGATCGATATGGAACCCAGCGGGAAAAACTAGCGCCGCTTGTCACCGCTTTCGGGCCGCAACAGCTTCGGGATTGGGCTAAAGACCTCGGCGTCGATACTTTCATCGGCAGCTCGGGGCGGATATTCCCAACCGATTTCAAGGCCGCGCCGTTGCTTCGTGCCTGGCTGCGGCGTTTGCGGAGCCAAGGCGTCCGCTTTCATCTGCGTCACAACTGGCAGGGCTGGACGAACTCGGGCGATCTCAACTTTGCCACGCCGTCCGGCGAGACAGGATTCAAAGCCGATGCAGTGATCTTGGCGCTGGGCGGGGCGAGCTGGCCGAAACTTGGTTCCGATGCGGCGTGGGCGCCGATCCTTGATGACGTTGGCGTCGCGATCACGCCGTTGCGTCCCGCCAATTGCGGCTTCGATGTCGGGTGGAGCGATCATTTCCAAACGCGTTTCGCCGGCGCGCCGGTCAAATCGGTAGTCGCCTCCGCGTTCGGCGTCAGCCGGCAAGGCGAATTCGTCGTCACGGAAACCGGCATTGAAGGCAGTCTGATCTATGCCCTGGGCGCATCGCTGCGGGACGCTATCGAACGCGATGGCTGGTCAGAACTGACCCTCGATTTACTTCCCGATCGAGACGTCACCGCCATCGCCGATGCCCTATCGCGGCCAAAAGGCAGCAAGTCCTTCTCGACCCATTTGCACCGCGCCACCGGCTTGTCCGGCGCCAAAGCGGGATTGTTGCGGGAATGTGTACCAGCCGCGACGTTCGATGATTCGGAAGCTTTGGCGCTTGCGATCAAATCATTGCCGATCCGCCTTCGCGCACCGCGCCCGGTTGCGGAGGCAATCAGTACCGCTGGCGGCGTTGCTTTCGACGCGCTGACCGATGATTTGATGCTGCAGGCAAAGCCGGGCGTATTTTGCGCTGGCGAGATGCTGGATTGGGAGACGATCACCGGCGGCTATCTGCTGACCGCTTGTTTCGCCTTGGGCCGCACTGCCGGTTTAGGCGCCGCCCACTGGCTCGCTCAACGATAGATATCGTCCGACTGTTCGGAACGATCGAAGTACTGTTTGAGATTCCAAAAAATCAGACCAACGCTTGCGGCGGCAAGGCCATAACCGGCACCGGCAATCGCAACGCTATCGGTCAAAGCTGCGCCGATAACGCCGCCAAAGGCCAGCACGACCAGAATGGATATCTCAATCACCAGCGTATCCGAATCGGCTGTCGCACGCAGCTGAGGCGTCGTACCGCTGCTCAGCGTCCACAACAATAAAACAAGCGCCAAGCCAGAGGCCGCGAATCCGAAGAGATAGGTTCCACCGTCATCGGCACCGCTGGCGGTCCAAAAACCGAGCAGCGCGACAAGCACCAAGACCGCACCGAACAGCCATGGTGCAGACCATGACCAAAGCTGATGCAGCGAAACAGCCGGCGAGATTGCGGCAGAAAGGTGACGCTGATTTCCGTCGATAAATCCAACACTCATGATCGCTCTCCACCAATGAGCTTCATGGGGGCAGATCAATGTGTAAGTAATAAGGCCAAGTTTTCTTCGCAAAATCGAATTGAACAAAACACGGATCTCGTCCGTTGTCGGTTGGACAAGGATAAGAACGCCAACGCCGTCTTCCATCGGCCGGAGCGTTGATTTTAGGAGTTCAGTCGATGCGTTTGAATTCGCGCCATATCAAATATGTGCTTTTGACCGGCATGGTGGCGCTTGGTCTCGGCGGTTGCGTTGCGTATCCCGCGCCTTATTACGGCGGCGGCGGTGGCTATTACGCAGCGCCGGCGCCCGCCTACTACGCTGCCCCTGCTTATTATGGGCCGACCGTGTATCTCGGCGGCGGCGGTGGTCGTGGTCATCGCCACTGGTAATTCAGCGTTTCCGCGCGACGACGTGAAATATGTGCCAATGTTTCGCGTCGCCGCGCGGCGTCACGCTGTCGGTTTCTTCTTCGTCGAATAGCTCAATCTCATAGTCTTGGAACAGTTGACGGGCGTTCTCGCGCTCGAAGACCGTCACACCTTCCCGTCCAGCCCAGCTGTCGCGACTACCATACAGTTGGCCGGCGAACCGCCCGTCCGGCTTGAGCGATTGGGTAATTTTATCCCATAGCGCTGGAAATGCGTCGGGCGGACAAAGCGGCAAGGCGAAGCTCGAATTGACCAAATCGACGGCCGGCCACTCCGTCGTTTCAAACTTTCCGCATCGTGTCGTCAAAACGGCATTCTTCGGCAGGTCCGAACGCGCCGCGAGGCGCTCGACAGCACTTGGCGCCGCATCGATCGCGATCACTGACCAGCCGCACGACAAAAGCGCGATGGTGTCTCGCCCGTCACCGCAACCGAGATCGACCGCACAACGCGGCAACACGCTGTCGAACCGATCGAGCGCCGTTAACAGCGTGAGGCGCGGCGGCCTACCCGCCGTGGCGTCGTAGTAGGCGTCCCAACGGGCGGCGTCCGCATCCTTTACCCCTGTCGGCAAATCTGACACTCGGCTTGGCTCCGTTTGAAAAACAACAGGAAACATAACCGTTTCCGACGTTGGCGCGATGCTTGCAACTTCATGCCCAAAGCGTCAACGGCCTTGATGGAGCGACATGATGAGAGCTTTTGTGATTGCGCTACTGATGGCGGCAGCACCGATCTATCTCATTGGCGGCCTGCCCTCGCTCAGCGTCGGCTCGTTTACCGGCGGCAGCCGCGCATCTTACGAAACCTCGGCGCGAGATTTCGCCCATGACGCAATCGAGAACGCGCGTTCCTACGCCATGGCAAATCCGCAGATCGTCGATGGCCTCAAGGCCCATCACGCCGAATTGCAGGAATACCGTGCGCGCCTTTGCTCGCTTGTGAAGTGCTAAACCTGCTTACGGCAGGCCGTTAACGATCCATTCACCATAATCGCCCAGACTCACCCGATTGTCGTAATTCCGATCTGAGGGCGAGGCGCTATGGCGCGTCACTGGGTTTGCTGATGCACCAGCACGAATTGACGCTGCTCCGGCGTGAGTCGCGTCTCGAACACGGCGACCTGATTGGCCTTGGCGGTCGTGATGCCGAGCCGAGCCGCATCGCCATAGAGCATGAAAGCGGCCACCGGGTCCGGCGCACCGCCCAACCCGTTGAGCTTGCACCAAGCCAAAGCATCGACCGCCCGCGGCTCTTTCGCAGCGGCATGTTCCTGCAGCAACTGAATATCGGCCGGCGTTACCTTTTGGGTGCGGACCCGCGCGAGCACTTGCTCGACGGTCGGACCAGCTGGCGGCGGCGGGGGGGGAACGGGCGGCGTCTTCGTGGCAGCCGCCTGACAAGCGGGATTGGCGTTGTCGCCGGTCACGCAATGATAAACGCCATCGAGATCATAAAACTGCGCCTGAGCCGAGCCGCACGCGGCGAGCACAAGAATGGCGCTGATGAACCAGCGAAGGAGCGCGGAACCATGCATCGCCGCCACCATAGCGCAAAAGCGGGATGGATGCTGCCAGGCCTCGGCTTGACCTTGGCGCTGACCCTTTCCGCCTGCGCGCCTTATACACGCCCCGACCCACCCGGATTTATCGGCGCGCTGCTCGACCGTGCGCCGCCGCCCGTGGTCGTGCGCTCGAATGGCCCCTATCCCGGTCCGATCGCGGAACCCGTATCCCCAATCATGACCCAACAGGTCGCCGACGCCGTGGTCGCCGCACCGATGTCGTCTTCGTTGAGCCCCGAGGCAAGAATGAGCATGGCCGAGGCCAGTATGCGCGCCGCCGCCGCGCCGACCGGCACGACGATCCTTTGGACTACGGCAGACGGCAGCGGTTCGGTCGTGCCAGCGCGCGATGTCTATCGCTCGCACCGCGGCGAAATCTGTCGCGATCTCCGTCAGCAGGTTCAGACCTCCCAAGGCCCCGCGATGCAACAGATCACTCTGTGCCGCGCCGACCGGGGCGATAATCTCGTGCTCTGGCTGCCGGGCTCCCCCGACTAATCATCGCCACCCCGTTGCGCCCAGCGCAGCGGGGCCATATCACCGCTCCCCATGGAAAGTTATTGGGGTTGGGCCGTCCTCCCGCTGGCCGTGCTCGCAGGCACCGTCTGGCTGACCGGTCCGTTGCTGGGCTGGCTGCAGCGCCGCGCCATTCTCGACCGACCGGTCGAACGGTCATCGCACACCGTGCCGGTCCCCCGCGGCGGCGGCCTCGTCCTGATCCCCCTCGTCCTGATCGCCTGGCTGATCTTCGCCGCGGCCGGCAACGCACCCCACGGTACGACTGTCATCGCCATCGTCGCCGGCTGCCTCGCGCTGCTGTCCTGGTTCGACGATCTTGGCGGGCTGGGGGTCGGCTGGCGGCTCGCCGTCCACCTCGTCGCCGCCGCGCTGGGGGTGTTATTCCTGCCGGGCACCGGGCTTGTTTTTCAGGGGGCTCTGCCGCCTTTGCTCGACCATGCCGTCACGGTGCTGCTGTGGGTGTGGTTTCTCAATCTCTATAACTTCATGGATGGGATCGACGGCATTACCGGCGCCGAAACGATCGCCATCGGCCTCGGAATCATTCTGGTGCTGAGTTTTGCCGGACAAAACACCGACGATGCTTCGCTGCTGGCGCTGGTGCTGGCCGCCGGTGCGCTCGGCTTCCTGCGCTGGAACTGGGCACCGGCGCGGATTTTCCTCGGCGATGTCGGCAGCGTGCCGCTGGGCTTCATTACCGGCTGGCTGTTGCTGGCGATGGCCGCACGGGGGCTATGGGCCTCGGCCTTGATCCTGCCGCTCTATTATCTGGCCGATTCGGGCTGGACGTTGATGCGACGCATCTTGCGGGGCGAACGATTCTGGGAGGCCCATCGCACGCATTTCTATCAGCGCGCCCTCGCCCCCGACGGCGAGCATCGGCTGGTCGTGCGGCTGATCGCGGCCGGCAATATCTCGCTGGTCGCCCTTGCCGGCCTCGCGATCTACCTGCCCCGTCCGGCGCTTATCATCGCAATTCTCATCACCGCCTATCTGTTGCGGCAGCTTTCCCGCCGCGCCAAGGCGCCACCTTCGTCTGCGGCGCGCGGGACGCTATAGTCAGCGGCCCAATACGGAACCCACGATGCCGTTTCCCGATCTCAGCCTCAAATCGCGCCTCCACGCCATCCGCAAGCTTGCGACGCGATCGCGTTCCTATCTGCTGATCACCGTTCGTCCGGACGACATGGTGAAGCCGCGTCCGGCCAGTCATGTCATCGCACCCATGTTGGCGCGGCTTGAAGCGTCCCTTCCGGTGATCAATCCGCTGCTCGACGCGTTGAAGCCGGCGATGGATCAGGCCAAGCGCAGCCTCGGCGCGCTGACCGCCAACCCCTTCTTCGCCGGCGGCGACGCCGAAGCCGCCTATGCGATGATCAAAGAATTCCGGCCGCGCCGTATCCTCGAGATCGGCAGCGGCAACAGCACCCACATCATGCGCCGCGCCGCGCGCGATGCCGGACTCGATGTTCATATTACCTGCATCGACCCGGTGCCCCGGCGAACCATCGACGAGGTCGCCGATGTGGTGATCCGCAAGTCCGTGCTCGATACCGAAGCCGCAACGCTGGCCTCGGAACTAGAGCCCAAGGATATCCTGTTCATTGACGGGTCGCACTATGCGTTCAACGGCACCGACGTGCCGTTCCTGTTCCTTGAAGTCATGCCGCGGGTCAAACCGGGTGTGATCGTCCATATCCACGACATCATGCTGCCGTTCGAATACGATGCTTTGTTCTCGGAGCGGAATTACAACGAGCAATACGTCCTCGCCGGCCTGCTGCTCGGCGGCGCCGATTGGGAACCGTTGTTGCCGGTCTATTGGTTGTCGCATGAGGGCCGCATGGCGCATGGCGCGTCCTTCTGGATGCGCCGCGGCGGAGCGGGGCAAAGCTGACCGCGCCGGATTCCGTCGTCGTCCTCGGCGCTGCCGGCTTTATCGGCCGGGCGCTCGTCGCGCGCCTGACCGATCGCGGTATGAGTGTTCGCGCCGTATCGCGCGAGACGGACGGCGACCTCCTCGCCTCGACCGATTGGGCCTCGATCTTCCAGGGCGCCCGCGCCGTCGTCCATATGGCGACACGAGCCGCCGCGCCCAAGAACAAGCCGGCCTGGATCGGCGAGGAAACCGAAAGCGCCGCCGTGATCGCGCGCATCGCGCGACGCGCCGGCGTCGAACGGGTCATCTTCGTCAGCTCGATCCGCGCCATGGGCGCGGACAGCGGGAAGATGCCATTCCGTGCCGACACGCCACCCCAGCCGGTCGATGAATATGGCCGTGGCAAACTGGCGGTCGAACACGCGATCCAAGAAGCGCCGAGCCTCGTCATCCTGCGGCCGCCACTGGTTTATGGTCCCGGCAGCAAAGGCAATGTCTATGCGCTGCTCGCCGCGATCCATCGCGGCTTGCCGCTGCCGTTCGGTCTCGTGCGGAACGAGCGCAGTTTCATTTTCATCGAGAACCTTCTCGACCTGATCGAAACCAGTCTCGACACAGCGCGCACCCCGCCCGGCGTCTATCTGATGCGCGACGATGACGATGTCGCCATGCCCGAATTGTTGCGGCGTATGGGACGCGGCATCGGACGCAAGCCCCTACTGTTGCCCTTCCCGCCTTTCATCCTCGATGCGACGCTGCGGCTGCTGAAGCGAAGAAATGAAGCCAACGCGCTGTTCCGTTCGCTGAGAGTCGATGACAGCGCCACCCGTTCGGCAACCGGATGGAAGCCACGCGTCAGCATGGAAGATGGCCTCGCCATCACCGGCCAATGGTTCCAGGCAACGCGGCGATGAGCGAGCCGCGCCGCAAGCTGATCTTTCTCGTCACCGAAGATTGGTATTTCTGGTCGCACCGCCTGCCGATGGCGCGCGCTGCCCAAGCCGCCGGGTTCGACGTGGCGGTCGCGGCCCGCGTCACCGCCCATGGCGAGCGTATTCGCGCGGCGGGCTTCACACTGCATCCGCTGGCGTGGCAGCGCGAGCAACTTGGACCGTTGGCAAGCCTCACCGCGATCATCGAAATCTATCGCCTCTATCGCCGCGAGCGGCCATTCCTCGTCCATCATGTCGCGCAGAAAGCAGCGATGCTGGGTGGCATCGCGGCGATGCTGGCACGCGTGCCGGGTGTCGTCAGCATCATCGCCGGTATCGGCTATGTCGGCACCAGCGGTGATCGGCGGGCACGGCTGATCGGACAGATCTCGCGTGCGCTGTGGCCGTTGTTGCTGTTGCGCCGGAACTGCCGCGTCATCGTTCAGAATGAAGACGACCGCCGTGTGATCGCCGGATCGCAAACCGAAGCCGCCAAACGGATCGCGATCATCGCCGGATCGGGCGTCGATCTGGATCATTTCCGGATGATGCCGGAACCACCATCGCCGCCCGTCACTGCCGCCTATGTTGGCCGCATGATCGCGATCAAAGGCCCTGCCCTTCTCGTCGAAGCGCAGCAGCAATTGCAACGCGAGGGGATCGATCTGCGTCTGATGCTGGGCGGCCCCGCCGACCCGGCCAATCCGAGTTCGTTCGACGAAGCAACCCTGACCGGTTGGAGCAAACTGAAGGGCATCACCTGGACCGGCTATCGCGAAGATGTCCGCACCATCTGGGCCGAGGCGCAGATTGCCGTGCTGGCCTCGCTCGGCGGCGAGGGACTGCCCAAGACGTTGCTGGAAGCGGCGGCATGCGGCCGCGCCATCGTCGCCACCGACATTCCCGGCACGCGCGACATCGCCCGCGATGGCGTCAACGCGATCCTCGTGCCGCCCGGCGATGTTGCGGCGCTGGCGGCGGCGCTAAAGGTTTTGACGCAGGACGCCGCGCGGCGGCACCGCTATGCGGAGGCCGGCCGCCGCCTCACCGAAATCCATTATGCCGATCCAGTCATCATGGCTGAGACCGAATCGCTTTATCGCGCCCTTACGGTAGATGTTTTACGGGCGTGAATAGGGCCAAAGCTTGCAGCGATTTCAGGTAATTAGGTTTCGTCGCGGGTAATTGCCGCTTGCTGCGTCGCATCGCGTTTTCTAACGTCCGATGCGACCCGTAGGACACTTGATGAAGATCACCAGCCGCTCGTTCGCCGCCTTCGCCCATGACGTCATCATGGCGGCGCTGTCCTTTGTGCTGTCCTTTTATCTGCGGGTCGGCGGCGACATCGTCCAATATTCGCCGACGACGATCGTCACTTATGACCTCGCCTTCGCCGTCGTCGCCGGCGTCGTGTTCTGGTGGTCGGGGCTTTATCGCGGGATTTGGCGCTACGCCTCGCTGCCCGATCTTTTGGCGCTGCTCCGCGGCGTAACGCTCGTCATTCTGATTTTCTTTCCGGCGATTTTTATCGCGACGCGCCTTCAAGACATGCCGCGCTCGCTGGTCGGCATCAACTGGCTGCTGCTGATGGCGATGCTGGGCGGACCGCGCTTTGCTTATCGCGTCTATAAGGATCGCGGCCTCGGCCATGTATTCGAGCCGATGAGCTATGCGCCGGTGCCGATCCTGCTGCTGGGCGCGCGCGAAGGCGCCGATCTGTTCATCCGCGTCATCGGTCGCGATTCCCGCCGTTCCTATCGCGTCACCGGCATCCTTGCCGATACCGACACCCGCGTCGGCCGCGATATCGGCGGCACGCCGGTCCTCGGCACGTTCGATGAAATCGAAAAGATCGTCGCCGACCTCACGCGTCACCGCGACCGGCCGCAGCGTCTGATCGTCTGCCAGGAATTGAGCCGCGGCGCAGCGCGCAAGCTGCTCGATTTCTCCGCCGAATCCGGCATCCCGCTGTCGCGCGTACCGCGCCTCACCGATTTCCGCGAGACCCGCGAAGACGATATCCAGAAAGTTCAGCCGGTCGCGATCGAGGATCTGTTGGGGCGGCCGCAAACCGTGCTCGACCATGTCGGCATGCGCAAGCTGATCGCCGGCCGTCGCGTCCTCGTGACGGGAGCGGGAGGCACCATCGGCAGTGAGCTGTCGCGGCAGATCGCCTCTTACGAACCGGCGCAATTGGCGCTGTTCGATAACGGCGAATATGCGCTCTATACGATCGACCAGGAGATCGGCGAACGCTTTCCCGAGATCAGACGCCGGGCGATCATCGGCGATGTGCGCGAACGCCGCCGCGTCGATGAGGTCATGGCCGCCGAGCGGCCCGAACTCGTCTTCCACGCCGCCGCCCTGAAGCATGTACCGATGGTCGAGGCCAATCCGATCGAAGGCATCGTCACCAACGTGCTGGGCACGCGCAATGTCGCCGAAGCCTGCCGGGTACACGGCGTCATCGCGATGGTGATGATCTCGACCGACAAAGCGGTCAACCCGCCCAACGTCATGGGCGCGACGAAACGCCTCGCCGAAAGTGTCTGCCAGTCGCTCGATATCGTCGAAGCGCGGCGCGACCAAGGTACGCGCTATGTGACCGTCCGCTTCGGCAATGTCTTGGGATCGACCGGCTCGGTCGTGCCGTTGTTCCAGCGTCAGCTCGCCGCCGGAGGGCCGTTGACCGTGACGCATCCGGACATCTCGCGTTTTTTCATGACCGTACGCGAGGCCGTCGAGCTGGTCCTGCAATCGTCGGCCCTAGCCAGCGAAGACAACGAAGTCCGCGGCAAGATTTTTGTCCTCGATATGGGCGAACCGGTGAAGATCGCCGATCTAGCGACGCAGATGATTCGCCTGGCAGGAAAACGGCCGGGCATCGATATCAAGATCGACTTCGTCGGGCTGCGACCGGGCGAGAAACTTTACGAAGAACTCTTCTACGCCAACGAAACCCTGATGACGACCAAAGCCAACGGCATCAAGTTGGCGGCCCCGCGCACGATCGATTACGCGATGCTTCACCGTTCGCTGGACGAACTCAGCCAGCATGTCCAGGACGGACGCGAAGAACGCGTCCTCAGCATCCTGCGGGAACTTGTCCCCGAGTACGGCGACGGCGAAGCGGCCCCTGCGCTCGCCGCGTCGCAACAGCCCTAGTCGCAACTATGAGCAAGCCCCGCCGCGCCCTTATCATCGGTGGTTCGATCGGCGGTCTCTGTGCGGCGCACTTGCTGCGCCAAGCGGGTTGGGACGCCACCATCTTCGAACGCAGCGCCGGTGATCTGGCCGACCGCGGCGCCGGCCTCGGCATTTCCTCGGAACTGCTGGAAACGATGCACCGCATCGGCATCAAGATCGACCGCACGTTCGCTTTCAAAGGCACGCGCTCGGTCTGGCTCGATCAGAAAGGCGACGTCGCGTTCGACATTCCCCGCGCCTCGAACGGCAGCGCTTGGGCGATCATCTACCTGCCGTTACGCGCGGCGTTTCCCTCCGACCGCTATCGCACGGGCATGAATCTGACTCAGGTCGAGCAATCGACCGACAAGGTAACGGCGATCTTTGCCGACGGATCGCGCGAGGAAGCCGATCTTCTGATCGCGGCGGACGGTGTTTTTTCGACCGTGCGCCGTCAGTTCATGCCCGATGTCGCGCCCCGCCCGGCCGGCTATATCGCCTGGCGCGGTCTCATCGACGAAAAGGACATGCCGCCGGCAGGACAGGCGACGCTGCTCGATTATTGCGCCTTCTCGTTTCCCGAAGGCGAAATGGTCGTGTCACTTGCCGTGCCGGGCCTCAATAACGACACCCGTCCCGGCCATCGGCGCTATTATTTCATCTGGTATCGGCCCACCGATGCCGAGACGCAGAAGGCTATGTTCACCGATGCGAGCGGTAAGCATCACGGCTTGTCGATCCCGCCGCCTTTGATGCGACCGGAATTCATCGCCGAGATGAAGGCTGCGGCCGTGACCAATCTGTCGCCGGTTCTAGCCGACATCGTCCAGCGCGTGCCGCAGCCGCTGCTGCAGGCGATCACCGACATGGAAGCGCCGCAACTCGTCTTCGGCCGTGTCGCCCTGTTGGGTGATTCGGCGTTCGTCGCCCGCCCCCATGTCGCCGCCGGCACCAGCAAAGCAGCGCTCGACGCCGTCGGGCTCGTCGAGGCGCTGGCCGAGACGGACGATATCGATACGGCATTGCTGCGATACGAACGAGAACGCCAAGCCTTCGGCCGCGCCCTGATCGGCCATTCGCGTTATCTCGGCGCCTATCTCGAAGGGCAATTGAAGCCGGAATCCGAGCGCAGCGGCGCCGAACTTACCCGTGACCCATGCCAGTTGATTCGTGATTACGGCGCACCGCGCCAATTACACGATATCGACTTCACCCGCTTCGAGACCTGAACTACTTCAGACGCGCGGCAGCTTCTTTCACCAAGCTGAGATCGACATATTTCTTCACGTCGATCTTTCCTTTCATCAGGCCGAGATCGCTCATCATATCGACGTTCGATTGCAGCGCCTTGACGTCGGGCGTGCCCTGCAGATCGCGATAGGAATCTTCGTGGGTGAAAGCCCAATCGAGTTTTTCAGGCGGCTGCTTGTTGAACGAGGCTGCCAGCGCGACTGCATCCTTGTGATTGGCCGGATCGGTCAGCCAGCGCAGGAACGAAAGCTGATCTTCGAGGAAATCGACGAAGGCGCCGCGATGTTCAGCGATGAACTCGCTGCGCGTCGTCAGGCTGATCGTCTGGGCGAGGCCCAACGCATCGCGCTGCGTGAAGAGGACCTTCGAGATCGCTTTCAGATCGGGATCGCGGGTGAAGGGTGGCAGCGGTGAGATCAGCGCCACCTTATGCTCGGCCAGGGCCGCCTTCATGTTCGGCACCTGGATTTCGATGATCGAGAGATCGCGCTTATCCTCAAGACCATGCTTCTTGAGCATCGCGCGCAACCCGATATCGACAGCACCGCCGAACGCGTTGCTGGCGACGACCTTGCCTTTGAGGTCTTCGACACGATGGATAGGACCGTCCTTCTCGACCAGGAATTCGTTGGTCTGCCAACCCGGCGCGCCGTCTTGCAACCCATCGGCGACGATACGTAGATTTTCGAGATGTGCGTTGGTCACGGCCAAAGCAAAAGCCGAGAAGCTGAGCGGCGAGAGATCGAGTTCTTTCGAAGCGAGCGCCGTGATCTGCGGCGGCGTCCCGGTGAAATGGATGAGTTCAAGCTCGTAGGACTTGCCGTAATGCTTCAGCACCTCGGGCTTCAAAGGCATCAGCGGGAAGATCATGTTCGGCACGACCAGCCAGCCGGTACGGATTTTCACCGGCTCTGCGCTGACCGTTTGTGCTGCCAGCAGCATCACCGCAAGAATACCGATCGCCGTTTTTACGCCACGCATTCTTCGTCTCCCCCGTTCGTTGCCGCGCGCTTCTTTCGTGCGCGATGTTTATTTGGCAGTTTTTCCCAACCGCTCGCCGCGATAGACGCCACTACGGATCGGTTCCCACCAAGCTTGATTGTCGAGATACCACTTCACCGTCTTGCGCATGCCGGTGACGAGATTTTCAGCAGGCTTCCAGCCGAGTTCGCGCCGGATCTTCGCGTCATCGACGGCGTAGCGCAGATCATGGCCCGGCCGGTCGGTGACGAACTCGATCAGATTGGCATGAGGGCGATGCGGTGAATCCGGCCGTTCCTCGTCGAGGATGGCGCAGATCATTTTGACAATGTCGATGTTCGAATGCTGCTCGTTGCCGGCAATGTTATAGGTTTCGCCGACCTTGCCTTTGCGTAGCACCGCGACAAGCGCCGCCGCATGATCGCCGACATAAAGCCAGTCGCGGATATTCGCGCCCGCGCCATAGATCGGCAGTTTCTTACCGTCGAGCGCGTTGAGAATTACCAACGGAATGAGTTTTTCCGGAAACTGCCACGGCCCGTAATTGTTCGAGCAGTTGGTCGCCAGGATCGGCAGACCGTAGGTCTTGTGCCAGGCACGAGCGAGATGATCGGCGCCCGCCTTCGATGCTGCATAAGGGCTGTTCGGCTGATAGCGCGAATTTTCGTCGGCCTCGCCGCCACCATCGAGCGAACCGAACACCTCGTCGGTCGAAATCAGATGAAAGCGAAATGCTGCCTTCGCCGCATCATCGAGCGTGCGGAAATAGGCCCGCGTCGCTTCCAGCATGACGAAAGTGCCGACGAGGTTGGAATGGATGAATTCGGCCGGGCTGTCGATCGAGCGATCCACATGCGTCTCGGCAGCGAGGTGCATGATCGTATCGGGACGATGTTTGGCCAGCGCACGGGTGACACCGCCGAAATCGGCGACATCCGCAACCTCAAGCATATAGCGGCCGTTGTCGCCGAACGGCCCTAGTGGCGGGTTGGAACCGGCATAGGTGAGCTTGTCGAGATTGATAACCTCGTCGCCCTCGCCGAGAAGATGACGGACGACAGACGTACCGATGAACCCCGCGCCGCCCGTGACAAGAACCTTCACTGCCGCTTTTCCTTCTTGTGACGATCGACAACGAACCACCAGCCGGTTTCTTCCGGCTTTGGCCGATGGTAGCACAGCGCTATCGGTTACGCAGTCAGTCCGGGCATTTTTGGAGCCAGATCGTCTGCTGGCCGCTGCGAACGACGATGCCGTCCTTGACCACGACCTGACCATCGCCGGTTTGCGATTCCGTTGGCCGTATCCGGCCTTTTTCTTTGACGAGCGTAACGGTCACGACGGCCATGCCCTGCGTGAAGGAGAAGCGCAAATGATCGGCATCGACCCGCGCGACATCATGGAGCGGCGTCGGGCTGGTATGATTGCCGTTACCGGTCATGAGCTGGCGGGTCGGCTCGCCGGCGTTGGACGGGGTGATGACTTGGAAGGGGTTGTCGTCTGCGGGCGGCTTCTTGCAATCGACCGCCCAACTGCCGATCAGGCCGTATTTCACCAAAGCGTCGCTGTCCGGACTTGCGCCGGCGAAACCGGTGCTCGCCGCGAGCAAGAAGGTGGCGAGGATCCAACAGCGCATCAGCCGGCGTTTTTCGTCGGCGGCAAGGCCTGATTATCGATCAACCGTGTTTTGCCGAGCCACGCCGCCACCAGCGCCCGGCCCGGCCGGCTGCGATCGACGAGCGGCTGCAAGGTTTCGGCATCGCGCAAATCGAGATAATCGAGCTTGGCAAAACCGGCGCGCAACAATTCAGCGGCGCCCCACGCCGCGACATCCTGCGTCGAAGCACCGGCAGCAAATCGTGCGGCAACGTCGGTCAGCACGCGATGCAATGCCGGCGCGATGCGGCGTTCATCGTCGGAGAGATACGAGTTGCGCGATGACAGCGCCAAGCCATCGGGCTCGCGCACCGTCGGCACTGCCTCAATGCGAATGGGAATATCGAGATCGCGTGCCAGTCGGCGGATGATCTGAAGCTGCTGGTAGTCCTTCTCGCCGAAGCAGGCGATGTCGGCTTGCGACTGTAGCAGCAGTTTTGTCACGACCGTCGCGACACCGGTGAAATGGCCGGGGCGAAATTGATTTTCGAGCGGTTCGGCGAGAGCGCCGGCCGAGACGGTGGTCGCAAAATTCGGCGGATACATTTCGCCGGCATCCGGCGCATAGAGCAGTGAACAGCCGGCACCTACCAACTTGGCAGCGTCGCCGGCTTCGTCACGTGGATAGCGGCTGAAATCTTCGTTGGGGCCGAACTGGGTCGGGTTGACGAAAACACTCGCGATCACATGACGGGCCAAGCCGCACGCATGCTGCACCAAGGTGAGATGGCCGCGATGGAGAGCCCCCATGGTCGGCACCAACGCAACCGTGTCTCCGGCGCGGTGCCAAGCGGCGACCATGCGCCGCAGCTCGGCAATTTTACGAACGACGGGAAGCGTACCGACAGCGTCTTGCATCGGCGGCGTTTAATCCGCCGCCGATGCAATCGCAAGCCTCGAAACGGGATTACGCCTTACGCGCGCCGGCGAAGACCAAACCGCCGCCGAGGACGATGATCGCCGCACCAGCCCAAGTCGGGATGAAATAGTCGGTTTCGGTGTCCTTCGACGCGACGATGGGGCCGATCTTCGCCACCTGTTCAGTGTGATGGACGGGAATGACGTTGACGATCAAGGCGCCGATACCGGCAATGATGAGGACGACGCCGAGGATCAATAAACCGCGCATGTTCTGCTCCTGCAAAAAGACTTTCCAGAAACAAAATGGTTGTGCGGGTCCAATAGTTCCCCAAAGCAGAAGGGCCGCCCTAACCAGGACGGCCCTTCCCACTTGTCCGAAGCGGCGACGTTCGCCGCGGTCTTGCTTACTGGACAGAAATTCCTATCGAGGCAGCAATCCCGAATACGGTCGAATACGTCCGCCGTCCTTGGCAATGAGACACGGGATCACCTCCTTTCGTAAGTTGCTGGGAATTCAAGGCTACGGATGAGCGGCGCCGAATTCAAGATATTTCAAAAGCTTCCGTCGCGATATTAGACCGCAAGCGCGGCTTTCATCAGACGCAACGTATCGGGGAAAAGTTCGAGCCCCTTGAGCGCATCATCCGGCGTGTACCAGCCAAGCTGGGCCGCATCCTCGATCGGCTCGCCCTCGCCCGACTTCCAGTCGAGTAGGACGCAGATCAGCGTAAAGTGCGCGCGGATACGCTCATCCGGGTCCTTGCCAATAACGTCGAAGGCGTCGATCACCCGCAACGGCTCGGCAACGACGCCTGTCTCTTCCAGCAGTTCGCGCGCGGCAGCCGCAAGGATAGTCTCGCCTACCTCCTGCATCCCGCCGGGGAAACCCCATTTGCCCGAAAAGCTAGACCCGGCCTTTTGCCGTTCCGCGATCAGCAGCTTGCCGCCGCGCCGGCAAACAGCCAGCGCGGCGGTGAAAGGCCGATTGGGGTATTCACGGCTGATCGGTTCGGCCATGACGGCTTACTGCTCGATCTCGACGACCTTGCCTTCCAGTACCTTGTAGATGGCGCCGCCTTCTTGGAGGAACGCTTCGGACTTCTCGGCCATGCCGCTTTCAGCATAGTCGCGAACTTCCTGCGAGATCTTCATCGAGCAGAATTTCGGCCCGCACATCGAGCAGAAATGCGCCAGCTTGGCGCCGTCGGCCGGCAGAGTCTGATCGTGGAACTTCTCGGCCGTTTCCGGATCGAGCGCCAGATTGAACTGGTCCTTCCAGCGGAACTCGAAGCGGGCGCGCGACAGCGCGTCGTCGCGTTCGCGTGCCGTCGGATGGCCCTTCGCCAGATCGGCGGCATGCGCCGCGATCTTATAGGCGATGACGCCGTCCTTCACGTCGTTGCGGTCGGGCAGACCGAGATGTTCCTTTGGCGTGACGTAGCAAAGCATCGCCGTGCCGTACCAGCCGATCATCGCCGCGCCGATCGCCGAGGTGATGTGGTCGTAGCCCGGCGCGATGTCGGTGACCAACGGCCCCAGCGTATAGAACGGCGCTTCGTGGCAATGCTCGAGCTGCAGCTCCATGTTCTCTTTGATCTTGTGCATGGCGACATGGCCCGGCCCTTCGATCATGGTCTGGACGTCATGCTTCCAGGCCACCTTGGTCAGCTCACCCAGCGTCTTCAACTCGGCGAATTGCGCTTCGTCGTTAGCGTCGGCGCCCGAACCCGGACGGAGGCCATCGCCCAGCGAGAAGCTGACGTCGTAAGCCTTCATCAACTCGCAGATTTCCTCGAAATGCGTGTAGAGGAAATTTTCCTTGTGATGCGACAAGCACCACTTGGCCATGATCGAGCCGCCGCGCGAGACGATGCCGGTGACGCGCTTGGCCGTCATCGGGATATAGGCGAGCCGCACGCCGGCATGGATGGTGAAGTAATCGACACCCTGTTCGGCCTGTTCGATCAGCGTGTCGCGGAAGACTTCCCAGGTCAGGTCTTCGGCCTTGCCGTTGACCTTTTCCAAAGCCTGATAGATCGGCACGGTACCGATCGGCACCGGCGAATTGCGGATGATCCATTCGCGGATGGTGTGGATGTTCTTGCCGGTCGAAAGATCCATGACCGTGTCCCCGCCCCAGCGCGTCGCCCAGACGAGCTTATCGACTTCCTCGGCCACCGACGAAGTGACGATCGAGTTGCCGATATTGGCGTTGATCTTCACCAGGAAGTTCCGGCCGATGATCATCGGCTCCAATTCCGGGTGATTGATATTCGCCGGGATGATGGCGCGGCCACGCGCGATTTCGTCGCGCACGAATTCCGGCGTGACGAAATCAGGGATCGCGGCGCCGAAGCTTTCGCCGGTCGGATCGCGCTTGAGATTCTCGCGGCCGAGATTTTCACGGATCGCGATATATTCCATCTCGGGCGTGATGATGCCGGCGCGCGCATAGGCGAGCTGCGACACCGACTTGCCATTCTTGGCGCGCAGGGGCTGGCGGCCGGCGCGATCGAACAACGGCACGACGCTCATCTCGGATGAATCGAGGCCGTTGTCTTCGGGCTTCACATCGCGCCCGATATAGCGTTCGACATCGCCGCGCTCGAGAATCCATTTCTCGCGCAGCGGCGCGAGACCGGCGCGAATGTCGATCGACACGGCGGGGTCGGTATAGGGACCGGAAGGATCATAGACCCGGATCGGCGGCTCCTTGGAGCTTGCCGTCAGGTCGATCTCGCGCATCGCGACCTGAACATCCGGGAACACTTTCCCAGGCACGAAGACTTTGCGCGAGGCCGGCAGAGCGCCGGTGGATACTTTGAAATTATTGCCGATTGCGCCTTCGGGCATGGTCAATCTCCTTCCCAATACGAGGGTGTCGAGCTGATCCGGCCTAGCGTAAGGGAGCGCTATCAGCAGCGCCGTTCCTGTCCCTACGCCGGTACGATCCGGATCAGGTTCAAAGGGTTCCCACGGCTTTTGCCTCGCGGTGTCTCAGCCCCGTCTTCGGGGGCTCCCCTTGGAATCGACCACAGTATTCGGAGAGAAACACTACCCCGTCAAGCACCACGCGGAGCCCCCGCCCGACGGCCGTCATGCTAGGCTAAGAAAAAATCTTAGGGGGAGGTCGGCCTATGAGTTCCGTGCAAGGACGTCTGGCACGATTGGCAATCGTCGGATTCGTTGCCTTCGGCGTGAGTTGTGGTTTTGCCCATGCCGAGGCGATCAAGATCGGCGTTGTCAAAGTGGCGGCGAATGGTCCCAACTTTATCGCCCAGGAAAAGGGCTATTTCGCCGCCGAGGGACTCGAAGCCGAGATTGTCGCGTTCGATTCCGCCGAACCGATCGCGGTTGCGGTCGTCTCGGGCGCCGTCGATTTCGGTGCCACTGGTCCCGGCGGCGCGCTTTATAACCTCGCCGGTCAGAACGCGATCCGCGTCATCAGCGGCCTGGCGCGTGAGTCGCCCGGCTTTCCGGTCTTCGTGTTCGTCGTATCCAATCAGGCGTATCAAGCCGGCTTCAAAACATTCAAGGATATGGCAGGTCATTCAGGCTCGGTTACACAATTCGGCGCCCCGTCGCATTACGCCTATGCCATGCTGGAAGCGAAGTATCATATCGACCCGGCAAGCGTTCGCATGGTGCCGCTGCAATCGCTGCCGAACCAGGTCACCGGCGTGACCGGCGGTCAGGTCGATAGCGGCGTCATTCTCGCTACCGTCACGACGCCGGCGATCAACCGCAGCGATGTCAAATTGCTCGGCTATGTCGGCGATGAGATTCCAATCCAAACCGGCGTCGTCTTCACGGCCGCGAAAACGGCAAATGACCGCCGCCCCACGGTCGAGAAATTTCTGCGCGCGTTTCGCAAAGCCGCGCGGGACTACCACGACGCCTTTATCGGCCCGGACGAGAAGCGACTCGACGGTCCGACCGCGCCCGAAATCCTTGCCATGATCGGCAAATATGTCGGCCAGTCGCCGCAGCAATTGAAGGCCGGCATTTCTTATATCGATGCCGATGCGACTCTCGATGTGCAGGATATTTTACGCCAGATCGCCTGGTTTAAGGCACAGGGCATGATAAAGACGGACGTTACCGGTGACCAAGTCATCGACAAACGCTATGTCATTGCCAAACCCGATCGTTGAACTTCCGGCAATCGATAAGGACAGCACATGATGACGTTTTCATTTCGGCACGCCGCGTGGATTGCCCTTGCCGCGATGGTAATCCCCCTCGGCTTTGCTCAAGCTGCGGATAAGGAAGGTCTCTTCACGGTGAGTTCCTCGGCGGTGAAGGACAACGGTGTCCTGACCGCCAAAAATGCCGGCCCGGGCGAATGCGGCGGCGAGAACGTCTCCCTACCGCTCAAATGGGCCAATCAGCCGCCCAGCACCAAAAGCTATGCGATCATTCTCAGCGATCCGGACGGCGGGCGCGGCGCCGGGGTCACGCATTGGCTCGCCTACAATATTCCCGGCTCGATGCTGGAAGTGAAATCAGGCCAGGGCGCGGCGACCGGCAAGGACATCACAGTCGGAAAAAATTCGCGCGGCGCCGAAGCCTATCTGGGGCCTTGCGCACCGCATGCCGATGCGCCGCACCACTATATCGCTCAGGTGCTCGCGCTCGATATCGCACCGGGAACGATCCAGCCCGGGCTCGATCGCGAAGGTCTGTTCAAAATGATCAACGGCCACAGCCTCAAGGTGACGAGCCTTGTGCTGCGTTTCCGCCGCAAGGAATAAAGCCTGATCGGGCGTCAGCGCGCGCCGGGTAGAATATCCAGCTTGAGTTTCACCGGTTCGCCCAGCCACAGCGCATTGATCGCATGATCGCGATAGGCGTTGTCGGTTTCGGGATGGACCAGGATGCGCAGGCCGCCGCGATTGAGCATGAGGAACGGCACGATTCCCGCGAATGCCTCGACGCCGAAGGCGACCTGGAACATCGAGATCGGGTGCGGACCGACCGGCTCGTCATGCCAGCGGCCCAGAACCGCCTCGAACCGCTCACCAACGACCTGACGCAGCCAAGCCGCTGTCTCGCGGCTCCCGGCGTCATAATAGATATGCGCGTGATAACCCGCGATGCGGGCAGGATCGTCGGGTGTTTTCGGTGTCATGGGGGCATGATAACCGAGCGCTTTCGGCCAAAGAAGGGTTGCGTCGCGCACGGCGATGCGCCAGCTTTCGCGCATGCGACGTTACTTAAATCGGGCGGCACAGTATTGGGCGGTGGCAGCGATTCTCGCCACGCTCGCCGGGTGCAGCATGCCGGCCCCTTATCAGACCTATGCGCCGGGTTCACCGGCGCCGCAGACTCAACCTGTGAACGCGCTCACCTTTTATGGTTCGAACACGACGGCGCCTGATATGTCTCGTGATCTCGGCACGCCCGATCCGGCGGCGCCCGATGTCACGGCTCCCCCCACGACTCGGGGGTCTTTGTTGCTGCCTGATCCGAGCCAACGCGGGGTCGCAATTTGCTACAACAAGCTTTGGAACGATCCCGAGGCGGTGAAGAGTGCGGCGCAAACGGCGTGTGGCGATGGCGGCGTGCCGCAGATCGTGCGGCAAGGAATCAATCTCGATACCTGTCCGCTAATGACGCCGACCCGTGCGGTTTTCACCTGCCGCGCGGCGGGCGCGAAGACGCCTTAAGTCAGAATCATACGGCACTAAATTTCGTCCGTTTGGCCTAACGGCGGACAAAGAAAAAGCCCCCGGAGCAATGCTCCGGGGGCTTTATTTGCTGCATTAAAGCAACAAATTACATCGGCTTTGCGGCCGGAGCGGCTTTCTTCTTCGAGGTCTTTTTCTTCGAAGCTTTCTTCGCCGTGGACTTCTTGGCGGTGGACTTCTTCGCCTTCGGCGTCGCGGTCGTGGTGGTCTGCGCCTGGGCGCTGTAAACCGGGATGGTGGCGGCCGCAACGAACGACATCAGGGCCAGTGCAGAGATAAGCGCCTTCATAACTTTTACTCCTAATTTCTTTTTGGGTGCGGGCAGGAGGACGACGTAGCCGGACCTGTCCTGGCCGAACCAACGGCCGTAAGCAATCGCCCGGCATATTAACATGTTTCGCCATATTGGCGACAAATTTTGCGTGCGCATGCGCTGTATCGCCTTGTCGCTATGGCAAAAGAATCACACCCATACTCAAGCGATGGAAACACGAATCCGATTTGATTCGACGCGCCTGAATCATCACAACGCCTGACATGAATACCGCAGGCAGGCAAACACCGGCGCGTATCATCGCGCGCATTTTTCTAAAATTTTACCCGAATTTTTCAAGAATACATTTCAAGTTTTATTATAATTAATTTTATTTTATGACATAAGTATTACCCCGAAGGTCAGTTCTACTTGGATTTTAAGCGCCTATTAAGAAGTTTTCGCCAGGATCGCTCCTGTCACCAACCTGGTCCCAGGAGACTTTCGACCATGTCCATTCTGAAAAAGCTTATCACTGACGATTGCGGCGCAACGGCGATCGAATACGGCTTGATCGCAGCCCTTATCGCGGTTGCTGTCATCACGGCCGTTACGTCGGTCGGCACCAAACTGACGACGACTTTCAATTCGGTCGCGACCGCCCTCTAAGGCTTTCGCCTCGATACGTATCGAAAAGATCGCCGCTCATGGTACGGCCATGAGCGGCGGTTTTTCTTTGCGCCTCCTCAACCCCAGAGCGGCGACGTTGAGAAGAACGCGTCCCACGGTTGATAGCGTAGGGCAACGATTACTCTTCCATCGAATCACATGACGTGCTCGGTCAGCCCGCGGCGGCAAGACGCTGCCGTAACCCGACCATAAAAGCCTGGGGATCCAGCGCTCGCATCGCCTCCCCCATCACCGCAATCCCAGCAGCACCGGCAGCGATGCAATCGGCAGCATTGCTAATACCGACTCCGCCCAGCGCGAGCACCGGCGAGGGCGACGGCACCCGTAAAGCATCAAGACCGAGCGCCGGCCCATAGCCGGGCTTGCTGTCCGTCAGGAAGATTGGGCTGAGCGTGACGTAGCCGGCGCCCTCGCCCGCCGCCCGGCGGACGTCGTCTTGGTTGTGTGCGGATTGGCCGATCAGGACTTCAGTGCCGAGCACGCGACGCGCCTCACGGACCGACGCGCCGGCGGGCAGATGAATACCAGCCGCGCCTGTATCGGCCGCAGCGGCGAGGTCGTCATGCACTATGACGCTTGCGCCATACGCATCGCCCAACGTCTTCAAGCATCGTAGCAGGTCGCGCCGTTCGGCGGACGGCATGTCCTTTTCGCGCAGGCTGAGCCAGCGGCAACCGCCGGCGAATAATCCGGCGGCGATGGTTTCGAGCGGCACCCTGGCTTGGCGCCGGTCGGTGATGACCAGGATCGCCGGGTTCGGAAGGATCAACCGCCGACGAGGCCAAGCTGCGGGCTGGAGGGCTCCGCTTGGGTTCGCTTCGGGATGCGGCCGGCGAGACGTGCGCCGCGACCGGCCTCAACTGCGCTGCGCATCGCGGCCGCCATGCGGACGGGATCATGTGCCTTGGCAACGGCGGTGTTGAGCAGCACGCCCTCGCAGCCGAGTTCCATCGCCTGCGCCGCATCGGAGGCCGTGCCGATACCCGCATCGAGAATGATCGGCACGGGACAGGTCGCGACGATACGTTCGATCGCATAAGGATTGATGATGCCGAGCCCGGTGCCGATCGGCGAGCCGAGCGGCATCACCGCCGCCGCGCCGGCATCCGCAAGCTTGCGGCAGGTCACGGGGTCGTCGTTGCAATAGGGCAGAACGATGAAGCCGTCCTTCACCAGTTCCTCGGTCGCGCGCATGAGCTGTTCGACATCAGGATAGAGCGTCTCGCGATCACCGATCAGTTCGAGCTTCACCCAGTTGGTATCGAGTGCTTCGCGCCCGAGTTGCGCGGTCAGCACCGCATCCTTCACCGTGGCGCAGCCGGCCGTGTTCGGCAGCAGCACATAATCGTCGAGCACATCGACGAGGCTTTCGGCATAGGGTTCGAGACTGATGCGGCGCAGCGCGACCGTCACCATCGCCGGCGCGGCGGCAGCGAGCGAATCGATCAGCACCTGTTGATTGGGATAGCCGCCGCTGCCCATCAAAAGGCGCGATGAAAAAGTCTTACCGGCGATCGTGAACGAATCCGTCGTCATTGCTGCTTGGTCCCGGGCCATCTTCATCCGCCGCCGAAAGGCTTTACGATCTCTACGCGATCCCCGGCATTGAGCCGCGCCTGTTCCCAAGTGCTCGCCGGAACAACAGCGCCATTCAGCGCGACCGCGACGCCCTTGGGCCGCTTGATGCCGCGCCCCGCCAGCAGTTCCGCCACCGTGACGACGCTGAGCGGCTCTTCCTTGCCGTTGACGCGAATGACCGCGCTCATGCCTTCTCCCTCGCGGCTTTTTTGCTGGTCGCCGCAAACCGATCGATCGCGAAAGGCCGAGCAACCTCGTCCATCTCGCCGGTGCGGATATAGCGCGAGACGGCATCCGCCGTAACCGGGGTCAAAAGGATGCCGTTACGGTGATGGCCGGTCGCATAGATCAGCCCGTCGATCTCGCCCGACCCGATGATCGGCGCATCGTCGCGCGAGCCGGGCCGGAAACCGACCCACATCTCGTCGATCGGCAGTTCCTCCACACCCGGCAGCGAGCGCCAGGCCCCTTCGAGGAGGCTGTAAATGCCCCCCGCCGTCAGATTGGTATCGAAGCCGCGTTCTTCGGTGGTCGCGCCGACGATCAGGCGGCCGTCGTGCCGCGGCACCATGTACACACGCGGGGTCCACACGACGTGCCGCAACAGCGGCTCGGCAAGGTTCATGCGCAACGCCAGCATCTGGCCTTTGATCGGCCGGATCGGCGGCCGAGCCGAGGGCGGCAATCCTGCGATCTCGCCGGACCAAGCGCCCGCCGCAAGCACGACGACATCCGCAGCGACCTGACGATCGCCGATGGTGAGACCCGTGATCTTGCCATGGGCCGTCGTCACGGCGGCGACGGCGGTATGTTCGTGAAGCTTGCCGCCGGCGGCGAGAAATGCCGCGCGCAAGGCCGGAACAAGTTTTCGGTTCTCGACCTGATGATCGCCGGCACAGAACACGGCGCCAGCCAAATTCGGATGAAGGAACGGTTCGCGTTGCCGTGCCTGCGCGCCGGTCAGCCAGTCGAGGTCGATGCCGTGCGCCTTCTGGAAATCGTAGGTGTAGCGAAGCTGCGCTGCGTCGTCGCGATTGAGGGCGACCATGAGCGTGCCTTCGGAACGCAGATCGACCTGATGGCCTGAGGCCTTTTCCAGCTCGGCCGCGAAGGCCGGCCAGGCCTTCTGGCTAGCGAAATTGAGCGCATGCAGCCCGAGTTCGCCCGGTTCGGTTTCGACCCCGGCAGCGAGCATCCCAGCGGCAGCCCAGCTTGCGCCCTTGCCCGCCTCGCCCCGTTCGAAGATATCGACGTCGCATCCCGCTTGGGCCAACCGCCAACCGATCGACAAGCCGATGACGCCGCCGCCGATGATGGCCGTCTTGGGCGTACCGCCGTGTCGATGATCGTGAGATTGGCCGTCCATGGACTCCCTTCGCTGGCATAACCCAGACAGGTTCTTTGGGTATGATCTCAGCCGGCAGTCGCGCCGGCACCCCAGCCGTTGGGGCGGAATTGAAGCGCCTGCCCCTGACCCTGGCAAGGTCTTTGTTTGCCGCTTGCATGGCCGGAGCGAAACGCCAAGATCGCCCGATGGCGAGAATATTGAACTGGCAACCCGCGCGTCTTCCTCAGCGCAAAATCATTCGCGGCGAGCGGGTTCGGCTGGAGCCGATCGCACCGCGCAATCACGGTGCCCCGCTTTATACGGCAACGCATGGCCCCGATCGTGACGAGCGGTTGTGGGATTATATGTTCGTCGGCCCCTTCGGCACGGCGCGGGATTTCGGCTATTGGCTATCCGACTGCGCCGAGTCCGACGATCCGCTGTTCTACGCCATCGTCGATCGCAAGCGTGGGCCGCTCGGGCTGGCCAGCTATACGCGGATCAATCCGGATCACGGCGTGATCGAGATCGGCAATATCTTCTTTGCCGCACAGCTGCAGCGGACGCGTGAAGCGACCGAGGCGATCTACCTGCTACTCGAAAATGCTTTCGACCGGCTTGGCTATCGCCGGGTCGAATGGAAATGCGATGCGCGCAACCGGCGTTCGATGCAGGCCGCGGCGCGGTTCGGCTTTCGGCATGAAGGATTATTTCGCCAGCATATGATCGTCAAAGACGAGAGCCGCGATACGGCGTGGTTCGCGATGCTGGATCGCGACTGGCCGCGCATCCGGCGCGCCTATCAGCGCTGGCTGCATGATAAAAATTTCGACGATGAAGGCGAGCAGCGGCGGCCGCTTAAAGCGCAGTCCCGAGGATATTGACCGCCAGGGCCAAAACGCCGGCGTTGAAAAAGAATGTCAGGATGCCGTGGAACAACGTCAGCCGCCGCATCGCGCCGGACGTGACCTGCACGTCGGAAACCTGGCAGGTCATGCCAACAACGAACGAGTAGTAGGCGAAGTCCCAGAAGTCGGGCCGTTCCGTTCCGGGAAAGGCCAGGCCGCCACGATGTTTGCCCTTCACCGCCGGGTTGCTGCAGAAATAATGCGCATAGCGGATCGCGAAGGTCATATGGACGAAAACCCATGAGATCAGGATCGTCGCGACCGAAACGGCGATCCGCGCATGCAGCGACGGCGCGTTCGGTCCCGGCTCCTTCTGCATCACGATCGCCAGCGAGGCGAGACTGGCAACCGCCGCGACGACGACGATCGCAAGGATAATCCAGAGCTTCGCGTCCTGCTGACCGGCATGCTTTTTCAAAGCATCGAAATCGGCATTGCCGACAGCCAAAAAGGTCACCGATAGGAAAAAGAATGCGCCGCCGTCCCACGCGATCGCCGCGCGCATCACGCCGGGCATCGTCAATGGCAAGAAGAAAAACGCCACCACCCCGACCAGCATGGCCAGGATCAGGCGGATATCGACGCGGGGGTAATGAAAATCGCTGAGCACGCGGCGCAAGGTAACAGAACCCTTAACGCACGCAATGGCAGCCTTACGAGGGGTGTCTTGGCGACATGGCTTCGGAATCGTTAACGGTTGTCTAACCGCCTTTATTCGATAATCCCTTTGATAACGGCCCCATGGCCGCCAAAGGATTGATCGATGGTCGCAATCAGCCAAGGTGAGTTCGCACCGGTCCGGCCCGGCGTCGGGATTCGCTTGAAGCTTATGGCCGCGTTTGGCGCCATGGTCTTGCTGGCGCTGTTGACCTGCTGCGTTGCCATCGCGCGCGGTGAATTGTTGCTCGCGACGATCGCCATCGTCAGCCTGTTGACCGCCATTCCGGCGTTACGCGTCGGCAATCATCTCGTTCGCCGCCTCGCCATGCTCAACAACTGCATGACCGGGATGACGCGTGGCGAGATCGACGGCGACATTCCCGAAGTGGGCCAGGACGAAATCGGCGAAATGGCCGCTGCCGTTGTCGTCTTTCAAGATCGTGCCCGCGCTGGCCGTCAACGCGAACAGGAAGCGGCTGCCGAACGACAAGCGATGTCGGCGCAGCGCCGTGCCGAACTTCTCGCTTTGGCACAAAGTTTCGAAGCCAGCGTCAAAGACATCGTCGATACGGTTTCCGGCGCCGCCGATGCGATGCAGGCGACTGCTGCGGCGATGGTCTCGACCGCCGATGCCTCGTCACGACAATCCGATGCCGTCGCCACCGCCGCCGAACAAGCTTCGACCAATGTTCAAACCGTTGCCGCTGCCGCCGAAGACTTCTCCGTCTCCAGCAGCGAAATCGGCAGGCAAGTCGCCGAATCCGCGCGCGTCGCCAATGACGCCGTCGCCGAAGCGCAACGCACGACCGAAACCGTGCGCGGCCTGACCGAGGCAGCGCAGCATATCGGTGAAGTCGTTCAACTCATTTCCGACATTGCCAGCCAAACCAATCTGCTGGCGCTTAACGCAACGATCGAAGCCGCGCGTGCCGGCGAAGCAGGCCGCGGCTTTGCTGTCGTCGCTTCGGAAGTAAAATCGCTCGCCAATCAGACGGCTAAAGCGACCGACGATATCGGCGCACAAGTACGCGCAATTCAAAATGCAACGCGCGACGCTGTCGCGGCGATCGAAGAGATCAGCCGCACCGTCGGCAAGAGCAACGCGATCTCCACCGTCATCGCCACTGCCATCGAAAAGCAGGAAGCAACGACACGCGAAATCGCGAAGAACGTTCTAGAAGCTGCCAACGGCACGCGTGGCGTATCGGCAAATATTTTGGGATTGACGCGCGCCGCCGATGAAACCGGCCAGGCCGCGAATATGGTGTTGAGTTCGGCCGCTGGACTCGCCGATCAAGCAGAGACGCTGCGCAGCGAAGCGGAGAAATTCTTGTCGAGCGTTCGCGCGCGCTAGGAGACACACCGTCTCCCTTTATCATTGAATTAGCAGCACTCTCGGAGAGACGCTGCTAAACATCTGATATATAATGTTTTTTTCTTGATTATTGCGAGCGACGTGGGAAACTTACCGCGTCGCACACGTTGTATTCGCAGTATTTGAGAGGTGAAGCATGTTGCGCCGTCAGTTAGAGGGATACCGTCTTACGACTGCCGAGATTCTCTATCGTCTTCCCGATCATCCGCATCTCGTGCAAACATTCATCTGGCAGGAATTGGACATCGCTCCCCAATATCCCGTCCTCCATCGCTTCCTCGATTTCTGGGAAAAGAACATCGACGGCAAGCTTTATTCGGTGCAAGTCGCCCACGCGCCGATTATCACGCCACCGAAACTCCGCTACGTCGATGCGTCTTTCAGCATCCACTGAGAGAGCAAAAAAAATCGGCGTGAATCCCGAAGGATTCGCGCCGATGCTGAAAGATAAACAGCTTAGTGGCGGGCAGAGACTTCGTGCGTTTTCAGTACACGGTCGGTCGTGACATCGACCTCTTCCAACCGAATGCCGTAATGCCAAAGCTGCGATAGATTTTCGAGCACAGCGCGAGCGCTGCCTTCGTCCAACAAAATACCGTCATGAACCGTGTGGCTCAGCACGAGGCAGCGGTCGCCGGCGAGATCGACATCGCGAACCTGAATATCCGGCTCGTGACGGGAAAGATCATATTGCCGCGCCAGCGACCGGCGGATTTCCTTATACCCGCGTTCTTCGTGAATCGCGTCGATAACGATCGCGTCGGCTTCGGCGTCATCGATCATCTTGAACATGCGGAAATCGCGCATGACGCGCGGGCTGAGATATTGCAGCACGAAACTTTCGTCGCGGAAATTCGCCCAGGCATAACGAAGCGTCCCGTAGGCATCGCCGTTGCCGGCGAAGTCCGGAAACCAATCGCGATCTTCTTGCGTGGGGTTGAGACAGATGCGCTTGATGTCGTTCATCATCGCGAAACCCAGCGCATAGGGATTGATGCCGTTATAGCGCTGATCGTCGAATTCGGGCTGCGACACGACGCTGGTGTGCGAGTGCATGATCTCGAGCAGCGTGCCGTCGCTGATCAGACCCTTTTCGTGAAGGCGGTGAATGATTTCGTAATGGACGAAGGTCGCACAGCCTTCGTTCATCATCTTGGTCTGTTTCTGCGGGTAGAAATATTGCGAGATGTGCCGCGTGATACGCACCAGTTCGCGCTGCCACGGCGCCAAACGCGGCGCGCGCTTCTCGAGGAAATAGAGAATGTTTTCTTCCGGCAAGCCAAGCTTCTGGCGAATCGCCGCGATTTCGCGCTCCGCAGCCTTCTCGTCGATCGAAGCCGTCGCCTGCGCTAGTTGCGCGGTACGCCAAATGTCATCGAAATTCTCTTCGGCGAATTGACGGCGATCCTGCTCGCGTTGCTGTTCTTCAAAGAGATTGAGCTTGGGGCGGCGCGTATAGCGGTGAACCCCGTGGCTCATCAGCGCGTGCGCGGCGTCAAGCGTGCGTTCGACCTCGTCGGCGCCGTAGCTCTCTTCGGCATGGGCGACAAAGTCGCGCGCGAAGGTCAGATAATCGAGAATTCCGCCGGCATCGGTCCATTGGCGAAACAGGAAGTTGTTCTTGAAGAAATGATTGTGCCCGAAAGCAGCATGCGCGGTCACCAGCGTCTGCATCGCCATGGAATTCTCTTCCATGATGTAGGAGATGCAAGGGCTGGAATTGATGACAATCTCGTAAGCGAGGCCCTGATAGCCGCGGCGATACAGCGTTTCTTCGCGGGCGAAATGCTTACCGAAGCTCCAGTGACGATACATCAACGGTAGGCCGACCGACGCATAGGCGTCGAGCATCTGTTCGGAGGTGATCACCTCGATCTGATTGGGATAGACGTCGAGGCCCATCTCGTTGATCGCGATGTCTTCGATTGCGTCATAGACGACGCGCAGCTTCTCGAAATCCCACTCCGGCCCGGTGAAAAGAATCTTGTCGTCACCGACGATCGAATTGAGCTTCGTATCAGGCATCCGCGCGATCCTTCGAAAAAAGGTCGTGGAATACGGGGTATATCTGGGAGGGATCGGCGACCTTGCGCATCGCGAAATTCTCGTGCTGCGGCGCGATCGTCGCGTAGGTCCGCCATAGATCGGTGGGCGGCGACGGGAAGCCGTGCCGCAACGTCGCTTCGGCCCCGACTTCGATATAAGCGAAATACTGCGTTAGCGGCAGAAGCTCGCCGCCCAACAACTGGCTGCAGCGGTCGCTGTCTTCGGAATAGTTGTCGCCGTCCGATGCCTGGGCCGCATAGATGTTCCAATTGTCCGGGCTGTAGCGCGCTTGAACGACTTTCATCATTTCCTCAAGCGCGGTCGAGACGATGGTGCCGCCGGTTTCGCGGCTGTGGAAAAATGTCTCCTCGTCCACTTCCTGCGCGTTCGAGGTATGGCGGATGAAAACGAGATCGACGGTCTTGTAGCGCCGCACCAGGAAGACGTGAAGCAAGAGGAAGAACCGCTTGGCGAGATCTTTCATCGCCTCGGTCATCGAGCCGGACACGTCCATCAGGCAGAACATCACCGCCTGGGTATTCGGCTTGGGTATGCGATCGAAACGGTTGTAGCGCACATCGACGGGATCGATATAGGCGAAGCGCTTGGTGCGCATCACCGCCGTTTCCAGTTCGAGACGAAGCTTCGCCGCGCCTTCGGTATCGCCGCTTTCTTCAAGCGCCTTGAGTTCCTGCTCCATCGCCTCGATCTCGGACGGGCTTGGGCGATGCAGCGAAATACGCCGCGCCATGCTGTTCCGCATCGTGCGGCGGATGCTGAAATTGGCAGGCGTGCCTTCATGCGCGTAACCGGCGCGCGTCAGCTGCATCGTTTCGCTGACTTTGAGCTTCGTCTTGGTCAGGTTGGGCAGTTCGAGATCTTCGAACAATAGGTCGAGGAATTCTTCCTTCGAAAGCATGAACTCGAAGGCATCCTGCTCGCCGCCATCCTCGGCGCTCGCCTCGCCGCGACCACCGCCGCCTCCGCCACCGCTCGGACGTTCGATTTGGTCGCCGGATATGAACTTCTTATTGCCCGGCAGAACCTGTTCGCGCTTGCCGCCGCGGGACGAGGTTCGGAACACGGGTTCGGAAATTCCGCGAGTCGGAATCGAGACTTTCTCGCCACCATCCACATCACCCAATTTGCGCTTTTTGAGCGCGTCGGTGATGGCGTCCTTCACCTCTTTCTTCGCGCGTTCGATAAAGCGCTGGCGGTTGGCGAGACTCTTTCCTTTCGGATTGGGCCGTCGGTCGATGATGTTCATCGCGAGCGAGACGCTCCTTTCTCGAACCTCTTAACCGGCCTTGTTTACCCGCATATACCACTCGACCAGACGCCGGACTTGGCGCGGCGTGTAGCCACGCGAGGTCATGCGCTCGAGGAAGTCATGATGCTTCTTCTCGGTGTCGCTGTCTTTCTTGCTGCCGAAGCTGATCACCGGAAGCAAATCCTCGACCTGGCTGAACATGCGCTTCTCGATGACTTCGCGCAGTTTCTCGTAGGACGTCCAGGAAGGATTCTTCCCCTTGTTGGCCGCGCGGGCGCGCAAGGCGAACTTCACGACCTCGTTGCGAAAATCCTTCGGGTTGGCGATGCCCGCCGGCTTCTCGATCTTCGAAAGCTCCTGATTGAGAAGCTCGCGATCCATCAACTGGCCGGTGTCGGGGTCCTTGTAGTCCTGATCTTCGATCCAGGCATCGGCATAGGCGACATAGCGGTCGAACAAGTTCTGACCGTAATCGCCGTAAGACTCGAGATAAGCTTTCTGGATCTCGTTGCCGATGAATTCGGCATAGCGCGGCGCCAGATCGGCTTTGATGAAGGCGAGCAATTTCTTTTCCTGCTCGTCGGCAAACTGTTCGCGCCGGATCGATTGCTCGAGGATATACATGAGATGCACCGGGTCGGCCGAGACCTCGTGCGTATCGTAATTGAACGTGCTGGACAGAATCTTGAAGGCGAAGCGGGTCGAGAGCCCATTCATGCCTTCATCGACACCGGCGGCATCACGATATTCCTGCACCGTGCGGGCGCGCGGGTCCGTGTCCTTGAGGCTTTCGCCGTCATAGGCACGCATCTTCGAATAGAGATTCGAATTCTCATGCGGCTTCAAACGCGACAAGACACAGAAGCGCGACAGCATATCGAGCGTGCCGGGCGCGCAGGGATTTTGCGCCAGCTCGCTCGTCTGCACGAGCTTCTCATAGATGTGCATCTCTTCGGTCGAACGCAGGCAATACGGAACCTTGATGACGCAGATGCGGTCGATGAAGGCTTCGTTGTTGCGGTTGTTCTTGAAGTTCTGCCACTCGGCTTCGTTCGAGTGCGCTAGGATCGTGCCCTAGAACGGGATGGCGCCGATATTTTCCGAACCGATGTAATTCTGCTCCTGCGTCGCGGTCAGCAACGGATGCAGCATCTTAATCGGCGCTTTGAACATTTCGACGAATTCGAGTACGCCCTGCGTCGCGCGATTGAGGCCGCCCGAGAAGGAATAAGCGTCGGCGTCGTTCTGCGAGAAGAATTCGAGGCGGCGAATATCGACCTTGCCGACCAGCGACGAAATATCCTGATTGTTCTCGTCACCCGGTTCGGTCTTGGCGATACCGATCTGGCGCAACCGCGAGGGATGCACGCGCACGACCGTGAATTTCGAGATGTCGCCGCCGAATTCGTCGAGACGCTTCAACGCCCAGGGGCTGACGAGACCCGTCAGACGGCGCTTCGGAATCTTGTACTGCTTCTCGAGAACGTCGCTCATCGTGTTGGGATCGAACAGTCCCAACGGGCTTTCGAAGATCGGGCTCATCTCCTTGCCCGCCTTCAAGACATAGATCGGAAATTTCTCCATTAGCGCCTTGAGGCGCTCAGCCAAGGAGGATTTACCGCCGCCGACGGGACCGAGCAGATAGAGCACCTGCTTGCGTTCTTCGAGGCCCTGCGCAGCATGACGGAAGTAGCCAACGATCCGTTCGATCGTCTCTTCCATGCCGTAGAATTCTTTGAACGATGGATAAACCCGGATCGTCCGGTTCATGAAGATGCGGCCGAGACGCGAGTCCAGGCTGGTATCGATCATTTCGGGTTCGCCGATCGCCGCCAGCATGCGTTCAGGCGCACTGGCATAGGCCATCGGTTCACGGGAGCATGCTTTGAGATAGTCCTCAAGGGACATCTCGGCTTCCTTTTGCGTGTCGTACTGTTTCGCAAAAAGACCGAAGAGACTTTCTTGATTGATCATGCTCCACCTCCACTCAACCGATGTGCAAGTTCAAGGCCAGTTCTTACACGAATATCGTGTTCCGGAATGGTTTACGTTTCATTAACCATAACGACGCGCAGGACCGGAAAGTCCTACGCATATGTACGTATGTGTCTTGAAGATTGGACCAGTACCGCGCCGTCTCTTGGCCGGTCGCAGATCCACGAGACGTGCTTTTCGATAGCGAGCCCCCGATGGCGGCCAGTGGGGATTTAGCCCCACACCGCGAGGAATTTATGGGCTCCGGCCACAAGGAACCGAAGCTGATGCGCCCGGCGAAAGGGGTCAATTTGGACACGCGTCCAATGCTCTTCAAAAAAAGCATTGCCCAAAAAGATGGCAATGTTAAGGCCCATGTTGCATTGCAACACAAAGAGCCGCGCCAGTGTGTCATTTTGGTCGCGAGCCGGTGCGCGGACGATCCGCAGCACCGGGTCAGCAACGATTTATTTGTCCGCCGGCTTTTTCGTCAGCGACGCCGAGTTGATGCAGTAGCGCAGCCCTGTCGGGCGCGGCCCGTCCGGAAAGACGTGCCCGAGATGCGCCTCGCACTTGCTGCACAACACTTCAGTCCGTTCCATGAAATGGCTGCCGTCGGTTTCGGTCGCGACATTGTCTTTGCCGACCGGCGCGGTGAAACTGGGCCAGCCGGAGCCCGAGTCGAATTTGTCGTTCGACGAGAACAGTTCTTGTCCGCAGCAGACGCAGGCATAGGTGCCCGGCTGATGATCATCGCAATATTCGCCGGTAAAGGGCCGCTCGGTGCCCTTTTTCCGGGCGACTTGATATTGCTCGTCCGTCAGCTGCGCTTTCCATTCTGCATCGGATTTGACGATTTTATCGGTCATAAATGCCTCCCACTTGCTGAAGGATATATAGGGTGGCCGCCCCCTTTGATCGAGATGGCAGCCTGACACGTCATTATCGGATAAGCGATTGCGCACCACCGCGGCAGTTGCGTCCCCCGGTCGAAAGACAACCCTGAGTCTTGTTCCAATCGTAAAACTCAAAGAGAAATTGCGATAAGAGAATCGCTGCGGCGATAGCCGCGATGATCGCAAGGTATTTCATGGAAGGCCGACTATGCGGTCTTTCCGAGATTCCGGCAATCGCGTAAGATTCTGCGGGGATTTGATTAGGGGACCATGAGCACAGCACGCCCAGGCCGGCGATATGAAGTGATGGCGCAACGCGATGGGCGCTGGGTTCTCGATTGCCATGTCGTCACCGAGGTCGATGCCTTGGCACGGGCCGAGGAACTCTATGCCGATGAAAGCATCGCCGCGGTGCGCGTCGTCCGCGGTCATTTCAGCCGCGACGGCGGATCTTTCGAGACCCAAATCCTGGAGCGGAAACGCGGCCCGACCGGTCAGGCGCCCTTACGACTGGCCGCTGCGCCGGACGAGGAAGCCTGGTGCGATACTCTAGTCGATTTCTACGGGCCGGCGAGCCGCCGTGCGATGGGCCGGCTGCTGCGGAATTTCCTTGATCGCTATCAGATCACACCGACTGAATTGCTGCATAACCATCGCTGGTACAAGCAGCTCGACAATCAGGACTCTCTCCTGCCCGGCGCGATCCAGCGTATGGCCGCCATTCAAAGCGACATGCGCAAAGTCGATCGCCGCGTCCGCACTGACGCGATCGAAAAATTCGCGAACGAGGCGAGCGGCAAAGCCCGCGACGCCCTCGCCTCGCGCGCGACTCCAAAGCTCGGCACCGGCACGCTCGCCGCGCTGGCCGACTCCGTGGGGCAAAGCGTCAAAGAACCGGCGGAACATCCCTTTTGGATACGGTATGCCGTCGCGCGCGCGCTCGAAGACACGAATGCCTTCGCGACCAAATTCGAGACCGTCATGGCTTGGGCTGTGGATGTGCCGCCTGCGCTGATGCCGTTGATCGATGAACTGACCGCCGGGCTGATGGGCGCCGTCTCGATGGTCAAAGACACGCTCGGCAATCAGCCCCATCTCGGCGCGGCCTTCGTGGCACTTGCCGATCTCGCGGCCGGCCGTCACGAACCGACGCTTGCCGGTGCGCCGCCATCCTTTCCGACCTTGGCCAAGCTGATGAGCCAATCCGCGATGCCCGAAACGCGCAGCGTCCTCTATGAACGCTTGCAGCGCGAACTCGCGACCGACAAGCCGCTGTCGCGCGATGACAGCATGACACAGCGGCGACAATTCGAGTCTCTGATCGACAAGCTGACCGACGATAGCGGTATCCTCGCCGGCGGGCCTTTGATGGTCGCCGCCATCGCCAAACGGTCGCGGCGTTTCGATATCGTCGGCGGCATGGAAGATGTCCGCTTCACCGCAACCGACGCAAAGGCGCAGATCGAGCAATTGCTCACGCTGGAAAAAACCAAGCTTGGGACGCGTCAGCAGCAGGGCATCGGCACTTATATGCACGATGCGATCAATCGGCTCGATGGCGAAGGGGCAGAACTGGCAGCGCTCCGGACCAAAATCCTGGCCAGCAGCCTGCCCGATCCGATGAAAAAGGCCCTGGCGCAGCGCGTTCCAGCAGCCACGCCGGGTTAACCTCTTCTAAATCAACGATTTAAGTCGGCGTTAACTGACGAGGGCTAGGGTTTCCGGCAGTCATAGCAACCGTCCCCCTTGCATGTCCCGCTCTGCTGCCAATTTCGCCCATACCGATACCGCCAGTGTCACCAAGACACCGGAGGAGATCGTCCGCATTTTCGACGCCCATGAGCGTTGGCTGAACAAGAAGTCCGGCGGCGTTCGCGCCGATCTGACGTTCCAGGTTCTGTCTGGCGCCAATCTTCAAGGCATTGTCCTGCGCGCGGCGAAACTGACCGGCTGCGACCTGTCCTTCAGCCGCTTAACCGGCGCAGACCTGAGCCATTGCGATCTGTTCTCCGCCGATCTCCACGGCGCCAATCTCTGCGATGCCGATCTGACCGAAGCCGACCTACGGGGCGCGAACCTGCGTGACGCACGCTTGACCCGCGCCATCCTCGAAGGCGCCGATCTGCGCATGGGCACGTTGATGGGCCCGTCGCAAGGCGGCACGATGAATTTCAAGGGCTCGGAAACCGGCGTGACGGATCTCAGCTCGGCTGACGCGAGCAAGGTCGATCTGCGCAAAGCCAAGCTTAACGGCGCCAACATGACCGCCGTCGATCTTTCCAATGCCGATCTGACGGGCGCGCGTCTCGGCCGCGCCAACATGCAAGGCTCGGTCATGCGCGGCGCCAAGCTCAATGGCGCGGATCTCACCAACGCATCGCTGATCCGGGTCGATCTGTCCGGCGCAGATCTTTCCGAGGCAACCGTTGAAGGCGCCAATCTCGAAGGCAGCGACTTCACCGGCGCCAATATCGAACGCGTCGATTTCGCCCGCGCCAGCATCGCCAACGCCCGCATCACGCTGTCGATCAACACGCTCGCCGACGATATTCAGAAGATCATCGCCCAACATCTTCTCTGGGCCGATACGCAGGGTGCCAAGGGCACGCGCGCCGACCTGACCAAGCGCAACTTCGTCCGCATCAATTTCGGCAACGTCGATCTGTCCGGTGCAAGCCTCGTCGAATGTAAGTTCGGCGGCGCGGTATTCCGCGAAGGCCGGCTCGACATGGCGAACATGTCCGGTGCCGATCTTAATCATGCCGACCTCGTGCAGACCAAGATGTGCGGTATCAATCTCGCCAAAGCAGATCTAACCGGCGCCGAACTGATGGGCGCCCAACTCGACGCGGTCGAACTGCGCAAGCCCGATGGCAGCCTGTCGGGCCGCTTCTGGCCCGACAACCTGTCGGGCTGCATCCTCAAAGGTGCAAATCTGGCAGGCGCCAATCTGCGCATGGCAAATCTTGCCAAGGCCGATTTGACCGACGTCGATCTCACCGACGCCGACTTGACCGACGCGAATCTCGGTGGCGCGATCCTGACCAACGCCATCACCGACGGCGCCAAGATGCCGAGCTAAGCTCGGCTCTTAGTCATCTTTCAAAGCCAGCGTTCGCGGTCGGGACAGGCTGGCGATTTCATTCAACAGCTTCTTGGTCATGGCGTCGCCGAAGGATTCGAAATCCTCGATCGTCAGCAGGAACGAGCCGGGTCCACCAGTGACGTTATCGCGATACCAGTTCGGCAATCCGCCGGGCGGCTGCGTATGGCCCGAAAAGCCGCCGAAGACTTCGCCCGTCCCGCCGTTATTGATAATCGCCAGGCCGTTGATCGTCACACCCGTCGCCAGCGCCGCGGTGCGGGCTTCGGCCAGTGATCGACCGGCATTATTGGTGCCGTCCCCCGAGACATCGATAACCTGACGGTCGGCTTTGACGGTGACTTCCTTCAGCCGGCTCATCGCGAAATCGAGTGCGGCGCTGATCGAGGTTCGGCCATAGAACGCGCGCGGCGCGGCCAACAGCGTGTCGGCGAATTGTTTCGCCGAAGCTGCGTCGTGAATGATCGTCCAATCGACCACGATCTGCTGTTCGTCACCCCCGGCCCATTCGACAAAAGTCAGGGCGATGGCACGCCGGTTGCCGGCTTGAATGCCTTTGACGACATCGAGATTGGTAATCGCCGCGGCATAGCCCTGGCGCTGTAACTGGAATTCGTCGGTGGTGATGCTGCGCGAGACATCGGCGGCAAGGACCAATGCCACATCCACACGCTGCTGCGCCTGCGCCGGCACTACGGCCAGCAATAAGCCGGCAACTACCGCCATCCATCCCAAGCGCGTCGGAGCCATCGGCGACCTCCCCTTGCCCCGTCAGCATAAACCCGAAATCGCCAGGGCGGGAAGAGAGGCTTTGGCCGATCCGCTATAGTCGCGTCACGATGGGATTTTCGCTCGAAAATTTTGCGACCAAGCTGCCGATCGGCACCGTGCTGGCCGATCTGCGCGTGGCGCTCGACCGTGACGGCGCAGCCGTCCTCGAAGCACCGCCGGGCGCCGGCAAGACGACGTTGGTCCCGCTGGCGCTGCTCGATGCACCGTGGCTCGGGACACAGAAGATCGTGATGCTGGAGCCGCGCCGTCTCGCCGCCCGTGCAGCCGCGCGGCGCATGGCCGAGATGCTGGGAGAAGAAGTCGGCACGACCGTCGGTTTTCGCACCCGGCTCGAAACCCGTGTCGGCCCCAAGACCCGCATCGAGGTCGTGACCGAAGGCATTCTGCCGCGCATGCTGCAAAGCGATCCGTCGCTCGACGGCATCGGCATCGTCATTTTCGACGAGTATCACGAGCGCAGCCTCGATGCCGATCTCGGCCTCGCTTTGACGCTCGAAACGAAGCGCTATTTGCGTGAGGAGCTGCGGCTTCTGGTCATGTCGGCAACACTGGACGGCGAACGTATTGCCGCGTTGCTCGAAGCATCGCGGGTCACCAGCGCGGGACGCAGTTTTCCTGTCGAGCGCCGCTACCTCGAACGCCCGCCGGCCGATCGCGTCGAGCGTGGCGTCGCCGCCGCGATCGAGAAAGCGCTCGACGAGGAAGACGGCAGTATCCTCGTCTTCCTGCCCGGCGGTGCCGAGATCCGTCGTGTCGAAAGATTGCTGGGCGATCTGGGTCCTAAGATTATCGTCGCGGCGCTCTATGGCGACTTGCCGCCCGCGGCGCAGGACGCGGCGCTGTCCCCGGCCCCTGCCGGCAAACGCAAGGTCGTGCTGGCAACCTCGATCGCCGAAACGAGCCTTACCATCGAGGGCATCCGCATCGTCATCGACGGTGGGCTGGCGCGCGGTCCGCGCTTCGATCCCAGCACCGGCATGACCCGCCTGGTAACCTCGCGCGTCTCGCAAGCCGCATCGGAACAACGTTGCGGCCGTGCGGGGCGTCTGTCGCCCGGCGTGTGCTATCGCCTGTGGCCCGAGCCGGAACAGTTGCAGCTTGCGCCTTACGCGGCGCCCGAGATTCGCGAAGCCGATCTTGCACCGTTGCTCTTGTCGCTCGCTGCATCCGGCAATAACGATCCCGCGTCGCTGTCATGGCTCGACCCGCCGCCCAGCGCGGCGATGGGACAGGCGCGCGAACTTCTCACGCGTCTCAATGCACTCGACGGCAACGGTCGCATCACGCCCGAGGGGCAAGCGATGGCGGCGTTGCCGCTTCATCCTCGCTTGGCCCATATGGCCCTTAAGGCAAAAGCCAACGGGCAAGGACGGTTGGCTGTGACGATTGCCGCCCTGTTGATGGAACGCGATATCGTCCGTGCCTCGCCGCAACATCGCGATGTCGATTTGAGATTGCGCGTCGAACTCGCCGCCGAACGAAACGTGGCACGCGATCTTCCCCCCGCCTTGCAAGCCGACCGCGGCGGCATCGAACGTGTGCGGCAATCGGCGCGGCAATTGGAACGTCATCTGCGTTTGCGCAACGATGAAACCATCGACGCAAGCGAGAGCGGCAGCGTGTTGGCGATGGCCTATCCCGACCGGATCGGACAAGCGCGCGGCGCAACGGGTCAGTTCCGTCTGTCGGGCGGCACGGGCGCCGAACTTCCCGCCACCGACGCCTTAGCGAAAGAAGAATTCCTCGCCATCGCCGAACTCGACGGCGATCGCCGTACCGCGCGTGTGTTTCTCGCCGCGCCCATCACGCGTGCGGCACTCGAAGAAAATTTCGTCGATCAGATAGATACCAACGACAGCATCGCCTGGGACAGCGGCAGCGAAACCGTTCTCGCGCGACGGCGGCGGATGTTGGGCGCACTGGTGCTTGAGGACAAACCGCTCACCAATGCCGCGCCCGAGCAAGTTCTTGAAGCCTTGCTCGGCGGTATTCGCCTGCTTGGTCTCACCGCCCTGCCCTGGACCCGCGATATCGAAAATCTACGCCGGCGCGTCGAATTCATGCGCCGCACCGAGGGCGACATCTGGCCCGATTGGTCCGATGCGACCTTGCTGGAAACGCTGGAAGAGTGGTTCGCGCCTTATCTGTCAGGCATCGCGCGCCGCACGCAGTTTCAGAATATCGATCTTGCCGGGGCATTATCGGCCAGTCTTGCTTTCGCGCAGCGCCGCGAGTTGGACGAGAAAGCGCCCACGCATATTACCGTGCCGAGCGGTTCGCATATTCCGATCGATTACGATGCGGGCGATGTGCCTGTCCTCGCGGTCAGACTACAGGAAATGTTCGGCGCGACATCGACGCCGGCCATCGCCGGCGGCAAGGTGCCGTTGCTGCTGCATCTTCTATCACCCGCGGGCCGCCCCTTGCAGGTCACACGCGACCTCAAGGGCTTTTGGAACAATTCCTATCCGCCGATCCGCGGCGAGATGCGCGGGCGCTATCCCAAGCACAACTGGCCCGACAATCCGCTCGAGGCGATACCGACGGCACGGACGAAGCGGCGGACATAAACCCTTCACTGCTTGGCCGATTTAGCCTGTGCCACGAGGCGTCGAACCTCCCGGATAACCTCTGGTTTGGTACCTTTAGGTGCGCCAAGCAGACCGGGCGTCCAATGATTTTCCGGAAGCGCTGCGCAATCGGCCAATGCCGCCTCTTCGTTGCCAAGTCGCGCATGACAGTCCGCACGAAACAAATGTCCAAACCCACCATTCCAACCTTCGGGATCAATCGTCTCGGCACGATCGAGATCCTCGACTGCTTCCTGGTAGCGGCCAAGATTCCGTAGCACGTTGGCTCTCGATTCGTAAGTAACCCACTGAGGATCGAGTCTCACAACGATGTCCATATCAGCAAGCGCTTCCTCATGCCTTCCCAACACGGTAAGCACGTGATGATGCGTGTAATATGCGTCGGAATTATCAGGCTCAGCCTGAATAAGCTGCTCCGCCATTGCCCGATAACGCTCGGGGTCTGTCCGCATAAGATGAAAATGGTCACTTAAATAATCGCTGTTTATCCGCGTCATTTGGTTACCTTCCCCTCATGCACCGACAGCATTTCCGCCACAACGCTCCGAGATCATTCGCACTGTTTGCGATCCCAAAGACGAAACGTCAAACCACTCGACATCTATTTCCCTTTCGTTAGCTGACTTCGTTTCATCGCCAATTGCTACGGACTTGGCGCGGCAGCCCCGACCTGCAACAATGCAGCGTTGCATAAGGACGTAAGAAAAATGGCCGAGGAAACCCTGCCTCACACCGAGAAGCGCCATTACGGCTGGATCATCGTCGCCGTGACCTTTCTGACGATGCTGGTCGCGGCGGGTGTCCGGGCGACGCCGGCGGTGATGATCGTGCCGTGGGAAGAGGAATTCGGCTGGACCCATGCCGCAATCTCGTTCCCGATTGCCATTCAGTTGATGATCTTCGGCCTCGCCGGTCCGTTCTCGGCCGGGTTCATCGATCGCTTCGGCTTGCGCTTCACCATGGTGACGGCGTTGGTGATGATGATGATCGGCCTCGTGACGTTGCCGTTCATCACGGCACCGTGGCAATTGCAGCCGGTCCTCGGCATCTTCATGGGGTTGAGCGTCGGCGCGTTGTCGATGGTGCTGGCGGCGATCGTTTCGAACCGCTGGTTCGTCGGTCATCGCGGCCTCGTCATGGGGTTGCTGTCAGGCGCCAGCGCGGCAGGTCAGCTTATTTTCATTCCGTCGATGGCGCAGTTGGTCGAGCATCTCGGCTGGCGAACAGCGGTCCTGATCGCCGGCGCCGTAATGCTGGCGGTTACGCCGCTGGTGTGGATTTTCATGCGCGACGATCCGCGCGACCTGGGGCTGCGTCCTTACGGCGAAGCAGCCGACGCGCCTGTTCGCGCGCCGCCGGTTCGGCGCAATATCTTCACCGCGGCCTTCGGCGCTTTGGGCGAAGGCGCGAAGCATCGCGATTTCTGGCTGCTGTCGGGAAGCTTTTTCATCTGCGGCGCCAGCACCATCGGCCTCATCGGCACGCATTTCATTCCGGCCTGCCTCGATCACGGCATTCCGGAAACCACCGCTGCCTTCATCCTCGGTGGGATGGGGGTCTGTAATCTGATCGGAACCACGGCATCGGGCTGGCTGTCGGACCGTTTCGATGGCCGCTATCTGCTGTGCTGGTTCTATGTATCGCGCGGCGCGTCGCTGCTCTTCCTGCCCTACGCGCTCGACATGGCAGGCCCCTGGGGCATCGTCGTATTCGGATTGTTTTACGGTCTCGATTGGATTGCGACGGTGCCGCCGACGGTGAAACTTGCCGTTGCCGCCTTCGGACAGCAGCGGTCCAGCGTCATCTATGGCTGGATCACCGTCATGCACCAGGTCGGATCGGCGATGGCCGCCTATGGGACGGGCCTGCTTCGGACTCTCGCCGGTGACTACACCGACGCGTTCTGGATTTCGGGCGGGCTATGCATGATCGCGGCGCTGATGGTTCTGCGCGTCGGGAAGAAGAAGCCGTCGGCCGCCATTCCCGTCCCGGCGGTCGCCTAGGCCGTTATTCCGAAATCGGTTCGGGTGCCTTGCCCGGCGTCGTGCGCAGCGGGATTTCGTCGATGAAGCAGGTCGCGACGAAACCCAGCAGCGAAATAACGCCGGCGATCAGGAACGTCAGCGCAAAAGCATGCGTGAGGCCCGGAATGACGGTCGCGCGTGTCGCGTCCGGCAAAGCCGCCAGCGCGTCGGGCCCGCCGCGCAAGACATCGGGACCCAAACCAAGATTGGTGCCGGCAAGGAAATAGCCGAACGACAGCACCAGCGCCGTCCACAACAGCGCCGTGCCGAAAGAGCCGCCGAGGGACCGGAAAAAGCCGCTCGTGCCGCTGAAACTGCCGAGGTCGCGGAAGTCGGCAGCGTTTTGGCCAGCCACGGTCAGCGGCGACATACACAGCCCGATCGAGAATCCGTTGATCATGAAATAGATCGCGATGAGCCAGGCCGGCGTCGTCGCGTTCATCGTCGCATAGAGACCATAGGACAACGCAATACCGATAAAGCCGATTTGCGGCGGGCGCTTATAACGGCCGGTCTTGCGCATGCGTTTGCCCATCGCGATCGAGCCGACCATCTGCGATCCGATCAGCGGGATCATGAAAGCGCCAGAGCTCGCAGCCGGATAGCCACCGACCAGTTGCAAGAAAACCGGCAACAGCAAAGCGGTGCTGAGCAATGTCGCGGCGATCAGGAATTGCGTGATCAGCACGGTACGGACATTGCGATTGATGAACAGGCGCGGCGGTAGCAAGGCGTCGCGCGCGCGTAATTCCTGCAAGGCAAAGGCAATGAGGAACATCAGCCCAACGCCGGTGAGGGTGAGGATCGTCGGCGATGACCATGGGAAGGTGATGCCGCCCCAAGCGCAGACTAGCATCCAGGCCGTCACGCCCGGAACCATCAAGGCAGCGCCCAGAAAATCGATCGACCGGTTGACGCGGCGGACCGGGATGCGTTTCAACGCGCGCGCGACAAGCGTAAAGGCGATGATCCCAACCGGCAGATTGATCCAAAAGCCCCAGCGCCACGTGAGATAATCGACGCAAAGCCCGCCGATCAACGGGCCACAAATGCTGGCCGCACCCCAGATGCCGGTGATGTAGGCCTGATACCGGCCGCGTTCCCGCGCCGAGACGACATCCGCGATCGCGGCTTGGCCCAAACTGAAAAGCCCGCCGCCGCCGATGCCTTGAAACACCCGCGCCGCGATGAGCATCCCCATCGTCTGGGCGAGACCGCAGGCGATCGACGCCAAGGTGAAAACAACGATCGCGAATTGCAGCAAGCGCCGCCGACCGTAAAGATCGCTGAGCTTGCCATAGATCGGCGCAGCCGCTGTGCTGGTCAGGAGATAGGCGGTGACGACCCAGGAGAGATGGAGGAAGCCATCGAGATCGGTCGCGATTCGCGGCAAGGCCGTGGTGACGATGGTCGAATCAAGCGCCGCCATCGTCATGCCCAGCAAGACGCCCCAGAGGACGCCCAGAATTTCGCGATGGGTGAACGTGCCTCCAGGCTCGCCGGCAGAGACCGCTTCGCTGTCCTTGGGGTTCATGGCACCGGTCTATCGCCTGGCCCGGTGGCTGTCCATCGAGACGGGCGCATGGGCGGTATGAAGCGGCGGGGCTATTCCGCCGCCTGACCCTGGGACTTTGCTTCACGCGTCGTTGTCGTGCGCAACGGAATTTCCTTGAGGAAATAGGCGGTGACAAAGGCCATGGCAGCGATGAAAGCCGTCGCCATGTAGGCATGGCCGAAGCCGTGCACCAGCGCGGGAATGACAATGTCGCGAACATCGGCGGGGAGGATTGCCAGGGCCGCACGGCCGCCCCGCAACAAAGCCGAACCGTAGCTGGCATGGCCTTCGCGCGCGACCGTCGCGTCGAGCGTCATCAAGAGGACCGACCAGACGATGCCGGCGCCGAACGCACCGCCCAGCGCGCGGAAGAACGCGACCGAACCCGTCACCGCACCGAGATCACGCAATTCGGCCGAATTCTGAACCGCGACCCAGAGCGGCGCCTGACTGAGGCCGTTACCGATGCCGATCATCGTCACATAAATCTCGATCAGCCAGATCGGCGTCGTTTCCTGCAATGTCGTCAACAGCAACGCGGCGATTCCAAGAATAAGAAATCCCAACCGCGGCAGGCCGACATAATGCCCGGTCCGTTGGACGCGCCGCCCGGTATAAACCGAGGTCGCCATTTGGGCGATGAGCGGAATAATCAACATCAACCCCGAATAATCGGCCGGCATATTCTTCACGAATTGAAGAAAGACCGGGAGCAGCAGCAAGGTGCTGACCATCACCGCGTTGATGAAGAAATTGAGGAGGACGCCGATGCGGAAGACCGTGCTCGCGAAGAGGCGCGGCGGCAGCAGGGCTTCGGGCGCGCGCTGCTCGCGGCGGAAGAAGGCGATGACAAACACGACCGCCGCAATAGCCAGCGCGGCAATCGGCCAGGAAAGCCAGTCGAGATCGGTGCCACCCAAGGTGACGACCAGCATTGCCGCCGTGACGCCCGGCAATAAGAGAGCCGCGCCAAGATAGTCGATCGGCCGCTGCAAACGCTTGACCAGGACGCGCTTTAGCGACCGATGGCATAGAAAGTACGCGACAATGCCGATCGGCAGATTGATCCAGAAGGCCCAACGCCAAGTCAAATATTCGGCGCAGAAACCGCCGATCAACGGGCCGGCGATGCTCGCCGCACCGAAGGTGCTGGTGATATAGGCCTGATAACGGCCGCGTTCGCGCGCCGAGACGACATCGGCGATCGAGGCTTGGGCCATGCTGTAGAGTCCGCCGCCGCCGATGCCTTGCAGCGCGCGTGCTGCGATCAACTCGCCCATGTTTTGGGCGAGCGCACAGACCAGCGAGGCAACAAGAAAAATCGCGATCGAGGCCTCGAGCATGACGCGGCGGCCATAGAGATCGCTGAGCTTGCCGAAGATCAGCGTCGCGCCAGTGCTGGCCAGAAGATACGCCGTGACGACCCAGGAGAGATATTGCACGCCATGAAGATCGGCAGAGACCGCCGGTAGCGCCGTCGCAAGCACGGTCTGGTCCAGCGCCGCCATCAACATACACATCAGCACGCCAACGAGGATATGCAGCACCTCGCGGTGACTGAATTCCGTCTTCGGCGCGCCGTTGTCCGGCATTGCCATGTGTCGTCCTCCCTAAGAAAATATGGGTCTATCCCCCGAAGCGGGCTCTGTCACTCAAACAATTATTTGGCAGCCCCTTTGACTTTTTCCCAAGACCGCGAGCCGGTGTAACCTAGATATCCCAGCGTAAAGAGCTGCCAGACTGGATCGGGAATTGCCGACAGCCAAGCTTGTAATCCTTGCGCGATCTTTTGCGCGTGAACTGGATCGAAGGCATAGACGACGCTCATCGGCAGCGCGGCGAGAATCATCACGTAACAGACATAGAGAAAGCTGGGCCGCGCTCGCGATGTCCAACGATCGGCCGATTGCTCTTCAGCCATGATCGCCTGCAAGCCGGCCGCCGTTTGCTGAATCGCAGCCTGCGTATCCGCAGCCTGCAACAAAGCTTTGGCTTTCGCCGCATCCTGCGGGTCCGGAAAAACCTTGTTGATGATCGTCGTGGTCAGTGTGCTGACCGCGCCGATCGCATCATCGATCCCGAAAGCCATTCTCAGCCCCGCATGGCGAGCATCGTTGCCGCGATCGCGAATGCCGTGGTCGTGATGCCGAGCAAGGCGCGGGGATGAGCGCGACAAGCAGCAAGAAGACTCGCAACCACACGTCGGCGTATGGAGAGAAAGAAGGCTTTTATATTCAGCATGATTGAATCCTTTCAGGAGTTAAGTGACGAATGATGCGCGCCCAAAGGACGCAACAAAAAAGCCGCTTGCGCGGCCGGTCTTCAAAAAATGACCTTATTAAGAGCGAGACTAAGAACGACGCCCCTGCCGCAAATCCCGCCACGCAATCGCGATGCGCAGCCCCAGCAACAGCACACCACCCAGGATCACCAACGCCCCCCCCCCACAACTCGACATCCGCGAGCCACATCGGAACAGACATCGCCGCCATCGCCGCCGTTCCATCAAACGCAGCGTCAAACTTATGGGGCATGAGGTACTCCAAAAGAAAAACCCGCGCGGGGCGGGTTTGAACAAGGTTAAAACTCTCGTGCAGTTAGTCGTCACCCCATAACTTGGGATTGAGATTATCTGGCGAATAGCTCCTCAAGATAGGACGTGACTCTAGACCGATCTGAACACCTTTTTGGATCTGGTACAATTGACGTCGGCGTTCCATTGCCGCGCTTGCAAATGGCGTTGTCGGCAACCACTCAAGCAACTTCATCATCTCCGACGTTGCTGGTTTAAAATAACCTGATGCCGCTGACGCCTCTTCAGCGGCTTCAATAGCAGACGCGAGAAACCAAGCTCTGTTCATACCCGAAGGATCAACATTATCGTAGCGGAATGCAGAGGGGAAAAATGGCTCGCTCGGCGGTTCCCCTCCCTGGATCGTCATTTCCAGGAGCCGATTCAGCGAATTGACAGCCGTTTCATTCTCCCCAATTTCTAGGGAAAAACGCGCCAAACTTGAAAGCCGAGAGAGACTTGGCTTATTTTTAACGGCCTGAAGCATTCCCTCGAAAGCATATTTTAAGCCCGAGTAACGTAAGCGCGGTTCAGAGAACCCGCTTCTCCAAGCGGCATAGGCATCAAAGATTTTCCTGTCAAAATCGACATTCCATTCAAGCGGGCCAAATGACTTAGCATATTGAAACGAATAAAAAAAATTCGTCCCGCATTCTCAAAATTGGTTAATACGAAATCAGTATCTGGCTTAGTTACCAACAAGCCCCATCGCTCAAGTTTTTCAGCACGATCCCTTTTGCAGGCAAATAGATTATATTCTGAATTGACAGCGTCATCCTTTGCTTCGACAGGCACCAGCACCTCAGCCGGACCGACCAATCGATAGATCAATCGATAGATATTGTACCCTAGCTTGCCGAAAGCCTCTTCCAAATCTTCTGCGCTACGTCTTTCCGTGCCATCGAGAACTTCGAACATTACCAAAGGCGACTGATCACTAAGAAACGATCTTCCTCCTTCTATTATCCTTAGCTCTTCTCCTTCCGCATCTATTTTGATGAAATCTATATTCCGATTAAATTTGAGAGCCTCTTCATCGAGAGTAGAAACATTCACTTGCTCGAATTCATTTTCTGCATTTTTTGCGGACAAAGAATTGAGTTCGCCATTTTTATTTTTATTAAGCGTCAAGACTCCAACAGTTGCGGAAAGCGCAGATCTAACTAATTTGACGTTATCTAATTTATTTAGACCTATGGATATTTCCAGCATATCCGCTGTTGATTTCGTGGGCTCAAACGCAACCACAGTTCCTTCTACGCCGATGGCTTTGGCCATAGTCAGGGTATAGACACCCAAACTTGCGCCGACATCGATGACGTGCATGCCACGCGCAAGCATCTTTCGGATAAAGCGAATCTCTTTTTCGAACCAGTCCTCTTGCTCCAACAGAACGTAGGTCGATAAATAGTTAGGCGACCCAGGAACGAGAACAGTAACTTCGCCCTGAATTATTATAGGATAGGTGTCCATGATGAATGACTGTAACTGAGCAATTAATCGATAGGTAGGATAACGTTTGTTTCGGCAATGCCGCTTGGCTTTTGTCCCCTGATTATGTCAGCTAACCCATTCCACAATAACTAAGCCGCTTTTCCCCGCTCCGCCTGGATTAGCGGCGCCATCTCCACCGCTGCCGCCTGCGCCATACGCGACAGCCGCCACACCGACCGCCCCGGGAGCACCAGAAGCGCCGGCCCCCCAGAAACTTCCTCCACCCCAACCACCGAAACCCAACGAACCGGCAGACCCGGGCGTACCATTGATATTGATTGTGCCACTCGACGCCGAACCTCCCGAACCGCCTGCACCATTATTGGACGCACCTCCGCCACCGCCGTTAGCTGTTACAGTTGCGGGACCGGCAAACGAGGAGTTTCCTCCCGCTGACCCAGAAGAATCTTGCGCGGCACCTCCCAAACCTCCTGCGCCGACAGTAGTAGCGTAGCCGCTTCCGCTGGTTAGTGAGGCCCAATACATCACGGTACCCGCAGAGCCGCCGCCCGCTCCGGATGGGTTAATGCTACCGGCCGCACCACCTCCACCACCTCCCCCTGTCACCGTAATCTTATGCGTGCCGTTGAATGACGCCGTGAAAGTGCCCGATGACGTGAACACTTGCTGATGGAGGTTTACGGTCGCCGTCACGGGGATGGCGAGGCCGCGCCATAGGGATGAGGCTGCGTCATATTCAAGGATAGCGGCTTGGCTTGGGGCAAGCGCGGCATCGGCCGCAAGGCCAAAGCGGTTGGCGGCGGTCGATGAGGTGCTCCCGTTCTTCAGGGTGATGGTGTTTGAGCCGACATTGACGATTGTCATGAGACGCCCGGGCGTGCCGGATGCGAGGCCGGTGATATTCACGTTCGCGCTGGAGGTCAGGCGAAGCGTATTGGAAGTCGCAACGCCGGTCGGGTTGTAATCGTTCTGATCCGCACTGAGAGAACTGGGTGACAGGGTGGTGAAATAGGGCATTGCGGGGTTCAACAACTCCCACCGCGTCCCCGCGAGGTTATAGCGCACGAGGCACTCTGCCAGATTGGCGGGGATGTCGCCGGCGGCGAGAGCTTGGCCGCCCGATTTCGTGATGGTCTTGGCACCGAGGCTGTCGGCGTTAAAGGTCGGGGCTGTCGTCGCGTTGGCAGCGGTGGCGCGGAAGCCGAGGATGAGGCCATCGACCAACGCGGCGTTGGCGGGCGTATAGCTCGCGGTGATCGCGTCCGCCGTACCGGCGGCGACGGCCCAGGCGATGCCGGGTACGTTCGATGACCACACCGTGCGAAGGTCGGTGATGTTGCTGCTGCCGATCGCGATCGTGCCGTTAGGAACGCTGACTTGGGCGATCTGCCGTTTGCCGGCGGGCAGCGACGGCGCAACGGGTGACGCGGCGGCGGTGCCGGCGATGATGCTGACGGTGCCGGTACCACCGTCGATCACGACGAGGTCGATGCGATTGTTCGGACTGGATGGCGCCGTCGCCACTGTTACCGTTTGCGCCGCGACTTCGGTAGTGGTGTGCAGGCCGGTGGGCGAAACGGCGGTCACAAATCCGGCATCGATCGCCACCGACATCGCCGCGGGGCTTGCCGGGTGCGGCGCGAACATATCGGCGATGCGCTGCGCCACCGCGATCGACGCGTCGATATTGCCTTTATAGGTCGTCGGGTCCTGCACGCTGGGGCCGGTCGATAGCGGCAGTGTCCAGGTTCCGACGGGGTTGGTTCCGCTCATGCGTTATTCTCCTGTGGCAGACCAGTTGACGGTGCCGCCGACATCGCTGCCGGCGGCGTTCCAAACATGGATGGTGCATTGCGTGGCACTGATGCTGGCCACCGTTGCATAAAGGGCGCTGCTGCCGACCGGCGTCGCGGTGACGAAAGGCGGCTGATGGAACGGCGTCGGGAAGGCAATCATCGTTCCGCTGGACGCGATCACGACGTTGCCGGCGTGTTCGACGGTGGGCGCTGTATCGACGATGGGCGTAAAGGCCGAAATATACGACACCGATCCGGCAGCAATGCCGTCATAGATCAGCCGCGTGCGCAGATAGCGCAGTTGCGCATAGCCGATCGTCCAGGGCACGAAGCTGTTCGGATCGGTATGTCCCGTCAGCCAGCTATCGACGGCGAAGGTTAGATCGGCCGGGCCGCTTTCGCCTGGACCAGCAGCCGCGCTCATCGTCGCATAGACGCGCAGCATATCGTCGTAACCGGTATCGACCGTCGCCGCGGTATAGCTTGCCGTTGTCACCGGATCGGGGACGAAACTGTCGAACACGTCCCAGCCGGCATAGTGATCGACCGTCTTCGAACCGAGCGGTGTCAGCACCCCGGTATAATGAAGAAAGAAGCCGCTGAGCGTCCCTTGCCACAACGGCGCCTGCGGCGCGCCGGAGATTACGTCGTTCGGATTGGTGACGATCAGCGTCGCCGTTGTGATCGAAGGTGACAGCTGATCGGCGACATCGCGCGCGCGAATGCCGAACAGCCAGGTTCCCGGCGGCACCGCGGCATTGGTCATCTCGGTACCGGCGGCTGCTTCGGTCAGTATCTCGAAGGCAGACCAGTCGGTCGTCCCAACCCGCGCATAGCCGATGTCGTAGCCTTTGAGCGCCGAATCCGTGACCGCGCTCCAGGCAAAGGCGACCACAGCACCGCTTTGCTGCGCCGCAAAGCCGGTGACGTTCGGCGGCGCCGGCGGGCCGGTGATGACATGGGTGTAATCGGTCGCATCGGCGATCTGTTGCGCGCCGCCGCCCCACAGATTGAGCGAGACGAGCTTGATATGGATCGTCGTGCCGATCTGTGCCTTGTCGTAGGGCAGTTTCACGATCGCATCATCGAGCCGCACGAAGGAAGCGCCACTCGCATGTGATGCGATCGCCGTGCCGTAAAACCCGCGTCGCAGATAGGTGCCGAGCGAATAGGCGTAAGAACCGGTCAGCGTTGCGGTTTCATAAGCAACGAGTTCGCCGCCAATGGCGCAAAGTGTATTGCCGAGATCGGCATCGCTTTGCGTCCCCGACAATAATTGCCCACGCGATGCCGACAGATCGACTGCCAGCGTATGCGTGGTGTCGGGATCGGTGCCGTTGGCGAAGGACGCGCTGAGCATGCCCATCCGCGCCGGCCCGTTGCTGCGCGCCGCGCGCTTATAAGTGCTGCCGTCGCTCGACACATAGATGTCGCAGCCACCCCAGAGCGGCCCACCCGCCGTCGCCAGCCACAACTCGAGCCCGGTCACGGCGATCTGCACCGGCGGTTCGATGATGACCGGGCTCAGTGCGTCGCCCGGCGCGACATTGTAATCGGCCGAATAACCCGATCCGGTCGCGAAATCGTAGCGCGCCGCAGAACCAGTGCCGGCAAGATATTCCTCGGCCGCGACGACCAAGGTGCCATCGTCATTCTCGGTGATCTCGGTGATGCGGACCCATTGCCGGTTAAGACCCAGTCGCGCATCCGTCACCGTGACGATGTCCATCGGATCGAGCAGGATGTAACGCTGATCCAGCGTGAACTGGTATGCGTTGCGGATCGCCTGCCGCTGCAGCATCAACTGCGCCGACAATTGCGCCGCGTCCATGTCGGCGAACAAATGCGCCTGCTGGCTCTGATCGCCGTGCAAGCCGTATTGATCGATCATCGCCTGATCGGACGCTTCGATGACGCTGGTGTTGCACTGGTTCGACCGGTCGAGGAATTCGACCTTCATGTCATTGACCGCATCGGCGGGACGTTTGCGTGTCACCAGCACCGGATCGACGCTGGTCCCGCCGTTCGGCAGGAAATCGTCGTCGGTCAGATCATACAGCGGCGAATCCGGCGGATCGTAGCTATAGCCGTTCGCGCTGATCGCCTCGTCCCCGTAAGGTACGAGACTCAACAAACCGCCCGACCAGACGAACGCGCTGTTGGTGAAACGCGCGATATCGTCGAGCATGTCCTGCGCGGCCTGTTGCTCGCTATAGCCCGGCGAGATCCATAGGCCGGATGCGAGCGTGTAGGCTTGATAGATCGAAAGATCGCCCAGCCGCGCCGCCGGAAATCCCGCGCCGCAACGCGGATTGGTCAGCAAGTCCGTCACAACAAGGCTCGGATCGGCATCAGCGACACCCGGCGCGCTGGCGGCGAAAAAACCCTGCACCTCGAAATTATGATTCGGCAACTGCCCGTTGTCGTCGAGCTGATAACCGGCGCCCGCGACATAGGCCGTGCCGCTGTACCCCAGCGCTTCGTCCGGATGAGCGCCGGTCAGATAGCCCCATGCGGTCTGTGCGTCTTCGCCGTCGAACAGCGACAGGCCCAGCGCCGCCGGCGAGGTCTCCGTCTTCGAGGCCCAGGCTGCGCCGATGCCGCCGATCGGCCCTTCGCACAGGCCGAGTGCCACGGCGGCTTGATAGCTATAGGTCGTGTTGCCGCTCGCGCCGCCGCCTTTGCCACCACCTCCGCCGCCTCCCCCACCGCCCTTGCCGCCACCGCCGCTCGGGTTCGATGTGTGCGCGATCGCGGCAAAGTCGCCGTACCAGATCAGATTCGGCGCGATCCGCGTCGTGCCATAGACCAGTGGAATAACTTTGCCGTAAGCCGAGGTCTGGATTTGCAAGCCGGAGATCGCCGGCTGTTGCTGTGCCTGCGGCTGTTTGCTGCCGCCGAACATCGCCGCCATCTCAGGATTCCCTTTGTCCGGCCCAACGCCGCAGCGTGAAGAATTTCACTGGTCGCGCCTGCCGGCGGCGCGGATCGCCGCGCTGCATCAGCCACGACGCCTTCTGCGCATCCTCGAGAATGCAGCCCTTACCGGCATAAGCATGAATGACGACGGGCCAGCGGATGACGATTGCGCCATGCGCGAAGCAACGCCCGAACTGCCACAACGCGACATCGCCCGGCATCGGCATGCCATTGATCTCAACCGCATGCGCCAGGACGAAGCCGAGATAACGTTCGGCATCGCGGTGCAGATGCCAGTCCGGCGGATAGAAAGGAATCTCGAACGGCGGCAGCACACCGGCGCGCGCATAAACCTCGGCCAGTAGCGTCGCGCAATCCGCCCCCGCGCCTTTGACGCGCCCCATGTGATGATACGGCGTGCGCAGCCACGATCGCGCCTCGGCCACGACGGCCGCGCGTTCGGCATCGATGTCGGGCATGAGAGCGATCCTCATTCGGCAATAAAAAAGCCGCCCGGAGGCGGCTTCATGAAAGCGGATTATTTCTTGTTTGGATTGGGGTGGGCCTTGCAGATGTCCGCCTTGGAGACAAACCGCAACAGCTTCAACCCACGCCCGTCCCAGTTCAAATAACTGATGCCCTCGCGGTCATCATCTTCGTTCGGCGCACCGACGACAGCTATCAGACTGCTATCGATACGATACTGGTGACCTGACTTATCAATATCATTTGTATAAACCGTGCTCACGGCTTCATACGTCTTTGGCCGTTCCGCGTGACCGGTCAGCGCATCGACAATAAAAACGGCATCGCAACTCGAACCGCAACCGTGATGTACGAATGTATAATGTCCGGCGAAGTTGGGGCCGTCCGGCGCACCATCGCGTAGAACGGTTCGGAAACGCCAAGCTTCGCGATTACCTTTAAAATCAACAGCGTGGGGCTTTTTGATAGGGACGACGCGCACCGGATAATCTTCGAAGCGCGGTGCATTCGCCGGTGAATCCGAAAGATCATAAAAACATTCGCTGTCGCCTTCGAAATATCGAACGGCGAACGACGAATCCGCGAGCAGTAGCCAAACAGCCAGGGCGGAGAAACCTCGCAACAAAAAATGGGACATCACGGCTTCTTCTTCGGAGGATGGACGATCGGGGCGATTACTGCCACGGGATCGTCGGGATTCTGCTTCAAGGCCTCCTCCGCTGCAAGGCATTCAGAGGCGTAAGCAGGCTCACCTTCCCCTCGATAGAGCCGCAAGGCTCTGGCAACGTTTCCGTGCGTACTTTCCACCATTAGCTTGAGATATGTTGACCCGAATTGGATGTTCGTTACCGGATCGGACAGGTCGATATCGTCCGCGGAACGTATATCTCCTGTTTTTCTCAATACCTCCCGGACAGCGGTTTTGGTCATACCCATCAGACCCGATGCCGTCGAACCGTTCGTCGAGGCGCCGGGATCGAGCGTGCTTTCCTTATAAATGATCGACAAGATAAGTTCGTCGCTCTGGCCTGAGCGGTTGTTTACCTTGACCATTTTCTTAACGTCGTCGAAAGACAAGCGCCGGTCTGCGACTCTGTCCGACACTAAGGTCGGGCCTGACATATCGCTCTCGCCGTTGTCCGCTGAACGAAACCGACCACCGGCACTGTCCTGCGATCCGGCAGGCCAACGATCATGCTTTTCCGGATCAAAGACGTTGGGCGCAATCCGTGCAAAATCGGCGAGTGCGCGATGCCCCATCGAGGTAAGCGGCGGCAATTTCATTTTCGCAAGGCATTGACGGGCTTGGTCTATCTGTCCGCTTTCGAGATATCGAGCCGCGCGATCAAGCGTCGGTATTAGCGGGCCGCCCATGATATCCGGCCCATAGAGCAGCGCTGCGCGATTGCAAACTTCCTGATCCGTGGCACGACAGAATGAATTTCCGCGCCGGGCGACAATGGCGACACCCGGCCAGACAAAAATCCCGTCTCGGGTACAGGCGAGAATGTCGGTGATTGGATTCGGCATCTAAAGCCTCCTTTGAGCGCAGGGTGGCTTAAACCGCGGTGTCCGGCGTCGGCACGTAGGGGAAGCGACGAAACCGCGACGTATTCGCGAACTTCGCGCAGCCGTTCGCGCCGAGAGTCTTGTCGCAGCCCGGATAGATCGTGAAGCCGTCACCCGCTGCGACGGCATTGGGCAACGGCGACAGAAGCGCGACCGTGCCGGGCGCGGCGTGGGTCCAAGATTTGACCGAGCGGGCAAGGCCGACATTCGCGCCGCCGGTGAAGACGATTTTGCCTTGATCGAAATAGCTTGTTGCCGCCGTGAGCGTCGTCTTGACCGTGCCGGTGGTCGAGCCCGACGCGGCGGTGCCGGTGACCGCATACGTCGAAAGATCGACGCCGCAACCTGCATCGCCGAGGCTGTTGACGCAGCCGGGTTGCCATAAGTTGCGTGGTAGTTGCTGGTTCAACAGTTCGAGATGGCTGTTGATGGTGAAGGTCGCGGCGGCGCGGCCGAGGTCGATCTCGGCCACGCGGCCCGCAAACATGATCACCGTTCCGGCCGACGTGTCGCCATAGGTCGCCATGAAGGCGCGTTCGAGCTTTAGTTCAGCGCCGTCGAAGATGCCTTGGACGCAGGCGATCAGGAACGATTGGCCTTTCACCAGATCGCCCGCCTGCGGCATGACGTCGAAGACCAGCGTGTCCACCGCGACGCCGATCTTCCAATGGCATTTTGCCTTGTTGTCCTTACGGTCGATGCGCGGTCCCTGCGCCGTAAACAGATGACCGTTCGCGGTGATGTCCCGGTCCCCCGAGGCATAGCGCAGCACCGTCCCGTCGATCAGCGTGAAGCTGTAGAGATCGGCGGCATAGAATTGCCGGCTTGCCAGCAATGTCTTGAGTTCATCGGAAGCGGATTTCATGGCAAGCCTTCAGGCTCATTTGAGAGAGAGGAATTCGATCTTCTTGAGCTGATAAAGCGACGCCATGAACTTCTCGAAATCGAGCTGGTCGGCGGCGAAGCGGCAGGGAAAATAGAAACTGAAGTCCGCCGTCACCGCGACGCCGTTGCCTGGCGCGCCGGTGAAGACAATCGTTCCGGGCGTTGCCGAACCCCAAGCGTTGACGCTGTAGCTGCCACCGCTTTGCGCCACCCCGTTGAGATAGACCGTGCTGACCGTATGAGGCGCGAAGATCGGTTCGACGAAACCGCCGAAACTGCGCACCAGTTGGAATGACGTCGTCGTGCCATCGCCGGTGCCGAGGCCTTGGGCGCTCACCGTGTTGTCGTCGGCGTCGGCATAAAGGAAGGAATCGAAACTGCCTTGCCGCAGATTGAAGAAGCCGGCGAGCGACGCGAACTCGGCATAGCTGGTGCCCGATAGCGCCCCCTGGCGCAGAAAATCGAAACCGAGCGACCATTGATGACGCGGATAGGACCAGTCGGCGATGCGCGTTTCCTTGCCGCTGATCGCTTCTTGGGTGCGCGTCTTCCACATCTCGCGCCGTGTCATCGACCAGCCGAGCCCGGCCAGCGCCGGAAAAACCGAATTCGACATGATACGTCACCTGTTGCGAAGAACGGGATTGCCGTTGCGCATTTCGCGCGCGAGGCCCTTGGCGATCACCGCCGCATTGTCCATCAGGAATCGCGCGCCCGTTTGCGCGTCGATCGCCTGAATGGTGATGGCGTAATTGTCGCCGCCGCCGCCGCCCGAGGCATTGCCGCCACCGGTGAAGAAGTCGCGCATCGGTTGGGCGATTGTTGCAGGGAGAATCGTCTCCTGCTTATGCACCATCGCCAGCGTATCGGCCGGCACGCTCCACAAGCCGCCGGCGGACGAGATCATCGATTCATAGCCGATGACCGCCGCATAGGCCGCACCCGCGGCAACGGGGGCGAGTATCCAGCCCACATAGGGAATCTCGCTGACAGTCGCATAGGTACTCGAAGCGGCTTTGGCGGCATCCGTGCCGATCGTCTTGGTTGCCGTCGATGCCATTTGCGTCAAGCCGACCGCTTGGCCCATGCTTTCTGCGGCCGTTCGTTCCGCAACGCCGGTTTCGGTGCCAAGCGTCCGCGCGATTTCTGATTGCAGCCATTGCTTTGCTATTTGCTCAGCGCCGTTCAGTAACGACGAAACGACGGTCTGTTCAACCTTCTGCACCGCCTTCTGCCACGTCGTCGTGCCGAGGATCATGCCGTTGATCGAGTTGGTGAAGGCATGTTCGACGGGCACGAACGATTTGGCCCAAACGTCCGTCGATTTCTTCGCCTGCTGCGTACTGGTCGCGGTTTTCGAGCCGAGCGTGTCGATCTTATTGTTCGCGTCCTGTACCGCCTGCTGCAGTTGGACGAGGCTTGCCTGGACCGATTGGCAAGCCTGCTGCATGCCGGTTTCAAGGCCGGTCGCATCGGCCGTCACCTGGACATTGATTTGATCGTCGGCCATCAGCCCTGTCCTTTCGCCTGAAGCGTGCCGTCGGGCGCGAGCGCGGCCAGCGCGGCGAAATCATCCGGCAGCCGGTCGGGTGATCGCGTCCGCAAAGCGGCGCCGACGAGAAGATGAATCGGCGGATGGGTCCGCCAGTAATCGAGAAGTTCCTGCACCTGCGGCAGCGTCATCGCGTCGATCTGCGGCCAGGTGTAGCCGCAGGCCGTGGCTAGGAGGCCGTAGAGCTCGCCCCAGCCGACGCGTTCGCTTCCCCCGTCGCACCGTCGCCTTGCGGCACGAGGCCGCTCAATCGGGCGACCGTATCGACCGCCATGATCAATTCCGCCGGCAGCATCTCGGTATCGAGCAGCACGGCGCGGGTGATGTCGGGCGTGTCGCGCGACAGAGCCGAGACGAGGATATCGATCGCCGCGTCGATCGCCTCTTCCTTCGCCAAGCCGGCCGCGCGCGAAAAAGCCGGCAGGACGGTGCGGAGCTGCCCCAGGGTCAAAGGCCGCAAGCTGAATTCGCGGCCCGCGATCTTCAGCAGGTTCATCACGACACCTCGGCAAAGGACCATTGCAGCACGTTGCCGGCGGCATTGGCGAAGATGTCGAAGTCGAGTTCCGGGATGACGAAGTCTTCAAGCTTCGTCGCGTAGGACAGCTTCGTCGAGACGCAGTTGAACAGCTTCACATTGACCGGCTTACCCTGGAAGCTCGTATAGAGCTGCGCCTGGAAGGTCGGTGTCACACCCAACAGCGGATTGCCCAGCGTGAATTGCTGACCCGTCCCCGTCACCGTGTAGGTATAAGAGATCAGCACCGCCTTGCTGGCGTCACCCGAATTGAAGGTATAGACGCCCGCCGCCACGCTGTACTGACCGGCGGCCGGCCCGCTTGCGACTTTGGTCAGCGGCAAACCCGTCGCAGCGAAGACGACGCCGTAATCGTCCTGCCACGCGCCGGAATTGGTGACCGTCACGGTATAGGCCGAGCTGGCCGGCACCGTCCCTGCCTCGCCGAAGGCGGTGGCGAACTGTCCCGTCGTCATGCTGGCGCCGAAGAACAGGTTGTTGAAGGCGAGACCGGAGATCTGCGCCATCTTGGCCTTGCCGGTAGCCTTGCCCTTGCCGCGTGCGATCGCGACCGGGAACTGATACTGGCCGTAGAGTTCCTTGGCGGTGAATTGCAGGTCGAGATGCACCTCCTGCACCAAGCCGAAATTCACCGGCGTCGAATTAGCGATATCGGTGCGCTGCCCCAGCAGCACACCCGAACCGAATGCGAACATGAGTACCTCCTATGATAGGGAAAGACATGCCTTGGCACCGCGGTGCTTGATCGCGCCGCGGGTCAGGTCGATTTTGAAAGCGATCGATGCAAAGAGGTGACGCACCACGCGCCGGTTTGGCGTAAGGTGTCACGGAATACACCCGCGGTTTCGCCTTCACCCCTTAAGGAATGTCCGGCTTGCGACAAGATCGATTCGACTCACCCATGACTCTGGATGATCGCGACCGCGTACATGTACGCGCGCGCCGGGAACCATGGAGCTGGTGGAAATTCGGGGTTGCCGTCTTTCTCGGCACCGCCGTCGCCTTTGTTTACCTGTCCTGGGAGCCTTCAGACAAAGGGCCGGCGGTCGCAAACGCGATATCGACCGCCCGTACTTATGGATGCCGCGAGTCGGACCGCACGATCTCACGTGCGGTTACCGACGAGCACAGCCGGACGGGCGGCACTTGGACCGATAGCGGTCGCCGCACATCGGCCGCCATCAAGCGTGTTGCCCTTGCCGCGATCGAGCGGAATGAAGTCCAAAGTGCGAAGGGACGATACTGCCTGGGTGAATGATTGCCGGTTTGGTCTGAATGATCAGCAGCCCGAAACCGGACGACCGCTTCCTGACTTACCGGCAGGCGAAGTCGCCAAGGCCGGAATTTTTCGGCGCACTATCACGACCACATTCACGCACCGAGGCCGGCAGGTTGATAATCAGTTGGGCGCCATCGTAGCTGCAGGTGATATGGGGATGAGGGGACGAATCCCCATTATCGGTAGGCGGGGTGTCGCGATACGTATATTTCGCCCCCAAATTCGACACTGTTGCGTCACGTAAGGGCAACGGAGCTACTCCATCCTTCGGTGATGGCAATGTCGTCGGGCAGCGAAAAGTCCGCGGCCTCGGTGGATCAGCCAACGCGTCAGAGGTCGCGAGCCAAGCCGCGCCGCAGGCGCCGAAGAGGAACAAGGCGATATGTCGCCGCCATGCACTCATTGGCAATAAAAGCGGCTGCGATTGGGTGGCGCCGTTTTGCTGACGTTACAGCCCATCACCGTATCCGGCATGTTGATGATAAGCCGATGACCGCCGCTTAATTCGCACCGAATACCGTATGGTGCGTCGGCACCACCTGATGCCGCGGCCAGCGGCGGGGCGTACTCCCCCTCGTCATCGCCTTTCAGATATGCCCAAGGGGAACCGCTTGTGAAAGCCGCGTCCCATAAGAGCCGGACCTTCTTTGCCTTTTCATCGACAGCAGGCAACGTAAGCGGGCAGCGAAAGACGGGGCGATTCTCTTCGGCCGCATAGGTGGCGTTGCCGTAAAAAAGCGCCGCCATCGCAGAGACACCGATTAAAACGAAAGTTCGCATCTACTTTTCCCCGACTCCGCGCGGATTTTATACCTCCGCGACATTTCATGCCAAGTTCTGTTACGCGAAACGCCGGAAATTTCGCAGCTTCATTTTATGATTGAAAACGCGTTGCCGTTATCGCTTGCCGAATGGCCTGGATCGACAAAGCGGATAAAGCGCCTGCCAGGTTTCTTTTGCGTACCGTTTTGCCCGTGATACTGGTCGTAAACGTAAAAGCCATCTTTGCCGCTCTCCGTCCCGTAACCGATGAAAATAGCCGCATGATTTCCGTGGCTATTACTTGGATACGTCCCATCGACAAATGTCGCGATCGCTGTTCCTTCCGGTATATCCGGACGATCCGACATCGACAGACCTTCTTTCCAAAGCCGGTGATTGGGAACGCCGGCGGCGGCCTGAACAAGCGGCACGCAGTTGCCGTCGCCAACAGTCGTTTTGAACCTTTGATAATCCTCTGCCACATAGGGGGCCTCGCTGGGATCGACCGGTCGTCTCTTCGACGGGGTGCTTACGCTGTCCCCAACGGCGTTCGCGTGGATGAACCAGCCGCCGTTTGGCTTCTCTCCGGCACGAGGATGATCGGCTGGCGCCCACTTGGCGAGAATCGCGCCGCGGCGCGTGAGTTGAACGACGAGCTCTTGCGTTCGACGATCCAGCCGTGAAAGCGACCCGACAAGGTCGATCAGATTCAGCGCATATCGATATTTCTTCATTGTCACCCCGATACCAGAATCTCGATCGGCACGATCGCCACCGCCTGGCCGCCAAGGACGCCTTCGTCGGTTTCGATCCGGCCAGCGATCCAGCAATGCTGGACGAGGCCGCCGAGGGTCTGAACGTTACTGACCGGATCGGGCGCCAGCGCGGTTTCAACCGCATCGAGCAGCGGGTTCATCGCCGTCGCCGGCGGGGTGCTGTCGTCGGGCGCATGGGCATAAAGATAGAGATCGACCCGCGCCCGCCATTTCGCCGGCAGCGGGCGGCGTTCTTCGGCGGTTTCGCTTTTCTGAATGACAAACAACGCGGGCTGCTCGGCCGGGCCGACATCGCTCCAATGGCGCAAACGGCGGCTGGTTGTCGCGAACCCCGCCGCGCCGGCGGCCAGGATGAAAAGTGCGGCATAGATCGGTTCGCGATTCATCCCTCGATCCCTTCGGAAACGGCGTCGTCCATCAGCGCGATCAGCGCCGGCGACATCTCGGTCAGCGCCGCGCGCAGGAAAGAATGCGGAGGCAGAGTGAAGGCCGGCCGCATGACCTGCTTGGCGAAGACACGCCGGCCACCGACCATGAATGAGAGCGTCTTACCGTTCTTGGCTTCGATCAGTTGCGCCGGAATGCTGGCGCCGAATTCGAGCGCAGGGCCGTAAGGCGCGATGCTGGTATCAAGCCCGACGCCGACCGACAGCTCGCCGGGCGTTTGGGTGATCGCCGCCGTCAGCCGCCCGGTGCGGGATTTCACCACCTCGCCCTGCAGCATATCGATTACCCGGCCATAGAGCGCATCCGACACACCATCGATCGCAACGCCAAGCCGCGCGCGCAAGACGTTGGGCAAGGCCGCGAGCCGGGCGATGACATCATCCGCGGCCCTCGTGTCGATCGCGATCATACCGGCACCAGATTGCGGTATTGGTCGAGGACGGTCGCGACGTCCGGCGGCATGTCTTTTGGCTGAAAGGACGCACTTTCGCCGGCAAGGCTTTTCGAGGCCTGGCCGATGCGGTCGCGTTCCTTGTAGCGCAGGCAGACCAGTGCGATGCAGGCCTGTTCCAATTCGGGCGGCGTCGTTGCATAGCCAGCCGTATATTGGACGGTGATATTCTGAGCACCTTTGCTGAAGGCGTAGCCCTTGAGATAGATCGCGTTGTCGTCGAAGAGGAACCCCGCCCCCATCGGCGCCGGGTTGGATGCCGCGATTGCCACGCCATCGACCAGCACCGAGGCCACTGCCGTCACCGGCCGGTTGCGTAGAAAGAGCAGCGTCCCGCCATTCCCATTGCGTGTTTCGCTGTAGCCCGCCTGCGCGATCGTCGCGTTGATCCAGCTTTGGATGAACTGACTCGCCGCCGTGATCAACCGTCCCAGCAACGCATCGTCCGTCGTCGCGGTCAGCGGCGGCGACAGATACGCCTTCACATTCGCAAGCGTGGTGAGATCGCCAGCGGCCATTTGATTCTCCGTTGAGAAAGAAAAGCCGGGAGCCGATGGCTCCCGGCCCCATCATCAGCCGTTGCCGATGTTGGTGATCGTACCGAAAGCGAAGGGGGCATAATTCTGCAGCACTTCGTCGGCATAGACGCCGTATTCGTAGCGGCGGGCGCGGAACGGCCATTCGATCTGGTAGTACTCGCTGCGGGTGCGGATCTGCACCGTGTTCGGCACGTTCGACAGCGGATAAGGCAGCGTCTTGGTGAAGAACAAAACCGTGCCCGGCGGCATGTTCGGGTGGAGGCGGATCGGAATTTCGGTCGCGCCCGAGAGGCTGAACTTGTTGAGATAGCTGCGCACCATCATGCCGCCCAGCACGGCGCCCTGATCGGCGCTGAAGACGAAGCGCGCCGCCGTTGTGGCGCCACCCGTCAGGATCTTCTTGTGCAGGTTCAGCATCTCTTGCGACGAGACATAGATCGCCGTCGGCGAGAGGCGGTAGTTGTCCCAGAAGGCCTTGAGCGCCGTGTCGAACTCGATAATGCCGCCTTCGTTGTCGGCGGTGAGCGGCGTACCGGTGCCCGCGGTGCCGGTCGGCTGCGCCGCGAAATAGGCGTTGAGGCTGCTGTTGAAGCTTTGCGTCAGCAGGCCGTCGAACACCAGCGCGTTCTGGCTGTTGTCGGCAGTGCCCAGGGAAGCGGCGGTCTGCGTCCCCGCCGCGGCAGCAACGATGCCGACGCTGTTGATCGAGGTGATCGCGCCCAGCACTTCGGAACCGGCGGTGCCCCAGAACCAGGCATAGCCAACCGCACCGCGCACCTGCGCGACCGTCGCCGCGACCGAGCCGGTCGGGCCGGTGATCGAGACGGTGGCATTGGTCGATTTCTTCGCGGCACCGCCGCCGAACGTATCGGACGAGGCGTCGGCATTGGTGCGGGTGATCTGCGCCGAGATGCCGCCGGCGACGGTGCCGTTGATGAAACCGTCGAGCGTCAGCGCGACACAGATGACGCTTTGCGTCGAAGTCGCGATCGAGCCGCCACTAGCCGAGGCGACGAGGGTCGGCGTCGGCGTGGTGCCGAGAGCAAGGCCACTATTGCCACCGAGGATGATCTGCTCTTCCTGCACCATCAGCGATTCGAGCAATGACTGCGCCGCGACGCTGCGCAGGTCGTCGAAGCCCTGCCCGGCATAGACCGCTTCGAAATCGACATTGGCCTCAAGACCGATGCCCTTATAGACAGCGACATAATCCTGGGTCGTCACGGCGATCAACCCGCCGCGATTGCCGGCCGAGATGCCGGCGCGGACCGAACCGGTGTTGACGCCGGTGACAGCGCGCCAGTTGGCCTGGATGCCGCCGCGGCTGGAGACGCGCGGGATTTCGTTGCGCAGCGGCGTCAGCACCGGATAGAGCAGCTTCGCGCCGGGTTCGAGATCGTAGAAATTGAGACCGGAGATCGCCGAGCCGGGCTGGGAGAAACTACTCTTGGCGAGCAACGAGGCGAACAGCGGATCGGTTACAGGATTCTTTTGCGCCTCCTTGAAGGCGGCGAGTGTCTTCGATGAATCGACAGTCATGAAAAGGGCTCCATCTGATTTTGGGAAAGCGACGCCACACGGCGTTGCGTCATGCCGTTGCCCAAGCGGCACAGTGATTGACGCCGGTGTCGGGCAACGCCGGCGAAGATTGAGATTGTTAAAGGCCGAGGCGTACCGGGTTACGGTGCGCCTGCTTGATCGCGTCGAGCGCGGTCTTGGGTTCGCCGGCTTCGTTCAGGGCGATGCCGTCTTCGGCTTTCTCGACAGCATGGGCGCGGAGATATTTCGGCGGGGCGGGTTCGTCGGCGAGGCGCTGCAGCATCCGGCCCTGCTCTTCGACCGTCTTGGCCAGCGCCGCCATGCGATCGGAAATCCGCGCGACCTTTGCAAGAACATCGCGCCGCACGCTGGCGGCCTTGGCCACCGCTTCGAGATCATCGTCGTCATCATCGCCGCTGTCGTCACCTTCGGCAGCAGACGGACATTGCGCGCCCAGCGCGGCGGCATGATCGTGCATCGCCTGGATGCGTTCAAGATCGGCCGCGCTGTTGCGTGCGCCGGCCTTCGTCACGCCGTCCCAGACCTTATAGGCGTCGATCATCGCTTCGGGATTGGCGGGGCGATCGACCAGGCTGATCTCGTGCAGATCGACGCCGGTGATCAGTTTGCGGTCGGTCGCATCGCGCTGCGTCACCCGGCCGCCGATCGAGAAGCCTTTATAAACGCCCTCTTTGACCTTGGCCCAGGCCTCGTCATCGACGACTTTGGCTTTGAGATAAAGCCCACGCTCGTCGAAATCGGCTTCCTGCGTGACGCCGACGGCCGAAAGTTGGTGCATTTCGCGGATATTGGCAAAGCGCATATAGCCGGGCAGCGCCGCTTCGATCGCAGCACGCTTCACCACCTCGCCATGCGCGTCGAGTGCCTCGGTGGTAGCGTAGCCATAGACAAGCCGTTCCTCGTCATCGACTTTAGCGATGGGCACGAAGATTTTCATGAACATGTCTCCTGATGTAACCGTGAAAATGAAAAGGGCGCCCTCAAGGCGCCCTTCGTGACGATGTCGAATGGTGACGTGCTAGCCGCACTTCGTGGGAATTAAATTAACCTCATCGTGCTCCGTCGCGAAGACCCGCTTGTAGCCATCCTCCTGCCACATCCACAGGTCTCCGGTGCAGAGGCGGTGATGACCGTCGTCGCTTTGGTTCAGGACACGAAAATAATAGCCGTAATCATCAATCAGCGTGCGCCATTCGCCGCCTTCCTTCTGCAGAACAAAGATCTTGCAGCCCCACATGCCGCAATAGGCCGGCTTCTTGATCATGAAGAAGACTTCGCCGACACCATCGCCATTGAGATCCGCCGACCCTTTTTCAATTTCGCGATCAACAGACAAAGGAATCGATTTATCAGCATCGGGGGCGAAGTTCTCGAGCTTGACCACGGTTTTATTTTGCTTTGAAACATAGTCCCGCACGGCGCCGTCAACCGCAGGACCAGCGTTCAAGGCCAGTTTTACTTCCTTAAATTTCGACGTCTTCCTCATTCGGGCGATAACGCCAGGTTCGCCGCACTTGAATGGTCGATCGACGTCTTTAGCCCAGGCGCTGGGGTAAACCTCGTCATATCGCTCGCCATTCCACATGTTGAGAAAAGATGCGCAAATCCGGTTATAGCCCTGATCCCTGCGATCAAGGATTAGGAAATATTTGTCGCCGTTGCCATCGAGGATCGTCACCCACTTGTCGTCCCTCCGCTGGAGAACGCGCAAGCCGCATCCGGCTGAACCGCAACTCCATTCGGAAACCAAGATGGCTTCGGCGACCCCGTCACCGTTGATGTCCGCCATCCCTTTAAGCACATCGTGCTCAATGTTCTTTTCCGGGAATATGTTGGCCGTACTCTGAAAATCCGCGTCGAAGGCTTCATGCGCCAAGCGCATTAATTCCGGAGATGCATCTCCACGCTTCAGAAGCACGCGTTGATCGGCATGCACAACAGCACTCAAAGATACCAAGATCACGGCAACGACCAAGCATGCGCCGAATACTTTAGTATTCAACATTCTGAAATTCCCTCAACCGTGTCTCGATATGCAGCTGCTGTGCATTCATCTTCAGCGTATTTGTCTTATCGCCATTATTATGGAGCGCTCGGAAATATGTTCTGACAGCGGGGGCTCCCTCCCGATGGGAGGCCGCAACCAGACCCGCCTCCGTCACGGTAATTTCCCCCGATTTTCCCTGATATTTAAGCCCGGCCTCGGAGGCCAAACCAAGCCTTTTTATTTGAGAATCGAGATCGTTCAGATAGTCCGTCATTGCCCGTTCCTGAGCCTCGGGATTTTTGAGAAAATCCTGATCGCTTTTGATGCCGGTCGATGGCAGCCAGTTGCCCTGAGAATCTTTCCACTGCGCCGCCTGAAGCGCAATCAATGTCATCTGATAACGGCCCAGGGCGTTGGAGCCGGCATTACGTTGTCCATATCCGTCATTTTCTTTGTCGGCCGATTGTTCCTCTTCGGCGATCTTTTGCCTCAGCGCGCTATGGGGCTGATTCTCCCAAGGCTTGGGCTTCGCGATCGCGGCATTCGTGGCGGGACCATTCGACGCCACCTGAACATCGCCCTCGCCCTTCGGCGCGAACTCACCCCCTCGATCACCGGGGCCATAATGGTCGCTGTTGTACCGGCGAAGAACCTCCGCCGCCGTCGCTTTCTCCACGACGCTCGGGCCAGCCGGCCCACCCTTCATCGGCGGCAGGCCCAGTTCAGCCCGCACCTCATCAACCGTCTTGATCCCGGCCTGAACGTAGCTGACCGCGATCGAGGCGGTCGCCGCTGGGTCGATGTCGCGATCGGCATCCCAGGCGAATTCGAGATCAGGCGCCCCAAAATCTTCGGCGATGACGCCATCGATCAGTTGCTTCACCCAGTTCTGCAGCGGCACAAGGCCTTCGCTGACGGCGACGTCCTGCACCGTCTCGGCGGTGGCGCGGTTGACCTGGCCGGTGAAGGCGGTCGGCGGCAGCGAGAAGGCGTAGCAGACGATGCGCGCCAGCCATTCGTCGAACGCGTCTTTCATCGCCGGCTCGCGCACCGGCACGAAGGTCTTGGCAACGCCGCCCGGCACGAACTTGGCGTGCCGCCGCTCCGCCGTGTCGCCAAGATGAAGCGAGTCCCAATAGGACTGGAACTGCCGGATTTGGTCAGGATTCCAGCTCTCGGGAACGCCGATCAAAGCTTCGGGGATATTCCCTTCGGTATAATATTGAAGCTGATAGATCTGGCGGCGCAGGGCGATGTTGACCGCCATCTGCACCTGCTCGACCGGGCTGAAACCATAAGCCTTGTGAACCCGGGCGTTGCGCGGCGCATAGATCAATTCGGTGACGTCGTAATCGACCGCCGGGATGCCTTTCAGAATCTGCTGATAGGCCGGCGACGGCGGCGCGGGCGTGCGGCCCCAATCGTCGATCAGCCGCTTGATCGTCGAACCGTCCAGCACCTCGAGCGCCCAAAGCCCGCCGAGGCGATTGCGCCGGCGATAGAGCGTTGGCGCGTCGATCACCAACAGGTCTTCAAGCAAGAGCCGCAGCCAGGCGTGCCAGCCATTGCGCCGGTCGGGCCGCGCGAAGAAATCGGTCAGCGCTGCGATGCGCGGATCGTCCGCGCTGTCGCCACCGATACCGCGCGGCCGGATACGCCAGCTCAGCCGTTCGATCTGGTCCTTGCGCGTTTCGACGGCCAGCCGCACGAGGTCGCTGGCGTCGGCAAGGCCGCGCAATTCGGCAAAGCCGGTGCGTTCATTGCCGCGTGGCGTGACCGCGAGGTTGAAGCCGAACGGATAATCGAACTGCCGTCCCGCGACCTCGGACGGCGCAGCCGGCGGCAACGGCGCCTGCGGCCCGAACCAGGCCGTACCGATCCCGCGCGCGACACGCGCGATGAAGCTTTCGGACATGAGTGGGCTCCGTTCAATATTTCCCGTCACCCCCGCGAAAGCGGGGGTCCATCGGACATCATCGCGACGTGAGACATGGATTCCCGCTTTCGCGGGAATGACGAAAGGAGGCGCACCACGGAGACACAGAGAACACGGAGAAAGATTTTTCTTCTCCCTGCTCTCCCTGTCTCCGTGGTGAACCTTCCTAAGTCGCGGTTAGACCGCGGTAATAATCCATGATCGCCGGCTCGAAATTCTCGATCATCAGATCGCTGACCGCCCAGACCAGCGCATCGACACGGTCGGGCGAACCCGACTTTTCGCGCGGCGCGGTCCGGGCGGCAGGATCGCCGGTGAAGATGCACATCTGATCTTCCAGCGCGGGGAAAGCGCCGCGATGATGCACCCGGCCTTGCTCATAAAGCGCGGCCACCGGCTCGGCGCGGGCAATCTTGCCGCGCGCCGCATGAACGGGTTTGTAGGCAATGGTCGGATCGACGGTGCGCAGAGTCGCCTGCACCATCGCCCCGCCGTTATTGACCTCGGCAACGATGCGATCGGCGCGATGCGCGTGATAGGCGGCAACCGCGCGCGACGCCCATTCTTGCGGGTGGAACCGCCCCGAGAGATCGTCCAACACGTAAGCTTGCTGATCCCCGCCAAGGCCGACGACGACGATGCCCGTCTCATCCGAATTTTCACCGACGCTGACCGCTGGATCGATGGCAACGACGACACGGCGCAGCGGCGGCACCACCGCAACGCGCGACGCCTCGATCGCCGTGCGCGTCCAGAGCGCGCCCGGCATGTCGTCGAGAATTTCGGCGTCGAGTTCCTGGCGGCCCAGCCGCGTGCCTTCGTACTGGCGCAAAACTGCAGCGAGGAAACCCGGCGCGAGATTGGCGCTGTTGTCGCGCGTCGAACCGCGCGTCACCACGCAATCCTTCTGCGCCATCACATCGCGCAACAGCCGCGCGGGCTTGGGCGTCGTCGTCACGACAACGCGCGGACGATCGCCGAGACGCAAGCCCATCATCAGCATGTCCCACGCCTCGGGATAGCGCCACGCCGCCAGCTCGTCGCACCAGGCCGCATCGAATTGCGGCCCGCGCAGCCGCTCCGGTTCGTCGGCGGAAAACATCGTCGCGATCGCGCCGTTCGGCCAGGTGAGCCGCCGCTTCGACGGCTCGAACACCGGCCGGCATTGCGGCGGCGCGATCCGCAACAATCCGCTCTCGCCCTCCACCATCACATCGCGCGCATCCGCCGCTGTCGGCGCGACCAAGGCGACACGCATCACCGCGCCGCATTCGATCTGCCCACGGATGAACTCGGCGCCGCATCGTGTTTTGCCGAAACCACGACCGGCGAGCAGCAACCAAATACGCCAATCGCCCGCCGGCGGCATTTGCGCCGGCCGCGCCCAATGCGACCAGTCGAGCAAGGTGGCGAGCGCGTCGTCGCTCTGCGCCGGATCATCGACCAGCGCCAACAATGATTGGGCCTCGTCGCGATCCATTTCGTCACCAACGTGAAAAACCGCGCAACAAAAAACCCGGCGAAGCGCGCCGGGCCATTCATCTCAGTGTGCGACTTTTATATCAGTTCGATCCGGTCACGTCAAGAACAAAATAGGAACAAATAGTCAGGGCCAAGCTTAGAGGCTTACGCTTTCCTTCGCTCGCTTGACCCAGATCAAGATCCGGCGCCGGTCTGTATCGTAGAAATACGTATCGAACGAGGAGATACGGCCCTGCCCCGCCCGCTGACCAAAATCGAAGCTGCCGAACGCCGCGAAGACTTTTATCGCGAGGCGCGAGCCGGGCTGCATTTGCATGGCGCGACGCGGCCGTTACCCGACCGCAGCGAATTGCCGATCGCCCAGATGGTCGAGCAGGTCGCGGCGATCGAGCGGTTCGAGCGGGCCATCGGCAAAATGAATGAGGCGGCGTTCCTCGCCGTGAACGACACGCGGCATTGATCGTGCGCGGCAATCGCCGCCGCGTTCCGTGCCGTCACACCGGCTTACGAGCCGTCAGGTTAAGGCTGATCCGTAGGCCCTTGTAGGTCACGGCGCTGGTGTCGTTGAAGAGACCGAAATTCTCGACCTTGCGCATCTCGACGAAGCCGGCCTCGCGCAGGTAATAGCCCAACAGCTCGTCATGAAACCCAACATAGTGAATGTCGTGCGGATCGGACTGACCGCCGAACATCATCTGCACGATGAACCAGCGATCCTGTAGGCTCATCTGCGGTTGGGTATAGAGCCGCGCCAGCATATCGAGATCCGGCACCGCCACCATCAACAGGCCGCCCGGTTTTAGAACGCGCCGCCATTCCTTCAGCGCCGCGTCGATCTCGCGATAGGGAATATGTTCCAACACATGGCTGGCATAGATCGTCTCGCATGAATTATCGGCGAACTGTCCCAGGTCGCGGCAATCACCGACGTGATCGACGCCCGGCCCCGGATTGATATCGAGCGTCGTCCAGCCTTCGGCGGCGAAGTTCGAGCCGATATGCAGCTTCATGGTCGTGTCTCACACAGGGCCGGGATGTTGCGCCGACGCGCATTGTCGCCGCTGCGCCCATTCCCGGCAACCGGTACGCCGTCGGTTACGCACCGCCACCGTTCTTGATGATGCGGCGCAACCGTTGCCCCAATTCGCTGCGCGTTGCCGCGCCGGCCGGCGTCTGATCGTAGGTGGGACGCTTGCCGGTCGGGGCGATGAGGCCGACATGCCGCGCGACCATGTCGAGCGCGGCTTTCTTGTCGTGCAGTTTGACTTTTGCCACCGCACCGTCCCGGCTGATGTCGATATCGGCGATCGCGCCGGCCTTGAAATCGTCGATCGCCTCCTGCGGCATCAGCTTGATCCCGTCTTTGTCCCAATCGACATAGTTGCGCATGTCGGAAAAGGCGATGCGGGCATATTCGCGCAGAACGCGGTCGGCGGTGACGCACCGCTCAGCGACGATTTCTTTCTTGCCCGCGGCGATGGCGGCGGCGATCTCGGGAATCTTCAACAGCCGGGTACCGGCGCAGGTGGCGCTTTTCACTCGATAGCCCGCCTTGATCGCCGCTTGCGTGCCGTTAAGGCCACGCAGATAAGCGGCGACGAATTTTCGATAACGCTCCCTCATACGTTCTCTCATGCGTGGCCCGCCGGCATGATCACCGCGTCGTTCTCGAGGCCGAGAATACGCGCGAGGGTGGCCAGCGCCTTGTTCTTGTCATGCAGCGCGATCCGAACGCCACTACCACTGCGCGGCGCTTCGATGGCCGAGATCAGGGCAGATGCTGCTTCGGATAACGCGGACGCGTCCTTCACGGCAACGCCATCCGGTCCCCATTCGCGCAGCAATCGTGCATCGGCAAAGGCGATGCGGGCATATTCCTCGAGCACGCGGGCGGGCGTGATGCCGGTACGACGCGAACGTGTCGCCATCGCCGCTTCGATCGCCGCGGCGATTTCCGGATGGCGCAAAAACTCGCTGGCGCGCATCACCGCACTCGGGACGGCATAGCCGGCGCGGATCGCGGCCTGGCGGCCGTTGAGATCGACAATATATTCATCGACGAAACGGCGTTGGCGCGGCGTCATCGGCGGCTCCTCAATAAAAAGCCCGGCGCGATGGCCGGGCGATCAAAGATCAATCATGAAATATAAGCGTGTCAGCCGCGGCCGGCGTCTCGCGTCGTTGCGGCGGCTGTCATCTTGGCCTTGAGCGCCGCCGCCTCGTCATGTGACATCGGGCCGGCGACGACGCGGTTGAAGCCGCGGCCATGCGCCGTCACTTGCAGGATCACCGGATGATATTCGGCGAAGCGAATACGCGCCCGCTCGGCATTGTTCGGTTCGGCAAAGCTGCCGATGATCACATAGGTATCGCGCGCACCGGCATCGGCACGCGGGGTTGCGTCTGCGGTTTGTGTTGCGTCGGCAGGTGGCGTTTCACTTGCGGGGGCCGCATCGGCGACTGCCACCGGCGAAGGCTGCTGCGGATCATCGACGCAGATCGGCTTTTCCTTGAGGATGCGGACAAACGAGCAATCGCTGCGCGCGACGGCCGAGAAGACATGATCGGTGACGGTTTTATCGGTCGCCGCGTAGCTGACCGCGTCGGCTGCATACGAAGCGAGAACGACGATCGGCGGCAAGGCGCAACCGCCGAGGGGCAGCGCGAGAAAGAACGGGACAACAAACCCTGTGCGCACTGCGCGACCCAATCCCGGCAACACCGCCGGGCCATTCATCTCAGTATGCAGAATTTATATCAGATCGATCCGGTCTCGTCAAGAACAAAAAGTGAATCTCGTAACCTGTCGTTAAGGCGGGATGAACGAGATTAAACCGTTGTTCCAGAGGATCCGCGCGATGGCGCTCTATACCTATTACCTGTTCGATATCGAGGCGTCGCTGATCGGCGAGGAAACGCTCGATCATGACGATATTCTCGATGCGTTAGAGCGGATGCGCACCGTGCTGGACGTGCCCAGCGCGCCTTATGTCGTGCAGCTTTGGAAGGGCGACAGTTTCATCGGCCATATCCGGCGCGATGAAGGCCGCATCGTTTTACGCCGGCCCGATCCCCTGCCCGCGCAGCAATCGCGCGCCTCGTAATCGCGCGCGCTTGCTGAACGAGAAGGGCACCGGCGGCCGGCGTTAACGGCCGAAAAAAGCCTGCAGCACGCTGAGCGCGCCGATCAGGATTCCCGAAGCCGCTTCGGGTGAAACGGCGCGGCCATTCCATCCCTGGCGCAACGCCCAATCCTTCACCGTCCACTGACAACCGACGACATGCCAGATGCAGGACCCGGCCGGCGACGTGAGGCCGCCCAGCATCTTGAGAATATTCCAAATCCGCTTGCGCGATTCCGCCTGACGCAATGTCATCGGCAGCTCGCGCACGCCGTCGGACAAGCGATTGAGATCGGCCGCACGCAACGGCTCGAGATGCGCCGTCATGAACAGCGCATGGAAGTCCTCGCCCGCCTGGTGCATCGGCGCGGTGATCGAACTTTTGCGCAGCATCAGGCCCAGCGTGTCGATCGCGCGGTGCGGGCGCGACGGCTTGCCATCTTCATCGGCGATGGTGTGAGCAAGGCGCTCGACCGGGCTCCGGTGAAAGCGTTCGGGTGTCGGGGCGAGTTCGTCAGCCGTTAGACGGTTTTTGGCTTTGCGCATTAGCGGCCTCCGCGCGGGGCGACCGCATTTTCCGTATCGCCACGGCACAGCTTTGCGTGAGCCGCGCAATAGGGCGAGCGGTGGTGAACGGGAGCACCGCAAAAGGGCGGATATCCGGCTGGCCAGCTTGCGGCGGCGATGAAAACACAGCCTTCCGCGCCGCTATTCAAGGGCTTTTCGGGGTCTATGATTCGTGGTATTGTTCTTGAAATGTTCTCATCTTGGGCCAAAGCCTCCCCATTCGGAACGAGCCGATGCATCACGATATCCTCCCCAATTTGCGCGAGAGCGAGAATATACGTTTTTTGCGTTCGATTTTCAAGTGGAAAAAGCGTATAGAAGCGTATGGCGAATGCGTCTATAATCGTGGGATGACCGACGAAGCTCCGACCGTCTCCCGCCGTTTGAAGCAACTGCGCCAGCGCGCCGGCCTCTCGATCCGCGAGGTCGCCCACGCCCTCGGGATGGAGAACGGCTCCAGCTATCAGCATTACGAAGACCGTTACCGCAAAGCGCTGCTGCCGCTTGAATTCACCCAGCGGCTACTGCCGATTTTTGGCCCCAAGGGAATTGATCCGGCTGAGATTTTTGCCCTGGCCGGGGTCGATGGTTCGGGCGGGCGCGCCCTCACCGCCAAGTCCCGCGAAATCACCGGTACCCTGCAAATCCAGGAACTCGATGTCCGCGCCTCCGCCGGTGACGGCCTCACTGGCGATGGCGAAAGGGTGATCGCCGAATGGCAGGTGCCGAGCGACGTCGTGCGTTTCTATTCCAGCGCTGCCGCCGCCGACCTTCGCTTCATCACCGTCATCGGCGACAGCATGGAGCCGACGCTGCAGCCCGGCCAACGTGTCCTCGTCGATACCGCCAACTGCATCCCGACGCCGCCTGGCGTCTTCGTTGTTTGGGATGGGCTCGGCCTTGTCGTCAAACGCGTCGAAGCCCTCGCGCACAGCGATCCGATGCGTGTCCGCATTTCATCCGACAATCCGAAATACGAAGCCTATGAGCGGACGCTCGCCGAGGCTTACATCCAGGGCCGCGTTATCGGTCAGTGGCGCTGGCTTTAAACTGCCAGAGCGTCAGCAAGGGCGTGACGGCGAGTTCCATCGTCAGCGCGAAACACATCGACACCGACGGCGTGACGCCGATCGACAAGACCGACCATAGGCGGCTCAAACCGCCCAAGAAGACGATCGCGCCCAACAGCATGAAGCGCCCCCGCCGCCGCTCGATCCCCGGCACGGCTGACACATAGGCAAGCCCGATGCCGAGCAAGAGACCGGACAAATAGCGAAAATGTCCGTCGAGATCCGGCGCATTTGACGCCGCGCCGCCGACAAAAACCGGGCCGAGAATAACCCCGGCAGCGCCCGCGCCGATCGGCACGATGCTGGCGATAGAAACCGCGATTTGCAGCAATATTTTGGATTTCATCGCAGCGAGGATACGGCCCCGAGGGGCCGCCGTCACGCCATCAGGCGACGCGAACTTCGGTCGATACGAATTCCTCACCAACGAGGATCTGGTTGAGCATCATGAACAGACGCTCCAGATCGTCGGCCGGAAGCTTACCGGTCGGATGCCCTTTCGCGGCATTTCGCCAGCAACTGATCGCGTGCGCGATCTTGCTGAGCGAATCGCCCATCTGCCAATAGAGCTTGCCGCTGCCGTTGAGAAACATGACGAAAGGCGGCGCCCCTTGGGCGCTTTTCAGCAAACCGGCATAAACCGTGTCATATTCACGCGTAATCTGCTCGACACGCTGCCAATGAAACCGCAACCGCTTCACCGTCGCCTTGCGCAGATTGTCGATCACTTCCATCACGGTACTGGGCACATAAGTCTTTGGCTGGGCGTGGTCGCGAAGCCATAGCGCGAAGCTCTCGCGTGCCGGTCTTCCATGCACATATTGGAACGAATAAAAGTTGATGCCCTTCCAAGCGGCGAAGATCGACAGCGCGTCATCGTCGGGAAAACGGAACGCGCGGATCAGCGGCGCCAAGGCGTCGCGATCGTTCGCATCCCATATCTTTTCCACGAGGTTGCTGACCTTCGCGGCAACGTTGCCTTGGTCGGTATAAGCGATGCGAACCAGGGGATCGAATTTCTTGCGGATGAATTCGCGGATGGCGAGATGCTCGGACTGCGACACGTCGAAATAGCGCGCGTTACATTTGATGCCCTGAATTTCCAACGCATCGCGCATCAGAAAACCGTCGAGCGACGGGAGCTTATCGAGAATACCGAGAACGTTCAGGTCGTGCTCGATATCGAGCCCGTCACTACCGCCGCCGCCCAACTGCTCGCGCAAGACGCGCTGCATTTTGGCGTCATGAAAATAGATCGAGCGGCCGCCCGCGTAGATGTCGTTGATGTCGTAGGGGAAATAAAGCTTCGTGCCGACGATCTCGTCCCGCGTCCGCCGCGGCATCCGGATATCGAGGAGCGCCTCTTTGATCAGTACCAAGAAATTCATCGACTGCGATTTGAAGAAAAAGGGATTGGGATCCTTTTCCTCAACCAACGCCTTCGCCACGTCGTTGCAATTAAAGACGCGCGAGGACCCGCTCTCGAGCAGAGATCTCAGCGCCGCATCTCCGTTTGAAACAGCCATCGTCTAGAGCAGCCCCACCAGGCGCTGAGCAACCTCATCGGCATCGACGGTAAATTGAAGACCGATTTCCGCCGTCGCACGCCAGGCGACCCGCGCTTCGAAGCGGCCATAGTCGCCGAGGATCAAGACCACGGGCTTTGCCGTATCAAAACTCTCGATCAAATGCAGCCGCGCGCCGCCGAAACCAAGATCGGCCGTCAAGCAATCGAAAACGCCATCCGCGGTCTCGATCGACGCCGACATAACCACAGACTTGCGCTCGTACTCGCGCCGCTCCGCCCAGCCGCGGTCAATCCTATCCCAAGGCAGTTCTTCGGCAGCCGCTGTAACTTCAGTCATCGGTTCGTCCGTGTCAGTACGGGATCCGCAACCACCGGGACCTGCAGAATTGATGCAGTGTCGCCAAGCTGACTTTCTGTCGGCCGCGAGAGATCAATCTTAGGGGTAAAGCGTAAACGTCGGCTTGAAAAAGCCACGCAAAATCAACGCAGATTCGAAGCCGTCTAAGCCGCCTCGGTACTGCGGACCACCGACGCCGGCGAGAGAATCGCGCGCATGAGTTCCAGATGGTTCACCAGTTGCTCCACCGGCAAGCGTCTTCCGGCCGCGTTTTTCGTCGTGATGTCCCAGCAATTAATCGCGTGGTTAATTTTGCTCAATGAATCGCCGAGCTGCCAGTACACGTCCTTCGCGCCACGAAGGAAGTTGATGAAACCGCCGGGATTCGCACTGGCGATAAAATCGGCATAGCACTGATCGTATTTCTTGAACAAAGTATCGACTTCGACCCAATGCTCGCGCAGCCGTTCGATGGCGCCGCGCCGTGACGATTCGATTGCCTCCATCGTGTCGCGCGGAAGCAGATGCCGGGGCATCGCATCTTCCTTGAGCCACAAGGCCAGCTTTTCCCGCTTCAAGCGCGAACGATGATATTCGAAGGCGTAAAATATGATCCCTTTCCAAGCCCCGAAAATCGACAGTGCTTCGTCGCGTGGAAAGCGAAATGCCTGAATGAGCGGATCGAGCGCGTCGATATCTTTGGCTTCCCAAATCTTATCGACGAGTTGCGTAACCTTGCCGGAAATAGAGCGGCCCGTTCCATAGGCGGCGCGCACCAACGGCTCCATCTTACCGCGGATGAATTCCTGAATGGCGACACGTTCGCTATCGGACACTTCGAAGTAATTTTCGTTGACGTTGAAGCCTTGCAGTTCGAGCGCATCGCGCATCAAAAACCCGTCGAGCGAAGGCAGTTCGTCGAGGGTTCGGAATATCTTCATATCGTGTTCGAGATAGGCCGACGACTCCTTGTCGATCCTGACGCCGAACTGCTCGCTAAAAACCTTCATCAGATTAGGAGCGTGGAAGAAAACCGACCGGCCCCCTTCGTAAATATCGCCGGTATTGTAGGGCAGATATAATTTGGTGCCGATCGGGACACAGCGGGGATGACGCGGATCATCGCGGCCGATCGCTTCTTTAATGACCACCATCCGATGAATGGAGGGCATTTTAAACATATACGCGTTATCGGCTTTTGCCCGTTCGAGTTTATTCAACGTGTCGTTACAATTGAACACGCGCGACGAACCCGCGTTCAGCATCGGCTTCAAATATCGGCTTAGTCCAGCCATGAAATGTCCTACAACTCACAAACGACGGCACCGAACAAACGATAGCAAATCGCTCGTTAGCGCCGTCTTAAGAAGCCATTAAACAGGGAGGACAATCTAACGCGGCCGGCGATATGGGCCGCGGATCTAGTTTCGCGATCTTTACGCGGCGGCCGCCGCGGCCGCGCGATAGGATTGCAGCGCCGCGATCGCGTCGTTCGAGGCTGTCCGCAATACAGAGACATTGTCGCGGCAGCGCTGCAGATCGTTGCTCTTACAGGATTTTTCGAGATCACGCGCGAGAGTCGATAGGCGAAGAGCGCCGAGAGCGCCCGCGACGCTTCCGACGTCGTGCAATTGGAAGGCAGCTTCGGCGGCATCACCGTCTGCGATCAAGACTAGGCTGCGCTTAACCCGTTCCTCAAGACCGGTGATGAAGCGTTGAACGGTTTCTTCGAAGGCGGCCTGCCCCATTGCCTCTCTGAGATCTTCGAGCTTGCCCGGCACAAAATCCGACGTCTCCGCAACCGGCTCAGGCTCCCGGCGAACCGGCGCGGACGATCCGGGTGACGCAGCGCCAAGCTGCTGTATCTTCGCCATCAAGACCAGGCGTTCAATCGGCTTCGCGACATAGTCATTCATGCCTGCCGCGAGATATTGCTCGCGCGCGCCGGACATCGCGTTCGCCGTCAGCGCGATGATCGGCACCGTGCAAATTGGCGCCGGCAGCGCACGAATGCGCGCCGTCGCCTCGACACCATCCATCCCCGCCATCTGTACGTCCATCAAGACGATGTCGTAGCGAACCGTGCGGACGGCATCGATAGCGGATTGGCCGTTATCGACCACATCGACGCGATGACCGGAGCGCAACAGCATCTGACGCGCCACTTCCTGATTGATCGGATTGTCTTCGACCAAGAGGATATGAAACTGGCGTTCGACCGGCGCAGATGGCTGCGCCTGTACCGATTCCGGTTTAACGGTGACGACCGGGGCCTCGGCGCGTTCCAGCGGAAGCTCGAACCAGAAGCGGCTTCCCGCGCCTTCTTGGCTCGATACGCCGATTTTCCCGCCCATCAACTCCGTCAGTTCGTTGCAGATCGCGAGACCCAATCCCGTACCGCCGAAACGGCGCGTGATCGAATCATCGCCTTGGTTGAATTTTTGGAACAGGCTTCGCTGCGCCGAATCCGGAATGCCGATGCCGGTATCGATGACATCGAAGCGCAAGGCCATCGTCTCTTTACCGCCACCATGCGCGGAAAGCTGGATGACAACGCTGCCTTCGTCGGTAAATTTAACTGCGTTGCCGGCCAGATTGATCAGGATTTGGCGAATGCGGGTCGGATCGCCGCGGAACCAACCGCGCGCCACAGTCGGAATCGCCGCATGCAGAGCGATGCCCTTACCCTGGGCACGCGGCATCAGCATCGACATAACGCCTTCGATCAATTGAGGAAGATCGAACGGGATCGTTTCGATCTCGACCTTACCGGCTTCGAGTTTCGAGATATCGAGAATGTCGTTGACCAGCGCCAAAAGTGCTTCGGCGCAATTGTCGATGCTGTCGGCGTACTGACGCTGTTCCGGGTCGAGCTCTGTCCCGAGAAGAATGTTATTCATGCCGATAATCCCGTTCATCGGCGTGCGGATTTCATGGCTCATCTTGGCCAAGAATTCGGATTTGGCTTTGCTTGCCTTTTCGGCCGCTTCTTTGGCGGCAGCAAGATCGGCTTCCTTGGCATGGAGTTCAAGCGCCATGTGGTTGCGCCGACGATCGAGATAAACCAGGCTGCCGAAAAGGATGATGCAACAGAACGCGGCGGCAAATCGGGCAACGCCGATCAACATCGCGGTTCGTTGCCAGGAGGCCAGGATGTCATCCATCGTCCTGCTGGCCGAAACGATCACCGGATACCCAGGAACACCGCGTACCGCCCCGAGAAGTCCCTTTGTCTCACCGACCGCATCGATCGATCCGGCGGCGTAGTCCCGCCCTGCCATAACCGATGAGACAAGCGGCGAACGATTCTCGCCGGCATTCGCAACCGCGCCGGGATAGCCCATCAAAACGGCGCCGTCATTCCGGATGACCGAAATCATGCTGCCGTCGCCGAGGTCGATATCTTTATAGAAGGCTTCGAAATAGCCGAGATTAAGGGCGACCGACACCGAGCCGAGGACAACGCCATCCGATGCCAGCAAAGGATGGGTGATAAAGATCGTCCGTCCGCCACTCGCGGGCGAGAGAGTCGGTCTGCCGATCATCAACTCGCTGCCGGCAGCTGCACGCCCACGCAGATTGTCATCATGGGGGGCAGCTTCAAGCGCCGAGATCGGCCAAGCCCGGGACGAGTTGAGCAGATTGCCGTTTGCATCACTGACCATAATCCCGGTCAGCTCCGGCATGTTCGCCATCTGTCGGGATAGATAATAGTGCAGTTCCGCGTTGGATGATTTCACCCGCAGATCGTCCGGCGACTTGACCCCGAGCTGCGCGACGTGATCCTGGATTTCGCGAAGAGTCGCATCGATCGTTCGCAGACTGCGTGCGGTATCCTGTGCCAAAATCAGGCTGGCGTTCGACAAGTCGCGCTGCGCCGTATCGACGGCGCTTTGACGCAGCACCCAGATCGCCGTCGCCCCCGCCACGACGCTCAGGGCGGCCAACCCAAGGCCGATCCCGATCAGCAGCAGGCTGTTGAAAGGACGGAGCGCCGAAAGGTTAATACGCAACGGAAACCTCTTAACCGGGAGGGACGGACTCCCGAAAGCTTAAGAGGGAAAGCCTCGCGTAACCAGATTACGGTTCGATTAATTTTCTCCTGCAAGGCGCTTCTTTGCCTCACCAATCATGGATAAATCGACATGAGCCGGCTCGATTTTCACCGGTTGCGGCAACAGCTTCAGCCCATAGGCCGTATCGACCTCACTTTGGATGGCTTTGATATTCGGTTCCAGATCAGGCGAGCGGCCGACATCCTTGGACGTGAATGCGTAATCCACATTCTCGCGTGCCTCTTTTGTGACCGTTTGCACAATCGCGATGGCTTCGTCGTGATTTTTCTCGTCGAGGAACCAGCGGGTCGCGCGCATCGCTTCTTCGAAATAATCGACCAGCGCCGGCCGATGCTGCGCGATGAAATCGCTGCGCATCGCCCAATGCGACGCCTGGTTGGGTCCGAGTTCCTGCGCGGCCGTGAACAGCACGCGATAGCGTCCGGTTTCATCGAAGGCCCGCGCCAATTTCGGACTGATCACCGGAACGATATCGACTTTGTCCCCCTCCATCATCGCGAACATGTTTGGGAATTGCGATTCAATGACGACATAATCCTTGTCACCCAGCCCGTGACGGGCGAGCGCGACATGAAGCTCCATCCAAACCGGCGAGCCAAGTGCGTTGATCGCGGCGCGGCGGCCTTTCATGTCTTCGATCTTCTTGATCGGTCCGTCTCTACGCACCGTGAAATACGCATTGAAATGGCCCGGCAAGCCATCTTGAATCACATCGCCGACGACTTTCATGTCGAGATGCGCGTTGGTGATTGCCAAGGCGAGACTGGACGATCCCAATGCCGCGATTTCTAATCCCCCGGCGGCGATCGCGGCGATTTGCGGCGGGCTGCCCTGAAAATGCATCGGTTCGAAGCTGTAGCTTTTGCCCAGATGCGGAAACATCTCGGGATGCTTTTCGGCAAGCACGGCACGAAGCGGCGTCAACTGGCTGGGCGTATCGACCCAGGCAACGCGCAGCTTCACCGGCTCGGCCTGCGCAGCTGAAGCAATGAGCGTTGCCGTGACAATAAGAGCGGCTTTTTTCATGGCGTTTTCTCCCCGGATGCGAAACTAACCGTAGAACAATGCCCGGCGCAATATTGTCGCGTAGCGATGCCATCGGTATTGTCACCCTTATCGAATTCCGGGAGTAAGCCATGGCCGCGCCGCATCGCATCGACGTCCACCATCATTTCGTGCCGCCCAATTATAAGAAAGAAATGAACAAGAAGCGGCCGATGCAGCCCTGCATGCAGGACTGGACGGTTCAAGGATCGGTCGAGGACATGGACAAAGCCGGCACGCAGGTATCGCTTGTATCGGTGACGACCCCTGGCCTGCATTTCGGCAGCAACGAAGAATCCCGCATGCTGGCGCGTGATTCCAACGACTATGCCATGGAAATGATGCGCAACTATCCGGGACGCTTCGGCCTCTTTGCGTCTTTGCCCTGGCCCGATGTCGATGGTTCGTTGAAGGAAGTCGAATACGCGCTCGATACGCTGAAAGCTGACGGCATCGGCATGTACACGAGCTACGGCAATACATGGCTTGGCCATCCCGATTTTGCGCCGTTGTTCGAAGAGCTCAACCGGCGCAAGGCAATCGTCTATACCCATCCCGTCTGCGCGCCCTGCTGCCAGGATATTCTTCCGGACATCAACGAAGCGGTTCTCGAATACGGCACCGACACGACCCGCGCGATCACCAATTTGATCTTCACCGGATCAAGCTATCGCTATCCGGATATCCGATGGATCTTTTCCCATGCCGGCGGGACAATGCCGTTCTTGATCGAGCGCCTGACCCGACTGGCGCGAATTCCGGCCTATGGGAAACTATTGCCGAACGGGCTGATGCACGAGCTGACGCGATTTTATTACGATACTGCCCAAGCATCGAATGCGACTGCACTCGGTTGCCTCCGTTCGATCGTGCCGGCGTCGCAGGTCGTCTTCGGCACCGACTATCCCTACCGGACTGGCCTCGATCATGTGAAGGGCGTTGCAGGCTGCGGTTTTACGCCCGCCGAAGTTCAAGCCATCGACCGCGACAACGCGCTGCGCCTTCTGCCGCAATACGCATCTTAAAGATCATCGACCGTCACAACGCCGCTTAGGACGCCTGGAGCCATCATGAATCGCATCGACATTCACCACCATTTCGTCCCGCAGGCCTACAAAGAAGCCCTCGTCGCCGCCGGCCCCTCGTGCCCGCCGCCCGGCTATCAGCCGCCGATCCGCGACTGGACCGAGGCGCGCACGCTGGAGGCGATGGAGCAGTCCGGTATCCGCACGGCGATGTTGTCGATCACCACGCCAGGCATTCATTTCGGCAATGACGCCGCCGCCGGCAAGCTGGCGCGGCAATGCAATGAAGACGGTGCACGGATGATGGCGGATCATCCCGGACGCTTCGGCCTCTTTGCCGCGCTGCCGCTGCCCGACGTCAAAGCGAGCCTCAACGAGATCGCCTTTGCCTACGATCAACTCAAGGTGGATGGCATCGGCCTCTACACCAACTATCAGGCCAAATGGCTCGGCGATGAGAGCCTTCGCCCCATCCTCGAAGAACTCAACAGGCGCGAGGCCGTTGTCTTTGTCCATCCGACATCGGCGCCATGCTGCTCGGGCCTCCAGCCCGAATATAACGAGGCCGTGGTCGAATACGGCACCGACACGACCCGTACGATCGGCAGCTTGTTGTTCAGCGGCGCCGCGGTGAAATTTCCGAAGATCCGTTGGATCTTCTGCCATGCCGGCGGAACGATGCCCTATCTGATCGAACGCTTTCTTCTCGAGGCGAGACGGCCGCATAGCGCCAAGCAGGTGCCGCAAGGCGTCATGCACGAATTGAGTCGGTTTTATTACGATATCGCGCAGACCGCGAACCCGGCGCCGATCGGTTGCCTGAAGGCTCTGTTTCCCGCGACGCAAATATTGTTTGGCACCGACTATCCATATGGCATCGGCTGCCAAGGCCATGTCGATGCGTTGGCGCGTTGCGGCTTCACCGAGGCGGAACTCGCGAAGATTGAACACGACAATGCGATCGGATTGTTGCCGCGTCTCGCACGTTAGCGCTGCAACAGCCAACTGTTTCAAACTTGTTGCAACGCGGTAACGTGGCCGTGAGGCATCGTGAGTAACAAGTTAAATAACTGAAACCATGCAGCATTTGCATGAGAGATCGGCACAACTGGCGTAGTTGCATCGCAACATAGCTGCCTATCTACCGGATGCGAGCGCGGCTTGTCGCTCGCATCTCGTAAAACACAGGAGCTATATCGTGAATAACAGCAATAAGACGCGTCTAGGTCAGGCATTCGCCGTCGCGATCGTGGCGATGGCCGGCTTTGCCGTCCCCGCGCTTGCCGCCGATCCGGCGACACCGACTTACCAGCAACCGCAACCACAAGTCGCGGGCGCTCCGCAACAAACGCAGGTCGTCACCCCACGGGTTCGTTCAAACGGCGCCGGCCCGTACGATCAAGACAATCTGCTCAACGCTCAGGGCTTCCCGCGGCCTGGGTACGAAATGTCGATCGAGCCGGGCGATCCCTCGTAAGATCGGCCTGCATTCCTAAAGCGATTTGTATCTCGAAGAAGAGGTGGCGTTCATAGCGCCGCCTCTTCTGCGTGCGCTATCGGTGCAACATGCCGTTCAGCGACCTAAAAGAGCAGATCAGCCCGGCGGACTATCATGCCGGGCTGATCTCTGGTTTCGTTGTTCTTAGATGGCCTTAAGCGCCTGCTCCAAATCCTCGATGAGATCTTGCGGATCTTCGAGGCCGACAGAGAAGCGAACCGTCGAATCACTGATATTAAGTTCGGCGCGCTCTTCCGGCTTAAGACGCTGATGCGTCGTCGTTGCCGGGTGAGTGACGAGGCTCTTGCTGTCGCCGAGATTGTTCGAGATACGCGCGAGCTGCAGGGCATTGAGGAAACGGAACGTCTCCGTCTTGTCTTTACCAGCATCGAACACGACGATCGTCCCAGACCCCGTCATCTGCTTCTTCGCCAGCGCATATTGCGGATGGGATTCGAGTCCCGGGTACAGCACGCGGGTGGTTTTGCCATGCGCCTCGAGGAACTTCGCAATATCGAGTGCGCTACGGCAACTCTGATCGACGCGTAACGACATGGTCTCCAGGCCTTTGACCAGAAGCCAGGCGTTGAACGGCGACAGCGCCGGCCCAGTGTGGCGCAGGAACGGCGTCAAAAATTCGCTGACATATTGCTGAGAACCCAGCACCGCGCCGCCGAGGCTGCGGCCTTGGCCGTCGATATGCTTCGTCGCCGAATAGACGACAACGTCCGCGCCGAATTCGAGCGGCCGCTGCAGCAACGGCGAGGCGAAGACATTGTCGATGACGAAGAGGCCGCCGGCCTTGTGCGTAAGATCGGCAACAGCCTTGAGATCGACGATCTCGAGACCCGGATTGGAGGGGCTTTCGCAGAAGGTCGCGGCAACGCCACCTTTCAGTGCCTGTTCCCACGCACCGAGATCACGGCCATCGACGAACACCGTCTCGATGCCATAGCGCGGCAAGATCGTTCCGATGATGTAATTGCATGACCCGAACAGCGCACGCGAGGCAACGACACGATCGCCCTTCTTGATGAAACAGGCCAGCGAGGCAAACACCGCCGCCATGCCCGACGACGTTGCGCGCACAGCCTCGGCGCCTTCCAGCAAGCGAAGTCGTTCCTCGAACATCGTGATGGTCGGGTTGGCGTAACGCGAATAGACATAGCGGATGCCATCGCCCTTGAAGGCGGCTTCGGCCTCTTCCGCGGTCTTATAGACATAGCCGGAGGTCATATAGATGGCCTCGGCGGTCTCTTCGAATTGCGAACGCAGCATTCCGCTATGCGTCAGCACAGTGCGGGGACGCCAGGTCGGGGAATGCTCGGGTGCGATCAACGGCATGTCTTTCTCCTTCAACGCGCCAACCGGACAAAACAAAAAAGCCCTGTCCCGCTTAAGGGTCAGGGCTTCAACAGCCTCCGACCTTTTAGCGGTTTATTTAACGTGGCCGCAAGCCGGTCGGCTCAAATTACCACAGTTCAAAGGTGCGATAAGATCGAAGCGATGTCAAGTAGGGACCGATTGCCGCGCCTTCAGCCGTTCGCCTATCGGCAGATTGACCCCTGCCCGGTTTAAGATTACCGTCTTCCCCAACAACTCAACGAGACGATGGCCCGATACGGCATAGAACATTGGCGCAAGACACGCGGCGGCTTCTTCCACCGCACGGGATGGCTTTGCCTTTTCGTCATCCTGTTCAATCTGCTCGCACCGGTTTCCTGGGTTGCTGCGCATCAGACCAGTTTCGATAGCGTTACGCTTTGCCATGCCGGCCCTGTCGAACAGCCCGGCAATCAACCATCGCACGACGACGCGCTAACGCCGCATTGTCCGCTCTGCTTGATCTTCGCCGGCGCCGCTGTCGTACCGCCCGGCGAACAACCGACTTTGATGCCGATATTGCCGGTAACCCCGACATCGCTTGTCGCAATGGGCGATACTGTCGTGTCGCCACTGCCGCCGCATTGGCACCCTAACCCGCGCGGTCCACCCTCCCTCCTCTGATCAACGACCGATTAAGCCTATCGACGCGGCGATTGTCGTCGTGTCGGCTTTTTGACGTTGCAGACGGGTAGGATTTCCATGCTGCGTTTCGGTGCCGGTCATTTCGACGGGCGGCGGTTTCTTCGATACTTTTATGTCGCGACCATTCTGCTCGGCTGTGCCGCGGCAAATGCCGACGCGCATGCCGTTCTTGTCGAAACAGCGCCGCAAAACAATCAAACGCTGGTAACGCCGCCAGCTGAAATCCGCTTCGTCTTCAATGAAGTCGTAACCCCCGTCAGCGTGCAGCTTCTCGATGCGTCGGCGAAACCCGTCAGTGGCGTCGGCCCGGTTTTAGCGATTGATTCGACCCTTCACCTAAAACTGCCGGCGACGCTACCCGTCGGTGTCTATATCGCGAGCTATCGCATCATCTCCGCCGATTCACATCCGGTCGGCGGCAGCTTCGTCTTTGGGATCGGCATGGACCCGTTGGCCAGCCCGCCACCCCAGACGATCATTTTGCCGAACGCGGCGGCGTGGCAAGTGATCGCAACTGTGCTCCGGGTCATTTTCGACGGCGGCATCCTGATCGTCACCGGCGCGATCCTGTTTCAAATATTGATTGGGCCAGCGGCCGGCTCGGCCTCGACAGGCCGGTATCTCATCTTCGTCGCCGTCGCCACCGTCATCAGCGCCGCGCTTCTTCCGGGAGTGCTCGGGGCGCAATTGACCGCCGCGCCGCTGACGGCATTTTGGCATGGCGACGTGTGGCAAGCGGGGATTAAGACGAGCCTCGGCGGCAGCATGGCTGTCGCGATCATGGGGCTGCTGTTCCTCATCGGCGGAAGCGTGAGCCGCGATCGAGGCATGGGTCTCGCGGTCGCCGTTCCTGGTGCGCTCATTGCCTTGGCCGGCTTTGCTTTGAGCGGCCATGCCGCGACGGCCGATCCCATCTGGCTGAGCGCGCCGCTGCTATACTTACACACGCTGTGCGTCGCTTATTGGGTCGGCGCGTTAATTCCCCTCGACCGCCTGCTCCGCACGCGGCCACCAGCCTCATCCGCACCTTTGGTACGAATGTTTTCGTATCACGCCGTCTTCATCGTCGCGGCCGCCATCACATGCGGTCTGATACTCGCGGCGATTCAGTTGCGCAGCTTTGCCACGTTGCTGACAACCGAATACGGTCAAAGACTGCTGATAAAGATCGTACTCGTAAGCGTTCTCCTCTTCGCCGCCGCCTTCAACAAGCTCGTCCTCAGCCGATCTTTGGCAGCGGGCAGCCGCCGTGCCGCAGCATGGCTGCGCCACATGATTCACATCGAGATGGGTCTGGTAACAGCCATCCTGATCGCTACCGTTCTATTGGGGCAAAGCGTACCGCCGCGAGAAACGACGGAAGACGCGCCGAACGGAGTCAGCGCTATGGCCATGGAAGGTGATCGCATGGCGATGATCGATGCCACACCCGGTCGCGCCGGCCCCAATCGTCTCACCTTACAATTATCGAACGAGGACAACACGGCGCTCGATCCAATCAGTGTCACGATCTGGTTGAGCAACCCCACGCTGGGGATCGAAGCGATGAAAGTGACGCCCACGAAGGAAAGCCCCGGGCGTTATGTCGTCCCCGCGGCAGCTTTTCCGGTCGGCGGCAACTGGACGGCCACGATCGAAACCGTTGTGACCGATTTTGACGAAACGGATTTCAGCGTCGAACTACCCATCCACTGAATACAAACGCGTAAAGGAGCATCGCGATGAAGAATTTTCTCACGACTATCGGATCATTGTCTCTTCTTTGTGCAGCGCCGGCCCTAGCCCATATCACCGCACATCCCGATAGCGGTACTGCCGACAGTTTTTTCGAAACGAAATTTCAGGTGCCGCACGGCTGCGACGGATCGACGACCATTGCTGTACGCATCAAAATTCCCGAGGGCGTTACGACAGTCAAACCGCAAATGAAGCCGGGCTGGACCGTCTCCCTTAAAACGCGAAAGCTGGATAAGCCCATGACGGGCGAAGGCGGACAGATCATCACCGAAACCGTGGACGAGGTCGATTGGCAGGGTGGAAAATTGCTGGACAGCCTCTACGACGAATTCGGCATAGTGATGAAGCTGCCGGCCGGCGTTGGTGAAAAGCTTTATTTCCCGGTCGTGCAGGAGTGCGAAAAGGGCGTCAATCGCTGGATCAACATCCCCGCACCGGATCAGAAATGGAACGCCATCCGTCAGCCCGCACCCTTCGTTAATTTGACCGCGCCGAAATAGCGCCGATCCGGCACCCAAGGGTTTCCTTAGCCTTCGTGCCTGAGGCACAATCGCCCGACCGACGATCAGGGAGTTTTACAATGCGCGTCTTTCCGGATATCGAAGCCCTGAGGCTCGCGATTGGCGAAGAGCTGGGCGTCAGCGATTGGGTGATGGTCGATCAGGCGAGGATTGACCGATTTGCTGAAGCGACGGGCGATCATCAGTGGATTCACGTTGATGTCGCCCGCGCCAAAGCATCGCCGTTGGGCACGACGATCGCGCATGGCTTTCTAACGATGTCGCTTATGGCCGGACTTTCCCAAAGCACCTATCGCGTCGATAAAGTCAGAAACCGTCTGAACTACGGCTGCAACCGCGTGCGTTTCACGACGCCGGTTCCGGCAGGTAGCCGGGTCCGCGGCCGGTTCAAAGCGATCCATCTCGAGGACGTGCCGCAAGGCGTTCGACTGACGACGGAATCAACGATTGAACTCGAAGGTTCGGCCAAGCCTGCTTGCGTCGCCGAACAGCTGTCGATTCTGATCCCCGAGTAAGCGCCTACTCTTCTTCGGGCAGCGCGCTTTCGTGCCAATGTGCCAGCAACGCGTGGGAGAGCCACGAAAGCGCCGCGAAGATCAGAATGCCAGTGAGCGACAGCAAGAGCAGCGCAGCGAAGAGACGTGGAATTTCGAGGCGGTAACCCGATTCCAAAATCCGCGATGCGAGTCCGGTCGCGCTGCCCCCGGTGCCCGCGACAAACTCGGCGACGACCGCACCGATCAAAGCAAGACCGCCACTAATCCGGACACCGGCGAGAAAATAGGGCAAGGCCGACGGCATGCGCAGAAAGCGCAAAATCTGCCATCGCGATGCGCCGTAGAGTTTGAATAAAGCGACGAGATTCCGGTCCGCGCTATTAAGGCCCAGCGTCGTATTCGCCACCACCGGGAAGAACGCGACGATCCAGGCGCAGATGAGGAGCGACAGAAACGTGTCGTTGACCCAGATGATGATGAGGGGCGCGATCGAGACGATCGGCGTCACCTGCAGGATCACCGCATAGGGAAAGAAGCTCAGTTCCAGCAAGCGCGATTGCGCGAACAGCACGGCGATCAAACCGCCGAGCACGACCGCGGCGGCCAAGGCGACCAGCGTGATGCGCAACGTGACCCAGAGCGATCCCATCAAGCTCGGTCCATCGGTCCATAGAGTTTGGGCAATGATGACGGGACCAGGCAGGATATAAGGGGGGATCTCGGCAGCGCGAACCAAAAACTCCCAAGCAGCCAAGATCACGAGGCCGACGGTCAGTGGCGCAACGATCTTCGCGACCCGCTCGTTCATTGCGACGCCTCGGCCAGGCTTGCAGATAGTTGCTGGCACAGTGCCCCGTAGTCAGGGGCAACGCGTAGGCTTTCTTCACGCGGATAAGTGAGATCAATCGGCACGTCGGCTGTGATGCGGCCGGGACGCTTCGACATCACAACGATACGATCCGACAAGAATACGGATTCGAAAACGCTATGGGTGACGAAAACCACCGTCCAATGATGGCGTTGCCATAGGCGCAACAAATCCTCGTTCAACCGAAACCGTGTGATCTCGTCGAGCGCGGCAAACGGCTCGTCGAGCAGCAACAATTGCGGATCGGTGACAAGCGCACGCGCGATCGAGACGCGCATCTTCATGCCGCCGGACAATTCGCGCGGATAGGTTTTTGCAAAGCCGTCGAGACCAACCGCCGCCAACGCCTCGTCGATGCACGTAGCTGCCTCTGCCGTGCTCATCCCCAACAGACGCAGCGGGAGATAGACATTGTCCCACACCGTCGCCCAGGGCATCAGGGTCGGCTCCTGAAAGACGAAGCTGATGCGCGCCGGGGTACCGCCTTGCCACTCGATTGTTCCCGTCGAAGGCGGCGTTAAACCGGCGATCAATCGCAGCAGGGTGCTCTTGCCGCAACCGGAAGGCCCGAGAATCGAGAGAAAAGCCCCTTCCGCTATCGCGAGATCGACATTGGCCAACGCGACCGTCCCGTTGCGGAACGACTTTCCGATCTTCGACGTCGCAACCAGCGGGGAAGAGCCGGCGGCCATTACTTCTTGAGCGCCATCCCAACGCGTTGATTGACGAAGCGCAACGTATAGGCCTTCTGCCAATCCATATCTTTCGGATAGAGGCCCTGCGCCGCCATCACGTCGAAGAAATCTTTCCAACGCGCGTCGGTCATCGCGCCGATCCCGGTCTTCTCGGAATCGCCGCTGTCGATGATGCCGTTGGCTTTCATCTTGTCATGCGCGTAACCGAGCAGATCGTCGGTCTGTTCCGGGTTGTCCTTTTTAATCAGCGCATTTCCCGCCGCGGGATCGCCATAGAGATAGGAATACCAACCTTCGGTGCTGGCATTGACGAAACGCTGCACGAGATCGGGCTGCTCATTGATCATCTTTTGCGAGGTTTCGATGATCGAGCCATAGCTCGTGTAACCGTAGTCGGCGAGCAGGAAGACAACCGGCTTCACACCTTGTTTCTCGATCACCAACGGCTCGCTGGTGAGATAGCCCTGCTGTACCGCGTTCTTGTCGGCGAGGAACGGCGCGGGATTGAAGTTATACGGACGAATTTGACCGTCGTCGTAGCCGAATTTCGATTTCAGAAAGAGCCACCAGCCGACGCGTGTATCGGCGCCGATCATGATCGGCTTGCCCTTGAGCGCGGCGAGGCTGTCATTGCCGACGCCCGAATGCGCGATCAGAACCGAGGGGTCTTTCTGGAAAAAGGCAGCGACGGCGACCATCGGGATTTTCTGCCGCGCGAAATTGAGGCCTGCGAAAGACGCCGGTGCTTCGTCGAAATCGAGCCGGCCGGCGGCGAGCAGTTGCGTGTGATTGACCTGTGGACCGCCTTGGCGAAGCGTTACTTTAATGCCGTAACGTTCGTAAATTCCGGTCGCGATGGCTTGGTAATAGCCGCCATGTTCGGCTTCGGCCTGCCAGTCCGTACCGAAGGTGACTTCATCAAGCGCATGGGCGAAAGGCGTTGCTGCGATTACAGCCAGCCAAGCCAGTGCCGTCGTCAGAACTTTTTTCAATTTGCTTGCCCTTTGCGTGACGCAGCGTCTGGACGGTTTTTAGCCCAAACTGCGCCCTGCCCTCTACTGCAAATTGAAAAGGCGCGGAAGCTGTTCAGCCTCCGCGCCTTCAGGTCGATTCGGATTATACGGCGTTTAGCCGCGCTGCAATTCCGGCGTAGCCGGGAGTGCCGCATCGGCGCCATCGAGACCGCCGATCCGCTTGGTCATCTGCAAAAGATGTTCGCGAACTTCCTCGTTCGGAATCTGGCGGAAGTGGCGCACCAGTTCGATCTCTTCGCGGGTGAAGCCCTTGGCCCCTGCATTGGTCGCCTCGCCACCCAGCTCTTCGAAGAAGAACGAGACGGGACGATCGAGGAGACGCGCTGCCTTATAAAGGCGGCTGGCGCTGAGGCGGTTTTCACCGTGTTCGTATTTTTGGACGGCCTGGAAGGAGACGCCGATGCCGGCGCCCAGTTCTTCTTGGCTCATACCGGAGAGGAAACGAGCCTGGCGCAAACGTCGGCCCACATGCACATCGACCGGGTCCGGACCGTGCTCGCGGATCGTCCGGCGGCGACGGCCTGGCTGTACTGAGTCTCCCTGGTCATTAACAACCTCGGTCATACCGGGCACCCCTTTCTAATGATCAAGCGATCAATCGTTACCTTTTTTATACAGGTACCGCCGAAGAATTGCCACAGTTCGTATGGTCCAACTTAGCTAAATTACACGTTATCATTAGGTCTATCGTCAGGACTCTTACGCACCGGTGACGTACCCGCGCGATCATCGAAGCCCTTGCGATTGCTGAAAAAAAGCAGTGCCATAAGGCCCGCGCCGAGTGCAACCGCACCGAGACCACCGAGAATCATGGCGATCATTCCGTTCGTGGTCATTTGCACGTCGAGCATCGCCTGCCAGGCCTGCCAGGCAACGCCCATGGCCGACAATCCCAACACGGCGGCGATGAGATAACCGAGTTTGCTCATGATAGGTAACAGATAGGCATCGAACCCTCAGATCCTAAAGCTCGCGACCGAGCCAACGGTCCAGCGAATAGGGACCGCCGCCGCGGAGCGCAATCGCGAACATGATCAGCCCCCACATCAGCATGAATTCGTAGCCGCCCTGCGACCAGGTAAAGCCCTTGGGCCACAGGATATGAAACGTGATCACGGCGAGATCGATGGCGCATGCCGCCGCCCAGAACCGCGTGAACAATCCAAGCGCGACGCAAAGCGCCCCTAAGGATTCGACGGTGGTGATCAGATAGGCGACCGGCATCGGCGGCCAGATGCCGTTCTTGATCATGTTGGCCGTCACACCGTCGATATGACCGATCTTCTGCCAGCCATGAACGAACAGAATAACCCCGGCGGCAAGGCGAATGACCAGCCACGAAAACGGGACCGCCTGCCTATAGAGTCGCGCGAATACCGGTGCAAAAAGTTTGGGTTCACGCCCCACGTCGTACATCGTTTCCTCCCTTAATTTTATACGGCTTTGACATCAGCCTAGCAGGCCGGAGGCATAAGGCCATCGGTGGCGTCGCTGCGCCGGGAACGATAGGCTTGCCCTATGTTTCTAAATTCGAGGCGGCCATGAGCACACGGAAAATTCCCGTTATTATCGTCGGCGGCGGGCCGATCGGTCTCGCCTTGGCGTCCGAGCTTGGCTGGCACGGCATCGCCTGCGAATTGATCGAGCAAGGCGACGGCGTGGTGAAGACGCCGAAGATGAACGAGGTCAACACGCGGTCGATGGAGTTCTGCCGCCGGTGGGGCATCGCCGAGCAGGTTCTCGATACGCCCTTCCCACCGGACTGGCCGAAGGACGTCGTCTTCGTCACGACGATGAACGGCTATGAACTCGGCCGTGTCGTCCGTCCGCCACGCCAAGTTCGCGCGTCCGAGCACAGCCCTGAAACGACGCAGACCTGTTCGCAAACCTGGTTCGATCCGATCCTGCAGCGTTTCGCGCGCACGTTTCCGTCGGTGTCATTGCGGTACAACACGCGCCTCGACTCTTTCGAAGAAACGCCCAACGGCATTATCGCGACGGTCGAAGACCGGCTCACCGGCATTCCCGAAGCGATCGAAGCGCAATATCTGATTGGTTGCGACGGCGCCGGCAGTGTCGTGCGGCGTGGGCTCGGCATCGCGTGGGAAGGCCATGGCGTGCTGGGCCAGGCAGTGAATATGTTTTTTCGCGCGCGGAACCTTCTTGAATCTTGCGGCAAGGAACGCGGCACATTCTTCGTGCCGGTCGATAAAGGCGGTGTCTGGGCAAACATCCGCGTGATCGATCCGCACCAAGGCCTATGGCGTTTGATGGTCAACGAAACCGATATCGATACCAAGGCCGAGAACATCGACAAGAATGCCTATCTGCGCCGCGGCATCGGTCGCGACATCGATGTCGAATGGGTCGATATGAATATTTGGCGCCGCCAAAGCGTCGTTGCCGCCAGTTATGGACGCGACCGCGTGTTCCTTGCCGGCGACGCCGTGCACCAAGTATCACCGACAGGCGCGTTGGGCATGAATACGGGGCTTGGCGATGCAATCGATCTCGGCTGGAAGCTTGCCGCGACGCTGCAAGGCTGGGGCGGCAAAAAACTGCTGGAGAGTTACGACATCGAACGCCGCCCCGTCGGCAAGCGGGCCGTCGATAGCGCGACCCGTTTTCATTCCGCCCAATCGGGCTGGGGCGAGGGTCTCGATAAACTCGAAGAGGCCAGCGCCGAGGGCGAAGCGCTACGCCGCCGTATCGGCGACATTCTGGTCGGCAATGTCGGACGCGAGTTTCGAACGATCGGATTGCAGATCGGTTATCGCTATGATGATTCGCCTATCTGCATCGATGACGGCACACCCGCCTTGCCGGACGACGCCGAGGTCTATCATCCCTCTGCACGCCCCGGCATGCGCGCCCCGCATGTTTGGCTGAAGGCAAAAGCTGGAGAAGAACCGCGATCGACGCTGGATCTTTTCGGCAAAGACTTTGTCTTGCTGTGCCTTGGCGACGAGTCCCACGCAGAGCGACTGGAAAAAGCCGCCGATGCGCGGCAGATGCCGTTGCGTTACATCGCGCTCGATGAGCCGGAGGTACGCGCGATCTATGAACGAAACTTCGTAATCGTCCGCCCGGATGGCCATGTCGCGTGGCGTGGAGATACCATACCTGCTGACGCCGGCGCACTGCTGGATCGGGTCCGTGGCGCTTAAGTGATTCCTCTGAATCTTGTTGGCCTGCTCGCATAGTTAACGACATAATAGCCATCGTTGCGGCGTGCCGGGCTTGCGGGGAATGAAGATGAAGAGATCGATCGGTAACGCTTCGATTTACGCGTTGATCTTCGCCGCTGTCGGCGTTGGTGCGATCTTGTCCCCTGCCGAAGCGAATGCCGCACCACGGCAAACGATCGTGTGGTGCAACCTGATCGCGCCGCAAGGCGCCGTCATGATACCGAGAAAAGTTCAACCGCATATCATTACCGTAGGGCGAGTAACGCCCGCCGCGGCAGTTCTCGCCGAGCGCCCTCTAAGAAGCCCGATGGTCCTCACCGCCGATGAGCGTCAGCACGGCGCCATCATCGTCCGGGGCGAAAGAGTCAGTTTCGCGCGTTTTCCCTAACGACCGTTTCGCGTTCCCGCGAAAAGACGGCAACTGCCCTTCTGCCCGCGTGTTCCCATAGAGAACACTTTTGCCTGTCCGCCCCATCGGACATGGAGGGCACCATGAAACACGCACTGCTTGTTGGAATTTTCACGCTCGGCCTTACAACCGGGGCCATCGCACAAAGTCCAACTGATTCCGGCCCCAGCGGACCTCACGACCCTAATCCGCCTATGAATGCGCCAGACCTGCGCCTGCCGCCTTGCGGCGGCGGTGCTCCCGACGGAACACAAATTGCGACGAATACGACATCGGCGCTTCCGCCCAGCGGTACGTCGCAGGGCGATCGGGTAGCCGATACCGAATGCGCGTCAAACAGCAACGCAGCCCCCACGACGTCGCCGGCCGAAACGGCTCCTGCCCCGAAATAGAACTGTCCCTCGTTCTGGGCAGGAACTCCGCGCTCCCGCTTGCGTTTGAGACACGACCCTCTAGGGCAGGAGCCTTCATGGCTGGATTGTTACAGCTCGTTTTCGTGGGCGTTGTTCTTGTCATGTCGCCAGGGCCTGATCCGGCCTTGACTGTCCAGCAGCCAGACCAGGACGTAATCGACGTTAACGTCTTTCCGGCTGTCGCAGGGCGTATCTTGGGCGCTGCCTCTGCCTGTGACGATATCGATGAGGACAGGGTTTCAGATGCCGCCGATCGGGCGCTCGAATTGACTGCCGCCAATGCGGACGATGAGGCGGATGCGGCCATGGCCAAAGCCATGATGGAACAGGGTGCGCAGCTCGGCAGGCAAGACGTCAAAACCGGCAAGGCGGATTGTTCGCTGGTCGATGCGTCGCTGAGCAAGCTCGAGCAGATCGAGAGTCTGTCGGATGACCAGGACCCGGGCGCGCCGGATACCTCCGAGCGCCAAAATATCTAACTTCGTGGATTAGGCCGGAGTCGCCGGCGTATCGACCAGCGCAAACTGACTGGGATCGCCGATGGTCGCCAAAGACAGAGTCTTTTGCGCGGTCCTGTCCGACGCGGAGATGAGCGCGCCATATTCGACGCCGTCCGTGCCGGTAAAGATCTGCGACAGAATCCACTCGGCATTGCGCAGCGTCGATCGCACGTTGCGGTAACGTTGTCCGACGACGGGTTGTTTATGAGCCATGCTGATCGCGCTCAGAGCCGATCAGCATGATCGATCCGATCGATCAAGAAGTCGCACGCGCCCGTTGGCGACGACGCCAGGCTTTATGCTTGGCTTTGCGCTTGTTCGAGCGAACGAGCTGGCTGCGGGTGGTGGACTTTCTCATCTTGTCGCTCTCGTCACAAAAAGACTGGTGGGCGCAGTAGGATTCGAACCTACGACCCGCTGATTAAGAGTCAGCTGCTCTACCAACTGAGCTATGCGCCCGCCTTCTGCGTGCAAACGCAGGCCCCCAACAGAGGGCCGCGGCTTATAACAAGCCGGGACCGTTTTGTCGAGTGCGGCTCATTCCTCGCCGCCCCGTCCAAGCCGCATATCGCGATGCACATAAACACTCATTAAAAGGCCGAAGCCGAACATCACCATCAACATCGCGCTGCCGCCATAGGAAATCAGCGGCAAAGGCACCCCGACGACCGGAATGAGGCCCATAACCATCGCCGTGTTGATAAAAACGTACAAAAAGACCGTCACGGTGATGCCTAAGGCTAAAAGACGCCCGAAATGGCTGCGGCTGCGGAAGGCAATGGCGAATCCGTAGATAAAAACCAACAAATAGAGCCCGAGAAGGGCGAGACCGCCCATCAGACCGAATTCTTCCGCCAGCATCGTGAAAACAAAATCTGTCTGCTTTTCCGGCAAAAAGCTTAGATGCGCTTGGCTGCCCATCATGAAGCCTTTGCCGAAAAGGCCGCCCGATCCGATCGCGATCTTCGACTGAAGGCTGTGGTATCCGGCACCAAGGGGGTCGTTCTCGGGGTTGAGAAATGTGTAGATGCGGTTCTTCTGGTAATCGCGCAGGAAACGCCAGGCGACAGGTACGATACCGCCCGCCCCCGCCAGGACGATGGCGAATTTCCACCACCGCACGCCGGCGATGAAGAACATCGCCCCTGCCCCGAGCACCAGCATCATGGCGGTGCCCAAATCGGGCTGCTTAAGGACAAGCGCCGCCGGGAAGAAGACCAAGATAAGCGGCACGATGAGCCGGGTCGGGCGGCCGATCTCTTCCTGCGTGATCGACGAAAAATAGCGCGCCAGGACCAGAACCACGGCGATTTTCATGACTTCGGATGGCTGCAACTGGATCACGCCGAGATCGATCCAGCGCTGGGCGCCCATGCCGATCGCACCGCGGATCTCGACGGCGATCAGCAGCAGTAGCGCCCCGGCATAGATCGCGTAGGCCGAACGCATCCAGAAACGCAGATCGACCAACGCCACGGCGATCATGATCACCACGCTGACGACGAAGCGGATCGCCTGCTTGCTGGCCCAAGGCTGCCAGTGACCGTTGGCGGCCGAATAGAGCAAGGCCAGCCCGATGCCGGCGATGCAGCTCAGCAGCAGGAGCAACCCCCAGTTGATGCTGAGAATCTTGAGGGCGAGGCTTTGCTGGGGCGGCGCGTTATCGAGAAGGGAATGCACCGCCGCCTATCCCGCGGCGAGCGTTGTGGGAGCGCCGAAAGGCTGATCCGGAACGCGATGAACCGGATCGCGTTTTTGCGCTTCGATCAGAACGTCGCGGCAGATCGGCGCCGCCACCGCCGAGCCGCCACCACCACTGGCGCCGCCATGCTCGACGACGCAGGCAACGACGTAGCGGGGGTTCGTGACCGGGGCGACCGCAATGAACAACGCATGTTCGCGATCTTTCCAGGGTGTCTGCTTGGGCTTCGGCAAACCGTGATCGCGTTCCGCCTGGCTGATGTGACGAACCTGCGAGGTTCCTGACTTTCCCGCCATCGCAAAGGCCGGGTCCATGATGCGCGACGTGTAGGCCGTGCCACCCTGCTCGTTGACGACGGCGTACATACCTTCGAGGACGAGCTTCAAATCATGCGCGGCAAGGTTAAGTGACGGGGCTTCGATACGATCCACGCCGCTATCCGCGGTCATCACGCCGTTCTCACGGATCAAGCGCGGCATGATCTCACGCCCTGTCGCGAGCCGCGCCGCCATGGTCGCTAATTGCAGCGGTGTCGCCAGAACGAAGCTTTGACCGATACCCGCGGACAGCGTCTCGCCCTGTTGCCAGGCAACACCTGTCGTCGCTTTTTTCCAGGCTGTCGTCGGGATGAGTCCCGAACGCTCGCCGGGGACATCGATGCCGAGCACTGCGCCAAGCCCGAAACGCCGCGCCATCGCGGCGATACGGTCGATGCCGGTGCGACGCGCCGTCTCGAAAAAGAACACGTCGCAGGAATGTTTGAGGCCATCGCGCACCGTCAGGGCGCCATGACCTTCCTTCTTCCAGCAATGGAAGACGGCATCGCCGAGTTCGTAATGTCCCGGACAGAAGATATGCGAGTCAGGCGTGATCACGCCGGCTTCGAGCGCCGCTAGCGCAACGATCGGCTTGAAAGTCGAGCCCGGCGAATAAGTGCCACTGATCGTCTTATCGGTCAGGGGATTGAATTGATTTTCGATCAGCGCTTTCCACTGCGCACCGGTCAGGCCGGCGGCGAAAGCACCGGGGTCATAGCCGGGCGCCGACGCCATCGCGAGGACATCGCCCGTCCAGGAATCAATGACGACAGCAGCGGCGCTCTCTTCGGCCGCGCAGCGGTGCGCGGTAAAATCCTGCAGCGCCATGTCGATCGACAACACCATCTCTTGACCGGACAGCCCGTCCTCGCGTGCCAGTTCGCGCACGACGCGTCCGAAGGCATTGACCTCGACCTGGCTGGTGCCGGCGGTGCCGCGTAAATCCAGATCGTAAGATTTTTCGATGCCGCTTTTGCCGATGCGGAAATCCGGCAATTCCAACAATGGATCGTCGCCGCTGAGATCTTTTTCGGAAACCGCCGCGACATAACCGACAAGATGCGAGATCGTATCGCCGAAAGGATAGGACCGCGTTAGGGCTTGCTCGATCGAAACGCCGGGCAATTCAAGCGTATTGACCTCGATCCGCGCCATCTCCTCCCAGGTGAGATTTTCGCGGATAGCGATCGGCACGAAACTCAGTTTGTTGCGAATATCCCGCGTGACGCGGCGGCGGTCGGCGTCACTGACGGGGATGAGCGTGGCGACGGCATCGAGGGTCGAGGCGACATCGCCCGCCTGTTCCGTCACCAGGACGGCGCGGAACGTCGGCTTGTTGACGGCAAGCGGCACGCCGAAACGATCGACGATGCGGCCACGCGGGGGCGCGAGCAGACGGATATTGATGCGGTTCTCATCGGCCTGCATCGCATAGCGATCAGCCTGCATGACCTGAAGATAGTAAAGCCGGCCGGCAATGGTACCGAGCAGCGCAACTTGCCCGCCGGCGAGAAACAGCGCGCGACGCGTCAGCAGCTTGGTGCGGTCTTTTTCCTTCGCCACCGCTTAGTCCTTCGCCAGGAACATGCGATGCGCGCGCGCCAGCAGATAGCTACCGACGGGATAGAAAGCGACCGTCAGCACGGCCTGGAAGGCAAACGGCCTGATACCCACCGTCGCCCCATGAAGGACGCTGACCAGCGCCCAGAGCAGGATAAATGCACACAGCGTCAGAACGAGGAAGCCGAGCCAAACGATGGGGAAAGTGCGATTGACGAACAATTTGCGCTGGCTCATCACCGCGGCGCGCGCCAACAGAAAGATCAGCGACGAAATCCCGACGTAAGGCGTGCCGGTCAGCAGATCGACCAGCAGGCCGACGACGAAGACCGCGCTGAGCGGCATCAGATCAGGCCGGTAAACGCTCCAGTGAAAAACGCTCATCAGCGCCAGCGCGGGCGTCACGACCGAGAAGCCGGGCAGGTTAAGCGGCACGACGGAGATCAGCGCAAAGAGTAGCGTCGTCAGGAACGGGACGAACCGCGTCGGATAAGCAAGGTCGCGCTGGATCGCGAGAGGCATGATTGCCGATCCTTACTGTGCGGTCGCGGCGGACTTGGCGCCTTTTCCACTCGAACGCTGTGCGGGTGGCACCGTTTGCGGCAAGACACCCGAAAGACCGAAATCGACGATCCGCATCATCTCGAGCCGCGCCAGCTCGGCATAGGGCTCAAGGCGGACGACTTCGCCGGATACGGACGACACCACGCCGACCGGAATACCCGGCGGGAACACGCCACCAGCACCGATCGTCACGACCCGATCGCCGACTTTGATTTCGGTCTTCGAGGGCAGAAAGACAAGACGCGGCTCTTCCGAATTGTCGCCATCGAGCACAGCGCGCTGATGCGTGCTTTCGACCTCGACCGGGATATGCGAGTTGAGATCGGTCAGCAGGAGGACGCGCGCGGTGCGCTCGCCGACTTCGGCGACGCGGCCGACAAGGCCCTCGCCGGTCATGGCAGCCTGTCCGCGCGTCACGCCGTCGCCCTTGCCGACATTGATCAGGACGTTGCGCGCGAAGGCGCCGCCGGAATCGGCGATGACGCGTGCGGCAACGGATTGGACCGTGTCTTGCGGCACCAGTTTCACCAGCGCGCGCAATTCCGCATTTTCGGCAACGAGACGGCGGGCGACTTCCTGCCACATCAGCAGGCGCGCGTTTTCTTCGCGAAGCTGGGCATTCTGGCTGTTGACCCGAACCGCATCGCTGATCGCCTCGACACCGCGGGTGACCGTTGCGACCGGCTGGCCGACAGCCTGGAGAATCGGCGCGATGCGGTCGGACACCGCCGTCCGAAGACCATCATAAAGCAGGAGATCGGTCTTTCCGAACACGATCAGCATTCCGGAAACGAAGACCAGAAAGGGCAGCGCGAGTCGCTGTGCCGCCATTTTCACTGGTGCCGAAATCCGCATCCGAACGCCGCCTTAGTTTTCCAAACTCTCGGTCGATAAAGTTCTTAGTACATGCTGATGAGGACGCTCTTCAGCGTCTTCATCTCTTCGAGCGCACGGCCGGTGCCGAGCGCCACGCAGGACAGTGGATCATCTGCGATCGAAACCGGCAAGCCGGTCGCATGTCGCAGGACGTAATCGAGATTACCGAGCAGCGCGCCGCCGCCGGTCAGGACGATGCCCTTATCGACGATATCGGCCGCCAGTTCCGGCGCCGTATGTTCGAGCGCGACCTTGACCGCTTCGACGATCGCACCGACCGGTTCGGCCAGGCTTTCGGCGATCTGACGTTCGCTGATGACGATTTCCTTCGGCACGCCATTCATAAGATCGCGGCCTTTGATTGCCATCACCCGGCCTTCGCCCTCTTCGGGCATGCAGGCCGAGCCGATTTCCTTCTTGATCCGTTCGGACGAGGATTCGCCGACGAGAAGGTTATGGTTGCGGCGGATATAGGCGATGATCGCTTCGTCCATCTTGTCGCCGCCGACACGCACCGAGCGCGAATAAACGATGCCGCCCAGCGACAACACGGCGACTTCAGTCGTACCACCGCCGATATCGACGACCATCGAACCGGTCGGCTCGGTCACGGGGAGGCCCGCGCCGATTGCAGCAGCCATCGGCTCTTCGATCAAAAAGACGCGGCGCGCGCCGGCGCTCTCGGCCGATTCCTGAATCGCGCGGCGTTCGACCGCGGTCGAGCCCGAGGGAACGCAGACGATGATTTGCGGATTGGCGAAGCTGCGGCGGTTGTGAACCTTGCGGATGAAATGTTTGATCATTTCTTCGGCGACTTCGAAGTCGGCAATAACACCATCGCGCAGCGGACGAATCGCCATGATGTTGCCGGGCGTGCGGCCCAGCATCATTTTGGCTTCATCACCCACAGCCAGAACCTGCTTGCGGCCTTTGATGCTCGCAATTGCAACGACGGAAGGTTCATTGAGGACGATGCCGCGTCCCTTTACGTACACAAGGGTATTCGCCGTCCCCAAGTCGATCGCCATATCGGCGGACAGCATCCCCAGCAAATTGCCGAACATTCGAATCCAATCACCCCGCCGTTAGAGAACGACGCAGCGGCCTGGCGGGGCCGCTGCACGTGCTTGCCGCGTCAAGCCGACATCGCGGCGGGCGCCGTCTTCGCCCGTTTAACCATGAGTTTATTGAGCGCGTGAATATAGGCACGCGCGGAAGCCACCATCGTATCGGGCTCAGCGCCCTGACCATTGACGCTCTTGCCGCCCTCTTCGAGCCGTACCGTCACTTCGGCCTGGGCGTCGGTGCCTTGCGTCACCGCGCTGACTTGATACAGCAACAGCTTCGCTTCGTGCGGCACCAGCGCCTTGATGGCGTTGAAGGTCGCATCGACCGGGCCGTTGCCCTGCGTCGTCGCGGTTTGGACCTTGCCTTCGACTTCGAGCTCGAGCGTCGCCGTCTGCGGGCCACGCGAGCCGGCAATCACTTGCAGCGAGACGAACTTGATCAGTTCCGCTTCGTGCTGAATCTCGTCATCGATCAACGCGACGAGATCTTCGTCATAAACGTCCTTCTTGCGGTCGGCGAGATCCTTGAAGCGCTTGAACGCTTCGTTCATCGCGTTGTCGCCCAGATCGAAGCCCAATTCCTTCAGCTTCATGCGAAACGCATGGCGGCCCGAATGCTTGCCCATGACCAAGGTCGATTTGCCGAGGCCGACCGATTCCGGCGTCATGATCTCGTAAGTGCCAGCATGTTTCAGCATGCCATCCTGATGGATGCCGCTTTCATGCGCGAAAGCGTTGGCGCCGACGATCGCCTTATTCGGCTGCACGACAAAGCCGGTGATGGCCGAAACCAAGCGCGAGGCGCGGGTGATGTATTCGGAATTCACGCCGGTGGTGAAGGGCATCAAATCCTGGCGCGTACGCAGCGCCATGACGATTTCTTCCATCGCGGCGTTACCGGCGCGTTCGCCGAGACCGTTGATGGTGCATTCGATCTGCCGCGCGCCCGCCCCGACCGCCGCCAGCGAATTGGCGACGCCCAAGCCGAGATCGTTATGGCAATGAACCGAGATCACCGCTTGATCGATATTCGGCACGCGATTGATCACCATTTTGATCAGCGCGGCGAATTCCTCGGGCACGGCATAACCGACCGTATCGGGAATGTTGATCGTCCGGGCACCGGCCTTGATCGCCGTTTCGACCGTGCGGCAGAGGAAATCATGCTCAGTGCGCGAACCGTCCTCGCAGGACCATTCGACATCCGGGCAGATATTCCGCGCATGCGTAACGCTGTCGATGATCGCCTGATGCACCTGATCGGGTGACATTTGCAGCTTGAACTTCATATGCAGCGGCGAGGTCGAGATGAACGTGTGGATACGCGGCTGCTTGGCGTGCTGCACCGCTTCCCAGCAACGATCGATATCGTTGCGGGCTGCGCGCGACAAGCCGCAGACGGTCGATTCCGTCACGCGTTTGGCAATCTCGCGCACCGCTTCGAAATCGCCGTTCGAGGCGATCGGGAAACCGGCTTCGATCACATCGACGCCCATTTCCTCGAGCAGCAAGGCGATTTTGATTTTTTCTTCGAGATTCATCGAAGCGCCCGGCGATTGCTCGCCGTCGCGCAGAGTCGTGTCGAAAATCACGACCCGCGATGATGCGGATGACTTGGCCTTGGCTTCAGAGACGCTGTTCTTGGCAGCGTGGTTTTCATGGGCGCTCATGGCGCGATCCCTCAGGTCTGGAAACAACGAACGGCCGCTAGCAGTAACCCCCGGGCGCGAGTAAGGCCTCGCGTCGTCGCGCTCAGGGGCAGCTAAGTCGTAGGGCCCCGTTATTGCTCCACCGCAGGCAACACCCGAGTTCAACCGACAGAACGGCGCAGGCAGCCGGAACAGGACGCACGCGCGCCTCGTCTCCGTTGCTCCAAGCCGTCACTGCTAACATTTAACTCTCGCGCGCCAAGGTGGCATCCAGTAAGGAAAATTCTTACAACCCAGTAAATCCCCTACCGGACTAAGAATTTACCATGGGATATCTCTATCCCCTTTAGGATAGAGCCCGCAAGGTTTCTCTTACCTTACGGGCTCTTTCTCGACCTCGAACGATCAGTTTTTGGTCTTATCGACCAGCCGGTTCTGAGCGATCCAGGGCATCATCGCCCGAAGCTTCGACCCAACCTGCTCGATCGAGTGCTCGGCGCCGCGACGGCGCATGGCCTTAAAGCTGGCCTGTCCGGCCGCGTTTTCAAGCACCCAGTCGCGGGCAAAACGGCCGGACTGAATATCGTCGAGAACCTTCTTCATCTCGGCTTTGACCGCCGGGGTGATGATCCGGGGACCGCTGACATAATCGCCGTATTCCGCGGTATTCGAGATCGAATAGCGCATATTGGCGATGCCGCCCTCATACATGAGATCGACGATCAGCTTCACCTCGTGGAGACACTCGAAATAGGCCATTTCCGGCGCGTAACCGGCTTCGACCAGCGTTTCGTAACCGGCCATGATGAGCGACGAAAGACCGCCGCAAAGCACCACCTGTTCGCCGAAAAGGTCGGTTTCGCACTCTTCCTTGAATGTTGTCTCGATGACGCCGGCACGACCGCCGCCGACCGCCGAGGCGTAGGACAGGGCGATTTCGAGGGCATTGCCCGAGGGATTCTGTTCGACCGCAACCAAACAGGGAACGCCTCCGCCCTTCACATATTCGGAACGGACGGTGTGACCCGGGCCCTTCGGCGCGATCATGAACACGTCCATGTCCGGACGGGCTTCGATCAGCTTGAAATGGATGTTGAGGCCATGGGCGAAGGCGAGCGCCGTGCCCTGGCGCATATTGTCTTTCAGATCATCGACATAGAGCTTCGCCTGAAGCTCGTCGGGGGTCAAAACCATGACCACATCGGCCCATTTCGCGCCTTCGCTGGGCGACATGACCTGGAACTTGGCGCCTTCGGCCTTTGCAGCCGTGGCCGAGCCGGAACGTAGGGCAATGCGCACGTCTTTGACGCCGCTGTCGCGCAAATTCATGGCATGGGCATGGCCCTGGCTGCCGTAACCGACGACCAAGACCTTCTTTCCCTTGATCAAATTGACGTCGGCATCCCGATCGTAATAGACGCGCATCGTTTTCTTCCCTCTGTAGAATTAACTGCTTAAATGGCTGCAGCGCCGCGCGAAATAGCGACGACGCCGGTCCGCGAAACCTCAACAAGGCCCAATGGCTTCATCAGATTGATGAACGCGTCGAGCTTCTCGGCGGAACCGGTAACCTCGAAAACGAAGCTTTCAATCGTCGAATCAACGACCCGAGCCCGGAAGATATCCGCCAGGCGCAGGGATTCAATCCGTTTTTCGCCGGTGCCTGCCATCTTCAAAAGGACGAGCTCGCGCTCGACCGTCGAGCCCTCTTCGGTCAGGTCGTGGACGACCCGGACCGGCACCAGCCGCGACAGCTGCGCCTTGATCTGTTCGATGATCATCGGCGTGCCTTCGGTGACGATGGTGATACGCGACAGGCTATTCGCGCTATCGACCTCGGCCACCGTCAGGCTGGCAATATTATAGCCGCGGCCGGAAAAGAGACCGACCACGCGGGCGAGAATGCCAGGCTCGTTATCGACGAGCACGGCAATGGTATGACGTTCGATGTCACTCAAAATCTGAAACTCCGTCCTAAAGGCCCGCGGCTAGACGAGGACCATGCCCTCTTCCGAAACTGAACCGCCGGATTGCTTATCGCTCGGACCGAGGATCATTTCGTTATGCGCCGCACCCGACGGAATCATCGGGAAGCAATTTTCTTTTTGATCGACCGCGACATCGACGATGACCGGCCCCGGGATCGCCAACATCTGCTTGATGACGTCGTCGAGTTCTTCAGGCTTCGATGCGCGCAGGCCGCTCGCGCCGAACGCTTCTGCAAGCTTCACGAAGTCGGGCAGCGATTCCGAATAGCTTTCGGAATAACGGCCGCCATGCAGCAGCTCCTGCCACTGTCGGACCATGCCCATATACTGGTTGTTGACGATGAAAATCTTCACCGGCAACCGGTATTGGCAGATCGTGGACATCTCTTGAATATTCATCAAGATTGAAGCTTCGCCGGCGATATCGACCACAAGCGCGTCGGGATGCGCGATCTGCACACCCATCGCCGCCGGCAAGCCGTAACCCATCGTGCCGAGACCGCCCGAGGTCATCCAACGATTGGGCTTCTCGAATTTATACAGCTGCGCCGCCCACATCTGATGCTGACCGACTTCGGTCGTGATGTAGGTTTCGCGGTCCTTGGTAAGTTGATATAGCCGCTCGATTGCATATTGCGGCTTGATGATCGGGCCCGCCTGATCGAAATGCAGGCTGTCGCGCTTGCGCCACTCATCGAGCTGCTTCCACCATTTGGAAAGCGCGGTTTTATCGGGCGAAAAGCGCTTCGCCTTCAGCGCCGAAATCAGCGCTTCGAGAACCTTGCCGGCGTCGCCGATCACCGGCACGTCGATGCGGACGTTTTTGTTGATCGACGATGAATCGATGTCGATGTGGATCTTTTTCGAGTTCGGCGAGAAGGCCGAGACGCGGCCCGTGACGCGGTCGTCGAAGCGCGCGCCGACATTGATCATCACGTCGCAGCCGTGCATCGCCATGTTGGATTCGTAGGTGCCGTGCATCCCGACGAGCCCGAGATAGCGCTTGTCCGACGCCGGCAACGCGCCCAGCCCCATCAAGGTGAGGGTGCAGGGATAATTCGTCATCTCGACCAGTTCGCCGAACAGCTTGCAGGCATCGGGACCGGAATTGATGATGCCGCCGCCGCCGTAAAACAGCGGGCGCTTGGCGTTGATGATCAGATCGACCGCTTCGGCGATGCGCGCCGGATCAGGATCTGTCTTCGGACGATAAGATTTGCGCGGCTCGACCTGTTCGGGCGCCAGATAGGTGCCGATCGCGAACAGCACATCCTTTGGCAGATCGACGACCACCGGACCCGGACGGCCGCTGCGCGCGACATAGAACGCTTCGTGCAGTACACGCGCCAGATCGTTGACGTCTTTGACCAGATAATTGTGTTTCGTGCAGGGACGCGTAATGCCGGTGGTGTCGGCCTCCTGGAACGCGTCGTTGCCGATGAGATGCGTCGGCACCTGCCCCGTCAGGCAGACGAGCGGGATCGAATCCATCAGCGCGTCGGTCAGGCCGGTGACGGCGTTGGTCGCACCGGGACCGCTGGTGACGAGAACCACGCCGACCTTGCCGGTCGAGCGGGCATAGCCTTCAGCGGCGTGGACCGCCCCGCCCTCTTGGCGGACCAGGATGTGACGCAGCCGGTTCTGCATGAACAGCGCATCATAAATCGGTAAAACGGCGCCGCCCGGATAACCAAATACGACATCAACGCCCTGGTCACCCAGTGCCTTGATGACCATTTCGGCCCCGTTCATCTGATTCGCCGTCATAACAAGCTCCCAAACCTCGCAACAACCAAGGATTTCCGCCGAGAAGTGGGCCACCCTAGTGGCCTAGGGCCGAGTCGTCAACTGAAACTGACGAATAAATGAAAAAACTTTCGGTAACAAACTTTCTGAAAATTGCGTTTCGATAGTGTCTCTACGCAATGAAATGCTTTCTTCAAGCCGCAGACGAAACCAGGTGTATTGCCTTTTGGCATAACGCCGTGTTGTCTGCTGCATTGCAGTAATCGCCTCGTCTTTCGAACAGCTTCCGGCGAGCCATGCGCCGATCTCGCGGACACCGACAGCCTTCATGGCGGGCAGGTCCGGCGGAAGCCCTTGGGCCAGCAACGAACGGACCTCGAACTCCGCGCCATGCTCGATCATCTGCGTCACCCGCACATCGCACGCGGCGTAGATCGCGTCGCGCGGCGGCAACAGAACAACCGCCGCAGCCGTCGATACCGCCGCCGGCACCTGCTCACGGTGCCAGGCGGTCAGCGATTTGCCGGTCGCGAGCGCGACTTCGTAGGCCCGCGTCAGGCGCTGCGTGTCGCCGTCCGGCAAACGTGCCGCCGTTTCAGGATCGATTTCGGCAAGCTTGGCACGAAACGCCGCGCCGCCAAGCTGCGCATGAAGCGCCTGCGCTTCGGCGCGCACCGCTTCGGGGATCGGCGGAATTTCAGCCAGACCTTTCAGCAAGGCCTCGAAATAAAGCCCCGTCCCGCCGGTCAGGATCGGCAATTTCCCGCCCGCCCGTGCAGCGTCGATTTCCGCAAGCGCCAGAGCGCGCCAACGCCCGACCGAGCAATTGTCGCCCGCATCGATCGCGGCATAGAGACGATGCGGCGCCCGCGCTTTGTCTTGATCGCTTGGCTGTGCGCTCAGAACCGCGATATCGCGATAGATCTGCTGGCTGTCGGCATTGATCACGACGCCGTCGAACTCAACCGCCAGCGCCAAGGCCAAAGCCGATTTTCCGCTCGCGGTTGGACCGGCGACGATGACGATCGGTTGGTTCGATGGCGTATTCATGACAGCGTTGTAGCACGCCTTCGACGAGCCTTGCCTTTCGGCATCGTCTCGCCGATAAGACCGCATGAGTGAAAACGTCGTCACACTGATCGCGACACAAGCCAGCGCTTCCATGATGGCCATGTCGGTCGAGGCAGCGCGGCAGGCGCTGACCAAGATCGGCGCGAAGATCGAAGCCGTGGATTGGCTCGCGGCCGACTTCGCGTGCGACATTTTGTTCGATGAGCTTTCGCCCGATCAAGCCGATGCAGCCGTGCGTCAGATACTCGGTGAGACGACCATCGATGTCATGGCCCAAGCGACCGAAGGCCGCCGCAAGGCGCTGCTCGTTGCCGACATGGAAGCGACCATGATCGCCAACGAAATGCTCGACGAGCTGGCCGATCTACGCGGCATCCGCCCGCAGATCGCCGCCATCACCGCGCGCGCGATGAACGGCGAAATCGATTTCGCCGGTGCGTTGCGCGAGCGCGTCGGATTGCTGAAAGACATGCCGCAAAGCGCGCTACTGGACGCCGGCGCACGCATTCGTATCACGCCCGGTGCGGCGACACTTGTTGCAACGATGCGCGCCAACGGCGCTTACACGGCATTGGTTTCAGGTGGGTTTCGCGTTTATGCCGATCCGATCCGCGAAGCCTTGGGTTTCGATCGCGCCGTTGCCAACGATCTCATCGTCGCCGACGGCAAAATCACGGGTTTCGTGCGCGAGCCGATTCTCGGCAGCGAAGCGAAACTTGCGACGCTGACCCTCCTCGCCGTCGAGCGCGGTCTTTCTTTTGCGTCGGTGCTCGCCGTCGGCGACGGCGCCAATGATTTGCCGATGCTGCAAGCCGCGGGCATGGGCATCGCCTATCACGCCAAACCGTTGGTCGCGAGCCAGACGCGCTTGCGGGTCGAGCATGGCGACCTAACCGCGCTGCTATACGCGCAGGGCTATCGCCGCGAGGCTTTCGTCGGCGCTTGAACGCTCAGTAACGCTTCAACGGCTGCGACGACCTGATTGATCGGACTAGGCGGCCCAAAGGTCTGGATGCTCGCATAGACACCTTCGAACAACAGCGCGAATTGATCGCCGAGACCGTCCCCGTCCAGCGCGCCAGCGGCATGCGCCAAGACGCGTAAACGGCGTCGCATCTCGCGCTTGTTCTTCTCGGCGACGAGACGTGCCGGATGATCCGGTTCGGGAAATTCGGTGGCGGCATTGGTGAAGGGACAACCGCGCGCGCCAGGTCGCTTGCGCGTCGCCAGCGCCTGAAACAAAGCGATGATCTGGTCGCGCGGCGAATCCGGATTCGCCGCAATCACGCCGTCCCACCATTCCCAATAAAGCCGGTCGCGCTGTTCGAGATAGGCCGCGATCAATTCGTCCTTCGAGGCGAAGCTGCGATAAAGGCTCATCTTCGCAACCTTGGCCTCGGCAATGACCTGGTCGATCCCGACCGAGCGAATACCATGCCGGTAGAAGAGATCGTTCGCGACCGTCAAAAGCCGTTCGCGGGCCGACAGCGTTTCTTCCCGATCAGCCGGTTTCGGCGTTTTTGCCTTTGCCGGTTTCTGCTGCTGCATGGCTGCCTTCTTCTATCTGGTTTGACAAAGATAGAGACAGGTCTGTATCTTTGTAAAGAGGCAGACAGATCTGTCTCATCTAGGAGCCCCTATGCTGAACCTTGCCGGATTGCTGAAGTCGCGGATTCATTATGCCTGGATCGTCGCGGCCGTCACATTTCTCCTCCTCTTGGCGGCGGTGGGCGTGCGCGCGACGCCGAGCGTTCTCATCGTTCCGCTCGAGGCCGCTTTTGGCTGGAGCCGCGGCACCATATCCCTGGCGATCTCGATCAATATCGTGCTGTACGGCCTGATGGGGCCTTTTGCCGCCGCGCTGATGCAACAGATCGGCATCCGCCGCACCGTGATGCTGGCGCTGGCGCTCATCGCCGCCGCGACCGCCCTCAGCAGCTTCATGACCACGTCTTGGCAGTTGATCCTAACCTGGGGTCTCGCGGTTGGGCTCGGCACCGGCGTCACCGCCCTTGTCCTTGGCGCGACCATCGTCAATCGCTGGTTCAACAAGCGTCAGGGTCTTGTCATGGGCGCGATCACCGCCAGCACCGCGACCGGGCAACTCGTCTTCCTGCCGTTCCTGGCGAGCGTCGTCGAAAATCACGGCTGGCAACCGGTGGTGTGGATCGCCGCCGCCGTCAGTGCGGCGATGATTCCCATCATCTTCTTCCTTTTGCCGGAGAATCCCGGCGCGGTTGGATTGCGGCCTTACGGCGCGGGTGCCGAAAGCGCCTCGCCCGCCGCCGCGCCTGCCAATCCGATCACGGTCGCGCTTTCGACTTTGGGACGCGCTTCAAAGTCGGGCAGCTTCTGGCTGCTATTCGCGAGCTTCTTCGTTTGCGGAGCCAGCACCAACGGACTGATCGGTACCCATCTGATTTCTTATTGCATCGATAACGGCCTGCCCGAAATCACCGGCGCGGGTCTCCTGGCTGGAATGGGTATCTTCGATCTCATCGGCACGACCCTCTCCGGCTGGCTCTCGGACCGCTATGACAGCCGCTGGCTGCTGTTCTGGTATTACGGCCTGCGCGGCCTGTCGCTGCTCTATCTGCCCTATTCCGGCTTCTCGCTCGCTGGGCTCAGTTTCTTCGCGGTCTTTTATGGCCTCGATTGGCTCGCGACTGTGCCGCCGACCCTGCGGCTGACCAACGAGATCTTCGGCAAAAAGGACGCGCCGATTATCTTCGGCTGGCTCTTCACGGGTCACCAATTGGGCGCAGGCTTGATTGCCTTCGAGGCCGGTACCCTGCGCTCGGTCCTCGGCGATTACCAGGTGCCCGTTCTGATCTCGGGCGTGCTGTGTCTTGCGGCGGCACTTTTTGTCCTGAAGATCGGCCGCGGCACCAAACGCGACGATACCCTCGTTCCCGCTATGGGATAAGCGGCCACTCTTTCTCGTAAATCCGCATCACCGCGAACTCCGAGGTTTCTGCTTCGCCGGTATAATTGAAGCGAAACTCGACGGTGGTCGGATAGGTCTCGGCGGAAAAGATCGAGACTTGCATGCGATAGTGACCAAGCGCGCTCGGCGCGTCGATCCGTCCGATCGGCGGGCGAAAGGCCGGCGGCTTCGCCCCGCTGGCAGCGCCTTCCTGCTCGATCAACATGTCCGAACCGATCATCGTGATGACATTGAGCGGAATTTGTTCCCCGATCGCGAAATCCACTTCAATCACATCCGCGCCCTTGAGCCATGTCAGTTCCATGGGATCGCGATATTCCGAATATTCCGAAGGATCACGATAAAGCGGCTGGATCAGCTCCAACTTCGCCTTGCAGCGGGTGATCATTTTTTTCGATTTCGTATTGCCGACCAGAATCCGAAACTGCCGACGGGCCTGTTCGCCATCCTGAACAAGGACATTGCATCGCGGATCGGTGGGATCGAAGACGATTTCCAACGGGACCGTCCGGAGCGCGCCCTCCAGCCTGGACAGGCGGAACCAGAACCAAAGAAGCAACAAGAGACAGACGGCAAAAACCGCCATCGTCCAATCGGGGATCGAAAGAAAATCGACGACCCATTCAGCCGACAGATATTCCGATGCGAAGCGCGCGAACGGATCCCACAGTGCGAGGACGATGCAGAAAGTAAGAACGACGGCGCAAAAAGCGAGGGTGCGCCGGCCGACCTTGTCATCCAGGACAGATGTCAGCCATCGGCCGGATTTGAAATCCGCCCAAAGAACCTTACGTGATTCGGCAGTCTTGAGCGCGCCAAGCAAGGCAAGCACCGCATGCTTGAAAGCGATGATTCCGCCGCTGATCGATTGACGAAGCCGTTGCATGGTCAAAGTTCTTTATCGGTCGCCGACACGGCAGAAGACGCCGGGCTCGGCACGCCGTATCGCTTAACTGTTGTCGATCTTCACCGCAACGAAACGAAGATCCCCTTGCCGATCGACCAGAAGCAGCACGGATTTGCGCCCGGCTTTCTTCGCATCATCGACTTTCGAGAGGATTTGATCCGTCGTCTTTACATCGTCCTGCGCCACCTCGACTACGACGTCGCCGGCGCGCATGCCTTTGTCTGCGGCCGGACCGCCGGCATCGACGTCCGTGATGACCACGCCGGCAACGTTGTCGTTAAGACCGAAGCGATCACGCAGTTCGGGCATGAGATTGGCGAGCGACAGACCCAGCGCCTTGACCGTTTTGACCGGCGCGGCGGGCGGCTTATCCTTCGTCGTGGGCGCGGAGGCCTGCTGTTCTTCCTTCAACTCGCCGACCTTCACGTCGAGCGCGACTTCCTTGCGCTTGCGCCAGACCGTGACCTTGACCGATGTATCGATCGGGGTTTCGGCGACAATGCGCGGCAGATGACGCATATCGAGGACCTCGCGACCGTCGAAAGTCAGCACAACGTCGCCGGGTTGAATGCCGCCTTGCTGTGCCGGGCCGCCGTCATGGACGCTGGCGATCAACGCACCCTTAGGCTTGTCGAGGCCGAGGCTTTCGGCGATTTCGTCGGTGACGCTTTGAATGTTGACGCCAAGCCAGCCGCGACGGGCATGGCCGAATTGTTTGATCTGTTCGAGCACCGGCTTGGCAAGATTGGCCGGAATGGAAAAGCCGATACCGATCGAGCCGCCCGACGGCGAATAGATCGCCGTGTTGATGCCGATGACGTCGCCGTCCATGTTGAACATGGGACCGCCGGAATTTCCGCGATTGATCGAGGCGTCCGTCTGGAGGAAATCGTCATAGGGACCGGCATTGATCTCGCGCGCACGCGCCGAGAGGATGCCGGCCGTAACGGTGCCGCCGAGGCCGAAAGGATTACCGATCGCCAGTACCCAGTCGCCGACACGGGTCTTGTCGCTGTCGCCGAATTTGACGGACGGCAAAGGCTTGCTGGATTTGACCCGCAGCAAGGCGAGATCGGTCTTCGTATCGCGCCCGACCACCTCGGCTTTAAAATCGGTGCCGTCCTGCAGTGTGACGGTGATCTCGTCGGCTTCGTCGATGACGTGATTGTTGGTTACGACCAATCCCGCCGGATCGATGATGAAGCCCGACCCGAGCGACGTCGTCTGACGCGGGGTCGTATCCTGTTGCCCCTGGCGATTACGATTGAGGAAGTCCTTGAAGAACTCCTCGAACGGCGATCCGGGCGGAAACTGCGGAATATCGGGGCCGGCGCGATCACTGTTATCCCCGCCGCCGCCGTTACCGCCGCGATTGCTGGGCGCCTGTTTCGGCGACGGAGCCGGCGCGGGACCGGCCTTTACCGTCTGCGTGCTCGAAATATTGACCACGGCGGGAAGAAGCTTTGCCGCAAGATCGGCAAATCCGTCGGGGCCGGCCTTGGCCCAACCCGAACCCGGCGACAGCAGCGAAACAGCCACGACCGCGGCGAAGACCGTGCGCCAGCGTGGCACGGCGCGAGACAATAACAGGCAGGTACCAGCCCGGCTCAAGCGAGAATCTCCCTCAAGGGGAAAGCGGTGCGAAAGGACGATTGTAAAAAACTATGCGGCATCAAGCCAGCACCACATCATCCTTCCAGGATCGAAAGTGACGCAGGCGGCCGACACAGCAGGCATCAGCTTCGGATCAACCAGACGGCAGCGACACCCACGACGGCAGCGGCGAGGCCGGCAAGCCGAACCGAGCGCGGCGCCAGTGCCGCGACCTGGGCGTTCATACGCTGCATCACGGCCGGCAGTAGCGAATAGAGCATGCCCTCAAGCGCAACGGCGAGGGCCAACGCCGTTCCGAAATCCTTCACTTCCGCGCGCCTCCACTCGGAACTGCCGACGGGCCGCCTTCGAGATATTTGAAGAACTCGCTATCCGGCGACAGGACCAGCGTCGTGCCCTGACCCGACAGCGCAGTCTGATAAGCCTGCAAGGAACGGTAGAAGTTGAAGAAGTTCGGGTCCTTGCCATAGGCATTGGCATAGGTCGTGATGCTTTCGGAATCGCCCTGGCCACGTAGGATCTGCGACTGACGTTGGGCATCGGCGATGATCTCGACCCGCTGACGATCGGCGTCGGCGCGAATCTGCTGCGCCTGCTGCGCGCCTTGAGCGCGGAACTGAGCCGCCTCGCGCTGACGCTCTGCTTTCATCCGCTCGTAGATCGCCTGGCTATTGCCTTCCGGCAAATCGGCGCGGCGCAGACGCACATCGACCACGTCGATACCAAAGCTTTTGGCCTGCGAATTCACGTCGTCGCGAATCTGCTGCATGATGCTCGCGCGCTGCGCCGAGATCACCGATTGCAGTTCGACATTGCCGACGACACGCCGCAGCGACGCGCTGATGATCGAGGACAGCCGCGTATCGGCGACCTGCTCGGTCCCGACCGATTGATAGAACTGCAGCGGATCGACGATCTTGAAGCGGGCGTAGGTATCGACCACCAACCGCTTCTGGTCCGAAGTGATAACTTCTTCGGCCGGCGGCTCGAAATCGAGAATGAGGCGGTCATAGCTGACGACATTCTGCCACGGCCGTTTGATCTGCAACCCAGGCCGATCGATGACCCGGACCGGGCTGCCGAATTCGAGAACGAGTCCGATTTGAGTCTGGCGTACGGTGAAAAGCATCGTCCACAGAACGATGACGGCAATAACGACGATGCCGCCGAGAAGGCCGGCGCTACGGTTGCTCATCGGACGACTCCCCGGCTAGGCAAGGGCGGTATCGCTGCCGGCGCTTGCGGCGCCTGAGGCGACACGGCCTGTTGCGGCGCCGTTGCGTTAAGACCGGGCAATGGCAGATAAGGCACCACGCCCGAGGCCGAAGCGCTTCGGTCGATCAGCACCTTGTTGGTGCTTTTAAGAATGCTTTCCATCGTCTCGATATAAAGACGGCGCGCCGTGACTTCCTGCGAAACCTTGTAGGACTCATAGACAGAGTCGAAACGCGCGGCATCGCCTTGGGCCTGCAGCACGACCTGGGCGCGATAGGCTTGCGCTTCCTGCGTCAGGCGCGACGCATCACCATGGGCGCGCGGCACCACGTCATTACGATAGGATTCGGATTCGTTGACCAGACGCTGCAGATCGATCTTCGCACTTTGCACATCGCGGAACGCGTCGATGACCTGGCTCGGCGGATCGACTTTTTGCAGCTGGATTTGGGTGATCTCGACGCCGGAGCCGTAGGAATCGAGAATGCTTTGCAGCAGCTTTTGCGTATCGATTTCGATCTTGCCGCGGCCTTCGGCGAACGCGCTGGCGATTTCGGTGCGGCCGATGACTTCGCGCATCGCGCTTTCCGCCGCCGACTTTACCGTCTGTGCCGGGTTGCGGATGTTGAAGACGAAGGCCCGCGCATCCTTCACCAGCCAGAAGACGGCGAAATTGATATCGACGATGTTTTCATCGCCGGTGAGCATCAATGATTCTTCGCCGATATCCGACGTGCGGCCAACGCTGCGATAGCCGACCTCGGTCCGATTGACGCGCGTGACTGTCGGGGTCAGCGCTTCTTCAATCGGCCAAGGCAGATGCCAGTTCAAACCGGGATTGGTGCGGGTCGAGAATGCGCCGAAGCGGAGCACCAGACCTTCTTGGTCGGGCTCGACACGATAGAAACCACTGAACAGCCACAGAAGGAAGACAGCCGCGACGCCGAGGATCCATCCTTTGCCGCCGAGCCCTCCGCCGGGCATCAGCTTGCGCAAAGAATTCTGCAGCTTGCGGAGCGTGTCTTCGAAATCGGGGGGTTGAAAGCCGCGGTTGCCGTTACCCCAAGGACCGCCCGGGCCGCCGCCATTGCCGCCGCCGCCCCATGGTCCGCCGGGGCCGCCCCCGCCTCCCTGATTCCACGACATAAGTAATCCCTTCAGTGCTCGCTATGCAGGACGCCGGTTATTTCTTATATGTGATGCATAGATCGAGGCGGCGCGAATTGTCACCCGGATATCGGTGGCCGCCGGTAAAGTCAAGGTGAGGACCAGACGGCATGGCCGGGATTTCGCAACAAGACGTGCTGGCCGCTCTCGCCAAGATCAACGACCCCGTCAAAGGCAAAGACATCGTCAGCCTGGGTATGATTCAGGGCATTCAAGTGCGCGAAGGCCACGTTGCCTTCACCATTGAGGTCGAACGCGCGCGTGCGAATGAACTCGAGGCAGTGCGTCGCGAAGCCGAGAAAGCGATCGAGAATCTGCCCGGCGTCTTGTCCGTGACCGCGGTTCTTACAGCAGAGAAAGCGCCGCCCGCACCGCACTCGCGTCCCGAGCAACGCGGCGCCGCGGCTGGGCCGGCCGGACATGCCGCGCCCGCCAAAGCCGCCGTCGCCGGCGTTCGCTTCATCATCGCTGTCGCCTCGGGCAAAGGCGGCGTCGGCAAATCCACCACGGCGGTCAATCTCGCCCTCGCCTTTTCGAGCCTCGGTCTCAAGATCGGCGTGCTCGATGCCGACATCTATGGCCCGTCGGTACCGCGCATGCTGGGTCTGTCGGGCAAGCCCAACTCGCGCGACGGCAAGACGCTCGACCCGATGGAAAATTACAGCCTCAAATGTATGTCGATGGGCTTCCTCGTCGCCGAGGATACGCCGACGATCTGGCGCGGGCCGATGGTGATGAGCGCATTGCAGCAGATGTTACGCGGCGTCAATTGGGGCGAGCTCGATGTCCTCGTCGTCGATATGCCGCCAGGCACCGGCGACGCACAGCTAACGATGGCGCAGCAAGTGCCGCTGGCCGGCGCGGTGATCGTCTCGACGCCGCAGGACATCGCGCTGCTGGATGCGCGCAAGGGCCTCAATATGTTCCGGCGCGTCGAAGTGCCCGTCTTGGGCTTCATCGAGAATATGAGCTATTTCAAATGCCCGCATTGCGGCGAGCATACCAACATCTTCAGCCACGGCGGCGCCAAGGCCGAAGCAGCGAAGCTGGATGTCGAATTCCTCGGCGAGTTGCCGCTCGACATCGTCATCCGCGAGACTTCCGATGAAGGTCATCCCATCGTGCTGTCGCAACCGGACAGCGAGCATGCCAAGACCTATCGTGCGATGGCAACGCGGCTTTGGGAAAAGCTGGAAGGCGGGCAGCGCGCCGCGCCGAAGATCGTCATCGACTAGCCCAAAAAGAAAATGCCCGGAACAAGTCCGGGCATTTTACTTTGGTCGGTTTGACTCGATCAGCCGAACATCGCCAGTTCGGCTTCCATCGCGACGCGCTCATGGCCATCGACGATCGACTTCAAACGATATTGATAGACGCCGTGTTCTTCAGGAAGGGCACGAACGATCTCGAAAGGCTCGTCCTGCCGATCGACGCCGTACTTGTTCGGCGCGAGCGTGACTTTCTGACCGGCTTTATATTTATGAATAGCCATAACGTGCCTCCTCGACTGACCGCTCAGTAACCTTCGCGCTCGAAACGCTTGCGCATCGCCTTGCGATAGCGGCGCACCGCTTCTTGTTTCTCGCGGGTCCGCCGTTCCGAGGGCTTCTCGAAATTGCGGCGGCGTTTCATCTCGCGAAACGTGCCTTCGCGCTGCAGCTTTTTCTTGAGCACGCGCAAAGCCGCGCCGACGTCGTTATCGCGGACGAAAACCTGCATGCGTGAACCTCACGAAACGGTAGGAGAAAATGAAAAACGATTCGGCAGAAACGATGCCGGCCCGGCAAGATGACTTGCGGGCCGGCACGTCGCAGTTTGGTTAGTCAGCAACCGTGAGATTGGCCGCGGCTTCTTTGCCGCGATCACGGGCGACGTCGAAATTCACTTTCTGGCCTTCGTTCAACGTGCCGAGACCGGCGCGCTCAAGCGCAGAGATATGAACGAAAACGTCTTTGCCGCCGTTGTCCGGCTGAATGAAGCCGTAGCCCTTTTGGGCGTTGAACCACTTGACTGTACCTGTTGCCATGAAGGCCTCCGTAAACGTGGAAACGTCCCTACGCGAGAATCGCGTAAGGCTCCTTGCAGTGTCGGCCTCATAGATCTTGTGGATCGCCTGGCAGGCGTGTCGGCAAGTTGCCGAAGCAGAAACTGATACCGGTATATGGCCCTTTCGCGGGCAAACAGCAAGATGTGCTCGAAATGTTCATCGCGGATGGCGAAGCCAATTTTCTTAAGTCACTGAAAAAAATAATTGGCTTGGTTTTGCAATTTTCCGTTTTGCGTACCGCTAGGTGCAGCTTGCTGTCGACCGATGCCGCCATGATGGTTGGCAAGCACCTATCAAACACCGTCCGCACTTTTTATGCGTTCGATTTTATAGTTTTCTAAAAATATATAGCAGAACCGGCGGAAATTTAGAGAGTTTTTGGAAATGAAAATGTAAGAACGCAAAAAGCGTTTACACAACAGAACAAATAGGGTGCAAATATCGGACATCAGGGAGGATCCCCCTTGCCGTATCAGAGGACGCTCACATCGCGGTCAAGCGACGATAGCGCGCTAAGTCTCGGCCTTTCTTGTTCAGAAAACGGTCTTTTTTTCGGGCGTACCCCACTTCTCGATCGTCAAAAAGGCCATTTCGTAGCTCGCGCAACATGGGAAATCAGACGGCTTCTTGATCAAGTCCCATAAGAGATGGCACACCAATCCCATCCGCAACCGAACTGAACACCGTCGCATCGGCTTTGAACGAAAATGATCTGCGTCACGCTCGCACAGTTGCGCTCCGTCTTCGCATTCCGAAGGTAACCGATCCCATCTCGCGATTGGCCATCGAACTAGAGGACCTTTTCATAAAGGTTGAGCGTCGCGGTGCTGCATTGCTACGCGTAGATGCTGATTGGGAGGCAAAACATCCTCGCGCCGGAACACCGCCAAACCCTGGTTGGTTTGCTCATACAGGTGGCGAAGGCGAAAGCGATGCGCGCCTTCAACTCCCGCCTGGAGATCGTATCGATGAACTAGGCGATCTTCTGGAATGGATCGCGAATGCCAAGTCAAACGACGAAACAGCGATCCGCGGCGAGATCAAACGCCTCTATTACGACGTCGGTGACGTGAGAGGCGGCAACGCACTCAACTATGCACTTAGCATTGTATTGATTGACCAAGACGAACAAACACGACAATCCGTCTTGGAAGATTTCGAACCTTACACACGATCCGATCCTGCCGAGGTGGCTCAGTTCGGACGCGATCTTACGACAGGAGCTTTGCTCTCAGGACTACCCGGGATCATCTCATCCGACTTACCAGCCAGTGCCGTTGCTATACTCGTGCTTTCTACGGAAGAGAATGTTTGGGCACTTGGCTGGGCCGCTCGAGGAAGATGGATCGAAGAGAAACTTGGCGCGAATTTACCGACTTGGTTCAAAGGTATTGATGATTTTAGAGATGGTATCGCGACAAGCATCAAATCCATCGATCTCAACGCAGCGACTTACCAAGATGCCGGGCGTTTGTCGGCACGCATTAACGGGTATGTCAAAAAACTCACTGAGTTCAACGGAGCCGAATACGCCTCACTAACGGTAGGATCGGAACAAATTGAAACTCGGGTCCTGAACCTAGCGATTCCGAAAGGCAGTATCACGTCCGTTCAAAAGTCGGTTATCGATAGTGCGATTGAAAACGCGAAGATCGTTGGCGTGACGCTTCACATTACACCTTTTTAGGAGCGACGAATGCGTTGCACTTGTTACCTACGCAGAGGCAATATTTACATCCCCACCATGGGAATAGTAGATGAGGGATTCTATCGCGGGGTCGAGCCAGTGGCCGTCGTGCCGGTTTCAAACACAGAGGCTTTGCGCCGTGCATTTCATGACGCCATCGCGCGCGGTAATCCGAAAGTGCCAAGCCTCAACCGTTTCGAGTATCCGTCGCCCGTCATTCTCAAATATGCGGGGGTAAAGAGTTGGCCGACTTTCGCTCGCAATGCATCGACCTGGGCCATTTCCGAGAAAGACGGCGTCTATAAAATTCTCGGTTATCGACGCGCGTCGTCCAGCGGCTGGACTGAAGACAAGGATAATGTCGAAACCTTTCCCATCGGATCAACCATGGACGACGTGGTCACACGCATAATCGCAATTTTGCAGACAGCATGACGGGCTGCTGTTATTACCAGTTTCGACCCTGGCCAGATCGATTGAGGCAATAAAGCTTTAGAAGCAACGATTACAAGCTGAAAACGGCTGTGACATATCCGTATCCGGCAAAGACATCCTCTGCGAGGTCCCCCACCTGCCAACCGCCGGACGGTAATATCCTCAGGTTACCGCCCCAACACCGCCATCAGTTCTGACCACTCCCGTTTCGACATCCCGCTCGCCGGTTGATCGATGTACTCGCCGGCGATCATCTTCTTCACGACCGTCAGGGCGCTGGCCGAAAGCTGCGCGCCGCCGATGCGGTACTGGCGGAAGGCTTCGGCGACCAACGGAACCCACTTATCCAGCGTCTCGATCATCGCGTCGGCATAGACGCGGATTTCGTACTGGGCGTGCGCGTCGGCGCGCAGACTGAGGAAGTTCAGCAAATTGTGGAGGTCGGTCTTCCAATACCACTGCGTATAAAAATTCAGCGAGAGGTTCATGCGCGCGAGCTCGCGGGCGAGTCCCGAACGGCTTTCATCGACGGTTTTGCCGCTCTCGTCCTCATTCAGCATATAGGCGTAGTCGCGATAGGACCGCATCGCGTCCTCGCGCAGCAGGTCGAGCACCCGCGCCGCCTCGTCCGGCGGCAATGAATCGCCGCGGCCTTGCCGGTTGCTGGTCGATTGCACCGCCAGATGTTCCGGCGTCGGCAAATAGAACTCGTTGTCGAGGATCGAATAGCGGCCGGAATATTCGTTCACGTTGGCAGTGCGATGACGAATCCATTGCCGCGCGACGAAGATCGGCAGCTTGACGTGATATTTGATCTCGCACATTTCGAACGGCGTCGTATGGCGATGCCGCAGCAGATATTGGATGAGGCCGCGATCCTCATTTACCCGCTTGGTGCCTTTGCCGTAGGAGACGCGCGCCGCCTGCACCACCGCCGAATCATCGCCCATATAATCGATGACGCGAACGAAGCCGTGATCCAACACCGGCATCGGCGTGAACAAAACTTCCTCGAGCGCGGGAACGGTGGCACGGCGAGTCTGCGCGGATTGGCTGCGCGCAGATTCGATCTCGGCTTTTTCTTCGGGCTTTATCGGCATGCGCCCACTTTAACGAGCGCAGCCTGGTGCTCCAAGGCCGACTCGGATCGCTTCACCTCTCTTTCTTGCCGGTGTCGCCGCGGTGGCCTTTTTGAGGCGGCGACGCCCCGATTCCCGCCGTTGTCTCTTAAGGAAAAGAGCCTATATTGAGCAGGTCGGGAAACCGACTTTGGCGATACACGGCGCATGGAATAAGCGTTGCGGACCCGGGGGCGGTACCCGGCGCCTCCACCAATTCACCGGGCCGTTTCGGCGGTCCGGCTCATGGGGGCGAACTAGGATCGACGCGCGTTGTAAAGGTGTTAGCTGTCGCTCGGCATGATACCGCCGTTATCGGGTCATAACCTAAATGCGAACGATAACATCGCATCAGAGGCACTCGCGGCCTAATTCCCTAGCGGGAATGAAAGCTTAAGGTAACTCGCGGTCCGGGGGGCACCGGGCAACAGAAGCCCCCCACTGATTTGCGTAGCAAAGCCTGTCGCTGCTAGAGGGACGGGAGACGCCACAAGGGAGCGGGACGCGGTGAAGGATCTTTTCCGTTACGACCAGATGGTCGAGCATGCGCTGCGCGGCGTCGTTCGCGAAGCGCTCGCGCGCGCCTCGACGAGCGGACTTCCCGGCACGCACCATTTCTACATCACGTTCCAGACGACATTTCCCGGCCTGTCGATTCCGGAGAGTCTGTCGTCGCAATATCCCGAAGAAATGACGATCGTCCTCGAACATCAGTTCTGGGATCTGGAGATCGAGGAAGAACGGTTCTCCGTCACGCTGTCGTTCCAGAGCCGGCCGGAACGGCTGGTCATTCCTTTCAACGCCATCACCGCCTTCACCGACCCGTCGGTGAAATTCGGGCTGCAATTCCAGCCCGGCGAAGCCGCGAGCACGTCCGTTCCGCCGGCGCCCAAGCCCGAACCGAAAAAAGAAATCGATAAGGGACCGAAGACCGGCGAAGTCGTGGCGTTGGACGCGTTCAGGAAGAAATAATCATCGCTCCCTCTCCGCCCTTTAGGGGGGAGAGGGTTGGGGTGAGGTGGGTTTCTCACCGGGTACCGATCTGACCACGGATAGACACCTCACCCTCCCACCGCTTCGCGGCGAGCCCCTCCCTCTCCCCGCAAGCGCGGAGAGGGAATTAGTGAGGCGATCCTCTCCCCATCGCATGCGGCGCGGGATATGATGCGGTAACGCATCACCATCCCAACGATCGGCGTCTTTCATGAGCGATTTCAATTTTCAGGAACTGTTCCCGCTGGGCGAGGACAGCACCCCCTATCGACTTCTGACCACGGATTATGTCGGGACGGCCGAATTCAACGGCCAGAAGATCACGACGATCGATCCGCAGGCGCTGACGCTTTTGGCGCAGCAGGCCTATATCGACTGCCAGCATCTGCTGCGGCCGGGTCATCTGGCGCAGCTGCGCAAAATCCTCGACGATCCCGAGGCCTCGGACAATGACCGCTTCGTCGCCTTCGATCTGTTGAAGAACGCCAATATCGCTGCCGGCAAGGTTCTGCCGATGTGCCAGGACACCGGCACCGCGATCGTCATGGGCAAGAAGGGCCAGCGCGTCTGGACGGGCGGCAACGACGCCGCGGCGCTCTCGCTTGGCGTCCGCCGCACCTATGTCGAAACCAACCTGCGCTATTCGCAGCAGGCGGCGCTGACGATGTTCGAGGAAGTGAACACCGGCGACAATCTGCCGGCGCAGATCGATCTCTATGCCGAGGAAGGCGATGCCTATAAATTCCTGTTCGTCGCCAAGGGCGGCGGTTCGGCCAACAAGACGTTCCTCTTCCAGCAGACGCCGGCGGTCCTCAATCGCCAATCGATGCTGAAATTCATCGACGAGAAAATCCGCACACTCGGCACCTCGGCCTGCCCGCCTTATCACCTGTCGATCGTCATCGGCGGCACCTCGGCCGAGATGAACCTCAAGACGGTGAAGCTGGCGAGCTGCCGCTATCTCGACAGCCTGCCGACCAAGGGCGACAAGACCGGCCACGCCTTCCGCGATACCGCGTTCGAGGAAGAAGTGCTGGCCCTGACCCGCGCGACGGGCATCGGCGCACAGTTCGGCGGCAAATATTTCTGCCATGACGTGCGCGTCATTCGCCTGCCCCGCCACGGCGCCAGCGTGCCGATCGGCATCGGCGTTTCCTGCGCCGCCGACCGGCAGATCCTCGGCAAGATCAACGCCAAGGGCGTATTCCTCGAACAGCTAGAAACCAACCCAGCGCAATATCTGCCCGAGATCGATGAAGCCAAACTCGCCGGCAACGTCGTGAAGATCGACCTGACCCGGCCGATGACCGAGATCCGCGCCGAGTTGTCGCGTCATCCCGTCGAGACACGGTTGTCGCTCACCGGCACGCTCATCGTCGCGCGCGACCTCGCCCATGCGAAGCTGAAGGAACGGCTCGATCGCGGCGAAGGCCTGCCACAATATATCAAGGACCATCCGGTCTATTACGCCGGCCCGGCCAAGACGCCGAAGGGCTTCGCTTCGGGATCGTTCGGCCCGACCACCGCCGGCCGCATGGACTCCTATGTCGATCAACTGATGGCAGCGGGCGGCAGCTTCATCATGCTGGCCAAGGGCAATCGCGGCGCCGAAGTCCGCGAGGCCTGCAAGAAATATAAAGGCTTCTATCTCGGCTCGATCGGCGGCCCGGCCGCGCGATTGGCACAGGATTGCATCAAGAAGGTCGAGGTTCTGGAATATCCCGAACTTGGCATGGAAGCGATCTGGCGTATCGAAGTCGTCGATTTTCCCGCCTTCATCATCATCGATGATAAAGGCAACGACTTCTTCGCCAAACTGTCGCACTAATTTTTCCCGTCATTGCGAGCAAAGCGAAGCAATCCAGTCTGTCAGCACACTGGATTGCTTCGCCCCCTTCTTCAAGAATGGGCTCGCAATGACATAGAATTTTAAAGCCATGGACGCAGACACCGAGTTCATCCGTTATCTCCGCGACCAGTTTCGGCGCTGGGCTCCGATCGAGATGAAACGCATGTTCGGCAGCTATGGCATTTTTCGGACCGGCGTATTGTTCGCGTTGATTCGCGCCGACACGCTGTATTTGCGCAGCGACGAGACCAGCGCGGCAGAGCTCGAGGCCGCTGGGATGGAACCGTTCCGCTACAACCGGAACGACGAGGTTGTCGCGCTGAGCTATCACCAAGCCCCGCCCGAGGCGCTTGAAGATCCGGAAGTGCTGGCGCAATGGGCCGATCGCGCCTATGCCGTCGCCATGCGCGTCCATGCCGCGAAAGTCCGCAAGGCGAAAACGCGTTCGGCAAAAAGCAGAGCGAGCAAAACGAAGCGTGGCTGAAGCCGCCAATCTCGAAGCCCTGATCCGCGGCAATAAGGCCGAATGGGACGGCTTCGTCCGGCGCTATGCCGGGCTGATCCTGTCCGCGGCGCGCGGTACGGCGCGTCCGGGCACCGAGCTTGAAGATATCGTCCAGGAAGTCTTCACCCGGCTGTGCAAAGACGATTTCCGCCTGCTGAAGACCTACGACGCCGCCCGCGCCGGGTTATCGACCTGGCTGACCATCGTCGCCCGCAGCACCGCCCGCGACCTGCAGCGCCGCCGCCAAGCCCCGACCACCTCGATCGACCTGGTGCCCGAGGGGATGCTGGGCGTCACCGCCGAGCCGCAGGAGAAACTGCGCCTGCCCGACGTCCTGTTGTCGCCGCGCCAGAAGCTGATCGTCACCATGATCTACGAGCGCGACATGGAGGTCACCGAGATCGCCACGGCCCTCGGAATCGACCCGCAGACCGTCCGCAGCACCCATCATAAGGCGATGCTCAAATTGCGCGAGCATTTCGCCAATGAAGAGAAAAACGAAAAGACGAAGTAGGATGAACGGCTTATACCTTGGGGATAAATTGCCGTTTAGATGCCTAGAAAAGCATATGGAGAATGCTCATGGCCGCATTGGGAGATGATCGCGAGGACAGGGCGTTGTGGCGCCGTTGGCGCGACACGACCGATCTGACCGCCGCGGAGCCGGACGCCTTGGCGTTGGCGGCCTATGCCGAAGGCCGCCTGGACGAAGCAGCGGCCGAGGTAGTCGAGCTTTGGTTAGCCGAGCATCCCGAATCGATCGGCGATATCGTTGCCGCCCGCGCCATCGGGCAGCGGCCGCCGCGCCTCGTCTTCAACAATATCGTCGCTCACGCCAGCGAACTGGTGCCGGGATCGGAAAACGTCGTCGCGTTCCGCCGCCCGGCTGTCTCGTCCTGGCGCAACGCCCTGGCCTGGGCCAGCATCGCCGCGAGCCTCGTCCTCGTCAGCTTCGGCGGGTTCAGCATGGGTAGTTCAGCCTACGCCAATCTTTCCGGCACCAGCGTGTCGGACGGGTCGTCGGTCGATAGCCCCGATAACACCGGCAGCATCGACACTTATTTCAGCGACGATTCCAGCACATGAGCGCAACCATCGAGACGGAGCGCCGCAGCGGCGCGGGCCGGAAGCTGCTGTGGGTGATCCTCGCCCTCTCGCTCACCCTCAATATCTGCTTTGTCGGCGGATTGGTCTGGATGCGCGCACATCATCCGCCGGGACCGATGGAGCGGATGGAACGGTTGGGCCAGACGCTCGACCTCAACGACGATCAACGCCTTGCCTTCGAGCAATTCGTGCGAGTCATCCGTCAGCGCGGTCGCTTTGTTCGTGAAACCAATCAGCCGCTGCTGGCGAAAATCTGGAACGAGCTGGCCAAACCGGACGCAAGCGAGGCCGCCGTGACGCAACTAGGCGATCAAATCCGCGACAACCGTGCGACGTTCCAAAAAGAAGCGTCGGCTGCGCTCTTGAGCTTCAACAAGACGCTGACACCGGAACAACGCCGCAAGCTGGCCGACATCGCGCAAGCCCCCAAAGACGAAGCCGCACGCCGGTTCTTCTCGGTCGTCGTTCCTTAAGCCGCTTAATGCCGGGCCATATGGCCGTAGCTGCGGATTTGCGCGCCCTGTCCGCATAAGACGGAATCGAGGCTCGTCTCCAGTTTAACGACCGGATGCTGGCCCGACTGCCATGGGTCGTCCGAGATCTTGGCCCAACTAATATCGTCAAGAAAAAAGCAACGCCAAGCGCCACCAGCGGCAAGACCGGATTTGCTGTCGCCGCGATATTGGAAGGTCAGCACCTTTTTGCGGCCGGCCTTAAAGCCGAGAGCCAAGGGAGCGACCGCCCGCGATTTACCATCGACCGTGATGATGACGCAGCGGTGCTTATCGATCGCTTCTTTCAGGATGTCATAGACGATCATGCTTCGCTCCTTTGAGCGGGAAACGCCGATCTACTCCCTTAGAATCCGATCAAAGCCCTAATAAAACGTTTGTAATACGAAGCGTTTTGGCCTGCTGCGACGTTAGGCCTATGCTGCAGGACCGCCCCCCCGAGGAACCCGGACCATGGCCGACCAAACCGCCACCCGCACCGAACGCGACACGATGGGCGCCATCGAAGTGCCGGCGGCACGGCTATGGGGCGCGCAGACACAGCGTTCGCTCAAGAACTTCCGCATCGGCGGCGAGCGCATGCCCGAACCATTGATCCGTGCCTTGGCGATCGAAAAGAAAGCCTCGGCCCTCGCCAACATGGAACTGGGCGCGCTGGAGAAACGCATCGGTGACGCGATCGCCACCGCCGCCGACGAGGTGATTGGCGGCAAGCATCCCGAAGAGTTTCCGTTGGTGGTCTGGCAGACCGGATCGGGCACCCAGACCAACATGAACATGAATGAAGTCTTGGCCAATCGCGCCAACGAATTATTGGGCGGCGAGCGCGGCGCGAAGAAACCGGTGCATCCGAACGATCACGTCAATCTCGGCCAATCGTCGAACGACAGCTTTCCGACCGCGATGCACATCGCCGCCGCCATCGAGATCGACGGACGTTTGATACCCGCGCTCGATCAGCTTCGTCGTGCGCTCGATGACAAAGCGAAAGAGTTCGCCGACATCGTCAAGATCGGCCGCACCCATCTGCAGGACGCGACGCCCTTAGCACTGGGCGCGGAGTTCGGCGCTTATAGCTTTCAGATCGAACAAGGCATCGCACGCGTTCGCGCGACGCTGCCGCGGCTTTATGCTCTGGCTCAGGGCGGCACAGCGGTCGGCACCGGCCTCAACGCACAAAAAGGATTCGCCGAACGTTTCGCCTCCGCCGCAGCGACGATCACGTCCTTGCCCTTCACCACAGCGGCGAACAAATACGAAGCGCTGGCCGCGCATGATGCACTGGTCGAAGTATCCGGTGCGCTCAATGTGCTAGCCGCGTCGCTGATGAAAATCGCCAACGATATCCGGCTGATGGGATCGGGACCGCGTTGCGGTTTCGGCGAGTTGCATCTGCCCGAGAACGAGCCCGGCTCGTCGATCATGCCGGGCAAGATCAACCCGACCCAGGCCGAAGCCGTGACGATGGTCGCAACCCAGGTGATGGGCAATCACGTCACCATCACCATTGCCGGCAGCCAGGGTCATTTCGAGCTAAACGTCTTCAAGCCGGTGATCATCTTCAATCTGCTGCAGTCGATCCGGCTGATCGCCGATGCGGCATCGAGCTTCGCCGAAAACTGCGTAGTCGGTATCGAAGCCAATCGGGAACGCATCGACGAATTGCTGGGCCGGTCGCTAATGCTGGTGACGGCGCTGGCGCCGCATATCGGCTACGACAAATCGGCCGAGATCGCCAAGCGCGCACTGCATGAAGGCGAAACGCTGAAAGAAGCGGCAAGCGCACTGGGCTATGTCAGTGACAAGGATTTCGACACATGGGTCGATCCCAAAACGATGCTGGGGCCGGAATGACCGCATCCCTACGCAAACGGTCGGTCACCATCGCCGGCCATTCCACCAGCTTGTCGCTGGAAGAGGAATTCTGGAACGAGCTGCGCAAGGTCGCGGCGCAACGCGGCGTCTCGCTCAACGCGCTGGTCGCATCGGTCGATGAAGGCCGCGCCGGCAACCTGTCGAGCACGCTGCGCGTCTTCGTGCTCGACTGCTTCCGCCGCGGCGAGTTACGGCCGGAATAAATTTCGTCGTCATTGCGAGCAAAGCGAAGCAATCCAGTTTGTCCTCACACTGGATTGCTTCGTCGCTACGCTCCTCGCAATGACGAGGTGATTAGGTGCTTACCTTCTCACCCGCCGCATTCTCGCCGGCGATATAACCTTGGCACGTTGCCCGCGCGAGGCCGTGCTGGCTGAAGCCGCCGGCGGTTTCGCCGCAAGAATAAAGCCCGGCGATGATCGTGCCGTTCATGTCGATCACCTGACCCTTGCCGTTGATACGCAGACCGACACGCGTATCGTGGATAACGGGCGTGGACCAGGCTGCATAAAACGGCGCCTTGGCGATCTTATAAAGCGGCTTGGGTTTGCCGAAATCCTCGTCGGTGCCTGAATCGACGAAGCTGTTGTAACGCGCGATGGTATCTTCCAGCGCTTGCGGCGGCATCGGCACGCGCTGGTACTTCATCTGAATCTTGCGCGCGAGATCGGCCAGCGTGTCGGCCTCGAAGAAGAAGCTGCCGGTATCGACGTTCGGCGGTTTCGGATTCCATTTCTCGCGCTCGACCGCATCGGCGTCGAAGATCGCCCAGATGGGGCCTCCGCCATTATGCACATCGCCGATACCAGCCAGCGCCGCGTTGATCCAGTTGTTCGGACGATATTTGATGTTCTTGGCGTTGAGATAACTGCCCGCCGTATAAGGATCGACCGTGTTGTAATTGTTCGAGGTGAATTGGCCGCCGGTCTCGTCATAGAACCGTTTGCCGATCATGTTGACGTGGACGATGTTCTGCCAATCCTTCACCGGCAGACCCGAAGCGCGCGCCTTGTCGAACACCGGACTGCCCGGCATCCAGCGCAAATTCACATAGCCATATTGCGAGCCGATATGGCCGGGCTTGGTCAGGCCCGATCCGAACTCACCCGTCTGATTGAACCCGCCCCACAACGACGCACCGATCGACATCGCCGCCAACTCGCCGCTGGCGTCTTGATCCGACCAGGGCTGGCCGGCGATGCCGCAATATTCCTCGGTCAAACGCGGATCGAACATGCGGCGGAAATTGACGTTGGTGCTGGAGCCGCCGGTCGCAAGGATGACGCCCTTGCGCGCGCGGATATTGATCTTCTTACCTTTGTTGTCGATCGCGATGCCGACGACGCGGCCCGCATTCGGCGACTGGCGGTAGAGTCCGACCATGCGATGTTCCAGCAACACCTGCACGCCGGCCTTTGCCGCCGCCGCTTCGAGCGGACGAATGAGACCATTACCGGACGACGTCGTGGCCTGCACGTCCGCCGGCGCGGGCTTGCCGGTTTGCACCGTCACCCAGTTCATCACCGCGGCATGATTCTCGCGCGGCACCGAATTACCGACCGAGCCGCCGCCCAACGTGTCCGGCGCTTTATCGACGAAGACGACGCCCTTCTCCATCAGCCATTCAAATACGATCGGGCTGTGATCGGCGAATGCGCGAATGATCTCGCGGTCGTTGAAGCGATAGTCCGGAAAGCCGTTCGGCTCGACCACCGACCAATCGGTCAGGTCGCGGAACAACAGGTCCGGCGAATCCTCGATGCCGTATTTCTTCTGCCGGCTGGTGCCGCCGCCCAGCGGGACATTGCCGCCGCTGCAGGTGCCGTGGCCGCCGGTATGCGGTTGCGCCTCGACTAGAATGACCGACGCGCCGGATTCACGCGCGCGGATCGAGGCCGGGAAGCCCGATGCGCCGGAGCCGACCACCACGACATCGACCGTATGATCCCACTTTGTCGGCGGATGGACGGTTTCGGCTGAAGCGTTCGGTAAGCCACCGGCAGCCAGCGCGGCAACCGCACCGCCGCCACCCAAAAGCACATCGCGTCTTTTGACGGTCATCGTTTCTCTCCCCTTGTGCATCGGGGACGGTTGACCGTCTCCCTGATCTAGTGTCGAGCGTAACCGGCAACGAGGCCACGCGACAAGCAAATCCGCCATCGGCATTGGTTGGCCGTTGCAACGCCGGACGGCACCGCTATGTTGGGTTGATGGGTGACGTCGTCAATCTCAACAAATTCCGCAAGGCGCGCGAGCGCGACGCCAAGGCACGCACCGCCGAGGAAAACCGTGTCCGCAGCGGCCGGACCAAGGAAACGCGCGTCAAAGACGAAGACGAAGTGAAGCGCGCCGAAGAGACGCTGGACGACAAGAAGCTCGACTGAGGCTTAGGCGCGAGTTCACGCTGATACAGAATCAGCGTTTCCCGATCGAAATAGACGAATCGTTCACCAGGACGCAAAAGGCCGATCGTCGAGGCACCCCTCGACGGTTCAAAACCTATTCGGCGGCTTCGCGTTCCGGACGCATCCCAAGCGCGAGCAGATAGGTTTCGAGGAGCGCTTCCTGCTCGTCGAGCTCGTCCTTGTCCATTTTCCGGATCTTGATGATCTGGCGAATAACTTTGACGTCGAATCCGGTGCCCTTGGCCTCGGCATAAACGTCACGAATATCGTCGCCGAGCGCCTTCTTCTCTTCTTCCAGGCGCTCGATGCGCTCGATGAAAGATTTCAGATGGTCGCCGGCCACCCCGCCCGCGGTCGCCATAGGATTCTCCTCAGATTTCGCTGGTTGAAGCGACCCTATCGGGGTGCCTCGGCGCGCGCAAGGAGCGTCCCCGATTCATCCACAGATCAATCGACCCTGTTGAAAAGGTGCATAAATCAATGTTTATGCGCGTCGCCGAGCGGTTTCGGTGCGTCCGTCTGGTGCTTTTTCTTCCACTCGTCGTAGGGCATGCCATAGACGATCTCGCGCGCCTGCGGATCGGGCAGCGCCAGGCCGCGCGACTCGGCGCCTTCGCGATACCAGCGCGAAAGACAATTGCGGCAGAAACCTGCCAAATTCATCAGATCGATATTTTGAACATCGGTGCGTTCCTGCAGATGCGCCACCAACTTGCGGAAAGCAGCGGCTTCCAGCTCGGTCCGGGTCTTGTCGTCGAGTTCCATCAGTCGTCTCCTCTAATTCTTCTAAGAATGGGGCGGCGGCGGCTGGATTGCCATATAGAGGTCGGGGGATGCCAGAATCGGCTTGAACAGCCGCGCCAGGCGATCCGCCCATTCGGCAGCGCCGGCATCGTCCCCGATCAAATCCTGGCGTATCTCGACCTCGACATGCGGCAGTCCCTGATCGAGCGCATGATGGCGCTGGGTGTAACCGGTCGGGTCGCGTCCCGTGTAAGGCTCGTTGTCGCCGACGACCAATCCAGGTTCTGCGCGAAGAGCGTCCAGCAAGGGCAATGCAATCCGCCCATCGCCGTCCCACAACACCCCGATATGCCAGGGCCGCTGAAAGCCGCGCATCACCGGTGTGAAGCTGTGAATCGAAATCACGGCAGGAGCAATGCCGGTAGCCCGCAAAGCCGTAATTCTTGCCGCAATGGCGGCGTGATACGGCGCGAAGATCGAGGCTTGCCGCGCAAGCCGCGCCTCGGCGCCGAGATCGGCATTGCCCGGCACGGTAACGCCGTCGCTGACTTCGACCATGGAGGTCGGATCGGCGAGGTAGCGATTGCAGTCGATCACCAGTCGCGAATAACCGCACAAGACCGCCGGCGCATCGAGCAGCGGCGCCAGACGGCGTGTCACCATCGCCACGCCGATGTCCCAGCCGATATGCCGCGCCAGCAGATCGTCCGTCAGGCCGAGATTGCCGAGCGCACGCGGCACCGCACGGCTGGCATGGTCACAGGTCAGCACCACCGGCGCCTTGCCGTGATCATGCGCAAAGCTGACGGGCGGCTCGTCCTGGTCGGCAATCAAAACGGCATCGTTGAACGACATAACCGCCATCCTATCGCAGGATGGCCGCGGATTAAACTTCGCCGACCGGCAGGACCGGCAGAGGCTTCGGCCGGCGGCGCCAATTGTTCAGCCGGTCGAGATAGAGATAGATCACCGGTGTCGTAAACAGCGTCAGCGCCTGGCTCATCACCAGGCCGCCGACCATGGCAAAGCCAAGCGGCCGGCGCAGCTCCGCCCCGGTGCCGCTGCCCAGCATCAGCGGCAGGCCACCCAGGATGGCGCACATCGTTGTCATCATGATCGGACGAAACCGCAGCACGCAGGCCTGATAGATCGCCTTTTCCGGCGGCAGATTCTGATCGCGCTGCGCGCTCAAGGCGAAATCGACCATCATGATGCCGTTCTTTTTGACGATGCCGATCAGCATGATGATGCCGATCAGCGCAATAACACTGAGATCGTAACCGAACAGCATCAGCATCAAGAGCGCGCCGACACCTGCCGACGGCAAGGTCGAAAGAATCGTCAGTGGGTGGATGAAGCTTTCATAGAGAATGCCCAGAATCAGATAGACGACGATCAACGCCGCGGCGATCAGATAAGGCTGCGACGCGAGCGAGGTCTGGAACGCCTCGGCCGTGCCCTGGAACGTGCCGTTGAGGGTCGAGGGCACGCCCTGTGCGCTTTCGGCCTGATTGATGGCCTGCACCGCGTCGCTCAGCGATGAGCCGGGCGCGAGATTGAAGCTGATTGTCACCGCCGGAAATTGGCTTTGATGATTGATCGCCAGATAGGCTGTCTTCGTCATGTCAAGACGAACGAACGTCGAGAGCGGTACCTGCTGCCCGGTTGTCGGCGAGGTCAGATACAGTTTTCCGAAAAGATTGGGGTCGGCCTGCAGGGCCGGCGTCACCTCAAGCACGACGTGATAGCTGTTGAGCTGGGTAAAGAACTGCGCGACCTGACGCTGTCCGATCGCGTCGTAAATCGTCGCGTCGATTACCGATGGTTGAATGCCGAAACGCGACGCTTGATCGCGGTCGATGGTTAGGGTCGCGGTCGCGGCATTGGTCTGCTGGTCGCTGGTGACGTCCGTAAGCTGCTTTAACCCCTGAAAGGTCGAGACGAGTTTCGGCGCCCAGGTGTCGAGTTCATCGAGGCTCGCGTCTTGGACCGTATATTGATACTGCGTTCGCCCCGAGCGGCCGCCGACGCGAATATCCTGCGGTACTTGCAGGAAGAGATTCGCGCCTTCGAGGGCGTTCAGCTTGGGACGAAGCCGAGCGATGATTTGGTCTGCATCCGCGGTCCGCTGATCGCGCGGCTTCAGCGTGATGTTGAAGTTGCCGGTATTGAACGTCGATGAGCCGGCGCTGTAACCGAGACCCGCAACATCGGGATCGGCGCGGATAATCGACGCCATATCGGCCAGATGCGCCCACATCGCCGCCGAAGAGATATCCTGCGCCCCTTCGGCGCTACCGGAAATGAAGCCGGTATCTTGCTGCGGGAAGAATCCTTTCGGGATGAAGACGAACAAAACACCGGTGATCGCCACCGTGACCATAAAGACGCACAGCGTCACGAAGCGGTAATTCATCACATGCTTGAGGCCCCATTCGTAACCGGCCAGCATCTTGTCGAACATGCGTTCGGAAAATTCATAGATACGGCCGTGATGGCTCTCATGGCTGTTCTTGAGGAAACGCGCGCACATCATCGGTGTCAGCGTCAGGGCGATCGAGCCTGACACCAGGATCGTCACCGCGACCGTGACCGCAAATTCCCGGAACAGCCGGCCGACGATGCCGCCCATCAGCAGCAACGGGATGAACACCGCGACCAGCGAGAGGCTGATCGATATGATCGTGAAACCGATTTCGCCGGCACCCTTAAGCGCGGCATCGAACGGCGTCATGCCCTCTTCGATATGGCGGACGATATTTTCGAGCATGACGATGGCGTCATCGACGACGAAGCCGACCGCGATCGACAGCGCCATCAGCGAAAGATTATCGAGGCTGTAACCCAGCGCATACATCACGGCGCAACAACCCGCGAGCGACAAGGGAACGGTGATGCCCGGTATGATCGTCGCCCAAGCGCTGCGCAAGAACACGAAGATGACCGCCACGACGAGGAAGATCGTCGTGATGAGCGTCCCCTCAACATTATCGACGGAGGCGCGGATGGTTTCAGTGCGGTCGGCGATGATGGTCACCTCGATTCCCGCCGGGATCGTCGCCTGAAGCTGCGGCAAGGCGGCGCGCACCTTATTGACCGTATCGATTACATTCGCGCCGGGCTGCTTGAAGACCGAAAGCAGGATACCGCGCTTGTCGTTGGCCCAGGCGGCAAGTTTCGTATTTTCGGGCCCGTCCACCGCCTGACCGATATCCTTGACGCGGATCGGCGCACCCTTGCGATAGGCGACGATGACGTCGTTCCAAGGCCCCGCCGCCAAAAGCTGATCATTGTCATAGACCGCGAAACTCTGCCGCGCGCCGTCGAAGGTGCCTTTCGGCGCGTCCGCCGAGGCCTGCGTGATTTGTGCGCGCACATCTTCGAGGCTGAGGCCCAACGATGCGATCTTGGCAGGATCGAGCTGAATACGGATCGCAGGTTTTTGCGCACCGCCGATCGCTACCTGCGCCACGCCGGTAAGCTGCGAAATCTGCTGCGCCAGAACCGTATCGGCGGCATCATCGACCGCGGTCAGCGGCAGCGTTTCCGAAGTCAGACCCAGCAACAGAACCGGCGAGTCTGCCGGGTTGACCTTGCGATAACTGGGCGAGCTGGAAAGATTGGTCGGCAACTGGGCGCTGGCCGCGTTGATCGCCGATTGAACATCGCCGGCGGCCGCGTCGATATCGCGATCGAGATCGAACTGGATGGTAATCTGCGCCGATCCCAGCGAACTGGTCGAGGTCAGTTCCGTCACGCCGGCGATCAGCGAGAATTGCCGTTCGAGTGGCGTGGTAACGCCCGCCGCAACGGTTTCGGCGCTCGCGCCCGGCAACGATGCCGACACCTGGATCGTCGGAAAATCGACCTGGGGCAACGGCGCGATCGGCAACATCGGAAAGGCAACGACACCGGCCAGCAAGATGCCGATCGCGATCAGCGTCGTCGCGATCGGACGGCGGATAAACGGTTCGGAGATATTCATGGTGACGCGGGCGTGGTTTGCCCCGAGGCCGCAGGGGACGCGATCTTCACATGCACGCCGGCATGAAGCTTGAGCTGACCGTCGATCACGACCTGATCGCCGGCGACAATCCCAGAATCGATCAGCTTGTTCGCCCCGTCAATCTCCGCGCCTGATACGGTGATGGGTCGCATTTCGACGGTGTTGTCGGCTTTGACGATATAAGCGTAGGTACCTTTCGGTCCGCGCTGAATCGCGGCGGAAGGCACGGTGACCGCGTTATGGCGCGTCTCCAAAAGCAATTTTGCCGAGACGAACTGTCCGGGCCACAACGCGTGATCCTTGTTCGGAAATGTCGCCTTCAACTGAATCGTACCGGTGGTCTGATCGATCTGATTATTGACCAATAGAACCGTTCCATCGCCGAGCGGTTTGTTATCCGCGCGATTAATCGCCGTGACGGTCAACGGCCCGGCGGCGATTTGTTTATTGACCGCCTCGAAATCATCTTCGGGCAAAGTGAACAACATCGAAATCGGCTCGATCTGCGTCACGACGACCAGGCCCGTGGTGTCGGCAGCATGGACGATGTTGCCAGCATCGATCATGCGGATGCCAGTACGGCCCGAGATCGGCGAGATGATCGAAGTATAGCCGAGCTGCACCTTGGCGTAGTCGATCTGTGCCTGATCGCTATTCACCGTCGCCGCATCCTGCGCGACCAACGCTGTCTGCGTGTCGCGCTGCTGCGTGGCGATCGAATTTTCCTTCACCAACAAGTTATAACGCTGCAGATCGATTTTGGCGTTCGCGAGCAATGCCTCGTCGCGCGCCTTGGCGGCAACCACCTGATCGAGTTGAGCCTGATAAGGCCGCGGATCGATCTGCGCCAGTAGATCGCCGGCTTTGACGTCCTGCCCTTCGGTGAAAAGAACCTTGTCCAGCGTACCATCGACGCGGACTTTAACCGTGACGGTGTTATAGGCCTGAACCGCGCCAAGACCGGTGAGATAGACCGGGACATCGCCTGCCTGGACCGCCTGCGCGGCAACGATGATCGGCGGCGGTGGCGGGGGTGGCGGCTTTTTGAACCACAGTTTTGCGAACAGCCAGCCGCCCAAAGCGACCAGACAGATCAGGACGCCCCATAAAACATAGCGCCATAGATGACGGTGCGGACGGCCCGGAAGACCGACAGGTGCAGCAGCGGGAGTCACGGTAAGAAGACAATGTCGAAGCGGGCAAGCAGTTGGTTATATCTTCGATATGCCGCGATCGAATCCTTCACCGTCGCTCCTCTTGCTGAATAAAATAGATAAGCGCGACTAACCAGTCGTGGGCGCGCGCATAAAATGGAGATCAACGACGTCCTAAAAACATTCAAGATCGTTTCAGGTTCCTTGCCTCACAACCTTGTTTGGTCGGCAAAGACAATTCATCGATGACTGATGAGAGAAACTCTAATGATCCAAGAAGAGAGGGTCACCTTAAAGAACGTTCATTTGTCCGGCAGCGAAGGTTGGAGCTAACGCCGCAACGCGTCAGCGCAAGCTTGGTCATCGGTGAAGCTGTTCTCAATCGTACCGATCAATGCTTGAACCGGCGCGAGAACACTACCCAGCGCGTTCGCCAGCCCGTTGGGTTCGGACGCGTCGTCGGCTTGGGTCACGGTGGGATGACGCAACGTGCCCTTGATCATCATCGGTCCAGGCATCGCGCCGAGCGTCATGCGCGACGAAGCGGGCGCGATATGATAATCGATCCGCTCGTCCGGCATGGTGATCGCGCCCTTGCCCAGCATTGTTCCCAGGGACGTTTCGATGACCAGCACACGGCTGGTGAAGCTGCCGTTCGCCAAACGGAAATCGCCGGCCATGCAGCGGATCGGTGTCGGCGTCTTGAGACGCAACGCCGAGATCACCGGATCGGCCAGTTGTACACCCGGCAGGCGGCCGATGAAGGATGTCAGATCGCCTTGCGACATCGTAAAAGTAAAAGCGCCCTGACCTTGCGCGGCCATCTGCGCCAACGACGTTCCGGTCGCATCGAGACGCGCTTCGCCGGTGAAGCGGCCGGTGTCCTGCAACGGGCTATCCGCTGCGGCGAGACGCTTCAAATCGATGTCGCGGAAATCGATCTTGGTGACGAAATGCGGCGTCGGTGCAGCATCGTCGAGCATCAAGGTCGCTGCGATATGACCACCTTCGGCATCGGCGCTGAGATCGGTCACCGTGACCTTGCCTTTATCGATGGTGAAACGCGCGGCACCGTTGCGCAGCGGCTGTGAGTCGGTCGTAACCTCCGCGGCGCGATAGCTCACCGTTGCATCGGTGGTGCCGCCGAAGCGGTGGATGGGCGCATCGGAAATGACACGCTGATCGTTCCCGGCCAAACGCGCCAGGCCCGCAATGCGAGCGATATCGTTAAGTGCCGCACGACGGGATGAAACATCGGCGCTCAGACGCGGCCGTTCATGACTAGCATCGATCGTGAGCGTTCCCGCAATATCGCTATCACCGATCGTACCCGTGAGGCCGTCGGCCTTCATGACACGCGCGTCGTAGGAAACGGCCGCCGCGAGATGATACGGACGCGATGGCGCCAGGGGCATCGGCAGAAACGGCGACAAGGCAGAGAGATCACTGCCGCGCAGATCGACCGCAAGTCGCGCGCCCGTCGGATGAAAAGGGTCGGTGATCGTGCCCTTGGCAGTCACATTGACAATGCCGCCGCGAAGACTGAGATCGATCGGATATGGCACGGTCGCGTCACGCAAGGCGACGAGCGGTCCTCCCGTCACATGCCCCTCGGTCGGTTGCGCCATCAGCGTCCCAGAAAGATCCGCTGCGATCGCGTCGGCCTTGCCGTCGGTTTGAGTAATCGTCAGGTTTGTTTTGCGGTCCGGATCGACAATCTGTATCCGCGCACCCGTCATCGACAGTGTATCGATCGCGGGGCCTTTGCCGGGTTCGGGCAACACCCAATCCCATCCGTCGCCCGCACGCGTGACGACGAGGTGCGGTTGATCGATCGTCATCCCGAGCAGGTGAATGGTGCCATGCCATAACGCGGCGCGATCGAGATGCATCTCCAGACGCGCGACCGTACCGCGATCACCCATCGAAATATCGGTGGCCACGATCGTAACGTCATCGCCGAAATTGCTGCTCGCCGCGCCGACACGGACCGGATGGCCGAGGACATGCGCGGTTTCAAGCGCGACCAGAAAACGCAGCGCGTTCCCGTTCCATGCCATGAAGACGATCAGCAGAAGGATCGCCGCGCCTGCGGCCCACAGACTCTTGCGCCGGAAAATATCTTGATTCATCTCTCGATCCTTGTGGCGGATCATTCCGGCAAATCTATGGAGAAATCGGCGAAATCAGTCTCGTCCGGGACGGCGCCCTGCCCTATTCTGTAGCTGACGCGACAAGGCGACAATCGACAATGCACTTTACCCGGGACCCGCGTCTGTTTTTGCGCGATCTGCTGAACGCGGCGCTCGATGCCGCCGATCCGGCAAAGACACTGCCTGCCGTTTTGCCGCCACCACCCAAGGGCCGCACCATCGTCGTCGGTGCCGGCAAGGCTGCAGCAAAGATGGCGAGAGCGGTCGAGGATCATTGGCCCGGTCGCCTCTCGGGCCTCGTCGTCACCCGCTATGGCCATGGCGTGCCGTGCCGGCAAATCGAGGTGGTCGAGGCTGCCCATCCCGTCCCCGATGCCGCCGGCGAGCAAGCAGCGCGGCGTATCCTCAACATGGTCCAGGGCCTCACCGCCGACGACCTCGTCATCTGCCTGATGTCGGGTGGCGCCTCGGCGCTGCTGAGCCTGCCCGCGCCGGGCATCACCTTGGCCGACAAGCAGGCCGTCACCCAGGACCTGCTCCGCTGCGGCGCGACGATTTCCGAGATCAATTGCGTGCGTAAGCATCTGTCGGCGGTGAAAGGAGGGCGGCTTGCGGCAGCGGCGACACCCGCACGGCTTGTGACCTTTGCGATTTCCGATGTGCCCGGTGACGACCCCGCGGTGATCGGGTCCGGCCCGACCGTCGCCGATCCGACCAATTTTGCCGATGCCCGGCGCATCTTCACGAAATATAGCCTGCAACCGTCTCCGGCGATCGCCGCGCGGCTGCATGCGGCATCGGACGAAACCCCGAAACCCGGTGACACGCGATTGCTCAATACGCGGTATCAGCTGATCGCGACGCCCCGGATGGCGCTCGACGCCGCGGCGGCCGTCGCGCGCGCCGTCGGTGTCATTCCGGTCATCCTCGGTGACGCGATCGAAGGCGAAGCGCGCGAGGTTGCGCTGATCCAAGCATCGATGGCGCGGCTCGCCGCATCGGGCGGTCTGACTGGAGCGCAGGATGTTGCCGTTCCGTTACCGCTGGTGCTGCTCTCGGGTGGCGAAACCACCGTGACGGTACGCGGCAACGGCCGCGGCGGGCGCAACACCGAATTTCTGTTGGCGCTGGCTTTAGCGCTCAACGGGGCACCCGGCATCGATGCGCTGGCTGCGGACACCGACGGCATCGATGGTTCCGAAGACAATGCCGGCGCGTTCATCGGGCCAGACACGATCGCACGCGCCAAAGCCGCCGGCATCGATCTGGCCGCTATCCTCGAGCGAAACGACGCCTGGGGCGCTTTCGCTGCGCTGGGCGATTTATTGGTTACGGGGCCAACCTTCACCAATGTGAACGATTTTCGTGCCATATTGGTGTCCGGTACCGCCTAGGAAGAGGAAAGAATGCGACGTCAACGCAGCGCCAAAATCGTCGCCACGATCGGACCGGCCAGCAACACGGCGGACAAGATCGAGGCCCTGTTCAATGCCGGCGTCGATCTCTTTCGGCTCAATTTCAGCCACGGCACCCAACAGGATCACCAAGTCGTTTGCGACATCATCCGGGAGTTGGAAAAGCGCAGCGGACGGCCGATCGGCGTTATGGCCGACATGCAGGGACCGAAACTGCGTGTCGGTACCTTCGCCGACAAAAAAGTGAAACTCGTCGCGGGTAAGAAGTTCAGGCTCGATCTCGACAAGACGCCGGGCACGGTCAACCGTGCGCCGCTACCCCATCCCGAGATTTTCGCCGCCATCTCACCCGGCACTGAATTGCTGCTCGATGACGGCAATATCCGCCTCGTCGTCAAAAGCTGCGGCAAGGATTTCGCCGAGACCGAAATCGCGACCGGCGGCGATCTGTCCGACCGCAAGGGCGTCAATGTCCCGAACGCGTTGTTGCCGGTCAGCCCGTTGACACCTAAAGACCGCTCGGACTTGGCCTTCGCGCTCGATATGGGTGTCGATTGGATCGCGCTCTCGTTCGTGCAGCGTCCCGAAGACGTCGCCGAAGCACGCAAACTGATCGCCGGGCGCGCCAGCATCATGGTCAAACTGGAAAAACCCGCCGCTATCGAGCGCCTCAAGGAAATCGTCGATCTCAGCGAAGCGGTAATGGTCGCGCGCGGCGATCTGGGCGTCGAGATGCCGCCCGAAGACGTCCCCTCTATTCAGCGCGAGATCATTCATGTCTCGCGCATGGCCGGAAAGCCGGTCGTCGTCGCCACGCAGATGCTGGAATCGATGGTGCGCAATCCGGTGCCGACCCGCGCCGAAGCGTCCGACGTCGCGACCGCGGTCTATGAAGGCGCCGACGCGGTTATGTTGTCAGCGGAAACCGCCGCCGGCTCCTATCCCGTCGAAGCTGTCACGATGATGGATCGCATCATCCGCCGCGTGCAGGCCGATCCGATTTACTTCCCCGGATTGCACACCGCCGCACGTGTCGAAGCCGACAACAGCCCCTCCGACGCGATCAGCGCCGCCGCTAGCCAGGTCGCGCACAGCATCGGCGCGGCCGCGATCGTGTCCTACACGACATCCGGCGCAACAGCCCTGCGCATGGCGCGCGAACGGCCGGACGTGCCGATCCTCGCCCTCACCTCAAACCTGCGCACGGCACGGCGGCTTGCGGTTGCGTGGGGCCTCCACTGCATCCACACCCATGACGTCCGCAATTTCAACGAGATGGTTCAGCACGCGACCCGCGCCGCGCGCAGCAACGGTTTTGCTGAAAAGAGTCAGCGCGTGGTCATCACCGCCGGCGTTCCGTTCGGCACGCCGGGCGCGACCAACATTCTCCGCGTTGCGTGGGTGGAAAGCTAAGACTGCCGTTGCATCGAGCGTCCCTCGACTTCGCTCGGGATGAGGCAAGGGTGTGCGCTGCATAGGGGATGCAACGCTTGCTTTCACCTCATCCCGAGCGAAGTCGAGGGACGCTTGAAGCCAGCGCCAACTAAGCCCGGATCAGACCGTTCGCCGGCAACAATCCCGGCGCATCGGGAAAGACTTTTGACGACAGCGTTGCCGCGTCGATGCCGAGATGATCGCGCAGCACGCCTTTGAGGATGCTGCGCGAGTCCGTCGCGACACGCAGGTCGCGATTTTCCTCGAGGCGATCGAGCCCCGGCCAATCGCCATAGAGCCGGCCGCCTTTGACCGCGCCGCCCATCACAAACATCACCGAGGCCGTGCCGTGATCGGTGCCGTTGGTACCGTTGACCGCGACGGTGCGGCCGAATTCGGTGACGGCGATAATGACGGTTTGCGACCAAGCCGGTCCCATCGCCTGCGCCATGGCATCGAGGCCTGCGGCAAGCCCGGCGAGATTGTCATGTAGCCGCCCTGTCTCCGTGCCCTGCCCGACATGCGTATCCCAGCCGAGCATATCGAGCGCCGCGATGCGCGGCCCGTCCGGCGCGGCCAGCAATTTGCCCGCGGCGCTTGCCAATGGCTCGAAAGATTTCGGTCCGTAGCCGCCTTGCGCCTTCGGCTGGTCGCCGCCCAAGACAGTGTTGGAAAAATCCTGGCTCTTGGTGCCAAGCGCATAGGCCGGTCCGAACAACGGATCGTGCGCGTAAAGCGGGCCAAGCGACGCGGTGAAATCGGAATTGCCGGCACGAAAACCTGCCGGTTCCCAGCTCGCCACGGGCACCGCGCCTCGCAACACCAACGGCACCGCGCTGCCGACGGCCAGTCCGAGACGCCGATCGCCCTTTTGCAACGGCGTCAGTGCACGATTAAGCCAACCGTCCGTCTCGCGCGTCTTCGAGACAAGGCCGCATTCCATCAGATCCTGTGCATCGAAATGCGAGCGCGTGCGATAGCCGTTGCCCGATGCCGGTACGATCAGCAATTCGCCGCGACGATAATAAGCTTCGAGCGCCTTGAGCCCGGGATTGAGCGCGAAACCTTGATCGAGTGCGATGCAGGATTCGGGATTGAGCGCGATCGCGCCACGCGCCGACGCATAATGCGCATCGCCCAAGGGCGGCACGGCGGCGAGGCCATCCATCGCACCGCGCAACAGAACGACGACAAATCGGCGGTCGCCCGGCACGGCAGCAAACACGGCGCCCGGAAGACCCGCGAGCGCGAACGCCCCGGCAGTCATGGTCAGAAAATCGCGGCGTGTGGTCATGGCATTCACCGGCGTTGAAATTCGGGGCTGGCGATCAAAAGTGCGAGGCCATCGCGGCGCGAGGCGGCGCGGCGAATGGCCTGCGCGGTTTCGTCCCGCAACGTTTCCCCGAAGATGCCGTCGGCCAAAGCGACGGGATCGGGCGGATTGGGCAAGCGTGCGGCAAAAGCCTGACACCAATCGGCGCGATGCAGCACCGATTCAGGTCCAATCCAATCGCCCGCTTGGTCGGGCCATCCTGCCGGCGACGGCGCGAAGAAAGGCTGCTGCGACAGATTGTGCAGGCTGGTCACGGTGAAAGGCGCCGGCGGGACGAAGCCGGTTACGCGCGATGCGGCGATGAGCAATTCCTCGGGCGGACGGACTTTCGCATAGGGCGCTTTCCACACTGCGTCTTCGCGGATGATGGCAGCCGTCACCTGTTTCAGATCGCCGCTGGTGCTTTGGAAGACACGCGCAATCCGTTGCACCGCATCGGGCGGCGGCACGTCGGCGATGAAATGGCGCGCGAGCTTTGTCGCGATATGACGCGCGGTCGCCGGATGAGCCGCAAGATCGTGCAGCGCTGCGACGCCCTCGTCATACCCCGCATCGCTATAGGTCTTGCCGAGTAGCGTCTTCGACCCCGGCTCGTGGGTTTGCGGATAAAAACGAAACATACCCGCATCGGGATCGCGCAGCCGGGCGATCGACCAGCCGGTGAGAATACGCGCCAACGCCTCGACATCGTTCTGGCTGTAACCGCCATCGACGCCGAGCGTATGCAGCTCCAGCATTTCGCGCGCGAGATTTTCGTTGAGGCCTTTGCCGTTGCGCGTACCGGCGCGCGAATTCGGACCGATCGAGATTACCTGATCGAGATAGAACAGCATCGCCGGATGACGCTCGGCCGCGAGCAGCATATCGGCGAAGCGGCCGGTGACATGCGGCCGGATCGCTTCCCGCTCGAACGCGCCCGCGAAGCCGCGAATGACCGGACGGATGCAGGAAACCGTGAAGTGATTGCTCCAGAACCGCGTCAGCCGTTCGAGCAGCGGCGCGTCGCTGGTAACGGCAGCATCGAGACGCGCGGTTTGTTCGGCCAGATAGACGGCGCGAAGACGCTGGTTCTCGGTCTTTTTGCCCTCGTCGCTTTTATCTTCGCGCGCCTGCAGCATGGCCGCGACCATCGGCGCCGACGCCGGCAGATCGCTCGGCATTGTGGTTGAGGGCCGATCAAGCTGGTGCAGCGCCCAGCCGCGCGGATCGGAGCCGATCGCGGCGAGATCGCCTGGCCTCGGCGCGAAGCCGAAACGGCTCGCCGCGAAAACGGCGTTGGTTACCGCCGCGGCAACCATGTGCCTGCGCTTTCATCGGATGTCATGGAAGGTGATAGGCGGTCCGGGGGCCGCTTATCCCCCGCCCGCCGTCAGGAAGAAAGCTTCTCCGCCGCCGCGAATTTTTCGACCAGGCGATGCATCGCCACGACCGGCGTGTCGGCACGGATTTCAATACGGGGCGCGTTGGGCATGGCGGAGTTGATCCGCTGCTGCCCCTCCATCACCGTGATGTCTTCCATGAAGATGTCGCGGACATGGCCGATGAAATTGCGGCTGACCTCGGCATCGCCAACCGCGAAATTGCGGCACTGGCAATAGAACATGAACGAAGTCGTGTCGGTTTCGGGCGTCGCAGTGATGAGCGCGCGCAACCGCGAACCCTGATCCCAATCGCCATCACGCCCGATCGTGCCATGCGTGCAGAAGCCGACATCGATGGTGCAGTGGGACGGGATTTCGCACACCGTCGCCTGCCACCGGTCCGCATCGGGACTGTTGAAACCGGCAAGCCGGGCCAAGAGCGGCGGCGGATCGGCATGTTCGCTCCACCGCGTCATCTTGATGCTGCGGTCGAACCGTTCGGTGGTGACCGGTGTGGTATCGAGACCTGCACCGCCCAGCGTCGCGGCATGGATATAAACGACATGCACAAGATCGAGCAGATTGTCGTTATTGAGTTCCCAGTTGCACTTCATCGGCAACGGCTTCTCGTTGTTGCCAAGTGTGGTCGTCACCGAGGTGTCGTTGGCACAATCCCAATGCGGCAACTGGCTTTCGTCGCATTTCGAGACGTCACCCATCCAGATCCAAACGAAATTCCATCGTTCGACCACGGGATAGCTGCGCACTTGCGCCTCGCGCGGGATTTCCTTCTGGCCGGGAATTTCGACGCATTGGCCGGCCGCATCGAATTTCAGCCCGTGATAACCGCAGCGGATGCAATCGCCTTCGCGCCGTCCCATCGACAGGGGAAGATTGCGATGGCAGCAGCGATCCTCGAGCGCGACCGGCTTACCGCCGACCGTGCGATACAGCAGCACCGGCTCGTTCAGAAATGTCCGCGCCAACGGCATGTCGCCGATCTCGCTTGAATATGCCGCGACGTACCAGCAGTTACGCAGGAACATGGCCTTCCTCCCCGATTTACACGCGGGTCAGTTCGGGCCGCCCGCGAGTTCCTTTTTGAGACTTTCCACCTTACCGGGCAAGTCGTCGTAATAGGGATCGATATCGAGCGTCGCGTTGAAAGCTTTCAGCGCCAAAGCCTTTTCGCCCTGCGCCAGCTCGATCTCGCCGCGTTCTGATAGAGCATCGAAATGGCGCGGCTCCAGCTTCAGCGTCCGGTCAATATCGGCAAGGCTCGCCTTGTAGTCACCGTGGAGATATTCGACCATTGCCCGCTTGGCCCAGCCTTCGGCAAAATTGGGCGCGTATTTGACCAGGGCATTAAAGGCGTCGAGCGCGTCCTCGGTCTTGTCCTCAGCCATATTAGTGAGGCCCTTTTCCATCAGCTCGTTGACCTGGGGATCGGTGCTCTGGTTCCAGATGCGGATAATCTCGCGCTCGATGGCCTTGCCCCAGCCCGGGGACTGCGTCGCCTTGAGCGCGGCAAAGAGACGCGGCAAACGGGTGTCATCCTGAGCCGCCTGGCCAGCGACGGGCAAAAAAGCCAGAAAAACAAACAAAAGGACGGCCAAGAAACGCTGCATCGGCGAATCATAGGGGTGGATCGGCGTTTTCGCCAATGACGCTTTGCGAATCGGCCCGCCTGATAGTGCCGCCCGGTTTTGGAAGTACCGCCCGGTTGTGCTAAACCGACCCCACTCATGGAACTCTCTGTCGTCATTCCCGCGCGCAACGAGGCGCCGAACATTGCGCCGCTGGTCGCCGAGATTCGCGCGGCCCTCGACGGCGTCGTCGCTTATGAAATCATCTATGTCGATGACGGCAGCAGCGATCAGACCGCCGCGACGATCCGCGCGCTGATCCCCAGCCTGCCGACACTACGCGTCATTCGTCATGCCAAAAGCTGCGGCCAGAGCGCGGCGGTGCAGACCGGCGTCAAAGCCGCGCAGTCTCCCTGGATCGCGACCCTGGACGCCGACGGCCAGAATGACCCCGCCGACATCCGCAAATTGTGGGACATTGCCCGGACAACCGCCGACGGTGACAAGGTCATCCTTGCCGGCCACCGGCAAAAGCGCCGCGATACGGCGATCAAACGTATGTCGTCGCGCATCGCCAACCGCGTTCGCGGTGCGATGCTGAAAGACCGCACGCCCGATACCGGCTGCGGCCTCAAAGTCCTGCGCCGCGAGCTTTACATGTCGCTGCCGTTCTTCGATCACAACCACCGCTTCCTGCCGGCCCTGGTGCTGCGCGCCGGCGGGCGGGTGCAATCGGTGCCGATCGGTCATCGCCCGCGCGAGCGCGGCGTTTCGAATTACGGCCTGTTCGATCGGCTGTGGGTCGGCATCGTCGATCTCTTCGGCGTCATGTGGCTGCAGCATCGCGCGAAAAATCCCATCATCCTCGCCGACGACGGTTCATGACCTTGTCCGAAGAGCGCGCACCCCTGGGTCGGCTGCGCGTGGCCGGACGCGTTTTCGTTCTGTTGCTGATCCTCGCCGGCATCGCTGTCGCCCTGCACTACCGATCCGAGCTTGATCCGGAATCGCTGACCACGACGCTGGCGCGTTATCCCGCAACGCCGTTGTTGTTCTTGGCGGCACATATCATCGCCAGCCTGCTGTTCGTGCCACGCACTGTCCTCGGACTGGTCGCGGGCATCTTGTTCGGCGAATGGTTCGGCATCGTCTGGGCGGCGCTAGGCAGCGTGCTCGGTGCGGTCGCCGGGTTCCTGATCGCACGCTATGTGAACAGCGGGATGATCGATCTCGAAAACATGCCGCGGCTCGGCCCGATGCTGCTGCGCGCCGAAAATGGCGGCTGGCGCGCGGTGACGATGCTGCGGTTGATTCCGGTAATACCGCATAGTTTCTCGAACTACGCGCTGGGCCTCACCCGGCTGTCGCTCGGCGATTACGCGCTGGGTTCGCTGTTGGGGCAATTACCGATGACGGTCGCCTATGTCAGCTTTGGCGCGGCGGGCGGCGAAGTCGTTTCCGGCCATGGCGGATGGATCCTGCCGGTCGCGATCGGTGCGACCGCGCTCGCGCTGTCTATTCTGCTGCCGCGCTTTCACAAAAAGCGCTGAGCGCATCGGGCACCGGCCCGCCGGTCGCCCAATCCAATAACTCGACCGTATGCAGCACCGGGATGCCGGTGCCTGCGCCGATCTGCTCGATGCAGCCGATATTGCCGGCGGCGATCACCTGCGGCTGCGTGCTCTCGATGTTGCGGACCTTGCGTGCGCGAAGCTGCGCCGCGATCTCGGGCTGAAGCATGTTGTAGGTGCCGGCCGAGCCGCAGCAGAGGTGGCCTTCGGGGGGATCGACGACGGTAAAACCCGCCTTTGCCAGCAACGTCTTAGGCGCCGCCAGAACGCGTTGACCGTGCTGCAGCGAACAGGCCGCATGATAAGCGACGCGCAATTCGGGCACCGACGTTGGCACAACGAGATCAAGCGTCGCGACGAGTTCGGTGACGTCCTGCGCCAATGCCGAGATGCGCGCGGCTTTCTCGGCATAGACCGGATCGTCGCGGAAGGTATATCCGTAATCCTTGATCGTCGTGCCGCAGCCCGAGACATTGATGACGATCGCGTCGAGCCCGCCCTTATCGATCACACGCGTCCAGGCATCGATGTTGGCCTTCATCATGTCGCGTGAGTCTCGGCCCATGTGATGGGTCAGCGAGCCGCAGCAGCCCTGCCCCTTAGCGATAACAACCTCGCAGCCGAGCCGCGTCAGCAACCGCACGGTGGCTTCATCGATGCGGGGCGCCAGCACTTGCTGGGCACAGACACTCAACAGCGCGACGCGTTTCTTGCGAGCGCCCTGCGAAACGAAGGTCTGCGGCAGTGACACGCGCGACGGCGCCGGCAGATGCGCCGGCATCAGATCGAGCATCGCCTCGAGACGGCGCGGCAGCAGCGACCGGAACGGCCGCGCCATGCGAGCACCCAAAAGCGCGAAACGGAACAAGGCGGGACGCGGCAGGATGGCGGCGAGGAAAGCGCGCTGCAGCCGCTCGAACAGCGGGCGGCGATACTGCGTCTCGATACGATGGCGCGCTTGATCGACCAGGTGCATGTAATTGACGCCCGAGGGGCAGGTCGTCATGCAGGACAGGCACGACAGGCAGCGATCGACATGCTTCACCACGCGCTCGGTCGGCACGCGATCGTTTTCGAGCATGTCCTTGATCAGATAGATGCGGCCGCGCGGGCTATCCAGTTCGTCCCCGAGCAGCGCATAGGTCGGACAGGTCGAGGTGCAGAAGCCGCAATGGACGCAGGCGCGAAGAATCTTATCTGCTTCGCGGGTGTCGGAATTCGCCAGTTGCGCGGGGGTGAAGTTGGTTTGCATGGCTTTAAATAAGCCCTCTCCGCCAGCGTGCGGGGGGAGAGGGTTGGGTGAGGTGGGTGATGAGAACGGATGAGATCGAGCCTTTGAGAGACACCTCACCCTCCCGTTGCTTTGCAACGGGCCCCTCCCTCTCCCCTAAAGCGGAGAGGGGTAAGAATGTCTCAAACATCGCCATACATCCGGCCGCGATTGAAAATTCGTTCGGGATCGAAGCTGTCTTTAACCCGGCGTGCGAGCGCAGCAACTGTCGGGTTTTGCGGTTGGAACACCGGCACGGCGGCGCGTAGCCCGTCACCACCACGGATCAAAGTCGCATGGCCGGATTTGATCGCGCTGCGAATAGCCGTGGCACCGCCATCCGACGCACCGGTGACGGCCAGCCACAGCAGGCCACCACCCCAATCGAGGAAATAACGCAGATCGAGCGCGCGGCTAAGCGTATCCACAAGCGCAGGCGCATCAGTCGGCGCGATCGAGACACGCCAGATCGCAGCATCCGCCGGTGACGCCAATGGCATGATATCGCGAAAGGTCTGCCACAGCGGCAGCGACGCATCGTTATCGATGATCTCGGCCGCACCAAACCCGGAGAGTTCGTCGCGCAAAGCGACCGCGCGCGCTTCGACCGAGGGCACCGGACCTTCGACGCGCACCACGGTCATCGCCGCGCCGGTCGGGGATAGCACGGCCGGCAGATGCGCCGCGCCGCCGAGTTCGTGCGACGACCCAACCGCCTGAATCATCGCCTTCACCGCCGCATCGACGGCAAGACCTTTGAGGGCGACCGTGCGCGTCGCTTCGGGATACGGCAGAACTTTGACGGTGACTTCAGTCAGCGCCGCCAGCGTGCCGTAGGATCCGGCCATAAGCTTGCACAGATCGTAGCCGGTGACGTTCTTGACGACCTTGCCACCGGCCTTGAAGGATTCGCCGCGCCCGCTGACGCCGTGAAAGCCGAGCAGATGATCGCGCGCCGCGCCTTGGCGAATGCGACGGGGGCCCGCAATGTTGCAGGATAGCACGCCACCCAAGGTCTGTGTCTTATCCGCTGTACCGAGAAGCGCGCGCCAATCGCCGGGCTCGAAAGCGAGCATCTGATGGGCGCCGGCGAGAGTCCGTTCGATCTCGGCCATCGGCGTTGCCGCGCCGACTGTCAGAATTAGTTCCTCTGGCTCATAGACCTGGACGCCGCAGAAACCACTGAGATCGAGCACATGCGGTAATTGCATCGGGCGACCGAGGCTGCGCTTGCTGCCACCGGCGACGAGTTCCATCGGTTCTTCGGTTGCGAGCGCTTGCTGCACGATGCCGACGAGTTCGACTTCATCTTTCGGACGGAAGTGGGTCACGATGCGTATCTATTCTTCGTCACCCCTGCGAAAGCGGGGGTCCATGTCGATGGATTCCCGCTTTCGCGGGAATGACGGGATGAGGAAGCGCGAACGTTCATCTACAGCCGCTCGATGCCCGGATGCGGCACTTGGCCGTGATGGATGTGCAGACGGCCCAGTTCGGCGCAGCGATGCAGTTGCGGAAACTGCTTGCCGGGATTGAGCAAGCCATCCGGATCGAAGGCGCATTTGACGCGCAGTTGCTGATTGAGATCGTCCTCGGTGAACATCGTGCTCATCAAGTCGCGCTTCTCGACACCGACGCCATGTTCACCGGTGAGGACGCCGCCGACCTCGACGCAATAGCTCATGATCTCGGAGCCGACCTGTTCCGCGGCATCGAGTTCGCCTGGCTTGTTCGCATCGTAAAGGATCAGCGGATGGAGATTGCCGTCGCCGGCATGAAACACGTTAGCGACGCGCAGACCGTGCTTGGTCGCGATCTGGGTCATACGTTCCAAAACATCGGCGAGGCGTTTGCGCGGAATCGTCGGATCGACACAGTAATAATCGGGCGAGATGCGGCCGACCGCCGGAAACGCGGCCTTGCGGCCGGCCCAGAACACCATCCGTTCGGCTTCGCTGTTCGAGACGCGGCATGAGACGGCGCTGTTGGCGCGGCCGATCGCTTCGACGCGTTCGATCAGATGATCGACCTCGGCCGGCGGTCCATCCAGTTCGACGATCAGCAATGCCTCGACATCGAGCGGATAGCCGGCATGGACGAATGCTTCGGCGGCGTGGATTGCCGGCTTGTCCATCATCTCCATACCACCAGGAATGATGCCCGCACCGATGATCGCGGCGACACAATCGCCTGCGCTGCCATTGGAGGGAAAACCCATCAGCACGGCGCGCGCCGTGGTCGGCTTCGGCAGGATGCGCACCGTTACCTCGGTGACGACGCCAAGCAAGCCTTCGGAACCGATCATCACGCCGAGAAGATCGTAGCCTTCGGCGTCCATATGCTTGCCGCCAAGCCGAAGCACCTCGCCGTTGATCAGCACCATCTCGATGCCGAGAACGTTGTTGGTGGTGAGGCCGTATTTGAGACAATGCACGCCGCCGGAATTCTCGGCGACATTGCCGCCGATGGTGCAGGCGATCTGGCTGGACGGGTCCGGCGCGTAATAAAAGCCGCGCCCCTGCACCGCCGTGGTGATGCCGAGATTGGTCACGCCCGGCTGCACTACGGCGCAGCGATTGTCGTAATCGACCTCGAGGACGCGGTTGAACTTGCCCAAGCCGAGGATGATGCCGTCGGCCAAAGGCAACGCGCCGCCCGACAGCGACGTCCCAGCGCCACGCGGAACGACTTTGACGCCTTCCTTTTGGCAATAGCGCAGCACGGCCGCGACCTCGGCGGTCGTGGACGGCAATACAACGAGGAGGGGTAATTGGCGGTAGGCCGTCAGCCCGTCGGATTCGTAGGCGCGGCGTTCGTCTTCGGGAAGGATGACTGCGTCGGCGGCTACGATACGGCTGAGATCGGCGGCAATCGCCTCACGCCGGGCAATAACTGTCTCGTCGGGAGCCGGCATGCGCATGAGCTAACATTCCCCCTCAGCCCGGCCGGACCGAGCCGGGGCATCGCCACCAAAAGAATGGGATGAGGGCCGGCGCGACAGATCAGCCCTGGCGGGCTTTGAACCGCGGGTTGACCTTGTTGATGACGTAGGTGCGGCCTCTACGGCGCACGACCTTGCAATTCTTGTCGCGCTTTTTCAGCGTCTTCAATGAGTTGGTGATTTTCATGATGAGATCCTTGAACCGGCGCGGAACATAGGCAAGGAGACCTGCCTTTGTCAATGACGGCGGGAGCTCGGCGGGCACGGTTTCCGGCGGTTTTGCTACCAGAACGAATGGTGGGCGATCGCCTCAAACCGGTAATATTTGAGCGCCCCGCTCTCCAACGCCGCCGCCGTCCGGAGGCAGGATTCCGCCTCGGAAAGCACGGTTTCGACCTGACTCGGCGACAGCCGCCGAATATCCCGGCTGCGCAGCAGGGTAATCCAGGCGGCAACGATCTGCCGCCGGTGGAGGGCGGTGCTGTCGTCGATGGCGCGGAGATTGAAGCCGAGGCTGCGGAAACAGTCGGCATATTGCCCCACCGTCCAAAGCGACGGCCGGCGCGTCCGGCTGTCGGACCAGCGGGCCAGCTCGTCGCGCTCGCCGGCGGCACGGTCGAGAACGAAATCGGTCAGGATGATCTGGCCGCGCGATTTCAGCGCCTGAACGACGACCCGCAGCAGCCGTTCCTTCTCAGCGACCATGTAAGTCGCCTCGCGCCCCAGCGCGCAGTCATAACGACCGGCATCGAGTTCGACCGCTTCGGGATCGCAGCCTTTCACTCGAACCAACGATGAGACGCCGAGCGCTGACGACATCGCAGCGTGTCGGCGGACTAAATCCGGATCGCGTTCGAGCCCCAAGACACGGGCATGAAAAGCCTGGGCGATCGCGCGAGCCGGACCGCCCAACCCGGAAGACAGATCGAGCAGGGACGACGCGCCGTTGAGATGAAACGGCTCGACCAGGCCGAGAACATGGGCGGCATCGCCGGGAATGAGATAGCCACGGCCATAAAGCCGTTGCCGTACCTCGGTCGTATCGAGCGACGGCAACACATCTTCGAGGATGATGTTACGGGTATTGGCGCGGCTACGGTGCGTTCGGCGCAGACGATCGACCATTCCCGAAAAACTCGGGAACGGCCTGACCGCTAATCCTATGACGCTCGCATTATCGGCCATCGTCCCCCGCCTGGGTGCTTCTCGGAAGCACCGGGTGCCGGGCTATTCGCCCGGCACCTCGGCAACCACTTGCTTGCGCATCGGCTTGGCCGAACTCGCCGCGCCGGCCGCACGGCTATTGAAGAATTGTTTGATGTTGCGGCAGGCCTGACGCATCCGATGCTGATTCTCGACCAGCGCGATACGGACATAGTTCTCGCCATATTCGCCGAAGCCTGCGCCCGGCGCGACCGCGACATTCGCTTCCTCAAGCAGCATCTTCGAGAAAGCGAGGCTGCCGAGATGCTGGAACTGCGGCGGTACGGGCGCCCAGGCGAACATCGTCGCCGGCGGCGCGGGAATGTCCCAACCCGCTTGATGCAACCCTTCGACCAGCACGTCGCGGCGCAGCTTGTAGCGTTCGCGGATTTCGCCGATACATTCCTGCGGGCCGTTGAGCGCCGCGGTCGCCGCCACCTGGATCGGCGTGAAGGCGCCGTAATCGAGATAAGACTTCACCCGCGACAAGGCCGCGATAAGCTGCGGATTGCCGACGGCGAAGCCGATGCGCCAACCGGCCATCGAATAGGTTTTGCTGGTCGAGGTGAATTCGACCGCAATGTCCTTCGCGCCCGGCACTTCCAGCACCGAGGGCGGCGGATTGCCGTCGAAATAAATCTCGGCATACGCCAGATCGGATAGCAGCCAAATCTTATGCGTGCGGCAGAAATCGACGATCTCGGCATAGTACGCCAGATCGACCACCTGCGCCGTCGGATTGGCCGGGAAGTTAATCACCAGCGCGAGCGGCGCCGGAATGCTGGAGGCCGCCGCCTTCTTCAGTTCGGCCATGAAATCGATGCCCGGTCCGATCGGCACATGCCGCACCGACGCGCCGGCGATGATGAAGCCGAACGAGTGAATCGGATAGGTCGGGTTCGGCGCGAGGATGATATCGCCCGGCGCGGTGATCGCCTGCGCCAGATTGGCAAGACCTTCCTTTGAGCCGAGGGTCACGCAGACCTCGGTCTCGGGATCGAGATCGACATTGAAGCGCCGCTTGTAATAAGCCGCCTGCGCCTTGCGCAGACCGGTGATGCCACGCGACGCCGAATAGCCATGCGCGCGCGGGTTCTGCACCGTCTCGATCAATTTCTTGACGATATGGTCGGGCGTCGCACCGTCGGGGTTGCCCATGCCAAGATCGATGACATCGCGACCCGCCGCTCGCGCCTTCGCCTTGAGGGCATTGACCTCGGCAAAAACATAAGGGGGGAGTCGCTTAATCCGATAAAAATCTTGTTCCATGACAGCCTACGGCAGGGGTGAAGACTCCATCATAAGCCCTTGCGCGGCCGGACGCGAGAGGGAGCCGCAGCCCCCCTTCAAAAAGGCCATCATTCCAAAAGGCGGGGGCAGCCTTTCCAGGATCGGGGATGGATTTATGACACCCGGCGTATAAAGTACCGGTGACGCCCTAATTTCGGAGGGGGCCTAAACAGTGCGACATCGACAAGGCAAAGGCGCGGTTGTTTCGCAGGCGACCATCTCGTTTGTGGTCCTGCTGGGGCTTGCCATCCCCTTCATTCCCTTCCCGACCGACCATCTGACCCGGATCGCGGTTCGTTTCCGGACCAGCGACATGACCCAGCCCAGCAGCTTCACGGTCCACACGCATCACGCCGTTTGCGTCGTGCTTTCGGCGGTCATGAGCTATGAGGACCCGGAGACGGGCGAGTTCACGCGGGTCGATTGCGGCAAGGACGCCGAGGCCATCGCGCCGCAAATCCGCGCCGAACGGCTGGCCAAACCCGTCGAAAATTAAAACCCGCTAGGCCGCGCGATTCTGCGTGGCCACCCGTGAACCACCGCCGCGAAGCCGAAAACCGATCACCATCAGCAACGGCGGCAACGCGACCAAGATCGCGACCACACCCGCCGCCGGCAATCCCCACCATTGAATGACCGGCCCCGTGACCAGCGCCATTGCGACGCTGATCCCGCCAGCGAAGCTGTCATTGACGCCGAGCGCGCGGCCGCGTTCCTCGGTCGGGAAATGATCGGCAATCGCCGCTGTCGCCGCCACGTTGCTCGCCGCCCAGCCTAGTCCGACCAGAAATGTCCCCAGGGTCACCGACCAAAGTTCGCCGGTAAAGGACACGAGGCTCGCGCCGACAAGCGCCGTCACGACGCCAGGATACATCACCCAGCTGCGGCCGATGCGATCGCTCAACCGGCCCAGCGGAATGGTGAAGGCGAACATGCCGGCAGAATGGAACATATGCGAGATGGCGATGACGCCGATCGAATGGCCGTGATGCGACAAGACGAGCGAGGTCAGCACCATCACGATCGACATATTGCCCTGCCCCGCGCAGTTCGCGACAAGGGCGAGACACACAGGACGATTGCGCAGCATTGCACCGACTTTGAAATCGACCTTCGCGGCCGTTCGAACTTCGGGCAGATAGCCCGGATAATAACGATCGAGATTCATCCCGATCTCTTTCGGATCGGGATGAACGAAGGTGATCATGATCATGCCGCCGATGATCAACACCGGCAAAATGAACCACGGCAGCGCCATCGCATCCTGGCCGGTATAGCGCGCGAAGACTTCGGCGCCGTTGACCACGAGCGGTGAGATGAAGAGTCCGACCAGCGAGCCCATTGCGACATAGCCCAGTGCCTGGGCGCGGTGATGCGGCGGGAACATGTCGGTTGCCGCGACGCGCAACTGCTGCGCCGCGTTCATGCCCATGCCGAAGACCAGCAGCCCGACGACCAATACCGCGAAGCTGTGAAACGGCAGTGACATGCCGATGATAATCGCGCCGACCAAAGCCAGCACCAGGCCGAAGATGATGCCCGGCTTGCGGCCATAGGAGTCAGTGATCTTGCCGACCGGATAGGAAACGAAGAAACGACTGAGACCGATGAGCCCGACCGCGAGCCCGGCGAGCGCCGCCGATCCGGTAAGGGCAATCACCATCAAAGGCCCGAAGCCATAGGTGAACTGCATGCCTGCGCCGGTGAAAGATTGCGACAACGCGAACAAAGTAATGTTGCGCTTAATCAGCGGCGGGACGCGAAAAGGTAAAGACGCGGAAGTGCTCACGCCATCAGCTTAGCCGAACGACGCGGCACGGCAATCAAAGAGTGTGGCGCCGAAATTAATCGGCGTTACGGAAGACCTCGCGGATCGGCTTGATCACGCCGGTATCCTTGATCGTGTAGCCCGGCAAATCGGAAATGGCGGCGCGAAATTCGGCCCCACCCATGATGGACAGAACCCGCTTCATCGGTTCCGTTTCCAGCAACGTCTTGAGACAGAAGAAGATGTAATCCTCGGTGACGAGGCGAATGAAATCGAGATCGAACTGCCGCGCTGCAGCCTCGACGCCGAAGCTCACATCGGCCATGCCGCTGGCCACATAGGCGGCGACAGCGGCATGGGTGAATTCGATCCCGCCGTAACCGTTGATACGGGCGCTATCGATCCCATGCCGCGCCAAAAGCTGATCGAGCAGGAGACGCGTACCGGAATCGGGATCGCGATTGATGAAGCGAATGCCGGGATCGGCGAGTTGTGCGAGCGTCTTAATGCCGAGCGGATTGCCCCGCTTCACCATCAATCCCATCTCGCGTGTCACGAAACCGACGACGCGGTGAAGACTGGGGGTCAGCCAGCCTTTGCACGCGGCGATGCTTTCTTCGCGCAGTTCGCCCTGCGGCAAATGTATGCCGGCAAGATCGCAGCCATCGCGCGCCAGCGACACCAACGCCGCCTGATTTGTCACATAGCGGAGATCGACCGTGATACCGGCTTCGTGTCCCAGCAGTTCGCGCAGTTTCGCCACGGCAAAGCCGTGACTGGCATGAACGCGCAGGATCGCGGGCGCATGCGGCAGTAATTGATTGATCTCGGTTTCGAGTTCTTGCGAAAGATTTTCGAGTTGCGGCTTCAATCGTGCCTGCAAACGTTGTCCCGCCCAGACGAGCTTGTCGCCGAACGGCGTCAATGTCGTGCCCTGTCCCTGCCGCCGTTCGGTCAGCGGCACGCCAAAGAAGTCCGACCATTTTTCGATCAGGTTCCAGGCATGGCGATAGGAGATATCCGACTTGCCGGCGGCATGCGCGATCTTGCCCGAGGCGCGGATCTCGTTGAGGAAATCGAGCATCACCAGCATCGATTGGGAATCATCGTCTTTGCGAAAGCGCCAGACGGGTTCGATGTCGATGCGGATCATGCGATGTCCCTCCGCCGCAATTATAATATGAAATTTAGTGCATAACTAGCAGCGGATCGCGCCTTGATTCCCATCTAATTTTGCCCACATCAAGTGGGCGAAAATGCGGTTTACGGCTTCTTGCAATACGCTTATTCATAATAATGCCATGCGTACCGGTTCGGTGCGCCCAATCAGATATGCAATTTTTTGCATATTAAGGTGTCTCAATGCCTTTCGATCTCATCAAACGCCAAAATTTGCTGATCGACGGAAAACGAGTGCCCGCGCAATCGGGCCGCTATTTCACGACCGTTAATCCGGCCACGGAAGAAGTCATCGCCGAGGTTGCCGAGGCGGACGAAGCCGATATCGATGCAGCCGTCCGTTCGGCGCGCGCCGCCTTCGAAGGCCCGTGGAGCAAGATGCGCGCGGCCGATCGCGGCAAGCTGCTGCTGAAATTCGCCGATGTCATTCGCGATCATCAGGACGAGCTGATCGAGTTGGAAAGCCTCGATTCCGGCAAGCCGGTGTCGGCGATCCGCCGCCAGGACATGCCCGCGGTACTCGACACCCTTACCTACTACGCCGGCATGGCCGACAAGATAAATGGCCAGGTCATTCCCGCGCGTGTCGATGCCTTGACCTACACTGTACGCGAGCCGCTGGGTGTCGTCGGCGCCATCGTACCGTGGAACTTCCCGCTGATGATCGGCATGTGGAAGATCGCACCGGCCCTGGCCTGCGGCTGCACCGTCGTGCTGAAGCCGGCCGAGATCACGCCGCTGACCGCGCTGCGGCTTGGCGAGTTGGCACTGGAAGCCGGCTTTCCGCCCGGCGTACTCAACGTCGTACCGGGCTTCGGCAAGACCGCCGGCAACGCGTTGGTCGAGCATCCCGATGTCGATAAAATCACTTTCACCGGTTCGCCTGGCGTCGGCCGATCGATCCTGCGCGGCGCGGCGGGCAACCTCAAACGTGTGACGCTGGAGTTGGGTGGCAAGTCAGCCAACATCATCTTCCCCGATGCCGATATCGATGCGGCGGTTCGCGCCGCCGCCGCCGGCATCTTTTTCAATACGGGCCAGGTCTGCTCCGCCGGTTCGCGCATTCTCGTCCATGAAGCGATCTACGACACGGTGATCGAGAAGCTGGCGGCGCGCGCCACGACCATCCGCGTCGGCGATCCGCAAGACGCCTCGACCGGCATGGGACCACTGGTTTCAGATGTGCAGATGAAGCGCGTCCTCGATTACATCGATATCGGCGTCAAGGAAGGCGCAACCGTCGTCGCCGGCGGCAAGCGCTGTACCGAGGCCGGCTATTTCGTCGCCCCGACCGTCTTCGGCGGCGTCGAACACGAGATGCGCATCTCGCAGGAAGAAATTTTCGGCCCCGTCGCTACCGTCATCAAGTTCAAAGACGAAGAAGACGCGCTGCGCCTCGCCAACGGCACCGTCTATAGCCTCGCCGCCGGCATCTGGAGCGCCGACATCGGCCGCGTGCATCGCTTTGCCCGTCGCCTCAAGGCGGGCACGGTATGGGTCAACACCTTCGGCCCGACCGACATCCGTTTGCCTTGGGGCGGTTCGCGCGATTCCGGTTTCGGCCGCGAGCATGGCGACATGGCGATCGAGAATTTCACCGAGACGAAAGTCGTCTGGATCAATACCGGCGCATAAGTCGCCGACGAAACCCGCGCGGACGGAATGAGCTCGAATAAGCGAGCTCTATTACGGTGCCGGCTGCTTTAGCTTCTTTCGTGCTTGGCTGAATGCCTTACCGAGGCGGAAGGCAGCGCCTGTCGTGCCGTTCATTGCAGCCGGCGGCTCGGTCGATTGCTTGAGGGTCTTCAGGGCTTTTCCGGCGCGAAAGGCGATATCGCTCCAATCGCCCGCCGGCACACCTTTATCCTTCAGCTTCTCTTCGAGCTGAGCCTTCAGCGCGGCGGCATTGGCCTTTTCATGCTCGGTCGCGGCCGGATCGCGCAGCATCGCGCCCAGGCCCTGCAACTTCCGGCGAACGGAATCGATCGGATTCGTCATCCTGCTAGCGTAAGGCGTCGGCGACGAAAGCTCCAGATCGCATGACCGCGGGTTTGGGCTTATGCTGGGGCCTTCGCAGAAGACAGGTGAGCCGTTGTCCGATTATGTCCGCAGGATTCTGGATGCGCGCGTCTATGACGTGGCGATCCAAACGCCGCTCGATCCGATGGTGCGCCTGTCGCAGCGCCTCGGCGCGTCCGTGCTGCTGAAGCGCGAGGATCTGCAGCCGGTCTTCTCGTTCAAGATTCGCGGCGCCTATAACCGCATCGCCAAACTGTCAGATGTGGCGAAAGCCGCCGGGGTGATCTGCGCCTCGGCTGGTAATCACGCGCAAGGCGTCGCCCTTTCGGCCAAGCGGATGGGCATCAAGGCCGTGATCGTGATGCCGGTGACGACGCCCGCGATCAAGGTCGAGGCCGTGCGGTACTGGGGCGGCGAAGTCGTGCTTCACGGCGACACGTTCGACGAAGCCCATATCCATGCCCGCGCGATCGAGAGCGAACGCGGCATGACTTTCGTCCATCCCTATGACGATGGCGACGTCATCGCCGGTCAGGGCACCATCGGCGTCGAAATCCTGCATCAACATCCCGACCCGATCGAAGCCGTGTTCGTGCCGATCGGCGGCGGTGGTCTTGCCGCCGGCATTGCGTCATACGTGAAATTCCTGCGGCCCGAAACCAAGGTCATCGGCGTCGAGCCGGTCGATGCCGCCTCGATGAAAGCCGCCATCACCGCGGGCGAGCGCGTCATTCTCGACCGTGTCGGACTTTTCGCCGACGGCGTCGCCGTACGCCAAGCCGGCGAAGAAACCTTCCGCGTATGCCGCGAACTGCTGGACGATATCATCCTCGCCAATACCGATGCGATGTGCGCCGCGATCAAGGACATCTTCGAGGATGTCCGCGTTCTGACGGAACCTGCCGGGGCGCTGTCGCTGGCCGGGCTCAAAGCCTATGCCGAGGCAAATCCGAAACGGACCGGCGCGCTGATCGCCATCAGCAGCGGCGCCAACATGAATTTCGACCGGCTGCGTCACGTCGCCGAACGCGCCGAGGTCGGCGAGGCGCGCGAGATCCTTCTCGCCGTTACGATCCCCGAAACGCCGGGCAGCTATCGCCGCTTCGTCGAAATCCTCGGCAGCCGCACCGTCACTGAATTCAATTACCGTTTTACCGGCGGAAGCGAAGCGCATGTCTTCGTCGGGCTGCAACTAGCCGACGCCGCGCGCGAGAAAAGCGAACTCATCACGCGGCTCAAAAACACCGGCTACGGCGTGATCGACATCAGCGCCGACGAGACGGCCGCGCTGCATATCCGTCACATGGTCGGCGGCCGCGCGCCGGAACTCGACAACGAAGTGCTTCTCCGCTGCGAATTTCCCGAGCGCCCAGGCGCGCTGTTGCGCTTTCTCAATGGCGTGGGATCGGACTGGAACATCACCCTGTTCCATTATCGCAATCACGGCGCCGATTACGGCCGCGTGCTCGTCGGCATGCAGGTGCCGCCCGGCGATCGGCCCAAACTGGATTCACGTCTGGCCGTGCTCGGCTATCCCTACGAGGACGAAACCGCGAACGACGCGTATCGCCTGTTCCTACGTGGAACGGCGTCGAGGCAGTAATTGGAAGGAGAAGTGGTGGGCGCGACAGGGATTGAACCTGTGACCCCTACCATGTCAAGGTAGTGCTCTCCCGCTGAGCTACGCGCCCTTCCAAGGGGCTGCGGTGTAGCCGAATTCACCGCATCTGACAAGATCGTCCGGCTGCTTAATCAAGCAGCCCCGATCAGGCTGCTAAAAAGCGATCGATCTCGTTGACCAATTGACGCAGATGGAACGGCTTCTCGAGCACAGTTGCCTCGGGCGCCATGACTTTCGCCTCGCGCAGGGCGACAGCGGCAAAGCCGGTGATGAAAATGACCCGTAGATGGGGCCACATGTCGCTGGCGCGGCGGGCCAGCTCGATGCCGTCGAGGCCGGGCATGACGACGTCCGCCAGCAGCAGATCGACCGAATGTTCGTTCATCCAGGTCAGTGCGGTTTCGCCGTCGCCGTAATCATTGACCTCATGCCCCGCACGCCGCAAAGCGCGGGCGAGGAAGAAGCGTAGATTTTCGTCGTCTTCGGCAAGAAGAATTCGGGCCATGAGCGATCCGCCAATTTCCGCCACGATCCTAGCCATAGGACATAAACGAAGCGTTTACGACATTGCCTTTAACCGAACGGGGCCTTTTACCAAACAGGCCCTCTTATCAAACCGGGGCTTTTACGCGGCGGGGGTGACAGGCCCGCCGAATTACCGTTAAATATCCTTTATGGAAGGGCATGTAGCACCTCTCGCGCCGAGCGATTCTGCGCTCGATATCGTCGCGTACGGACAGCAGACCCTTGCTCTGGTGCTTGCCTCGCCCCATAGCGGCACGACCTACCCACCCGACCTTCTTGCCGCCGCGCGTCTCGACTCCCACGGCCTTCGCAGGTCGGAGGACAGCTATGTCGATGAAATCTTCGCCGGCGCGGCAGCCTTGGGTGCGCCGCTGCTGAAGGCGCGTTTCGCCCGCGCCTATCTCGACGTCAATCGCGAGCCCTACGAGCTCGACCCGGCGATGTTCGAAGACGCCCTGCCCGATTTCGTCAATCGCCATTCGCCGCGGGTCCGGGTCGGGCTTGGCACCGTCGCGCGCGTCGTCGCATCGGGCGAGGAAATCTATGCCCGCAAGCTTCGCTACATCGAGGCAGCCCAACGGATCGAGCGGCTTTATCACCCCTATCACCGCGCCTTGTCCGGGCTGCTGGAGACGACGCGGGATCGCTTCGGCTTCTATCTGCTGCTCGATTGCCATTCGATGCCCTCGACCAACCTGCCGGTCAGCCGTGGCAGCCAACGCAGCCGCATCGATATCGTGCTGGGCGATTGTCACGGCACCGCGTGCGATCCGGTGATCGCCGATACGGCGCAAAAAATTTTGACGGACAAAGGCTATGTCGTCGTCCGCAATACGCCTTATGCCGGCGGCTTCACGACGACGCATTACGGCAAGCCGAGCGAAGGCCGGCATTGCCTTCAAATCGAAATCGGCCGCGGGCTCTACATGGACGAGCGCAGTTTCGAGCGCAAACCGTTCTTCACGCAACTTGCCAGCGACATGCGCTCCCTGACCGAGCGACTAGCGGCCATCGATCCGGCGATCCTGAGGCCGGCATGACCCAACCGGTTTTGGTATCGGCCCCCTGCACCGTTCGCGATGCGGCTGCCGGCGACATTCCTGCGATCACGGCGATCTATGCGCATTACGTTCGCACCTCGCTGGCGACGTTCGAAGAGGTGCCGCCGACGGTCGCCGAGATGACCCAACGGCATGACGGGGTCACATCGGCGGGGTTGCCGTATCTTGTTGCGACGGACAGCGCGAACCGGGTCGTCGGCTATGCCTATGCGGCGCCTTTCCGGACCCGTTCGGCTTACCGTTTCACGCTCGAGGATTCGATCTATGTCGATCAGGTCACGGCCCGCCGTGGTGTCGGACTGACCCTGCTGACGGCGCTGATCGAGCGCTGCACGGCGCTGGGCTATCACCAGATGGTCGCGGTCATCGGCGATACCGATAATGCCCCCTCGATCGGACTCCATCAAAAGGCGGGATTCACGCGCGCCGGGCTGATGCCGGCGGTCGGGTTCAAACTGGGCCGTTGGGTCGATAGCGTTCTGATGCAGCGCGCCCTGAGCACGGGAACCACCGCGTCGGGCCAATCAGCCGACTGACTCTTCTCGCCTATCTGGGGGCGCATCGCCTTCCTCACGGGAAGATCGAAGCGCAAAAAGAAAAGGGCCGTGCAAAAGCACGGCCCTAAGTTTAGGGAGGAAACGCCTAGAAGACGTACGGCATGTCGTCGGGCGACGAGCAATGCCGCACTGCAAAATATGATGCAGCATCACTGACAAATCAACCGCAAAATCGTTTTTTCGGAAAATTCTTTTTTATGAGCACTTAACCCGGGAATCCTTCGTCTCTGGGGTTCCACAACGCACCAGAACAGTGATGGTGCAGCGCAATAATATCGGATTATTCAGAGCGCAAATTCCTGCCGCAATGCGGCGCTGTGCTGTCCCAAGCGGGGGATCGGCTTGCCCACACCCTCATGGAGGGAGGGCCAACCGGGCGGCACGGGAACCGATACCGGCTCGGCTTCTGTCGGGACCATCACACGGCGTAATTGCGGGTGGTCCAAAAGGTCGGCAACGCTGTTGAGCCGTCCATAAGCGATCCCAGCCGCATCTAGAAGCGCAGTAAGCGCAATGCTGGTCCGCGCGCGGAATTCATCGGCAACGATCGCGTCCAGCGCCGGGCGATGGCTAACGCGCTGTACGTTGCCGGCAAAGCGCGGATCGGCGGCGAGTTCGGGCTGGTTCAGAACCGACTGGCAGAAGCGTTCCCATTCGCGCTCGTTCTGAATACCGACGATGATTGCCCTCCCGTCAGCCGTTTCAAAAGCCCCGTAAGGCGCGATCGAGGGATGGCGCAGCCCCACCCGCTCGGGCGCCTTGCCGCCATATTGCTGATGGATCAGCGGCACAGCCATCCATTCCGCCGTCGCGTCGAACAGGGAGATCGCGATCGCCGCACCCTCTCCGCTCCGTTGCCGGGCGATCAGCGCCTCGAGGATCGTGGCATAAGCATTGAGCCCGGCGGCGATATCGGACACCGACACGCCGACCCGGCCCGGCGCTTCGGGCGCGCCGGTGATGGAGGCCAGCCCGGTTTCGCCCTGGATCAGCAGATCATAGGCCTTCATGTCGCGATAGGGCCCCGCCTCGCCATAGCCGCTGATCGAGCAAGTGACGAGGCGCGGAAAACGTTCGCGCAAGGCGGAGGGGTCGAAACCCGCGCGCGCCGCCGCGCCGGGGGCGAGGTTCTGGATGAAGACATCGGCGCGGGCGATCATGCGGTCGAGCAGCGCGTGATCCGCCGGCTGCTTGATATCGAGCGCGATCGATTCCTTGCCGCGATTGAGCCAAACGAAATAGGAGCTTTGGCCATGCGCAATGCGGTCATAGCCGCGGGCAAAATCCCCCTCGGGCCGTTCGATTTTGATGACGCGCGCGCCGGCATCGGCGAGCCGGCAGCTTGCCAGCGGCGCCGCCACGGCTTGTTCCAACGCCACCACAAAAATACCGTCGAGCGCGCCCATGCTTATCCTCTGCGATCTGCGCACGAGGATAGGCAATCGGCGGTGCTGCCGAAAGCGGACAGAAAATCAGTAAGAAGGAAGACGCGTGGTTACGCCGCGCCCTGCGACCATTCCTGGCGGGCCAGGAAGTGACGGGCGATGAAGCGATAGAGCTCGGCGATGCGGCTTTCGGTGTCGCTGCAGCGCGTCATTTCGACGTTCTTCCAGGTGAGTAGGATCGGATCCCACATCATCATGCTTTGATGCACGTCGTCGCGCTGTTCGCGGATGAACTCGATCTGATCTGTATGTTTGCGGACCACGTCGGTGATCGCTTCCTGGCGTTGCGCCAGGCGAGCAAAGATACCGTCATACATTTCGATCGGCCGCAGCAGCAGCGTGCGGATACGCGATAATTCGTCGAGCACGCCGCGGTCGCCGCGATAGGCGCGCGCGATCGCCGTGAGCTTCGGCACGATGCCGAGAACTTCGCTGCAACGCTCTTGCAGCGCTTCGATATAGGCAAGCTCGCGCGCGACATCGTCGATGCGGCCCAAGACCGCGTCGGCATCGAGATTTTCGCCGATCATTGTGGCGACGTCGGCGGCAACCTGCTTCAGCCGTTCCTCGGTCTTGGGATCGGCATTGAAACGCTGCAGTGAAATATCGTCCGCACCTTTGGTCTCGTTGCTGCCGATCGCGCGCGCCCAGAGATGCGCGCGGGCGCGGGTGCGATGACGCTCTTCGACAGACCAGGACGCGGTGCCGTCCAGCAATTCGCGCGGGATTAAATCGCCGGGGCGGATTTCTTTGACGAAGCGGAGGCTCTTTTCGACGATGGAAAGAAGAATGCCGTCCGGGCCTTCGGCTTCGATGCCGAATTCCGAACGGACCGTGTTGATGACCAGCGCCGCCGTCAGCGCGCCCAGATCGACGTGCAAAGCCGGTTGGGTGCCGTCCTCGGTCATGGAAAAGCGGGCGCCTTTCACTTGGAACACCTTGTGTTCAAACATGAAATGCGTGCTTCTGTCGGCCTCAAAACTGGCCAATTCGGTCGCGGCTTCTCTCACAGGCATCTGCACCTTCCCTTGGCCACCGGATGAATCGATAGCCGCGCGCCGCCCGTTCCCGGCAAGGTCGAAGCAGCGCGTCGCCAACCGTATGTCCGAGAAGGTAAAAACCGCGTAAAGACTTGGGGCAGGATGGCGGTGCAGGGCCGGAAATCGGCTCAATCCCTTGCCTTGCCCCGTGGCGGCCCGGACGGCAGAATGGCGGAAACCTGAACACGGCTGGGAGGCCGCCGACTATGATGCGCGTTGCCATTCTCGACGACTACCAGGGTGTCGCCCTTAATCTAGCCGACTGGAAAAGCCTTCAGCCGGAGGTGCAGGTCGAGGCCATTCCCGAACATATCGCCGATACCGACAATCTCGCGAAGCGGTTGCACGGCTTTGAAGCCGTCATCTTGATGCGCGAACGGACGCCCTTACCCCGGGCGTTGATCGAAAAACTGCCGAATTTGAAACTGGTCATCACCACCGGCCCGCAGAACGCCTCGGTCGATGCCAAGGCATTGGCGGAACGCGGCATCGTCTTTTGCGGGACCGCAGGTATCGGCGCTCCGACGGCTGAACTCGCCTGGGGGCTGATGATCGGCCTCCTGCGCCATATTCCCCAGGAAGACCGGGCGATCCGGCAAGGGCGCTGGCAGACCAAGATCGGCTACAGCGCCGAAGGCAAGACGCTGGGCATCATCGGTGTCGGCAAGCTAGGCAAGGCTATGGTCGGCTACGCCAAAGCCTTCAACATGCCGGTCATCGGCTGGAGCCGCAGCTTCAACGACGAAAAAGCCGCCGAGTTAGGCATCAAAAGCGTCACCAAGGAAGAGCTGTTCAAGCAGGCCGATATCGTCACCATCCACGTCAATCTGAACGAGCAATCGCGCGGGATGGTTGGTGCAGCCGAACTGGGGCTGATGAAGCCGACGTCGTATCTCATCAACACCTCGCGCGGTCCGATCGTCGATGAAACCGCGCTGCTGAACGCGCTGAAAGCCCGCCGCATCGCCGGCGCCGCGATCGACGTCTATGACCGCGAGCCAACCACGAAGGATCATCCTTACTTCGGGCTCGACAACATCATCGTGACGCCGCATCTGGGTTACGTGATCGAGGAGAATATGCGCGTAAATTACGGCCACGCCGTCGAAAATATCCGCGCGTTTCTGGCCGGCAATCCGATCCGCGTCGTGAAGCCGCGCAGCTAAACCGTGCCGTTGGGGGATTTTAGGGGGAAATCATGAAACGCATCGCCGCGACACGTCTTATCACGCTTACCGCCGCCGCGCTCGCGCTGACGGCCTCTGCCCTGCCGCTTCGCGCCCAGGAAGCGAAACTGACCGATGTCGTGCTGGCCAATCCGGCGATCAGCCTTTCTTTCACCGCATCCTACCTCGCCGAAGATCTCGGCATTTTCGCCAAGCACGGCCTACGGGTGAAGCAGATCGAACTGCCCGGCCCCGGCGCCTTCAATGCGGTCATTTCGGACAGCGCGGATTTCGCGCAGCCTTCGGCCATCACCCTCACCCGCGCCGCGGCGAAAGGGCAGCGTCTTCTCGCTATCGCCGAAACCTCGAACCGGCCGATCATCCAGATCGCCCTGCGCAAAGAAATCGCCGACGCCGCCGGCTTCGACCCGAAGATGACGTTCAACCAACGCGCCGCCTTGCTGCGGGGCCGGACCATCGCCGTCGATGCCGCCGGATCGCTGATCCATGCTTATGCGCTGCTGACGGCGCATCGTGGCGGCATTCCCGCCGACGACCTGCACATTGCCTTCATGCAGCCGCCGAGCATGGTGGCCGCGTTCAAGACAAAGCAGATCGACGGCTATGCCATGTCGCCGCCCTGGCCGTTGATCCCAATTGTCGCCGGCGAAGCAGTCTTGTTGGTCAGCGGTCCCGAGGGTGAACCGGCCGATCTCTTGCCGCTCGCCAACAACATCGTCGTCGTCAAACCCGAGACCTGTCAGAAGCGCCGGGAGCTGTGTGTTGCGATGGGCGCGTCTTTCAAGGAAGCCGAAGCCTTCATCCAAGACCATCCGGACGAAGCTTTCGCCACGGTGAAGAAGCGTTTTGCGACGATCGACGACAAGGTACTGGTCGCCGCCTTCGACGCGATTCGCAAGATCAGCCCCAACCCGCCGGTCATTCTCGCCAAGGGTCTCGAAAACGCCGAACTGTTCAACGTCGATGCCGGGCTGATGAAGCCCGAGGACAAGCTGTCCTCTTACGAGGGACTCTTTACCGACGAATTCGTGAAATAGGATCGAGAACATGTTCGGATTGCGCGGTTTTGTTTTCGGTTTCGCCCTGATTGCCGGCGCCGGCGCGGCGCATGCGGCCGAGGATTTGTCGGTTGCGGTCGGTGGCCGCAACATCGTCGCTTACCTTCCGGTAACGCTGGCCGAGGAACTCGGTTATTTCAAAGAAGCCGGGCTCAACGTCCAGATCAACGATGTCGTCAGCGGCACCAAGATGGCGGAAGCCCTGATCGGCGGCAGCGCCGAGATCGGCTTCGGTTCCTACGAGCATGTGCTGCATCTGCGGCCCAAGGGGCTCGACATCATCAACATCATGCTGATCAACCACACCTATGGCGCAGTGATCGGCCTTACCAAAGATCTCGCGGCGAAATACAAGTCGCCCAAGGACCTCAAGGGGCTGCGTATGGGCGTGATCGCGCCGGGCTCCGCCCTCGACGTTGCGCTGTTGCTGCTGCTGGCTAAGGAAGGGCTTGGGCACGACGACGTATCGGTCGTCGGCGTCGGCGCGGGCGCGGGTGCCGTCGCGGCGATGAAATCGGGCCGGCTCGACGGGATTTCGCACGCCGACCCGGTGATCTCAAAGCTGGTCCAGGAAGGCGACATCGTTCCCGTCGTCGATACGCGCACCGAGGAAGGCATCAAATATCTTTATAACGGCCCCTTCGCCGGCAGCGCGATCCTCAGCAAGGAGTCGGTGCTGAAAGCCAAGCCGCAAGTCGTGCAGGCCTTCATGACCCAGATCATTCGCGCCTTCCGCTTCATGCAGCACACGCCGGTCGAGGAACTCGTTAAGCTGGTGCCGAAGAGCTATTACGGCAACGACATAGAAATCTATACGAACACCTTGCTGAACGACCGCAAGCGTGGCGTCTTCACTGAGGACGGCATGATGGATGAGGCTTCGGCCCGCACGACATTGAACGACCTCGCCACTTTCGATCCGCAATTGAAGGGCAAGGAAAAAGAATTCAATCTGGCGGCAAGCTACGACAACCGCTTTGTCGCCGAGGCGAACAAGGTTCTCGGACCACTAAAATAAGACGCAACCCATTCGATAAATTCTGAGGGGAGAGAAACGATGAAACGATTTTTGACGATGACGGCAAGCTGCGCCGTGTTGGCCGCCGCGCTAGCGGCGCCGGCGATGGCGCAGACCGAGATCAAGATCGGCCTGATCAACAGCTATTCGGGCTTCCTCGCCCAGCCCGGCGATCAGATGGACAAGGGCATCCTGCTTTATAAGGCCGAGCACGATAAAGACCTGCCGGCGGGCGTCACCGTCTCGATCGTCAAGCGCGACGACACATCGGTCCCTGAAGTCGGTAAGCGTCTCGCGCAGGAACTGATCACCCGCGACCATGTCCAACTGCTGCTGGGCGTCATCGCCTCACCGGTCGCCGCCGCCATCGCGCCGCTGGTCACTGAAGCCAAGGTGCCGTTCGTCATCACCAACGCCGCCGGCGCGGGCATCACCCGGATTTCGCCCTATGTCGTGCGCGTCTCCTTCACCCAATGGCACACCGCTTTGCCGATGGGCCAATGGGCCGTGAAACAAGGCTGGAAGAAAGCCTTCACCGCGGTCAGCGATTTCATCCCCGGCCATGACGCCGACGACGCCTTTAAGAAAGGCTTCACCGAAGCCGGCGGCGAGATCGTCGGTTCGATTGCCTTCTCGGCCGCGAGCCCGGATTTCCCGCCGGTCGTGCAGCGCGTTCGCGATGCAAAGCCGGATGTGGCTTTCCTCTGGGTGCCGGGCGGTAGTCAGGCGACCTCGATGATGAAGACCGTAAAGGATTTGGGCCTGCGCGAAGCCGGCATTCATGTCGTCTCGACCCAGGATTTGATGCCCGACGAGGAACTGCCGAATATCGGCGCGGTCGCCAACGGCGTCATCACCGCCGGCACCTATTCGATGACGGCTGATCGCCCGGGCAACAAGGCCTTCATCGCCGCCTGGAAAAAGATGTACAGCGACAAGGCCGTGCCCGATTTCTTCTCGGCCGACGGCTGGGACGGCATGGCGATGATCTATGACCTGGTCAAATCGACCAAGGGCAAGTTCACCGCCGAAGAAGCGATGAAGTTCTTCGCCAACTGGAAGAACCCCGACAGCCCGCGCGGCCCGATTTCGATCGACCCCGCGACGCGCGATATCGTCCAGAACGTCTATATTCGCGAGACGAAGATGCAGGACGGCAAGCTGGCGAATGTCGAATTCGACACCATCGCCAACGTCAAAGACCCGTGGAAAGAACTGAACCCGCCCAAGCAGCCGTAAGCGGTTCGAGGATAAAGAAAGTCGCCGTCATGAGTTTGAATACCAAGATCGCAATCATCGGCGGCGGCATCGCCGGCCTCGCCCTGGCGCTTAACTTGAAGCGCCAGGGCGTTCCCTGCCATGTCTTCGAAACAGCGCCCGAACTAAAAGAGTTGGGCGTCGGCATCACGTTGTTGCCGCATGCGGCGCGCGAAATGGAGACGCTGGGCCTGCTCGACGCCGTCAAGGCAATCGGCATCGAGAACAAGGAAAGCGCGTTCTTCAACCGCTTCGGCCAACTTCTCTATAAAGAGCCGCGCGGCAAATATGCCGGCTATAGCTTGCCCGAGATCGGCATCCATCGCGGCCGGCTGCATATGGTGCTCTATAAGGCGGCGCTCGCTGCCTTGGGCGCGGACTACATCACGACGAACCGCACCTGCCATGCGGTCGAGCAGGATGACAAAGGCGTCACCGTTCGGCTGCGCGAGACCTCTACCGGCAAGGACGTCGAACCCGTGACCGCCGAAGTTGCGATCGGCTGCGACGGGATCAATTCGGCTGTGCGCAAGCAGTTCTATCCCGACGAACAGGTCGCTTTCTCGGGCATCAACACCTGGCGCGGCGTCACCCGGCGCAAGCCGATCCTCGACGGCCGTACCTATATGCGCGTCGGCTCGATCCGCACCGGCAAGATCGTGATCTATCCGATCATCGACGATATCGACGGCCAGGGAAATCAGCTCATCAATTGGATGGCCGAGATCCAGACCGAGAATGTCGATAAGAACGATTGGAACAAGAGCGGCCAGCTCGACGATTTCCTGCCGATCTACCAGGGCTGGAAATTCGACTGGCTGGATGTCGGCGAACTGATCCGCAATTCGGAGACGATCCTCGAATATCCGATGGTCGATAAAGACCCGATCCCGCGCTGGACCTTCGGCCGCGTCACCTTCGCAGGCGACGCCGCGCACCCGATGTATCCGCGCGGCTCGAACGGCGCAGCGCAGGGGCTGATCGATGCACGCACTCTCGCCGATCTACTGGTCAAGAACAGTGACTCCGTTGCGGCGCTCAAAGAATACGAGGCGAAACGCCTCAACGTCACCGCCAACATCGTCCGCACCAACCGCGCCCATCCGCCGGATTTCATCAATATCCGCGTCGAGGAGCTGACCGGCGACAAGCCTTACGACAATCTCGACACGTTCATCACGCAGGATGAATTGCGGACGCTCAGCGATAACTACAAACGCGTCGCCGGGTTTGCGTTGGAAGATGTGAAATAGCTTTTAGGTCGTCATTGCGAGGCGCGTAGCGACGAAGCAATCCAGTCTGCGGACAAAATGGATTGCTTCGCTTCGCTCGCAATGACGAGAGAGTTTATCGCCAGTTCGGCAACAGCCGCTTCGCATTGCCACAATCAATCGCGCGCAAATCCGCTTCCGAGAAACCGAAATCGATTAAACCCTGCGCCGTCTCGCTCGACGTGCGATAGGGGAAGTCGGTGCCGAACATGATCTGGGTGCTTTCGACCAGTTCGGTGAGGCTCAGCAGCGCCCATTTATGCGCGGCCTGGGCCGTGTCGTAATAGAAGCGTTTCAGATGCTGCACCGCGCCGCCTTCGACGGCGGGGGCCCAGCGGCCGGGCGCGCGTTCGAACCGTTCGACCAGGAACGGCATCGTGCCGCCGGCATGCGAGAAGATGAAATCGATGTCTTTGTATTTCGCTGCCGCACCGCTGAAGATCAGGCTAGCGATGGTGCGGGTCGTGTCGGAACCGAATTCGACAATCGAATCATTGACGCCCGGCAGGCAGTCGTGAAGGCAACTCGGCGCGATCGGATGCGTATAAACCACGGCCTTGCGGCGATGCAGTTCTTCGAAGATCGGATGGAAGTAAGGATCACCCAGCCACTTGTCGCCGATATTGGTCATCATGTTGATGCCGTCGGCCTTCAGCACATCGAGCGAATATTCGAGTTCCTTGAGCGCGCCATCGATATCGAGCATCGGCAGGGTCGCGAAGAGCCCGAACTTGCCCGGATGATCGCGTCCCATCGTCGCAACGTATTCGTTCCAATCGCGCGCCAGCGCGCGCTGTTTGTCCTGTGGTTTCGGCCAGATCGTCACCGGATGCGGCAGCGAGATGATCGCCGTTGCGACGCCGCCTTGTTCCATATCCTCGAGCGACTTCGCCAGCGACCAGTTCATCCGCGGCGGATTGCCTTCGATGATCGCCGCGGCGGCCGCACTATAGCTGGGCGGGGTGATGTGGTGATGAACGTCGATGCGATGCGGCGCAGCCATGGTCAGCTTCCTTTGACGAGACGGGCGGCGTCACCGCCGGCGATGCGCCCCCAGACAAGGGCTTTGGCGAGACCGCCGGTATAGCCGGTGTAAGGACCACCTTCGAGGCCACCGATGGTGCCGCCCGCCGCATAGAGCCCTTCGATCGGGCCGCCGTTTTGATGCTGCACCCGCGCCTGTGGATCGACCTTCAAGCCACCCATCGTGTAGGTGATGCCGGCGCAAAGCGGCACGGCATAGAACGGCGCCTTGACGATCGGCACCGGCGCCGAGCCCCAGGCATGAACGTAATCATCGGTCCGGCGCGGCGTTTGTTGCGGCAGCGTTTTGTCGGTGAGCGCGCGATTGTAACCGGCGACGGTCGAGGCCGTTGCATCCACGGGAAGACCGGCTGCCTGGGCCAGCGCTTCGATGGTATCGGCCTTGTAAATGGTGCCGCCCGCCACTTTGACGAACGGATTGGCGGACATGACGTAGGTCTTGCCACTGAGTTCCCAGATGTTCTGATCGAAGATCGCCACAGCGCCCGACGGATCGTCGAGCCGCGCGATGGCGTTGGCCATAGCGACGCCGCCGAGGCCTTCATCGGCGAAACGCTTGCCGCTTTGATCGACGGCGATACCGGCCCCTACGGGGAAGTCCATCGTCGGATACGGCCACAGCTCCGGATTATCCATCGCATCACGCGATTGGATATGACCGTAGAAACATTCCATGTCGGTGAGTTTCGCCCCGACCGCCTTGGCCATCATCAAGCCGGAGCCACGGCCCGATTTCGCATTCCGTTGCAGTAGCCGTTCGGGATGCTTGCTGATGAAACGCTTCAGCAGATCGGTATTCGCCTGGAAGCCGCCATCAGCCAGCACCACGGCGCGTGATTCGAAACGATGCGTCTCGTTGCCGCTGACCGCCGTGACGCCGGCGCAATGTCCGTCGGCCATGATCAATTCGCGCGCCTGCATGCCGCGCGTCAGCGTACCGCCCAGCGCCTTCAGTTTAGCGACAAGCTGCCCCAGCATCACGTCGCCGGCGCGACCCTGCCAATGCAACCCCGGCTGGCGCGGCACCGGCGGCGCTAACGTCACGAGATTGTGCGTCTGCGTGCCGGCATTGATGGTGCGGATGCCTTGCGTGGCGAGCCAGCGGAAAGACGGTGCGGCCTCGGACGCAAACTTGTCGCGCAAAGCCGGATCGACATAGCGCCGCGTTGAATCGTCGATCGCCTTGGCCAGCGTTTCGGTGCTGCTGCGCATGTCGAGCAGCGCGACCTGCAGCACACCAATACAGATGCGCGAATTGCAGAGATAGCGTTCTTCGACGCCCTGCTCGATCAGGATGGTTTTGAGGCCCGCTTCCGCCGCGGTGATCGCCGCCGAAAAACCGGCGAGGCCGCCACCGACGACGATGATATCGGCTGACTGGGTGGTCATGTTTCCTGCCCCGGATATGAACATTCGTCATTCCCGCGAAAGCGGGAATCCATTTGCTGCCATGGACCCCCGCTTTCGCGGGTGTGACGAAGAATAAAAAGCGTTAAGTCAGCGACGACCAGAGAATATCGACGCCGCCGGCTTTGACCTCGACCAGCGCCGAGAACAGTGCGGCATCACCTTCGCCCTTTTGCGCACCGGCGCGCAGCGAATAGATGCGGCCTTCTTCGAGGCGGCTGACGCCGGTCGGTTCGGCTTCGGTTTCTTCAAGGGTGAGACCCACGCCGGTCACGGCCCTCTTCGCCGCCGGATGAACCGCGAGCCCGCCGAGCCTTTCCTGCGCTGCTTTCTTCAAGTCGCTGACCGAGACACCAGCGCGCGCCGTGGCGAGCATCGCCTGCAACGCCGCCTGGGTGTTCTTCACCGTATCGCCGGGAACCGACGACAGAGTCAAAACACCGTCGGCCCAATAGCCGCCATAACGCACGGCCATATAGACCAGCAGCGGATCGAACTTGCCGCCTTCGGGGTAATCGATCGCGGTCGGCGTGCCGCCTTTGCTGATGCTGGCCAACATGCGGATGTCGGACGCACCGGCTGCCGCCGCGGCCTTCTCGGCGGCGACGACGGATTCACGCGCGCTGACATTGTTCTCGAAAGATTGCCGCAGCGCCGCCGTACCTTTGGTGAGGATCGCGGCGGCATCGCGCGCAACACGCTTCGCCACCGCCGATTTTGGCCGCATCAGCGCATCGAGCGTCGCGCTGACATCTTTGATCGGCCGTGACGGCAAGGCAGCCTGGATGCGCGGCAGGAGATCGCCCGGCATCGTTGGCGTCGCCCAAAGACCCAACGGGCCTTCGCCCAGCGTCTCGGCCCATTCGGCGATATGCTTGCCGATATCGCGGATCGGTTTCACCGCATCGACCCAGGTCAGGCGCTGCGCGTTGACCATCATATGCGGGCTGCCCGCGCTGTGGAGACGCACCGCGCCGTCGGGCGAGACCAACGCATAACCGGCTTCGATCTTCGGCGTGAAGTTGGTCAGGAACGCGAGCGCCCCGTTATCCATCTTGTTGCCATTGACGATGATGCCGGCGAATTTTTCGCCTTTGAGCGCCGCCCAGGCTTCTTTGATGCGTCCTTCGAATTCCGAGCGCGGAATGACCGCTTCATCCCAATCGTAAGGACCGACGAGAACCGCAGGCTGTGTGACACGCATGATGATTTATCCTCGCTGGCTCAGAGGGGAACGCTGGCAAGCCAGGCGGTACGTTTGCTTAGTTTCTCAAAACCCGTCGCGGTGACGCGCACCGGCTCGCCGCAGAGGAGATAACCGGTTTCGGGCAGGTACTGGTTCGGGTGAACGACGAAGACCATGTCTTCCTGCAGGATGATGTCGTTCGACGGCGCGACATCGCCCGGCGCGTTCGAGCCATGGCCGAGGCCATGACCGCGGCGGCGGATATGCGGCGGATGGCAATATTCGCCATAGCCTTCGGCCGTCAGCACGTCGTCGATCGCCTTGGCCACATCGCCCATGCGCTGGCCCGGACGGATCGTGTTGATGCCCGCCATCATCGCCCGCACGACGAGATTGTATTTCTCCTCGAGCTTGGGATCGATCGGGCCCATCACCGCCGTGCGGCAGATCTGCGAAAGCTGGCCGTGATAGGTCGGGGTCATTTCGGCGAGGATGATGTCGCCCTTCTTGAGCTTGCGGCCGCTGGACGGCTGCACCGCGCGGTTATGTTCCGATGCGGTCAGCAGAAAGAAATTATCGTCGGCGCCGAGATCCTCCATATAGAGCTTCAACTGCACGGCGAGATCGCATTCGGCCATGCCTTCATGGGCGATCTTCAACAACTGCTCGAAAGCTTTTTCGCCGATCGCGGTGGCGCGGCGGGCATGTTCGATCTCGATGCTGGTCTTGGGCATCAACGCGGCTTCGAGCTTCTGGTCGAGCTTCTTCACGTCACCACCGGCGAATTCCGTAAGACGCTTGCTGATCGCCATCGGTAGTTTGCCAAGGTTAACGGTCCCGGTCTTGCCGCTGGGCAATCCCTTCGGGAACAACGCGCTGATCGCGTCGGGCAAATCCGCGGCGGTCTGGACGGTCCAGCCCTTGGCCCGCGCCTTGGCGCGCTCGGCTTCCCATTCCGGGGTCACGACCAGCGTCGGCGCGCCGGTGCGCGATAGGACGCAAAGGCTTTCGCCCACCGGACGATAGCCGGTCAGGTGGAAAATCGTATCGACGCGGGAGAGTTCGTTCGGCGCCACCAACAACACATCGACGCCTTCGCGTTCCATGAGCTGCAAGGCAGCCTGCTGCCTGCCATTGATGTCCATTGGCCCGATCTCCTCACCTAATATGCGCATTCGCGCGTGCTGGCGGTCAGCATACCGGGGCGCGCGCGGCGTGGGCAAGGTGTGTTGACAAGGCGGCGGGCGCGGAACAGATTCGCGCCCACACATAAAACCGGGCGACGGTTCACAGCCCGCAAATCAAGGAAAAGCGTATGGGAGCTCATGTTGCACTCGATATCGGGGGCACTTTTACCGACCTCGTTTATTTCAACGACGAAACCGGTGAAATGCGGCACGCCAAGAGCTCCACAACGCCCGAAGAATTCACCCTCGGCATTCAGAACTGCCTCGACAAGGCGAATATCGATCTGGGCGCGTGCGAGACTTTCGTCCACGGCGCGACGATCGCGATCAACACGCTGATCGAGCAGTCCGGCGCCAAGACAGTCCTCGTCACGACCAAGGGCGCGCGCGACGCCTATCTGATCGGCCGCGGCAACCGGCCCGAGGCCTACAATGTCTTCTTCAAGCGCGCGACGCCTCTCGTGCGCCGCGGCATGATCATCGAGGCCGACGAACGCATGGGCGCGCAGGGCCAGTCCATCCTGCCGCTGAGCGAGGCCGAGATCGCCAATGTCTGCAAACAGGTCGCGGCCCTCGAACCCGAATCGATCGCCGTCTGCTTCCTTCATTCCTACATCGATCCGACGCACGAGCAGATGATGGGCCAGGCGCTGCGCAAGGCCTTCCCCAATGCTTATGTCTCGCTGAGCTATGAAATCCTGCGCCAGTACCGTGAGTACGAACGCACCTCGACGACGATCGTGAACTCCTATATCGGCCCGCGCGTTTCGACCTATCTGAAGCGCCTCGAACAGCGCCTTGAGGCCAAGAAGTTCCCCGGCACCTTGCTGATCATGCAGTCGAACGGCGGCGTGACCTCGGTCGGCGTGGCCGGCCGCGCGCCGGTCGGTTTGATGGAATCAGGCCCGGTCGGCGGCATCAACGCCTCGGCCGAGATCGGCCTGCGGCTGGGCTTTCCGCAAGTCATCGCTTTCGACATGGGCGGCACGACAGCGAAGGCCAGCGTCATCCGCGACGGCAAGCCATCGACCGCCGAAGGCTATTACGTCGGCGGTTACGCCGAAGGCCATCCGGTGATGTCGCCGGTCATCGACGTCGTCGAAGTCGGCGCCGGCGGCGGCAGCATCGGCTGGATCGACAGCGTCGGCGCGATGAAGGTAGGTCCCAAGAGCGCGGGCGCCAGCCCCGGCCCGGTGTGTTATCGCGCCGGCGGCACCGAACCGACGATCACCGACGCCAACCTCACCCTTGGCCGGATCAACGGCGCGAACTTCCTCGGCGGCGACATGAGCCTCGACAAGGAAGCGTCGCGCGCCGCCCTCAAAGGAAAACTTGCCGACAAACTGGGCCTCAGTGTCGAGGAAGCCGCGCTGGGCATGCTCAAGATCGCGATCGCGCACATGACCCTCGCGGTGCGCGGCGTCTCGATCGAACGCGGCTACGATCCGCGCGATTTCGTCATGGTCGCCTCGGGCGGCAATGGCGGGCTGCACGCGCCGCTGATCGCGCGCGAGCTGTCGATCCCGCGCGTCATCCTGCCCGTGCTGCCGGCGCATTTCTCGGCGGTCGGCATGCTGATGACCGACATCCGGCACGATTACGTTCAGACCCACGCGCGTAGCATGGCCGAAGCGGATTTCGAAGCCATCCGCAGCATCTGCGACATGTTCCTGAAAGACGGGAAAGAACTGCTGGCCTCGGAAAGCGTCGCCCCGGCGCAGCAGCAGGTCAATCTCTCGGTCGATATCCGCTATGTCGGCCAGGAGTTCTATCTCAACACGCCGATTTCCTATGAAGACATAACGAAGGCCGATCGTGACGGCATCCGCCGCCGCTTCGACGCGCTGCATCTGCGCCATTACGGCCAGAACGCCGAGCATCGTCCGGTCGAGATCGTGAACATCCGCGCCAACGCCATCGGCGAGCGAGCCAAGATGGAATTCCATCCGCCCGCCGTCGGCACTACCGCGACGCCTTCGACCACGCGCGACGTGTTCCTGACCGATGCGACCAAGCCGACGCGCTGCGCGATCTATCAGCGCGATGCCCTCGCCCCCGGCGCCATCGTCAAAGGCCCGGCGATCATCGAGGAAAGCGCCACCACCGCCCTGCTGCTGGAAGGCGACGAAGCCACCGTCGCCCCGACCGGCGAAATCATCATCACCATAGGAGGCAACTGATATGGCCGCCGATCCGATTACCGTCGAAGTTCTGCGTAGCGCACTGCCGGCCATCGCCGACGAGATGTCGCATGTGCTGAAACGCACTTCCTACAACATGATGATCTATGAGGTCGGCGACTATAGCTGCGCCATCCTCGACAAGGAGGGCAACCTCCTCGCTCAGAACGGTGGCGGCGTCAGCCACTTCCTCGCCGATATGGGTGTCGTCATTCGCGACGGCGTCGAGCGCATCAAGAAGTTCGTCCCCGGCGACGTGATCCTGATGAATCATCAGCGCGTCTGCGGCCAGCATCTCAACAACATGTGCGTCTATACGCCGTTCTTCTGGAAGGGCGAGCTGTTCGGCTTCACCATCATCCGCGCGCATTGGATCGATGTCGGCGGCTACAGCACGGGCTTCGGCGCCGGTTCGTCGGCCTCCGATCCGTGGCTGGAAGGTCTCCAATTCAACCAGCTCAAGATCTACGAAGCGGGCAAGCCGAATGAGACTGTCCTTGCTATGATCTCGGACAATATCCGTTATCCGGAATCGTCGATGGGCGATCTCGATGCGCAGATCACGGCCTGCAATCTCGGTCTCAAGCGCATGGAAGAATTGTTCTCGAAATACGGCGAAGCGACCGTCGAGGAATGCATCCAACGCATTTTCTCCGAAAGCGAAGCGCTCTGCCGCCAGGTGATCGCCGAGTTCCAGGATGGCACCTATGAATTCGAGACCGAGTTCGACGACAGCGCCTCGGCCACCGACGGCCCGATCCGCATCCATGCCAAAGTCATCGTCGAAGGCAGCGACATGACGATCGATCTGTCCGGTTGCTCGAAGCAGCGGAACAGCGGCATCAACGGTCGTACGCTCGCCGCGCCTTACATTGCTTACAAGGCGCTGACCTCGCCGATCGACCCGGTGAACGAAGGCTCGTTCAAGGCGCTGAAGGTGATCCTGCCGGAAGGCAGCTTCATGATGGCGCAGTTCCCCGCGCCGATGGCCGGATGGAGTACGGCCTTGCCGAGCGTCATCGACGCGATCCTCGCCGCGATGGCGCCGGCCCGCAAATCCATGACCCCCGCCGCGCATAAGGGCGCGATGGGCGACAACTTGACCTTCTTCGGCGTCGATAATAACGGCAAGCGCTTTGTGGTGCAGAGCACCGAGGGCGGTGGCTGGGGCGGACGACCGACCGAAGATGGTCCGTCGGCTTCCTGCACGATCTGCCAGGGCGACGTGCGCAACGGACCGATCGAATCATTGGAGCAACGCTTCCCGATCGTTGTCGAGCAGCGTGGCCTCCGCACCGATTCAGCCGGCGCGGGTCAGTTCCGTGGCGGCCTCGGCCTCGACGTGAAAGTGCGCAACCTCGTCGCCGGCCGTTGGAACATCACCCAGACCGGACGCCACCGCGTTCCGCCGTGGGGCCTTTGGGGCGGCAAGACCGGCGGCAAGCCGGATCGTCTCGTCCAGAAGAACGGCGAGAACGATTGGAAGTCGGTCAACGCGAACTGGTACCAGGTGCCGACAGAATCGCGTGTCATCATCCGCAGCGCCGGCGGCGGTGGTTGGGGCGATCCGCTGGACCGCGAGCCGGAACGCGTGCTGGACGATATCCGCGACGGCATGGTGTCGGTCGATGCCGCGCGCAGCGAATACGGCATCGTGACCAAGAGCACCGGCAAGACCGGGCTCGACGCGATTCAGATCGACGCCGATGCGACCAAGGCCGCGCGGCAGGAATTGAGAGCCCAGCGTGGTTGATAAGAAGCTGCTGCCCGACCTCGCGGCGCAACTCTCCGGCCTCAAGGCCCGCGATATCGATGCCGCGACACTGGACAAGGTGAAGCTCCATGGTTTCGACGCGCTGGCCTGTGCCTGGGCCGGCGCCGAGACCTCGGAGATCAAGCCGACGCATGATGCGTTGAAGCGAGCGGCGTTCCTGACCCCGCCCAAGAGCTTCTTCGATCATCCCGGCTGTGCGGCCGCGATGCTGGTGACGTCGAGCCGCCTGACCGAATGCGACGACATCCATATCGGTTCGTGCGTCACGCCGTCCTCGGTCGTCGTCCCTGTCGCGCTGGCGATGGGTCACATTACCAAGGCCGCGCCCGAGACGGTGCTGGAAGCGATCGTCGGCGGCTATCAGGTTATGCTGACGCTGGGCCTTGCCGCCAACGGCGCCGAGAACATCTATCGCGGCGTCTGGACGACCTTCCTGACGGGCGGCATCACCGCCGCCGCCATCGCCGCCCGGGTGATGGGCCTGTCGGAAAAGCAGATCCGCAACGCCATGGCGATTGCCGCGACCAGCGCCACCGGCGTCACCGGCCGTGCCGAAGAAGAACCGGCGCCACGTTGGTTCGTCCTCGCGACGGCGATCCAAAGCGGTCTTCTCGCCGCTGCCGCCGCCGAGCGCGGCATGTCGGGTGACGAGGCGGTGCTGGGCCGCGTCTCGCCAGTCTGGAGCGCCGAGGCGATCAAAGTGCCGGAGCAAGCCGGGCCGGGTTCGCCACTGCTGATCAACCGCGTTGGCTTCAAGCCTTACTGCAGCTCGCGGCAGGGACTCTCGGCCACCGAAGCCTTCATCCTCGCCGTGCGCGAAGAGAAGATCGATACAGCCAAGATCGAAAAGATCACCATCGCCGTGCCGAACCAGTATCGCGCGATGATAGACCGGACAAACCGGCCGAAGACCAAGACCGAATCGCGCGGTATTCATTATCAGCTCGCCATCGGCGCGCTGCATCACGACGAACTCTGCGACATCGAACGCGCGACCATTCGCGACAACGATCCGGCGATCCTGCACATCATGGATCGGGTCGAGGTTGTCGGGTCGGATAAGCTGACCAAGCTTTATCCGAAGCAATGGGGCGGCACCGCCACCATCACCGTCGGCGGCAAGACGATCGAGCGCGAAGTGTTGAACCCGCTCGGCGATCCGGAAAACCCGATGGGTTGGGACGCGGTCACGGCGAAGCTCGACACCATGTCACGCTATCTCAAGCGGCCGATCCCGACACAAAAGCTGAGCGCCCAGGTCAAGGCGCTCGATTTTGAGGGCTGTGTTACCACGCTGCTCGGTAGCCAGGCCTGACCACCATTGTCCATTGCGCTGACCGGGTCAGTATCCCGGTCAGCGCGTGACTTGAAACGCGTTTCGTGTTCCCCACTTACATCGCGTTCACTGCATGACGCGAAGCTGTCACGCTTTCCCGGTAGGAAGGCGCGTTTGATCCCGATCATCACCAAAATTGCCGTTCACTGCCTTGACCGTAAGGGGGACAGAGATGGAAACACGCCACCAGGCCGCCCACATTCTCATGTGCGCGCCGGAGCATTTCGCCGTCACTTACTCGATCAATCCCTGGATGAATCCGGCGGCATGGGATCCGGCTTCGCAGACATTGACGCGTCAGGCGCATCGCGAATGGAAGCGGCTGCATCAACGGCTGTTGCAACTCGGCGCGGCGATCGATCTGATGCCGCCGGTACCCGTGCTGCCCGATCTTGTTTTTACCGCCAATGCGGCCGTCGTCATGGACGACACCGCCCTCGTCGCACACTTTCGCTATGCCCAACGCCAGCCCGAAGAGGCGCAGTTTGAAGGTCATTTTCAGGACCTGATCGCCGCCGGGGTTCTTCGCGCGGTGAAGACGATGCCCGAAGGCATCTGCCTCGAAGGCGCAGGTGACTGTGTCTGGGATAAATCGCGCCAGATGTTCTGGATGGGTTACGGCCCGCGTTCGGACCTCGCGGCGGCAAAGGTCGTCAGCGAGACCTTCGGGCTCGAAACCGCAGCACTCGAACTGGTCGATCCGCGTTTCTATCACATGGACACGGCGCTATCGGCACTGCCGAATGGCGAGATCATGTATGTACCCTCGGCCTTCAATGCCGAGGGGTTGAAGCAGATTCATGACCGGGCGACGCCGGAACAGCGCATCGAATTGAAGCCCAAGGACGCGGCGATTTTCGCGGCCAATTCGGTGTGGATCGGCGACCAGGTCGTGATGTCAGGCGCCAGCATAGGCCTGCGCCGGCAGTTGGAGACGCGCGGCTATCGCGTCATCGCGACGTCGCTGGGCACTTTCCATCGCAGCGGCGGCTCGGCCTTCTGTCTTACCTTGCGGCTCGATCACCGCTCGGAAAAAGCCGCGCTGCGGCAGGCGTCATAGGGCGGCGACTTTCGGCATCACCTCGGTGGTGAAGAGTTTCAGCGACCGCAGCGAGTCCTCAAGCTTCATGTTGCCGAAAAAGAACGAACCGACGAAATAATTGATGCCAAGCTCGTGCGTCTGCCGTTCGACCTCGGCGCGGACGGTTTCGGGCGAGCCGTAAATGATCGTTCGTTCGGCGATCGCGTTTTCGAAGCTGCTGGGCGCACCACGCGAGAAGCCGGGATATTCCTTGTTCTCGCGGCGCAGCTTGCTGAGGCTGTGATGATGCTGGTCGTGGAACTCCTTGCCGATTCGCTTCGCCTCGGCATCGGTTTCCGCGACAAACATCTGGCGATGCACGCCGATCGCGGTATTGCCGGAAAACTCCGGCTTCGGCGTTTCCGGCCCGCCGCGTTTCTTCAGCCCTTCCTTGAAGCCGTCGATATTGGCGCGGGCGGACGCGACCGCCCCCAGCGTCACGAAGTGACAGCCTTGCTCGCCCGACCAGCGGGCGCTGTCGGGGTTCGACGCCGCATACCAGAAGGGCGGCGTCGGCTGCTGAAACGATTTCAGCTCCATCGGCACGTCGGTATAGGTGTAGTGCTTCCCTTTGTGCGTCAGGCGATCACTGACCAGCCCTTTGCGCAATATCTCGCAAGCCTCGACGAAGATATCGCGTGATTCCTCGTAGCTGACATTGTGATAGTTCAATTCGAACGGCGAGACGCCACGTCCGACACCCAACTCGAGCCGGCCATGCGACAGATGATCGAGGAGCGCGACCTCTTCGATCATGCGCAGCGGCGAATAAAGCGTCAGGAGATAGACCAGGGGTCCGAGGCGAATGCGTTTCGTTTCCCGCGCCGCCGCCGTTAGGAACAGCCCCGGCACCGGCACCATGTTGATCGGCGAGCAATGATGCTCGGCGACGTGATAGGCGTAAAATCCCGCGTCCTCGGCCGCGTTGATGTACGCGATGCGTTCATCGAGCTGCTTGGCGAGCGGTCGATCATTGCGATCGACATGGTCGAAAATTCCGAATTGCATGCTGCTTCCTTGATCCCTGGCGAGAATATGACCCGTCATTACCGGATGACGCAAGCCCGGCCGATGGATTGCGCTTCTCGGTCACGCTAACCTTCCCGCAAAAGCAGCGGGGGAGGATTCGGGCATATGCCGCGCAAGCTGATCGACATTTCCATTCATCTCGAGAACGATGTTCCGTCGGACCCGCCGGGATACGAACCGCGCATCGAATATCTGACTCATCGCGATACCGCCGCCGATGTGGTGAAGTTCTTTCCGGGCCTCAAGGAATCCGACCTCCCGGACGGCGAAGGCTGGGCGATCGAATGGATTCGCCTGATGACCCATAACGGAACGCATCTCGACGCGCCCTATCATTTCCATTCAACGATGAACAAGGGCGAACGCGCCATCGCCATCGACGAGGTACCGCTCGATTGGTGCCTGCAGCCTGGCGTGAAACTTGATTTCCGCCACCTGCCGGATGGCTACGTCGTCACCGCCGCCGATGTCGAACAAGAGTTGGATCGCATCTGTCACCAGCTTCAGCCGCTGGATATCGTCGTCGTCAATACGCGCGCCGGCACGGCGTACGGCCAGCCCGATTACGTCGCGGCGGGCTGCGGCATGGGCCGCGAGGCAACGCTTTATCTGCTGGAACGCGGCGTCCGATTGACCGGCACCGACGCCTGGAGCTGGGACGCGCCCTTCGTCCATACCAAGGAGAAATACGGCGACACGCATGACGCTGGCTTGATCTGGGAAGGCCATAAGGCCGGCCGTGAGATCGGCTACTGCCATCTCGAAAAGCTGCATAACCTCGAAGCCCTACCCTCGACAGGCTTCACCGTCTCCTGCTTCCCGGTAAAGATTCGCGGCGCCTCCGCCGGCTGGACGCGGGCGGTCGCCATCATCGAAGACCAGGCATGAGCGCGAAACCGCGCGTCCTGATCGTCGGTGCCGGCATCGGCGGCCTCACCGCAGGCCTCGCCTTGATACGCCGCGGTTTCGATGTCGAAATCTTCGATCAAGCATCGGCGCTCAGCGAATTGGGCGCGGGCATCCAGATCGCCGCGAACGGATCACGCGTGCTGCGCGAACTTGGTCTTGGCGATGAATTGAAGCGCGTCGGCACCGAAGCGAATATCGTCGATCTGCGCCTGTGGAACAGCGGCGAACGCTGGAAGATGAACGACCACAGCGACACCGCCGAGAAATACGGCTCGCCGCATTACACGATGCATCGCGCCGACCTGCAGGAGTTTTTGCGCAAGGCCGTGCTGGCGCAAAAACAAACTGCCATTCACCTCGATGCGCGCTGCGCTGGATTCACACAATCGGCGAAAGGCGTGCGCCTGACCTTCGAAAAAGGCGATCCGGTCGAAGGCGATGTGCTGATCGGCGCGGATGGAATTCATTCCGTCATTCGCCAAAGCCTATTCGGTCCCGACACCGCCGAATTCACCGGCTTCATCGCTTGGCGCGGCCTCTGTCCTGCCGACAAGCTTGCTCCGGAACTGATGCGCCATGGCGGCTGGATCGCGCCGGCATCACACATCATGCATTACCCGACGCGGCACGGTGCGCTGCTGAACGTGATCGCTGTGGTCGAGCGCAGCGACTGGACCAACGAATCCTGGTACGACCGCGGCACCCACGAAGAATTTATGTCGGATTTCCCCGGCTGGCACGACGATGCGCGCGCGATGATCGCGGCGGTCGAGATTCCCTTCAAGACCGCGCTGATGGTGCGCTGGCCTTTGGCACGCTGGAGTGTCGGCAACACGACGCTGCTCGGCGATGCCTGCCATTCGACCCTGCCGTTTCTGGCACAGGGTGCGTCGATGTCGATCGAAGACGGTTACATCCTCGCCCGCTGCCTCGATGCATTCGACGATATTGAAACCGCGCTCAAGCACTACGAGACAGCGCGGATCGAACGTACCACGAAGATCGTCCTCGCCGCCGTCGATCAGAAAGACCGGCTGCACGGCGATTCATTGAAGAATTCTGACACCGCCAAGCAGCATGTCGATGCGCAATGGAGTGTTCAGCGGCTGCAGGAACTCTATGCCTGGATCTACGGCTACAACGCGCTGACGGTTGAGATTTAAAAAGGGTTTCCCTCTCCGCGCTTGCGGGGAGAAGGAGGGGACCCGTCGCAACGCGATGGGGGGGGGGTGAGGTGTCTATCGGCTGAAAGATTTCTTTTACTGCACCACCCACCTCACCCTGCCCTCTCCCCCCGCACGCGGGCGGAGAGGGTTCAAGTCTGGTTACGCGGGCTCCTTCGACCCTTCCGCATGTATCTCCAGCACGCGCCGCACCAGTTCGGGCCGGCGTTGCCGGGCGATGCCACATTCGGTCGCGATGCCGAAATCAGCGACATATTTGCGTGCCGCAGCCGCACGCGTGGCGATACCATCGGCGCCGTCTTCGACATGGACCATGCCGAGATAGAGTTCCGTTTTCGGCGATAGCTTCAGACCTGCCATCGGTTTGAAGAAAGCATCGTCGCTGCGCGATATCGGCACCGGCATATGCAGGAACGAAATCGGATGTGGCAGTTCCGCTGTTAGGGTATTCGCGAAGTCCACCATCATCGCCGAATCGATCGGTTCGACGAAATGCTTGGCGTCCATATCGCCGTAGCAAAGATGGAAGCCGAGTTCGACATCCGCCGGCACGGCGGCGGCGAGGCGTTTGATGCGCGCCATGATCTCTGGTTTCGAGGTGCCTTCCTTGGGGTAACGCGCGGCAAGCTGGCCGTCCCAGATCACCATCTCGATACACAGGTCCCATTGGATCGCGAGGTCCTGATGCGGGATCGCGGCGACGAGACGGGCGACTTCATCGAGCATCGCCTTCTCGTAAGCCTTCTCGATCACCGGCACGTCTTTGGCCGCGCAGAACGGGACGATCACCGCCATCGGCGTCGGCAGGCTGACCTGGAAGCGGAGATGCGCCGGCAGTTCGCCACGTTTCTTCGCCGCGAGGAAATCCTGATAGGAAGTCCGCGCCTCGCGGGCGTAACCCAATTCGCCGAAATGTATATCATCCAGGGTAACGCCATCGGCGAGCCCCAGTTTCGGGAACATGCTGGGCGCTCCGCCCGCCTCGGCCGTCAGATAGGCGTTGGCGCGCAGCAGCGGATATTGCCAGGAAATCCAGAGCCGCCGCCCGCCCGGTTCACCGTCCGGCACCCGGTTGAGCCGCCGCCCCAGCAGCTTGCCGGTGGTGGCGAAAACTTCATCGACGGTATCGAGCGCGATGCTGCCGACCAGATGAACCTTTTCCGGGATCGCTTCGGCCATATTTTCCTCCCTGTATTTTGCCCCAATCCTAAACCCAAGCGCGGAAAACCGCCAAGACCCCATAGAAGTAAGGGGGATTCCGCCATGGATTGCCCGCCCGACTCTGTGATAGGAACGGGCTAAGAAAAACACCTCCAGCGGATGAAACGCCATGCCGACGATCACCCACGCCGAAGCCGTCACCCGTGCCAAGAAGATTGCCGAAGTTTGCGGCGCCAACGCGGTCGCGACCGAGAAGCTGCGCCATCTGCCGACCGAGAACGTGCAGGCGATCGTCGAATCCGATCTGATCGGCTTGATCATCCCGAAGGATCGCGGTGGTTACGGCATCGATAGCTGGATGATGATCGCCGATGTCGTTGCCGAGGTCGGGCGCGTCTGCGGCGCCAGCGGCTGGTGCTTCGATCTGCTGATGCAGCATCACTGGGTCTTCGGCATGTTCCCCGGCGAAGCGCAGGATCATGTGTTCAAGAACGACAAGCGGCCGAAGATCGCGACCTCGTTCATGCCCGCCGGCAAAGTCACACGCGCGCCCGGCGGCTATCGCGTCACCGGCGATTGGAGCTTCTCGTCGGGCGTCAATCATTGCGACTGGGGCATCTTCGGTGCGGTCGTGCCGCCCGCCGATGCCTCGGGCCATCCCGATCTGCGCTTCTTCTTGTTCGGTCCCGGCGAGTTCGAGGTGAAGGACACCTGGAATTCGATGGGTCTGCGCGGTTCGGGCAGCAACAACGCCGTCGTCAAAGACGTCTTCGTGCGCGAAGAACATTCGATCCGCGCCGCCGAATTCGCCGCCGGCACCACACCCGGCACCAAGATCAATCCCGGTGTAATGTTCCGCGAGCCCGGCTATGTCGCCTTCCCGTTCGGCATCTTCTGCCCGCTGATCGCGATGGCGCACGGCGCGATGGACTCTTTCACCAACTTCTCCAAGACCCGCGCCGCCGGCCCCGCCCGCGATCCGGTGCTGCAGATGTACAACACGCAGCGTTCGATCGGTGAGTCGGGCGCCGAGATCGAGGCGGCCTATCTGCTGGCGAAGGCCAATGACGAACGGCTGATGAATGGCATGCCGCTGACCGAGACCGACGTGGTCACGATCCGCCGCAACTTCACCTTCGCCTCGCGCCTTGCGATGCGCGCGGTCGATCGCTTGATGGAAACATCGGGCGCGCGCGGCATCATGGACAGCAACCCGCTACAACGTTTCTGGCGCGACATTCACGCCGCCGGCAATCACATCGCCTTCGCCGTCGATTCCAGCTACATCACCGCCGGGGCTCACGCCATGGGCGTGCCGGTTCCCGGAGCGCACTGATGGCGCGGCCGCCGGTTCGCGAACGTATCGCGGTCGAAGAAGGTTTCCAGATTCCCGAGCTTGTCGCCGCGGCGCAGGCGCTCGCGAAGAATGCCGGCGTGGAGCGCAAAGTAAACGAGGTTCGGCGGGAACTTCTGCTCGATCTCAACGATCTCGGCGAACGCCGTATCAAGGCGATGGACGAAGACGGCATCACCAAGCAGTTGATCGTCGTCAGCTCGCCCGGCGTTCAGGCCTTCGACGCGGTGCAGGGCACCGAATTGGCCAAGCTAGTAAACGACCGGCTGGCAGCAGCCATCAAGAAACATCCGACGCGTTTTGCGGGCCTTGGCGCCATCGCGCCGCAGGACCCGGCCAATGCGTCGCGCGAGATGGAACGCGCGGTCAAATCGCTTGGCCTCAAGGGTGCGCTGATCAATTCACACACCCACGGCGAATATCTCGACGACAAAAAGTTCTGGCCGATCTTCGAGACGGCCCAGGCGCTGAACGTGCCGATCTATCTTCACCCGCGCGAGCCGAGCCCCGGCATGGCCGCGCCGCTCGACATGGCCGGCTATCGCGTCGCCTGGGGCTATGGCGTCGAGACCGGCACCCATGTCATGCGGCTGATCTCGGGAGGCGTGTTCGACCAGTTCCCGCGCCTCAAGATCGTCATCGGCCATATGGGCGAGAGCATCCCCTTCACGCTGGAGCGCATCGACAACCGCTATCTGTGGGAGGTCGCCGCCGGCGGCTTCGCTCGCACGATCAAGCGCATGCCCAGCGAATATTTCCGCGACAACATCATCGTCACCACCAGCGGCATGAATTACCGCTTGCCGTTCATGATGACGGTCGAGCTTTTGGGCATCGACAATGTGCTGTTCGCCGCCGACTGGCCGTTCGAGGTGCAGCGCGACGCCGTCGATGCGATGGATGCCATGCCGCTGTCGGAAGACGATAAGGAAAAGATCTATCACCTCAACGCCAAGCGAGTGTTCGCGCTCTAGACGAGTCGCGCCTCACCCTAACCGCGTGTGGTGGCCAGAACCGATCCGGGGCGCTAACAACACCCTGTCGGTAACAAAAGAAGTCGCGGGGGAGGCACGTGAGTTTCTGGATCGTGAACACGCTCAACGGGCTTTCGTTGGCGATGATTCTTTTCCTCCTCGCCGCCGGGCTGACCCTGATTTTCGGGCTGATGCACATCATCAACATGGCGCACGGCTCGTTCTATCTGCTGGGCGGCTATATCGCGATTACCGCCATCCGGATGAGCGGCAATTTTGTTGTCGGCGCGATCATCGCCGTGATCGCCATCGCCATCCTCGGCACGCTGGTTCAGCGGCTTCTGCTCGCCAAACTCTATAAGCAAGAAATGCCGCAGGCGCTGCTGACGCTAGGGCTTCTCTTCATTATCGCCGACATCGCCTTCTTCACCTGGGGCGGCGATCCGCAACTCGTGCCGCAACCGGCCCTCTTCCAAGGCGCGGTGCGCATTTTCGGCGTGGTCTATCCGCTCTATCGCCTGTTCCTGATCGGCTGGGGCCTTGCCGTCGCGTTCTTGCTTTGGATGTTCCTTGAACGGACCAAGATCGGCGCGGTCGTACGCGCCGGCATGGACGACGAGGAAATGGTGCGCGGCCTCGGCATCAACATGCCGCTGGTCTTCACCGGCATCTTCGCCCTCGGTTCGGCGCTCGCCGGCCTCGGCGGCGTCCTCGGCGGGCCGCTGCTCGGCATGTTCCCCGGCGCGGATTTCGAGGTCGTTCTGCTGGCCTTCGTCGTCGTCACAGTCGGCGGGCTCGGCAGCATCCGCGGCGCGTTTCTTGGCAGCCTGCTCGTCGGGCTGGTCGATAATTTCGGCAATGTCTGGTTCCCGCAGCTTTCGCTTTTCACGATCTTCGTGCCGATGGTCGTTGTCCTGGCGCTGAAGCCGACCGGCCTATTGGGCCGGACCTGAGGTGGCGATGCGGAAGAATCATCTCGGCAGCGTCGGGGCGCTCGCCTTCATCCTCATCGTCGGCGCGCTCGGCAACTTCCTCTCGCCCTATGACACCGGCCTCCTGACGCAGATGCTGATCTATGGCGTTTTCGCCATGAGCCTCGACGTATTGCACGGCTATACCGGCATGCCGTCGCTGGGTCATGCCGCTTATTTCGGCTTGGGCGCTTACGTTTCAGCGATCTGTTCCTTGAAGCTCGGCTGGCCTTTCGGCATGGCCGCGCCGGCCGGTATCGTCGCCGCCGCCGTCGCTGCCGCGCTGTTCCATCTTCTCGCGCTACGCACGTCGAAATCCTATTACCTGATGATCACCCTCGCCTTCTCGCAGGTGTTGTGGAGCGTCGCGGTCAGTTGGACCGAATTGACCGGTGGCGATAACGGCCTCCCCGGTGTACGGCGTCCCAATCTCGGCAGTTGGTTTCCCTGGACCTTCGCCTCCACCCACAACTACTTTTATTTCGTCCTCGCTATCTTCGTCGTCTCGGCGCTCGCGCTGTACGTCTTCGTCAAATCGCCCTTCGGCTATGCGTTGCGCGGGATTCGTGAGAACGAGATGCGGATGCGGGCGCTCGGCTACAATGTTTGGGCTTACAAATACGTCGCCTCGATCGTATCGGCGTCCTTCGCTGCCGTTGCCGGCGAGATGTACATGTATCTCAACAGCTTCGTCAGCCCATCGAGCCTCAGCGTCACCGTATCGGCGCAGGTGTTGATGATGATTCTTGTCGGCGCGGCCGGCACGCTGTTTGGGCCGGTGCTGGGCGCGGGCGTCTTTGTCATCCTGCAATATGTGCTCAGCACCTATACAGACCGCTGGCTGTTCGTCATCGGCCTGATCTATGTCGGCATCGCGCTCTATGCGCCGCAGGGCGCGCTGGTCTTCATCCGCGACAAGTTCTTCGCGCCGAAACGCGGGAGCGCGTCGTGACAGCGCCGCTTGCCGTCAAAAACCTGTCGCGCAGTTTCGGCGGCGTTCACGCCCTCAACGACGTGACGATGGTGCTGGAGCCGGGTGAGCGGCGCGCGATCATCGGCACCAACGGCGCTGGCAAGACGACGCTGTTCAACGTCGTCAACGGCCAGATCGCGCCGAGCAGCGGCACGATCAAGCTGTTCGGTCAGGATGTCACGAGCAAAGCGCTGCATCGCCGCGCCGCGCTGGGTCTGGCGCGGACGTTTCAGATCACCTCGCTGTTCCGCAACCTGACCGTGCTCGACAACATGATCATCGCGGTGCAGGCCTTGGCGCCGTCGCACTTCGTCTTTTGGCGGCGGTTGTCGGGCTATCGCGACGTTATCGCCAAGGCGGAGGCACTGCTGGAGAAATGGCGGTTAGCCGATATCCGCCGCGAAGAAGTCCGGCATCTGTCTTACGGCACGCAGCGCCAACTTGAGATCGTCATGGCCCTCGCCTGCGAACCGCGGCTTTTGTTGCTCGATGAACCGATGGCCGGTCTATCGGCGGCAGAGACGCATCTCGCGACCGATATCATCCTCAATCTCGACCGCAGCATCACCGTGTTGCTGATCGAGCATGACCTTGCCGCAGCCTTCAAGATCGCCGACCGCATCACCGCGATGGATCAAGGCAAGATCGTCGCCGAAGGGACACCCGACGAAATCCGCCAGGAAGGCAACTTGAAGAAAATCTATGCCAGCGGCGGCGCGGCACGCACCACGGAGGCGCATCAATGAGCGCCAACCCCACCCTCGTCGTCGATGATATCCATACCTATTACGGCGAAAGCTATGTCCTGCAGGGCGTGTCGCTGAAGGTCGAGCCGGGCACTATCGCCGCCGTCCTCGGCCGCAACGGCGTCGGCAAGACGACGCTGATCCGCAGCGTTATCGCCTTCACCCCGCCGCGCCGCGGCAAGATCGTCTTCGAGAACCAAGACATAACGCGCTGGACGTCTTATCGCATTGCGCAGGCCGGGATGGGTTTGGTGCCGCAGGGCCGGCGCATCTTCATCTCGCTGAGTGTTCGCGAAAATCTGGAAATCGCGCGGCGCGCGGCGACCGGCGGCAACGAAGGCTGGACGATCGACAGCGTGCTCGATCTTTTCCCGCGCCTGCGCGAGCGGATGCGCAACAGCGCCGGGACGCTATCGGGCGGCGAGCAGCAAATGCTGGCGGTGGCGCGTGCGCTGGTCGGCAACGGTCGGCTGCTGCTGATGGATGAACCGACCGAGGGCCTGTCGCCGCATGTGGTCGAAGAATTACGGCAATTGATCCGCCGTTTGCGCGACGGCGGCATGGCGATCCTGCTGGTCGAGCAGAACATCAATTTCGCGATCGAATCCGCCGACTATGTCTATGTCATGGACAAGGGCAAGATCGTCTTCGACGGGTTGCCGAGTGACCTTGCCGCGAATAACGACGTCAAAGAGACGTATCTCGGCGTTTAAGCTGAGTGTGAATTCCCCCTCACCCTCCCGCTAACGCGGGTCCCTCCCTCTCCCCAAGGGGCGAAGGGTAGATAATTCTCCCTCGCCCCTTGGGGAGAGGGTTGGGGTGAGGGGGATTCCAGACTCGTTCTCAGCCCTTCGGCCAGACCAGATCGGCCGGCAATGTCGGGGGCTTCATCACCGGAACGAATTCCGGAATAGTGCCGATGACGACGGGTTTGGCTTCGCCCTTCACATCGCGAATCTGCACGATGTAACGCGGCAAAACCGGGTTCTGATTCTCGTCGAAGCGGAACGGCCCAGCCGGCGTATTAAGGTGGGTCTGCTTCAGCGATTTCATGAAAGCTTCGGTGTCGCTGATATCGCCGTGCACGCGCTCGATCGCTTGATCCAGCGTCGCCGCCGCGATCCAGCCCGAGAGCGTCAGCCAGCTCGCCTTTTCCGGTGAGTCTTTATGCGCCGCATTCCAATCCTTGAGGAAGGCGAGATTTTCCGGCGTCGTGATCGTCGAGAAATATTGCGACGCGCCGACGAACCCGACTGCCGCCTGTCCTTCGGCGGGCAGCAGCGTTTCATCGACCGTCGAGGTGAAACCGAATAACGGCAGCTTGGTGCCGTAATCGGCGAACTGCTTGAGGAAGCGCACGGCGTCCGCACCGGGGAAGAAGACGATGGCGCAATCGGCGTCGGGGGATATCTGCCCGATGAACGAGCCGTAATCGGTCGCGCCGATGCGCGGCATCAGTTTTTGTACCGCCGTGCCGCCCGCGTCGTTGAATCCCTTTTCAAAATATTGGATGGCCGATTGTCCGGCGAGATAGTTGGGCGCCAGCAGCACGGCCTTCTTGTGGCCCGAGGCGCCGGCGAGATAGCCCTGCAGATAGCCATCGACATTGCCGTCGAACGAGGTGCGAAACATATATTTGCCGTCCAGCACTTCGGCGACGGTCGATCCCATCATCGTCGGGATTTTCTGCTCGATGATATAGTTCCGGACGGCAGCGCCGGTGCCCGAGCTGACCGGGCCGAACAGCACATCGACCTTGTCGGATTCGACCAGCTTCTTGACCTTGACGATCGCCGTCGCCGGATCGCCGGCATTGTCCTCGATCACCGTCTCGACGGTGCGCCCGCCCAGCTTGCCGCCATGCTGTTGCAGCACATATTGAAAGCCGTGCAGCGCCGAATTGCCGGAACTGGAAAAATTGCCCGACAGCTCGAGCATGATCCCGACTTTCAGCGGCTTATCCTCAGCCGCCGCCGGATTGATTGCCCACAACAGCGCAACGAAAAGCGCCCATCCTGCTCGCATCGTTTTCTCCCTGGTACGCCTGGTTACGTAGTGGCGCTGGGATTACTCTACCATTGATTTCATTTGCCGTAACCCGGATCGGGAAGGATACTCCCCGCAAGAGGTCGCAGGCTCAGGAGGAGACATAAAGATGTTCGCCAAACTCAATCATCTGGCCATTGTCAGCGAAAAATACGCCCTGTCCTGCCGCTTCTATGAAGCCTATTTCGGCATGAACACGGCCCAGGGCGTGCGCGCCGAAGGCGCCGGCGTCATCGGCGACGGCTATGTCGGCATGAACATCAATCCGCGCGGTCCCGGCCGCGGCGGCCGGCTGGAACATTTCGGTTTCGAGGTACGCGACGCCCAGACCGCGCTCGACCGGCTGAAGGGTTTCGGCGTGCAATGGCTGAAGCGCCCCTCCAACCGGCCCTATGCCGGCATCTCGGCGCATGACCCGGACGGCAACGTCTTCGACATCTCGCAAGAGGACATGGAGAACCGCAGCGACGTCTATGTCGAACAAGCGGGTAAGGGTATCAACAAGCGCTTCATCAGCCATTTCGGCGTCCGCACGATGCGCCCGGATGCGATGGCCGAGTTCTACCGCACCGTGTTCGAGCTGGAACCGCGCAACAAGCGCGAAGGCGACCCGAACCATTATCTGACCGACGGTCACATGACGCTGGTGATCATGCCCTGGAACATCATGGATTATGACGCGACCGGCATCATGCCGCCGTCGCTCGACCATATGGGCTTCAAGGTCGAGAACATGGAAAAATTCAAGGCCGACGTTGAACGGCTCGAAGCGCGCAATCCTTACATCCAGCCGATGTCGATCGATTACGGCCCGGAAGCGCGCGCCCGCAAAAAGCTGTTCGAGACCAGCTGCCCCTACTGCCAATATCATATGGCGGACGTCGATGGCGTCCTGTTGGGCGTCCACGAAGGCTAAGACAATTTTCCAGGGCGAGCCGGTCGTCGTCCGCCCTGGAAATCCCTTCTTCTAAGCGATTTCAATCGTTTCCTAGCGTCGCTTTGGCGCGGCATTCGCGATTGCGGACTCGCCGCCCCGAACGCTATCTTCCGGGTAGATTTTGAAATCGCCGCCTGGGGAGAAAACGCGATGGACCAGCCTGTTCCGAAGACCACCAATTTTAACCCGGACAAGTTCCGTCTGCGTAAGCTGGTCGATCGGCTGGTCGAGATGGACGAGATCGAGGTTCGCAACGAGCCCGTCGCGCTCTCCGAGATGAGCCCCATCATCGAAGCGACCAAGAAGGGCGTCCTGTTCAAGAAGGCCGGCCCGGAGCAGCACGAAGTCGTCGGCGCCGTTTCGGCCAGCCGCACGCGCCTCGCCGCCGCCTTCGGCGTGCCCGAGAACAAGCTGCGCGAAGAATTCATGCGCCGCGCCGCCAACCCGCAAAAGACCTATGTCGTGCCGTCGAATGAATCGCCGGTGCATGAAGTCGTCCTGACCGGCGACCAAATCGATCTCTACAAGCTGCCCTTCCATGTGCAGCACGAATATGACGGTGGCCCCTACATCACCTCGGGCATCGATTTCGTCATCGACCCGGTGACCAAGCGCAGCAACGTCGGCTGCCGCCGCCTGATGCTTCGCGGCAAAGACAAATGCGGCTTCAACCTGACGGCGCCGTCGGACCTCAAGCAGGTCTATCTCGGCTGCGTCTCACGCGGCGAAAAGCTGCCCGCCAGCTTCACCATCGGCGCGCATCCGATCGACACCATGGCTGCGTCCAATCGCGGCATGCCGGGACAGGACGAGATCAACACCCTCGGCACCTTCCGCGGCGAACCGCTGCCGGTGGTCAAATGCCTGACCAACGATCTTTATGTTCCGGCCGATGCTGAGATCGTGCTCGAAGGCTATATCGACGAGCGCGGCTATATCGACAATGAAGGCCCCTACGGCGAATACATGGGCTATTACGGCCCGATGCACGGCGATCCGGTGTTCCATGTCACCGCGATCACCCGCCGCCGCGACGTCCTGCACCAAACCATCAAACACGGCGTTGGCCGCAATCTCGGCTGGTGCGACGGCGCGCCGATGGGCGCGCTGCAAAGCGAAGCGCGCGCCTGGAGTATCCTTAAGCAGGCCGGCATCGATGTCGTCGATGTATTCTCGCCGCCGGGCCCCGGTGTGAACTGCCATATGCGCGTGTCGATCCGCAAGCGCAGCAACGCCGAACCGCGCGACGCGATCACGGCATTGCTCGGCATGAGCCGCACGACCAAACACGTCTATATCACCGACGACGACGTTGATATCCGCTCCAGCGAGCAGATGGAGTGGGCGATGTCCGGTCGCTTCCAGGCCGACAAGGACCTGATCGTCATGAGCAACTTGCGCTTCATGCCGATGGACCCCTCGGGCACCAACGGCAACAGCTCGAAGGCCGGGTTCGACTGCACCTGGAACTTCCCGCGCCCGAACGCCGTCACCGCCCGCGTTCCCGAAGCGGCAAAGATCGAAGGCCCCGCTCGTTTCCAGACCGTGCAGCAGGCCCTCGAAACCGGCCCGATGCATTTCGCCAAGCTGATGTCGGTCCTCGGCAGCCGCGACGGCCGCGAAATCGTCCGCGAAGTCGAAACCCTGCGCGACGCCGGTCAACTCGACCGCAACAGCGATGGCGAGTACTACCTGACTAAGAAGTAAGCCTTACGGCAGTTCACGAAATGAAACAGGCGGGAAATTTCCCGCCTGTTTCATTTCGTGAACTGCCGTAAGGCTTACTTCTTAGTCAGGTAGTACTCGCCATCGCTG
>CAIJOA010000029.1 GCA_903822185.1 uncultured Rhodospirillales bacterium | reverse complement strand
CTTCGCTCGGGGTGAGGAAAAGATCTGCGCGGCCCCTCAGGCAATACACCGTCTCCCCTCATCCCGAGCGAAGTCGAGGGGCGCTGGATATCGTTGCAGGCCGTTTACGCCTTCGCGTAGCTGTCCCGAAGGCCGATCGTGCGGTTGAAGATCAGCTTGCCGGGGTTACTGTCGGTGTCGGCGCAGAAATAACCCTGGCGTTCGAACTGCACGGCGACGCCGATTTCGGCATCAGCCAGCGCCGGTTCGACACGGGCGTCTTTCAACACTTCCAGTGACTCCGGATTGATGTCGGCGAAGAGGTCGCCGTTCGCGCCGGGATCAGGCCGGGTGAACAGCGGGTTGTAAACTCGGATTTCCGCCGGCAGCGATTGTTCAGCCGGCACCCAATGGAGTGTCGCTTTCACCTTGCGGCCGTCGGGGGCGTTGCCGCCGCGCGTTTCCGGATCGTAGGTGCAGCGCAATTCGGTCACCTCGCCCGCCGCGTTCTTCACCGCCTCGCGGCAGGTGATGAGATAGGCGTAGCGCAGGCGGACTTCGGTACCGGGGGACAGGCGGTAGAACTTCTTGGGCGGGTTCTCCATGAAGTCTTCCTGTTCGACATAGATCTCGCGGCCAAACGGAATCTTGCGCGTGCCCGCCGACGGATCGTCGGGATTGTTGATCGCCTCAAGCTCTTCGACCTGCCCTTCCGGGTAATTCTCGATCACGACCTTCAAAGGCCGCAGCACCCCCATGCGGCGCGGCGCCGATTTGTTGAGATGTTCGCGCACGGCATGGTCGTACATCTGAATATCGACGGTGCTGTTGGCGCGGGCGACACCGACCTTGCGGACGAAATCGCGCAAGGCCGCCGCCGGAACGCCGCGACGGCGCAGGCCCGCCAGCGTCGGCATGCGCGGATCGTCCCAACCATCGACGCGATTGTCCTTCACCAGCGTCGTCAGAAACCGCTTCGACAAGACCGTGTAACCAATGTTCAGCCGCGCGAATTCATACTGACGCGGCCGCGCCGGAACCGGCAGGTTGTCGAGGAACCATTCGTAGAGCGGCTTGTGATCCTCGAATTCGAGGGTGCAGACCGAATGAGTCACATGTTCGAGTGAGTCCGATTGGCCATGCGCGAAGTCGTAGTTCGGATAGATGCACCACTTGTCGCCGGTGCGCGGATGATGCTCGTGCAGGATGCGATACATCACCGGATCGCGCAGATTGATATTGCCCGAGGTCATATCGATCTTGGCGCGGAGGACGCGCGCGCCGTTCGGAAACTCGCCCGCGCGCATGCGGCGGAAGAGATCGAGATTTTCCTCTGCGCTGCGATTGCGGTACGGGCTTTCCTTGCCCGGCTCGGTCAGCGTGCCGCGCAGCGCGGACAATTCCGCCGCCGTCGAATCATCGACATAGGCTTTGCCGTTCTGGATCAGATGCTCGGCCCAGAGATAAAGCTGCTCGAAATAGTCTGACGCGTAGAAGAGATTCTTGCCCCAATCGAAACCCAGCCAGCGGACATCAGCCTGAATCGAATCGATGAACTCCTGCTCTTCCTTGGCCGGGTTGGTGTCGTCGAAGCGCAGGTTGCACTGGCCCTTGAACTCTTCCGCCACGCCGAAATTGAGGCAGATCGATTTCGCGTGGCCGATATGGAGATAGCCGTTCGGTTCGGGCGGAAAGCGCGTGACGATGCTCTTGTGCTTGCCCGATGCGAGATCGGCCTCGACGATGTCGCGGATGAAGTCGCGGCCAACGTCGGGGGCCGGTGCGGTGTCTTTGTCGGTCATGAATTATCGCCGGAAACAGGGGGAACGGGAGCGCGCGTCGTCTCGCCGGAAACGGCAGGCAACGGACCCGCCGATTGAAACGCATTGGTGATCGGATAACGGCGGTCGCGGCCGAAAGCGCGGCGCGTGATCTTGACGCCAGGCGGTGCCTGACGCCGCTTATATTCGGCACGGTCCAGCATCTTCCAGACGCGGCGCACGGTTTCTTCGCTGTGACCGCGCGCGACGATGTCAGCGACGGTCGCCTCGTTCTCGATCAGACATTCGAGAATATCGTCGAGCGCATCATAGGGCGGCAGCGTGTCCTGGTCTTTTTGATCGGGCTTCAATTCGGCCGAGGGCGGCTTGGTAATCACGCGGTCGGGCATCACCAGACCGCTCGGCCCCATCATGCCGGGTAACCGCCGTTCGTTGCGAAAGCGCGACAGCTCGAACACGGTCGTCTTATAGACATCCTTCAGCACCGAGAAGCCGCCGCACATATCGCCATAGAGCGTCGAATAGCCGACCGACATCTCCGACTTGTTGCCGGTCGAGACGACCATCCAGCCGAACTTGTTGGACAGCGCCATGAGATTCATGCCGCGGATGCGCGCCTGGATATTCTCTTCGGTGATGTCGGGATTGCGGCCTTCGAACGACGGTGCCAGCATCTCGGCATAAGCCGCCATGCCGGGTCCGATATTGATCTCGCGCAATTCGCAGCCGAGAAATTCGGCGCACGCCGCCGCATCCTCGAGGCTGTCGCGCGAGGTGTAAGGCGACGGCATCATCACGCAATGAACCCGATCCGCGCCCAGCGCATCGACCGCCACCGCCGCCGTCAGCGCGGAATCGATGCCGCCGGACAGACCCAGCACAATGCCAGGAAAACCGTTCTTACGAACGTAATCTGAAAGCCCCAGCACCATCGCGTGATAGATCGCCGGGATCGGCTCGCTGCGCGGGGCCATCGGCCCCTCCTCCACAGTCCAGCCATCGGCGGTACGGGTCCAGCGCGTCGGCATCAGGGCGCTGACCCATTCGGGCGCCTGTACCTTCATCGTACCGGACGCATCCATCGCGAAGGACGCGCCATCGAACACCAGCTCGTCCTGGCCGCCGACCTGATTCACATAAAGCAGCGGCAGGTTGGTATAGGCGACACGCTCGCGCGCCAGTTCCGCGCGCTGATGCTGCTTCTCGCTTTCGAACGGCGAACCGTTGACGACGATCAGGATTTCGGCGCCGCTTTCCTGCAGCGTCTCGGTCGCATCGAGCGACCACATATCCTCGCAGATCATCACGCCGAGCCGGACGCCCTTCAGCACCATCGGTCCCGGGCACGGTCCCGCCGCGAAGACGCGCTTCTCGTCGAAGACGCCGTAATTGGGCAGATCGTGCTTGAAGCGCAGCGCCGCGACCTGGCCCTCGGCCAGCAGCGCCACCGCGTTATAAAGTTTTCCGTCCTGACGCCAGGGCGTGCCGATCAGCACGGCCGGCCCGTCCTTAATCTCGACCGCAAACGCCTTCACCGCCGCCTCGCAGGCCGCGACGAAGGCTGGCTTCAGCACCAGATCTTCGGGCGGATAGCCGGCGACGAACAACTCCGACGCCACCACAAGGTCCGCCCCCGCCGCCTCACGCCAGGCATCGCGCAACCGGCCGAGATTCCCGGCGATATCGCCGACGGTCGGATTGAGCTGGGCAATGGCGATCGAAAGCGAATCGGTCATGATTTGCACGCTACGAACGGCGCGCGAGTCTGTCAATTAGGCTAGGCGTTTAGCCGCATTTCGCGGGCGTCCGAACGGGCCTGCAGAACGGGCGTGCGTCCTTCGACGCGATCAGGACGAGGGAGATCGGGGGCTGCATTGCCGATGCAAGAAACGATGGTCCTCGTCCTGAGCTTGTCGAAGGACCCTCGATAGGCCTGCCAGCAGCCCTCCCTATTCCTTCTCCACCAGCACCGAATGCCGCACATCTTCCTCGATCATGCCCCAGATCAGATCGACATATTTGGCGAATTCCGGGGTGCGCTTGAGGCTGAGGTTGCGGGGGCGCGGCAGGTCGATTTCGACGATTTCGCGGATGCGGCCCGGACGGCGGGCGAAGACCAGGACACGGTCGGAGAGGAACACCGCCTCGTCGATCTGGTGGGTGACGAAGAGGACGGTCTTGCGCCCCTGCTCCCAAATACGGATCAGCTCGGTCTGCATGATCTCGCGGGTCTGGGCGTCGAGCGCGGCGAAGGGCTCGTCCATCAGCAGGATCTTCGGATCGATCGCCAGGGCGCGCGCCAGATTGACGCGTTGGCGCATGCCGCCCGAAAGCTGGCGCGGGAAATATTTCTCGAATCCTTCCAGCCCGACCAGTTTGAGGAGATCCATGGTCCGGCTTTTCGCCGCGGCGTCGGACCCACCCGACACTTCGGGACCGATCAACGCGTTATCGAGCACGGTGCGCCAGGGCAGCAGATTGTCGTTCTGAAAGACGAAGCCGCGATCGATGCCCGGGCCTTTGACGACGGTATCGTCGATCCGCACCTCGCCGCCGCTCGATTCCTCAAGCCCAGCGACGATGCGTAGGAACGTCGTCTTGCCGCAGCCCGAGGGGCCGACGATCGAGATGAACTCGCCCTCGCCGATCGTGACCCCGATATTGCTGATGACTTCAAGATCGCCGAATTTTTTGACGAGGCCGCTGACGTTCAGTTTGGGCGTGTTCATGATCAATCCCGCGTCCAAGGTACGAGGCGTTTTTCGAGCCAGGAGAAGCCCGCCGTCATGACGATGCCGGCTGTCGCGAGGATGATCACCGCCGCAAAAAGATTCGGCATGTTGAAGGCATCCGCCGACTGGCTGATGAGCTGTCCAAGGCCGGCGCGCGAGCCGAACAATTCGGCGACGACGACGCCGATGAGGCCGCGGCCGATGCCGAGCTTCAACCCGGCCAGCACAAACGGCGCGGCCGAAGGCAGCGACAGCTTGAAGAAGATTTGTTTCCGGCTGGCGCCGAAGCTGCGCAGCATTTCAATGAGACGCGGACTGGTGGTCAGAAGACCGACCTCGGTATTGAGCGCTACTGGAAACACCACCAGCGTGATGACGACCAGCACCTTCGACCAGATACCGATGCCCATCCACAGCAGGAACAAGGGTCCAAGCGCGATGGTCGGCGTGGCGTAAAGACCCGAGACCCAAGGCTGCAGGATGCTCTTGGCGGTGCGGCTCTCTGCCATCGCCAGCCCCAGCAAGACGCCGAGCGCGCTGGCGATGACATAACCGAGCACGAATTCATAGGTACTAATCTCGATATGACGCCACAGTACGCCACTGAGGCCGAGCTTGTAGATCGCCACGACGATCTGCGACGGCGACGCGAGGAACAGCGCATTGTTGATCAGGAAACGGCTGATCACTTCCCAAATCAGCAACCCGCCGACGATCGACGCCGTGCTGGTGACGAGACTGTTTCCTTTCACTCGGCAAGCTCCGTCAGGCCCGGCATAGCCAAAGTATCCATCGTGATGGGGTTGCTGACATCGCCCTCGTCGCACATCACTTTAATCAAGGCCTCGACGCCTTTGCGCGAAATTTTGCTGGTCGGGGCAAAATACTGAATCTTGCGCAGGTAATCGATGCTGAGCGCGGCTTCTTTTTCCTCGATGGCAAAATTCTTCACACCCAGTTTGATCAGCCCGTCACGGTTTTCCGGGACGTAGAACCAGGTCGCGCTTTCATCGAGCGCGGCGAGCAGCCGCTTGGCCAGATCCATATGCGCCTTGGCCCAGGGCCGCGACACTTCAAGGCCGGTGAAGGGATAATCCTTCACATAGTCATAGACGAGACCGAGGCTCTTGAACCCCGCCGTCTCGGCCAAGAAATTAAACGGCGGCAGCACCAAGGTCGCATCGACCGTGCCCGACTTCAACGCAGCGAAGCGGCCCGCCGTCGCGCCGATAACCTGGATATCCACATCGCCTTTCTTCAGCCCGTTGGCTTCCGCCATACGGTTCCAATAGATCGCGGTGATATCGACCAACCCGCCGAGGACGATCGTCTTGCCTTTAAGATCCTTGATCGAATTGAGGCTGGATTTACCGACGAGGCCATAGGGTGAGTTCAACCCAATGACGCGGGCGACGGCGATATTGTTCGCGCCCTTGTCGATCGCGTGGATCGGCTCAGCCATGCCGGTCGTCGCGACGATGTCGAGCGAACCACCCGCAAGTTGCTGCAGGATGCCCGGGGCACTCGGCGCATAGACGATATCGAGATCGACATCGTGCTTTTTGAAGATGCCTTGATCGAACCCGACATAGAACAGCCACATCGTCGCCGTCGGGCTACCGACCGCACCCGCGTTGATCTTTTCTGCACGCGCGGGCATCGCGACGGCCGACGCCATCACCACCCCTGCCGCAACACCGGCCCACCAACGCCGCATCATATTCCTCCCACCGTTCTTATCGTCTTGCACGACGACACCGAGCCCCTCGACTACGCTCGGGGTGAGGTAAAATGGTGCGTTGCATCGGTCGATGCAGCCCCCGCTTTTTCCTCACCCCGAGCGTAGTCGAGGGGGCGCTCGATGTTCACGCCATATCACTTATCCATCTGCGCGCGGTAGCAATCCGCAATCTCGGTCCCGGTCGCCAGCCACACATCCTTATGCGCGCAGATATAAGCCAACGCCTGATCCAGCGCGCCGATACGATACGGCTTCGCGGTCAGATACGGATGAAGGCAGATCGCCATCACCCGGCCCGACTGCGCGCCTTCGGCATAAAGCGTGTCGAACTGGCGGCAGATCATCTCGCGGAATTCGTCGGCGGTGCGGTGGTGATGTTCGAACACCGGAATGTCGTTGATGTCGTGGCTATAGGGCACCGACAGCAGTTTCTTACCGTCATCGAGAGTCATCGGATAAGGCTGATCGTCGTTGGTCCAGTCGCAGACATATTCGACGCCTTCGTTCGCGAGGCAATCGAGCGTGTTCCAGGTTTCCTGCAATCCCGAACCGAGCCAGCCTTTCGGCCGCTTACCGCTGACGCGCTCAATCACGTCCAACGTCTCTTTGATAACCTTCGGCTCCTCGCCTTCCGGCAGGTCGGGCAAGCGGCGGGTGTTGGTCTTGTTATGACCCATCCATTCCCAGTTGCGCTTGTTGCCTTCCTCGATGATCACCGGATGGTGCAAACACACATCGCTGTTGAGCGCGACCGTCGCGCGGATGCCGTAGCGGTCGAACACGTCCATGAAACGGAAGACGCCGATCCGGTTTCCATAATCGCGCGCCGACCAGGTCGGCACGTCAGGCACTTTGCCGTTGGGGTTCGCCGGAATCTTTTCCTCGAGCGAGAAATATTCGATGTTCGGAATGATCCAGAGCGCAACCCGTTCTCCCTTCGGCCAGGACAGTTTCTTGCGATGGATGATCGGCGAATAGTCGAACGGACCGTATTTGCGCGGCTTCATCAGACGGCTTCCTTTTGTCCTTGCTTGCTCAACGCAGCGACCGCCTCGTCGATATGCATGACATCGGCATATTTATGATGCATGTCGAACAGATTGACCTTATGCGACAAGGTCAGCCGGTCGAAACAGCATTCCTCGACCAGGACAACGTGATAGCCCAGCGAAAAAGCATCGACGGCCGAGGCGCGAACGCAGCCCGACGTGCTTTCGCCGCAGATGACCACGGTGTTGATGCCCAACTGCGTCAGATGCGCCTGCAGCGGCGTGCCGTAAAAGGCGCTGGCGCGCTGCTTGGTGATGATGACGTCGCCGGGCAGCGGCTTGAACTCGGCCTTGATCATGTAATCGTCGGGCTCGGGATTGCCGCGCTGCCGCCGCGTCGCCTTGACGAAAGTCGGTTTGCTTTCCGGCCGGGTGTCGCCGGTCGAATAGAAGACCGGCAGGCCGGCGGCGCGGGCCGCATGAAACAGACGCTGGGTCGGGGCGATGGCGCGATGCGCGTTCTCGCCGCAGCTCATCGGGTGAGTCTGATACAGCTCGGCGACCGGCTTGTTGCCGCCTTTATAGACTTGCTCGTAGAGGTCGATGGCGATCAGCGCCGCGGGCGCACCGATGAAGGTCTCGCGCCGGTAGGTCGCATAAACTTCGAAGTCGAGCGCCGGAACGACATCCTGCCAGCAATGATCCTCGAATTTCTCGACCAAGCCCGCCTCCCTTATTCGTTCTTTGATTTTTCGCCGATTTAGGAGGGCGTGGCAAGCGATTGCCGAAACGCCTAATCTTGGCCGATGACCGAAAGATCATCACCCTTTATCGATGCGGCCACCATCGACGCGCTGGTGGGCCGCGCCCGCGTCGCACCGCGCCGCCGGCAGAACCTCAATCTCCATCCGCGGTTGGACGATCCGATCCAGCGTTTTCTCAATGCAGGCGAGCCCGGAACCTATATCCGACCGCATCGCCACCGCCCCGACCGGTGGGAAATGGTCGCGGTGATGCGTGGGCGGATCGACGCGGTGCTGTTCGATGACGATGGCGTGATCACCGACCGCTTCGTCATGGAGCCGGGCAACGGCGTGATCGAGCTGCCGGGCGGCACCTGGCACAGCTTCGTCTTCGCCCTGCCCGGCACTGTCGCGATCGAGATCAAGCCCGGCCCTTACGACGCCGCGCTCGACAAGCAATTCGCCGACTGGGCGCCGCGCGAGGAAGACGCCGACGCGGCACGCTGCGCGGCGTGGATCGCATCGGCGTCTGTCGGTTCGCATTACCCGTAGTTACGGCGCGACGAGGCTGTTCGGATCGGGATTGCCTTTGATCATGCCCTGGTCGCGCGCGACATCGACCCAGAAGGCAAGCCCCTTGCCCGACACCTTCGGATCGACCGTATCCGGAATGACGATCGAAGCCATCGCCGCCGGCGGCAGCTTGGTATATTTGGCGATACTCGCCTTCACGGAATCCGCGTTGGCGCTGTTCTTGATATAGGCAGCCGCATCGTCCAATGCGGCGCGGAATGACTTAAGCGCCTCGGGATTTCTCTGGGTCCAGGCGCGCGTCGCCGTATAGATCAGCGTCATCGTCCCGGCTGGGCCTTCGGCCTCGGCGATCTTGTAGCCGGCATCGATCGTGGTGATGCGCGTATTGAACGGCTCCGCTGTCACAACGGCATCGACAAGCCCTGTCTTGAGGCCATCGGGCATCTGCGGAAACTGCACTTCGATCCAGGTGACCTTGTGGTAATCGCCGCCACTCACCTTCACCCAGTTGCGCGCCAACACATCGAGCGCACCGCCGAGCCCCGGCACGCCGACTTTCTTGCCGATCAGATCCTTTGCGGTTTTGATGCCACTGTCCGTGCGCGCCATGATCGCCGCCGGCGAGTTGGTCGGGTAATTCGTCGTCCCCGCGATAGCGACGAGATCGAGCCCCTGTTCATCCGCCTGGAGCAAGATGGTCGGCGTGAGTGTCCCGACCTGCGCCGTATCGGCAACCAGCGCCGCCGAGATCAGCGATCCGTTCGGCGTCGGAATAAGATCGACATCGAGACCGTGTTTTTCAAAGAAGCCCTGATCCTTCGCGACATAGCCGCCGAGATTGTTGGCGCCTGCGGTATAAAGCTGCGTCATCTTGGTCACCGCCGAAGCTGGAAGCGCCAGCAGCAACCCGCCGATGGCGGCCGTCGATATCAAACCCTTCCGCAACGCACGTCCTCCCTTTATTCCAGCACTCGATCGCGCGGCATCACGAGCCCTTCGACGAGCTCAGGGTGAGGAGGAAAAGCGCGTTGCATTGGATGATGCAAAACACCGTCTTTACCTCACCCTGAGCTTGTCGAAGGGCTCGTAATGGCAATGCCAGCCTACTTATACGCCAGCACGTCGTCCCACAGCGTGCAGTCGTAGGTCTTGCCATAACCCTTCATCGGTTTGGGCGACGGCAAGTCGAGCGACATCAGATTGTCCTGATCCGCCGCATAGCGTGCCCAAGTCACAGCGCCCTTCGGCACGCCACTGCGAGCAAAGCTGGTCCAATAGCCAACCATCGCATCCGACAATTTCGATTGCGCCTTATTGAGCGCATGCGACGTCCCCTGCCCGCCACGGAACAGCGGGAAGATATATTGCAGCTCCGACGTGTGATAAGCGCGCATCGGATAGCTGAGCGCGCGGAAGTAAGACGGCGCGGTGCGGTCGTCGAATTCATAAGCATAGACTGGGGCATATTTCGACCACTGCCGGTCGAGTTGCCGCGCGGTGCAAGCCTTGAATCCTTCCTGCATGTCGATATCGGCGAGGCTGGGGCTGGCATAAGATGCGAGCGGATATTTCGCGTTGAGCCGTTCGACATTCGCTGCGCCGAACGAGGCGATATCCTTCGCATAACCATCCGCGGTGAAAGCGACGCCGGTATTCGCCTCGGGAAGGAAGAACGCCTGCTCGTCACGGACAAGACCGGTCAGGATCGGCACGCGGTTGTAATTGCCGCTGCTGAAAGCATCCAGCGCTTTCTGCTTGATGATCGTGCCATCGACGACAACGAAATCCGGCGCGATGAGCGCAACGGCGAAGCGTTGGTTCTTCAACACCTGATCGACTGATAGGCCGCGCAGACACGCCGCGCTTTGATCGGTGCAGCCCGCCGCCGTAGCTATATCCTGTCCTGCCTTCAACGCGGCTTCGGGCGGCATCTCGGCGATATGGGTGCCGCTTTCGTTGATCGCTTTTTGAAACAAGCCCGCCGCCGTCGGCGAGACGAGATTGGCCATCACCGCCGTGCCGCCGCCCGATTGACCGAAGATGGTGACGTTGCCCGGATCGCCGCCGAAGGCCGCGATGTTCTTCTGCACCCATTTCAACGCGAACTGTTGATCCATGATGCCGTAATTGGCGAAGGGATGACCTTCGCCATTGAGCGCCGGATGCGACATGAAGCCGAGCGCGCCGATGCGATAGTTGAACGTCACGACGATGACGTCACCCTGCCGCGCGAGTTTCGAGCCGTCGTAATCGTTGCTCTCGCCCGAGAACAAGCCGCCGCCATAGAACCAGACCATCACCGGTCTTTTGCCTTTGCCGGCCGAACCCTTCGGCGCATAGACATTCAGGTAAAGGCAATCCTCGGTGCTGCTGGGCGCAGCGAAGACACCACGATTTTCCTGCGGACAGAAATTGCCGAAGCGGCGGGCATCGAAAACCGTGCCCCAAGCCTTCGGCTCACGCGGCGGCTGCCAACGCAATTCGCCGACCGGCGGCGCCGCATAAGGAATACCGAGATACTGATCGACGCGGCTGGCAACCTTGCCCTGCACTGCCCCGCCGCTGGTCTTCACCACCGTGGTCGAGGTTGAAGACGGCTGTGCCATCGCAACCGAAGCGATGCCGAAAAGACCGAGCGACAAAATGGAAAGAATCGGGCGTCTCACATTTCCCCCTTTGCGCCGCGTTGTTGGCTCGCGGCTTCGATGCCTGCAGGTTCGCGCAAGACGCGATGCGATGCAAGATTGGGCAAGGTGGGAAATGATCCGCTCTTTCCCTTTCGTCATTCCCGCGAAAGCGGGAATCCATTGAGCAACACGCACGCTCTGAGATGGATTCCCGCTTTCGCGGGAAGGACGAAAGAAGTTGAGTTTCGCATGAACATCATGCGTCCCTCAACTTCGCTCGGGATGAGGTGAGAGCGAGCCCTGCATCATGGACGCAGCGCACTACCTATCCTCATCCCGAGCGAAGTCGAGGGGCGCTCGATAGGCAAGCAGTCTAAGAGCACAAACAATTCGGGCGGTACCTTTCAGTACCGCCCGTTTGATTTACTCCGCCGCGGCAACCCGCTTTCGGGAGTCACCGGATCGCTTCTTCTTCAGTTCCTCGGCAATGAGGAACGCGAGTTCCAACGCTTGCGACGCATTGAGGCGTGGGTCGCAGACCGTGTTGTAGCGGTCGCCCAGCGAGGTTTCGGTGATAGCTTGCGCGCCGCCGATACATTCGGTGACGTTCTGGCCAGTCATCTCGAAATGGATGCCGCCGGCATAGGTACCTTCGGCTTCGTGAACGGCGAAGAAGCCTTTGACCTCGCGCAGGATCGCATCGACGGCACGCGTCTTGTAGCCGTTGGCCGAGGTGATGGTGTTGCCGTGCATCGGATCGCAGCACCACAGCACGTTACGTCCGGCCTTCTTCACCGCGCGGATGAGACCCGGCAGCTTGTCGCCGACCTTGTCCGCACCCATGCGGGCGATCAGCGTCAGGCGGCCCGGCTCGTCTTCGGGATTGAGGATGTCGATCAGGCGCAACAGATCATCGACCGGCATGGTCGGGCCGCATTTGAGACCGATTGGATTTTTGACGCCGCGCAGGAATTCAACATGCGAGCCGTCGGGCTGGCGTGTGCGATCGCCGATCCAGAGCATATGCGCCGACACGTCATACCAGTCGCCGCTGGTGGAATCGACGCGGGTCAGCGCTTGCTCGTATTGCAACAGCAGCGCCTCGTGCGAGGTGAACAGTTCCGTCTCGCGGATTTGCGGCGTCGTCTCCGAGGTCAGGCCACAGGCCGCCATGAAGTCGAGCGTCTCGGTCAGGCGGTTGGCCAGCTCTTCGTACCGCTCCCCTTCCGGGCTGTCGGCGACGAAACCTTTGGTCCAGCTATGGACGCGGTGCAGGTCGGCGTAACCGCCTTGGGCGAAGGCGCGGAGAAGATTCAGCGTCGCGGCCGACTGGCTGAACGCCTGGATCATGCGCTGCGGGTCGGGGATGCGCGCCTCGGGCGTGAATTCCCAGCCATTGATGATGTCGCCGCGATAGGACGGCAGGGTCACGCCGGCGATCGTTTCCGTATCAGCCGAGCGCGGCTTGGCGAACTGACCCGCCATGCGGGCGATCTTCACCACCGGACAGGCGGCGCCATAGGTCAGCACCACCGCCATCTGCAGGAATATCTGGAAGGTGTCGCGGATATTGTTGGGGTGGAATTCGCCGAAGCTCTCGGCGCAGTCGCCGCCCTGCAGCAGGAAAGCCTTACCCTCGACGACCTTGGCCAATTTTGCCTTGAGGCTGCGCGCCTCGCCGGCAAAGACCAGCGGCGGATAATTGCCCAGCGTCGTCTCGACAGCGTTGAGCGCCGCCTGATCGGGATAATCCGGCACTTGGCGGATCGGCATGCCGCGCCAGCTATCGGGAGACCATTTCTTCTGCATCATCAACCTCTTGGGCCGCACCCCTCAGCGCGCCCTTGTGGAACAAATAGCGATTTTTCCACCGGAAATAAAGGCCCGGCGCGGCAGAGTTCCGCCCCGTAGGGGTCCGAGTCGCGCCGCAGTCTATGTAAAAACCCGCATAAGGGGAATCCCGGATTCTATCTGTTTCCGGCGACTGGCAGGATCAGGTCATCAAGTTCGGTTGGCCAAGTTGGTTGGAGAGTCCTGGTGAATACCGTTCTGAGCGACTGGAAATTATGGACTGAATGTCTGGTCCCGCTCGTTCTCTCTGCAATCGTCTTGGTCGCGTTCACGCTCCTTTCGTCCTGGTCCGTCCCGTCCCCCCGGAGCCTCCCATGACCTATCTCACCGAAATGCGCCGTCACTACCCGAACCGTGAAGCGGCGTTCGAATATCTTCTGACGCGCGGCTTCATGTTCATGCCTAGCGGTTGGGAGAACGGACGTTGGACCGCGACGATCGAATATGATGGCGACATGGTCCTCGTCACCATCTGGCTGCGCGCTCAACAAGCAGCCTAAGCGTCCCCTTCGATGGCCGACAACGCCGTCACCCGTTTCCTCACGACGATCAAGCGTTATGCGATCGCCCCCGAGCAGTTCGACGGCGTGCTGATCGCCGCGATCAATGTCGGGCTTTGTCTTGAGTCGGGCGGCAGTGACCGCGTCGCGGACGGCTTCAACGACGACCTCACCCGCAACGGCCGCCGCTTCAGTTGCCTACCGATGAGGCAAACATAGTGACTTTTCAGGAACGGCGGCGACAAATTCGCGCCGAAGCGGAACCGCTCTAACGACTTCTCAATTTTCGTCTGAGAATCTTGCAAGATTATCGGGGCTCAATACATGCAAGATTTTTTACGCGATTGGCGGCGGTGGAACCGCGCCGAACGGTTGATCGCCATATTGTTGGCGAGCATCCTCGTCATCGGCATTCCCGCCGCGGCGATGGTTCAAATCCATGACGGCGCCGCGCACGCCGACACCGTCGATCACGGTTAAGAGAAATCGCAGCGGCGCTTAGGCCGCATGCCCCGTCGCCACCGCCGCGAGATGTGCAACATCGGCCGGCGCTTCGTCTCCCCGCCAGACCACATGCAGATCGGGCCTTAGCAGCAAGAGATTGCGGCCATAGATGGCGCGCGGCTCGAACTCCGTCACGGTCACCAGCTTGACCGGCGCACCGCGCGCCTTAAGCGCGTCGGCGATCATCTTCGCGTCCGGCCCGCCCAAGCCCAGATTAAGCACGGTGTATCCCTCACCCATCATGTCATGCAGCGCGGTGCCATCGGACAGCCACAGATGCGGCAGGCGCGCGCCCGGCCAAGTCGTCGGCTCATAGACCGGATTGTCGAGCGCCGGTCCCTCGCCCGGCTCGTCGGCGATCAACGGCGAACCGGCATAGCGATAGCCGAGTTCGATGCCGTGCATCTCGTGACTCTTGCGCTGGCCGACATCGATCAGCGCGATCAGTTCGGCGCGTTTGGCATGGCCTTTCGGCGTGTCGTCGCGGACGATGGGATCGAAACCTTGGCGCCAGGTGCGGCTGCCGATGGTCGCCGCTTCCGAGGCGCGGCAGTTGCGCTCGCCGATCGGCATACGTTCCTTTTCATAGGACGCGAGCAGTTGCGGCCCGCCCCAGCCCTGCAGCGTGCCGACCAGCTTCCATGAAAGGTCGTAGGCATCGCCGATGCCGGTGTTCATTCCGAAGCCGCCGGTCGGGATATATTGATGCGCGGCATCGCCGGCGAGGAAGACGCGTTTCGAGCCGTAGCGTTCGGCGACCAGCAAACTCGGCGTCCAATTGCCCTTGCGCAGGATTTCGACCTGCACCGGCGCGCCGACGATCTCGTTGATCAGTTCCTGCGCATCGACCGGCGGATCGGCGTTGATATGAACCGAGTAATACCGCAGGTCGTCCTGGGTGACGAGGACGGTGCGTCGCGCGCTGGCGATCGGATAATGCCGAGCCGCACCCAGCGGATGTTTCTGCAACAGATCGTCGCTGCGGAAAAAAATCTGCGTCTGCAACGGCCCGCCCGCGCCGCCTTTGAGGGCGATGCCGAGCTGTTGCCGCACCGTGCTGGACGCACCGTCGCAGCCCGCAAGGTAGGCCGCGCGGATCGTCTCTTCACCCGCCTGCGTCTTCACGGTCGCGGTCACGCCGTTGTCGTCTTCCGACAATGACATCAGCGCGCAGCCATAGCGTACCGTCACGTTCGGCGTCTTCTCCGCGACCGCTTTCAGCAACGGCTCCAGCGTATATTGCGAGATACGCTGATAGGCCTCACGCGGCCAGTGGCCGTTGTTGTTCGTGCGGATCAGCTCCTGCATCTCGGGTACGCTGGGATAAACCAGCCGCATCAGCGGTTCGTCATTGAGCGACGTGGTCACGATCACATCCATCGGCGCATCCGAGGGATACCCCGCCGCGCGGATTTGATCGGCAAGGCCGAGCCGGCCGTAAATCTCCATCGTCCGCGCGTTGCAGAGTTCCATCTTCGGCAGGAAGCCCGGCTTCTCCATCCGCTCGATCAGCACCGTGCGAATGCCTTGCTGGCCGAGACTGATCGCCAGCGTCAGCCCAACCGGCCCACCGCCGACAATCAGAACCTGCGTTTCGCTTTGCTGCACGGTCATCCGTTCCTCGTCTTACAAACCTTGGCCGCGACATAGACGACCACACCGCAAAATTGCTGGCATGGCGGTGGCGTGGCCCGTTCTCTCTCATTATCATGTCGGGACGGAATCGAAAGGAACAGTGTGAAAAAAGTCCCCGTTCTGATTGTTGGCAGCGGGCCGGTCGGCTTGGGCCTGGCCGCCGATCTCGGCTGGCGCGGCATCGAATGTCTGCTGGTCGAGCAGAATGACGGCACCATCACCCATCCACGCGCCACCTCGGTCAATTCGCGCAGCATGGAATTCTGCCGCCGCTGGGGCATCGCCGAAAAGGTGCGCGAAGCCGGCACACCGCCCGATTATCCGGCGACAATCGTTTATTGCACCACGCTGCAAGGCAAAGAGATCGCGCGCCTCGAACGCAAGGCCCAGGGCGGCCGCGCCGTCCTGCCGCACACGCCCGAGCCGATTCAACGCTGCAATCAGATCTGGTTCGATCCGATCCTGCGCGAACTCGCCTTGAGCTTCCCCACCATCTCGCTGCGTTATCGCACCAAGTTCGAAGATTACGAAACCAAGAGCGACAGCGTCGTCTGCACCATCCGCAATCTCGAAACCGATGAAGTCGAAACCATCGAGGCGCAATATCTCGTCGCCTGTTGCGGCGGCGGCAGCGTCGTCCCGAAGCGCGTCGCCGGACGGCTCAAGGGCGTCTCGGTCCTCTCCTATCACCTCAACATCTTCATGAAGATCCCGCTGTTGTGGGAGCATCACGACAAGGGCAAGGCCGGCTTCTATTACTTCGTCGATGTCGAGGCGAACCATCCGAACCTCGTCGAATTGGACGGGCGCGAGTTCTGGCGCCTCGCCTTCAACAACGAGACCAAGCGCCTCACCAAGGACGACATCGATATCGACGCGGGCGTGAAGAAATTCCTCGGCCCGGACATCGACTATCAAGTTCTGTCCGTCACGCCCTGGACCTGTCGCGGTCTCGTCGCCGAAAAATGGTCGGAAGGCCCGGTGTTCATCGCCGGCGATTCCGCGCATCAGCATGGCCCGACCGGCGGCTTCGGCATGAATACCGGCATGGCCGACGCAACCAATCTTTCCTGGAAGCTGGCGGCGATGGTCCAAGGCTGGGGCGGCCCCAATCTTTTGCCGTCCTACGACATCGAACGCCAACCGGTCGCCAAGGTCAGCGTCGATGAAGCCACCGACAACATGATCAGCAACCGCTTCGACTTCGTCGATGAGAACGATCTTCGCCGCGTCGATGAAGACGGCCCCGAGGCCGACGCCATCCGCAAAGATTTCGCCGAAAAGCTGCTCGCCAAGAAGAGTAAGCAGTTCCTCAGCGAAGGCATCGCCCTCGGCTATCGCTACGACAATTCGCCGGTCACCGTCTCCGACGGCACGCCGGAGCCCGAAGGCAGCATCTCGAAATACTTCCAGAACGCCCGCCCCGGCTCGCGCGCGCCACACGCGATGATGGCCGACGGCCGCTCAACCATCGACCTCTTCGGCCGCGGCTTCGTGCTGCTGCGCTTCCGCGGCGCGAAGGACGAGACGCTGGCGAAAGCCGCCGCGCAACGCGGCGTGCCGTTCGAGACTGTCGATATCGACGACGAGAAGATCGCCGACCTCTACGCCGGCCGCCTCGTCCTCGTCCGCCCCGATGGGCATGTGTCCTGGCGCAGCGACACAGCGCCAACGGATGCGCTGGCCGTGATCGACCAGGTGCGCGGGGCCTGATTAACCACGCCGTCGCTTCAAAGCTAAAGCGACGGTGGCGTTAACCTTATATATTTCAACTTTAACGATAGAAACAGATTGCGAGCGGAATACGGGAAGTTTATCCGTATTCCTAGAAACTTTTAGGTAAGTTTATCGCAATGATGGTTAACGCGAACGGCTTGTCGAATGTCCCGTTCAACGCAAGTGTTCGTGGATTAGCGATCCTTCGAGTGGCTGCATTTACCATAGCGCTCATCGCGTTTTTTGACGGACCAAGCGCCAAAGCGTTCGAGGTTGACTTCGTCCTCGCTCAAGCCGCTAGTGGCATAAATGGCGGAGCCGGCGGAAACGCAAATGGCGTTGGTATGATAAACGGCGGCGGAGCCCAAGCCACAATCCATCGGGAGTGGTCTGCGCAACCGCAGTCAGGTGACTGGAGCAACGCGGCGAATTGGGCACAAAATATCGTCCCCAATTCGTCCGATGTAACAGTCAATTTTGGTCCAACAAGTCAAACGAACGTCACACTGGCTCTGCCAGGCGCAACTGTCGGACAGATGTCATTTACCGGTACCGGCCCCGGCTATCAATTCTCAATAGGATACTTCACGAGCCTCGTAATCGCAGGCGGGGGAATTGGTAACAGCGCGACGAACGCCCCCACCTTCATAACCTCCGGGGCGATGGCTCCATGGAATGCGCCTGGAAACGGCATTCTCTCGTTTTCGGGAAATGCATCAGCGGCAAACGCCAATATTATAAATAATAATTATGGAAAGACGACCTTCTCCGGAAACTCATCCGCCGCTTCGGCGAATATCACTGTCAATCCGGGAGGAGCCGTAGAGTTTCACGACAACTCTACTGCAGCCAATTCCACGATCGCCTTCGTCGGGTGCGGAAGCTGTTACGTTGAATTTTATGAACGCTCGACGGCAGGAAACGCCACGATTGATAACAACAACGGCGTCGTAATTTTTTATGGCAATCAGGTTGGCGCGACTGCTGGGAACGCATTGATCACATCCACGCATGACGGAATTACAGACTTCGCGGGAGGTTGGAACGGAGTCGGCACGAATTCCGGAGGCAATAGCGGCACGGGATTCGTAACCGCAGAAAACGCCACGCTGATATCGTCAACGGGCGGCGAAAATCGATTTAAGGATCAAGCAACGGCTGGAAACTCGACCATCGTCGCAAACGACGGCGGGATCACGCGTTTCATGACATACGCCGACGCAGGAAATGCTTCGATTATCGCGAATCAAGGTGGTCAAACGATTTTCGAGGACGATTCGAATGCTGCGACCGCCACGCTGATAACCAACGCCGGTGGACAAACGATTTTTAAAGGCACCGCAACGGGGCCAGAGGCAACAGCAATTACCAATGCGGGTGGCCTATTCGATTTTAGCCATCACACGACGCTAGACGTGTCTATGGGTTCAATTAATGGAGATGGAACTTACTATCTGGGCGGTGCGAGGCTGACCGTTGGGGAAAACGGAGCGAATTCGTCACTCAACGGTACTATATTGGGCGACATGGGAAGCCAACTAATCAAGGATGGCATCGGAACTCTTGTACTCAACGGTGTCGGCTACAATCCAGGCACGATTGAAGTTTCCGGCGGCACGCTCATCATTGGCGATATCGGTCATCAAAATGCTTCGATCAGTTCCACAACCTATATTGACGCAGGCGGAACCCTCTCAGGCATTGGCACGATCGGCGGCGACCTTTTCAACAATGGTACCGTCAGGCCGGGTGTGAATACGATTGGCGTACTGACGGTAGGCGGCAACTTTAGCCAAAGCGCACAAGGCAAGACGGTTATCGAAGTATCGCCGACGAGCGCATCGAAACTCGCGGTTGGCGGCACAGCGTCGCTGGCCGGTGAAGCACACATCGTCTATGACCCGGGAACTTATAGCGCGCGGTCATATCAAATTCTGACAGCCAACAATATCGTTGGCACGTTCGACAGCCTGAGCGGCGCAACACCATCGGGAATGGTGCAGAACATTATCTATTCCTCCAACGAGGCAGATCTTGTCATTGCCGTTCCACCCGCGAGCGTAACGACAGTCGCCGCACCGGCAAATACCGCGATCGTATAGAGCGTCTCGGCCTCCAGCACCGGGGAAAGCTTCGCGGCCGATGACACCGTCTTCGCGCGGCTCGACAGCGTGCAATATGCGCAGGGCGGCGAAGACGTCCAGACGGCGTTATCGAAAACGGCACCGACCATGCTCGCTTTCAACGGCAAGCTCGCGCAGCTGGGCCGCGCGCTCCCTCGCCTCCCCGACGTGGCGAAACAATATGGCGGGTGGTTCCGCGCCATCGGCTCGTTTCAGTCAACGCACGGTCAGGGCGCAGCGCCTGGCTACAGCGGACGGACGGGTGGATTTCTATCGGGGCTCGACCGTGCTTTCGGCGACGACCTGATTCTCGGTTTCGCCATGGGATATAGCCACACGGACCTTTCGCAATCGGACGGCACCACCGGCTCGGTCGATACGCCGCGCGCGTTGGTCTATGCCGCCTATCGCATCGGCCAGTTGTCGATCGAAGGAACGCTCGGCGCTGCTTACGACCGCATCGGCACGAACCGGCCCGTCGCCGCCCTCGGCGCCAACGCCATCGAAGGTCATAACGGCTTTGAGCAGAACGTCGCGCTGCAGGCCGCTTACGCGCTACCGATGGATGGCTTCACGGTCATTCCTCGTGGCGGTATTCAATATGTGAGGCTTTCGGAAAACAAGTTTGCCGAAACCGGCGCAAACGGTTTCAACATGTCGAGCAATGGGAATGTCGTCGAGAGCCTACAGCCGATCGTCGGTGTCAGCATCGCCAAGACCTTTACGCCCGACGACGCGATGAAGTTGACGCCCGAATTGAAAGCCAGCTTTTCCCACGAGCTGATGAGCACTTCGCGAAACGTCGTATTAACAACGGCGGCGGGCAGCGCTGCGAACGTGCAAGGCGTCTCGGCAGCTGAGAACACACTGACTCTTGGTCCAACGTTGACCGCCCATTTTGCCGGCGATCTCGAACTTATCGCCGATTACAAGCTGACACTCGGTTTGGGGAAATCGGTCGGGCACACGATTTTTGCCGGCGCGCGCCAAGGGTTTTAACCGCCGGCGAAGACGACTATTGGCTTTACCACCCCACTCCTCTGTTGGAGAATGATCCCAACAAAAATGGGGAGATGCGTCGTGACATTACCAAAGCGATATTTACTCGCGCTCGTCGCCGGGCTCGGCATTGTCGCCGCTTCTCATCAAACGCGCGCCGAGGACACCGTCACCTTGGGCCATGTCGGATCGCCGTCGGGAATCATCTGGCCGATTTATATCGGCATGGATGAAGGGATCTTCGCCGCCGATCAGATCAAGATCGACATGGTCTTCACCCGGTCCAGCGCGCAGGTGTTGCAGCAGCTTGCCGCCGGATCGCTGGGGCTTGGCGATACCGGTGCGTTCGATCCGATACGCGGGGTCAAGGAAGGCGCGGCGGTCACGGTTCTCGCCATCGAGGCGACGCCCGGCCCTTTCATGCTGATCGCCAAGTCGTCGATCAAAAGCATCAAGGACCTTAAAGGTAAGACGATCTCGGTCGGCGAGACCACCGACATCGCCCGCGTCTATATGGACCGGATGCTGGAAGCGAACGGCATGGCCGACAAGGATGTCGATGCCTTGCCGACCAATTCGACGGCGGCGCGGTTGGCGGCGCTGGAATCCGGTGCGGTCGATGCGGCGATGCTGTCGGCGCCGTCGAGCTTCAAGGCCGTCGCCGACGGCTTCGTGTCGCTGGGCCAAGCCGCCGATGTGGTGAAGGACTTTCCGTTCGGCACGCTGGTGGTCAGCCGGCAATGGGCCGGGGACAATACGGCGCTGGTGAAGCGTTTCATGCACGCCTATCTCAAAAGTGTCGCCTGGTTCTATGACGAAAAGAACCGCGACCGCGCGGTGAAGATCATGGTCGAAGCCAGCAAGCAGAGCGATTCCGACGTCGCGCAGAGTTATGACTTCTATCGCAAGATCGGTTTCTTCGAACGCACCGGCAAAGTCGATCCGGCGCAGCTTCAGGCGCTCGTCAAAGTGTTGCAGCAGGCCGGCGAGATCAAAGGCGAGCTGCCGACCGAGAAGCTCGTGATGGCGGGTGTCACCGAGATGATAAAATAATAAAACACGTCACCCTCGGGCTTGACCCGAGGGTCCATCGATGGATTGCCGGGTCAAGCCCGGCAATGACGTAAAAAGAGGAACCAGACCGAATGACGGGCACAAAAGAAAAATACGCGGTCGGCGGCGTGCTCTGCGACCGGCCGTTCAAGATCCGCCGCCTCGGCCATTTCGGCGTCAACGCCTACAAGATGGACGAGGCGTTGTTCTTCTATCGCGACCTGCTCGGCTTTCGCATCACCGATATTCGGCGCGACATGGCCGACGATCGCGACGGCAAGATACCCGACGCGCTCCGTTCCCTCGGCGACCTCAACGGCTATTTCTTCCGCTATGGCCACGATCACCACGCCTTCGTGCTTTATAACCACGCGCTGCGCAAAGCGACCGACCACACCGGTTTTCACCGCGACGACGTCACCATCAACCAGATCACCTGGCAGGTCGGCAGTCTCGCCGAAGTCGTCGAAGGCGATGCCTGGTTCAAGCGCAACGCCGAGAAGGTCACCCGCTCGGGCCGCGACATGCCGGGGTCGAACTGGCATTCCTATTTGATGGACCCCGACTTCCATAAGAACGAGATCTATTACGGCATGGAGCAGATCGGCTGGAACGGCCGCTCCAAACCACTCGACATGCACGACCGCGAATTCGCCAAGGCCGCACCCTTGCCACAGCGGTCGGAATATACCGAGGTCAACGAAGCCGTCGCGCGCGGAAGCGATCTATTGTCGGGCTACCGCGACGAGGAAACTTTCCCGCTGACGCACAACGTCCAGGGCGTGTTACTCGCACGACCGTTCAAGATCGTGAAACACGGGCCGGTCAATCTATTCGTCGAGGACCTTGATAAATCGGTTGCGTGGTATCGCGACACGATGGGCTTCATCGTCACCGAAGAGACAAGCTATGGCGGTGAGCGTTGTGTCTTCCTGCGTAATAACACCGAGCATCATTCATTGGCGCTGTTCCCGGTTGCTCTACGAGAGAAGCTCGGGTTGCGGCCCGATACCACCCTCGCCTGGTTCGGCATACAACTCGGCAGCTATCAGCAATTGGTCAACGCGATCGATTTCCTGAAATCATACGGCGTCACCTTCCGCGAAATGCCGCAGGAGCTGACGTCCGGCATGGACCATACGATCCTCGCCTTCGATCCCGACGGCCACGCCATGCAGCTTTACTGGTCGATGGAACAGATCGGCTGGGACGGCAAACCACGCCCGGCGGCGCAGCGCCGCGCAGTCGTTCCCGGTGCATGGCCGACAATGCTCGAGGCCAACGCCGACAGCTTCATGGGCGAACCGTTTCTGGGACCCCTCGGCTAAAAAACCTCTCTTGTCATTGCGAGGCGCGTAGCGGCGAAGCAATCCAGTCCGCCCAGCCACTGGATTGCTTCGCTTTGCTCGCAATGACGGCGAGATAACGCATTTCGTTCCTTACCATTGACCACGCGTCGTTCGTCACTGAGTATGGCGCTCAAATTCGCGGCGTCGTTGCGCCGTTTCATATCGGGGGAAATGTCGATGGGACTACCACGGAAAATGGCACTCGCGGCCACGCTCGTTTTGGGTATGACGTCGGTGGGCAATGCGCAGGAAGCGACCAAGCTGAAATTCGCGACCTTGAGCCCGGCGGACGGACCGTTGAACGTCCGCCTGCTTCATCCCTGGGCCGAGAAGGTCAATGCCGCCGGCAAGGGCGTCGTCGAGATCGATGTGCGCGACGGGTTGAGCGTCGCCAGCTATGGCAATGTCTATGACCGCGTCCTCGACGATGTCATTCAAGTTGCCTTCACCGTCACTGGGTCGATCGCCGGCAAGTTCGTGCTGTCGAACGTCGTCGCCCTACCGATGCTGTTCGAACGGTCGGACGAAGCCTCGGTCGCGTTCTGGCGGCTCTATACCTCGGGCGCGATGGACAGCGAATATACCGACATCGTCCCGCTCTATATCGTGACGCTCGCCAATAGCGGCTTCCATCTCAATCGCCCCGCCCCGGCCGCGGACAATCTCGGTGGCCTCAAGATCGTCGCCTCGTCGAAGGCGACATCCTCGATCGTAACGGCATTGGGCGGCACGCCGATCTCGTTCCAGCAGTCGGACATCTACACGGCGCTACAGCACAAGGCGGTCGATGGCACCTACGGCGCTTGGACGGTGTTCGCGCCGTTCAAGCTGGGCGAAGTGACCAGCTATCATCTCGAGGAACGCCTGGGCGGCGCGCCGGCGATGGTGTTCATGGCGAAGAAGGCGTTCAACGCCCTGCCCGCACCGGTGCGCAAAGTGCTGATGGATAATTCCGGCGAAGCGCAGAGCCGCGCCTTCGGCAAGTACTGGATGGACCTCGACAACGAGACGCGCGAGCAGTTCAAGAACACGCCCGGCCACACCATCGTCAATCTGACCCCCGAGCAGACCCATGCGTTGCAGACGAAGCTGCAGCCGGTCACCGATCAATGGGTCAAGGACACGCCGAACGGCGACAAGGTACTGGCGCAGTACAAGCAGTTGCTTGTCGAAGCGAAGGGGCACTGATAACTAAGGCTCCACACGGAGGAGCCTTAGATGCCCAAATTCGTCGAATTGGATGAGACGGTCACCCTCGCCCAGCAGTTGGAAGAAGGCGGCGGCGCGATAACCCTGGTCAATGTTCTGACCGTCGCGCCCGCCGACGTCGATCAGCTTCTCGCCGCCTGGGCGAGCGACGCGGCGAACCTCAAAACCCAACCGGGATTCATTTCGACACAGCTTCACCGCGGCATCGCGGGAAGCGGGACATTTCTCAACACCGCCGTTTGGGAGAGCGTCGCCCACTACCGCGCCGCCCGAAACAACAAAGAGCTGCGGGCGAAGGCCTTGCCCTACCCCGATAGCCTGACGGCGAAACCGCATCTGTTTCGCAAGATCGCGGTCCCCGGCATCTGCGTCGAGTGACCGCAGATCAGCGGCGGTGGCTGAGGAAGAACCGCACCATCTCTCGCGATGCGTCCGGGCCGCGCGGATCGGCGTAGGTACCGGAGGCGCTGCCGCCCGACCAAGCGTGACCCGCGCCATGGATGACCCATTGCTCGAAGACCGTCTCGCCGCTCCGATCGGTATGGGTCGTGCAATCATAGGAGAGACCACCGGCGCTGCCGCTTTCGGTAACCGCAGCGACGGTCGCACCGAGAGGCATCCCGCTTTTTGACTGGGCAATGACCTGATCGCCGTTCGATGGATTGACGGTCTTATCGTTATCGCCGTGGAAAACGATGGTGGGAACGATGCGTGATGCCGTCGTACGTCCTGGCGCAGCCTTGCCATCGCGCATCGCCGCCAATGCCGATTGCACGTCTGTCGCGGCGCCGCAGGCAAGACCGGAATGAACGCCGACAGCGGCATAGAGATCGGGATAGGCCATACCCATGACCGCCGCCGCCGCACCACCGGCCGACAAACCGGCGACATAGACGCGCCGGTCATCGATCGCATAGTCCTGCATGATCTTGCGGGTGATGCCGGCGATCAGCGCTGGCTCGCCATGATCACGCTGCTGGTCCTGCGGATTGAACCAGTTCCAGCATTTGTGAAGATTGGCCGATGACGGTTGCGCAGGATAGACGACAAAACATCCGTGCTGTTCCGCCACCGCGTTCATGCGCGTTCCGGCCGCGAAATCATCGGGCGACTGCGTGCAGCCGTGAAGCATGACGATCAGCGGTAACGGCTGCCCGTCATAGACGGTGGGGATATAAAGTTTGTAATCGCGACGGCCGGCAGCGTCGGCGTAGTTACCGGCGATAAAGTCGCCGACTTGGACAATGTCCGGATCGCTTTTCACCGACCGTCCGGGAGCAACCGAAATTTCCTCGGCGGCGGACTTACCGCCTAGCCCGATCCGTTGCAGAATCTGATCGAAGAATGTCGATGATTTGTCGCCGGCAGGTGGCGCGTGCTTCGGCGTGGACTCTGCGCCGACACAGCCAGCCCCCGCGATCCACCGTTGCAACAGCGTCGTCGCATCGAACAGCTTGCCCGCACGGGTAAGTCGTGCGGCTTCGATCATCAGGTGATCTTGTTCAATACTCATCGACCCATCGTCCCAATCAATAGTTCAATGCGCCCCTCACGGGAGGCGCCATTGCCTCGTGCCCAGTCGATTCCCAAACATGTTTCTGAACGGCGACCGGCGAACGCGGTCTTCGGTGCGCGGTACGACGAGATCGTACGCCATCCTATCAACCGATATTGGAATGGATTGTTGCATTGCAACATAAAATAACCCGCGGCAAAGGCGCACACCGGGCGCTGCGCAGTCCGCCGCCCCGCTTTGGTGCAGGCGTCCACTGTGCTAAATCTGGGTTAACAAGACATGACCCGAGGAAAAACCCATGCTGTCGCGGGAAGATAACGAGCTGCTGACCCGGACCGGCCCCGGCACGCCGATGGGCAATCTGATGCGGCGTTATTGGATTCCGGCGCTGTTCTCGAACCAACTGGCCGAGCCCGATGGCGCGCCGGTACGGGTCAAACTTTTGGGCGAGAAGCTGGTCGCGTTTCGCGATACCGAGGGCCGCGTCGGCCTTCTCGACGAACGCTGCCCGCATCGCACCGCGTCGTTGTTCTTTGGACGCAACGAGGAATGTGGTCTGCGCTGCGTCTATCACGGTTGGAAGTTCGACGTCGAAGGCAATTGCGTCGATCTGCCCAGCGAACCGTGGGACAAAGACTTCAAACGCAAGATCAAGATCACCGCCTATCCCTGCATCGAGCGCGGCGGGTTGGTCTGGGCCTATATGGGTCCGCCGGAATTAAAGCCCGACTTCCCTGATCTGGAATGGACGCTGGTCCCCGACGCGAACCGTTACGTCACGCGTCACGTTCAAGAATGTAATTGGCTGCAGGCTCTGGAAGGCGGCTTCGATACCAGCCACCTCACCTTTCTGCATCGTGGCGATGAAGGCAACGCCGACGGCGTGCGGATGAGCCTGCCGAACCGGTATGAGGTTCTGCCGATGGATTTCGGTTTCGCCGCCGGCACCTGCCGCGAACAAGGCGAAAAGAATTTCTGGACCTGCAGCATCATGCTGATGCCGTTCCATAAGCTGATCTCGACCTCACCGATCGGCGCGCATGTCTGGGTGCCGGTCGATGACGAGAACACGATGAATTACTGCATCGAATATTGGCCCGACAAACCGCTGTCGCGCGACGACTTGGCCGATTCAGAAGAAGCCTTCTTTATCCATCCGCAGATGATCCCCGGCACCGACCGCCCCATCGCCAATCGCGACAACGAATATCTGATCGACCGCACGCTGCAGAAAAGCGGCACGTCCTACACCGGCATCAAAGGCATCGGCCGGCAGGATTGCAGCGTCCAGGAAAGCATGGGCCCGATCTCCGACCGCACCATCGAGCATCTGGGCATGAGCGACAGCGTGATCATCAAAATGCGCCGCCTGTTGCTGAAGACGGTGCAAGACGTTGCCGAGGGCGCAACGCCGCCGGGCCTCAACGCCGCCGCCTATCGCGTCCGCTCCAGCCGCTTCACCGTTCCGGCGACCGTGAGTTTCGAGGATGCGGTCGATGAATTCGTACGCGTGAAGGATCCCGTTCCCGCGCAGTGACTCGGTGCGCCCCTCGACTTCACTCGGGGTTAGGCCAGGTCGTGTATTGCATCGGCAAAGCAGCGCACAATCTCAACCTCATCCCGAGCGAAGTCGAGGGACCCACGATTGATCTGCAATGGAAGAACAACCGTATCGTTAGTACCGGATCATCAATAAAGCATCGCCCCGCCCCTATCTCGGCGCGTCAATTTTGAATAGACTCGTTCGTTCATGACCAAGAAGAACAAGCCCCCTATCGAGAATCGGCGATGAGGCTTCCCGCCGGTTTGGGGCTGGCGAAGCAGGCGCTTGCGCTCAGGCCCTATCGCCTGTTCACCATCGGCAATATCACCTCGAATGTCGGCATGTGGGTACAGCGCGTCGCGATCGGCTGGCTCACCTGGGAACTGACGCAATCGACGGCGTGGCTCGGCGGCATCTCGATCGCCGAGGCCGGGCCGACCATCGTCCTCGGCTTTATCGCCGGCACCGTGATCGACCGCGTCGATCAATTGAAGCTGTTGCGCCTGACGCAATCCTTCTCGCTGCTCTATTCGGCGTTGCTGGCGATCTTCACCCTCACCGGCTGGATGAATATCTGGATCCTAGTAACGCTGGTGCTGGTGCGCGGCGTCGTCGTCTCATTCAGCCGGCCGACGCGCATGACCGTACTCTATGCGCTGGTCGGCCGCGAGTTACTGCCCTCGGCGCTCGCGATGAATTCGATGATCTTCAACGCCTCGCGCTTCCTGGGTCCGGCGCTGGGCGGCATGATCATCGCGACCATGAACACGGGCTGGTCCTTCGTCGCCGCCTTCCTACTGTTCTGGGTGATGACCTTCGCCTTGAAGGCCATCGACGAAGCGCGGATCGCCATCCCCGCCCCGGCCAAGCCTTCCCGTTCGATCTGGACCGAGACGGTCGAAGGCTTCAATTACATCCTGCGCCACGACGGCATCCGCACCCAGCTCGGCATTCTCATCGTCGTCTCGATCTTCGCCAAACCGCTGACCGATCTCATTCCCGGTTTTGCGGCCGATGTGTTCGGACGCGGCTCGTCGGGCCTCGCCTGGCTGCTGTCGGCGCACGGTGCCGGGGCGATGGTCGGCGCGTTCTGGATGACGACGCGCAGCGGCGGCATGCACGGCCTCACCCGCGTCACTCTCATCAACATCCTGATAATGTCGGTTGCCCTGTTGCTGTTCGTCGCCACCGACAATTTCTGGGTCGCGTTGCCGATGGCCGCGATCGTCGGCTTCGCCTTCATCGCCCAAAGCGTCAGCAACCAGACTCTGATCCAGTCCGCGATCGAAGGCGGCCTCCGCGGCCGCGTGCTCAGCGTCTATGGCATGGTCAACCAGGCCGTCCCGTCGCTGGGCACCATGGCGATCGGCATCGCCGCCGAGCGCTGGGGCTTGCGTTGGCCGGTCGCGATCGGCGCTTTCATCTGCCTCGCCTTGTGGCTTTGGACGTGGCGTTTCCGTGGGCATATGGCGTCGCTGCTCGAAACCGCGCCACGACCGGCCGCCGGCGACTGAAACCACCCCATACAGTGCGGAAAAGACGGGAAATTTAACCGTATCCTCACGCCTATTCGGCAGAATTCTGCACTTAATCGTGCGAATTCGGGCAGAAAGGCGCATGGGTCGTGAAGAAATTTCTATCGATTAGCGTGTTGCTGCAGGCAGGTACCGGCCTCATGGCTTTGGTACTGGTCGGCATCTTCGCCAATCTTGCCGAACGCGCGTTCGAGCGGCGCGAGGTCGCCGAACAGGTCCTTCGCACCACCAGCATTTCGCGCGATATGTTCATGGCGATGCAGGCGATCCGCATCGAACGCGATACCGCGAACACCGCCCTCGAAACCCCCGACACCATCGATGCCGGCTCGCGCGGCGAGATCGCGGCTTTGCGCTCGCGTTCCGAAGCGGCGCTCGATAGCGCCTTCGTCAAACTCGGCAAAGATCAGCGCGCCGGCCTCAGCGACATCCGCACCCGTCACGATGATTTCCTGCGCGTCCGCAACGAAGTCGATGCGGCCCTACAGCTCCCCAAAGACAAACGCCGCGCCGATCTGAGCGGTGAATGGATCAACAGCGTCGGCAAACTGGTCGATGCGATCAACACGCTGTCCGACAGTCTCTCCAGCGACATCGTGATGTCGGACTCCTTCATCACCGAGATGATGAAGATCAAACAGCTTGGCTGGGTCGTGCGTGATTCAGCCGGCAGCGACCGGCTGCTCGTCGGCGTCGCCATCGCCAACGGCGAAGCGCTGACCGTCAACCAGCAGCAACAGCTTGCGACCTTGAACGGCCGCATCGAGACCGCCTGGAAAGCGATCCAGGACGACACGCGGATGCTCAGCCTCCCCGCTTCGCTGGTGCAAGCCGTCGCCGACGCCAACAAACTCTATTTCACCAACCTACGCGCCAAGCGCAAAGCGATCATCGACGACCTGACCGCGGGACGCGCCGCGCCGGTATCGGGCCGCCGCTGGGTCGAGATGTCGAACCTGCCGCTCGAAACGGTGATGAGCGTCGCCAACACCGCCTTCGATCTCAGCGAAGACCATGCCGCCCAGCAAGCTGGCGCAGCCGCGCGCAATCTTTATATGGCGATCTTCCTTACCGTCATGTTCTTCGGTCTCGGCATCTATACGACCCTTTTCGTCAGCCGCCGCGTGGCGCGGCCGATGGCGCGGATCATCGAAACAATGCGCGCGGTCGCCGCCGGCAACCTGACCGGCGAAATTCCCTTCGCCCGCCGTCACGACGAAGTCGGCGACTTGGCCCGTGCGCTGCGCGTCTTCCGCGACAACGCGCGCGAGAAACATCGCATGGAAGAAGAGTTGCTGCGGAAGGAACGTCTTTCCGCGCTCGGTCAGCTGACCGCGACCGTCGCGCACGAATTGCGCAATCCGTTGAGCGCGATCCGCAATACCATCTTTATGATGAAAGACACAGCCGCCAGCAGCGGCCTCAACTTCAATCGTCCGATCGAACGCATTGAGCGCAGCATCAGCCGTTGCGATCGCATCATCGGCGAGCTGTTGGAATATACCCGTATCCGCGATCTCAAAATGTCGTCGGCCGTGTTCGACAAATGGATCGACGACGTGTTGAAGGAACAAAAATTCCCCGACGGCATCACCGTGACGCGTAATCTCGGCGCGCCGGGTCAGGTGATCAGCTTCGATCCCGACCGTATGCGTCAGATCGTGATTAATCTCGTCGATAACGCCGCCCAGGCGATGGTCAGCATGGACGCATCGATTACGGAACGCCGCGTGACGGTTTCGACCGTGATGATCGGATCGGTGTTCGAGTTCACCATTGCCGATACCGGTCCCGGTATCCCGCCGGAGAACTTACCGAAAGTGTTCGAGCCTTTGTTCAGCACCAAAAGCTTCGGCACCGGCCTCGGCCTGCCGATGGTGCGTCAGATCGCCGAACAGCATGGTGGCAAAGTGGAAATCACCAGCACCGTCGGCCGCGGCACCACCGTGCATGTGTCGTTGCCGGTACGCGGCGTGCAGGAGTTGGCGGCTTAAGTCTGCTGCCGCTTTACTCTCCAATCGTCACCCCCGCGAAAGCGGGGGTCCATGCCTCAACCGCACAACCGTCGGAATGGATTCCCGCCTTCGCGGGAATGACGATATAAAAAATCAAAAAGAAAACCACGGAGACACTAAGGACACGGAGAAGAAATCTTCCTCCGTGCCCTTCGTGTCTCCGTGGTGAATCTTCTTATCGACGACTAATCGACGATAATCACGCCCTTGGCGGTGTCCTGGAAATATTCGCCGACGAAGGGATAGCTTCCCTTATCAAGGGGCCGTAGCCGGATCACGCCGCTGCGTCCGCCGGGGATCACCTTCTCGATCGCCAGCGCGTCGGAATCGAATTCCTCGGCCGTCGAATCTTCGTTCTTGAGATTGATGACGGCAGCCTTGCCGGCCGCGACGTGAATCTCGTTCGGCGTGAATTTGTGGTCTTTGATCGTCATGTCGAAGGAAATCGGGTCTTCGGCGTAGGCCGCCGACCCGAATCCCAACAAGACAAACCCGACCGCGCCATAGAGGCTGGCTTTCAAGAACCGCGACGTGACGGACGTGATCGAAGCCATGGCGGGTCGATGCTCCTTTATTCGGCGGCTTCCGATTGAAGCTGCACGTAGTTCTGCAGACCGATTTTCTCGATCAGCGTGAACTGGGTCTCGACGAAATCGACGCTGTCTTCCTCGGCCTTGAGGATATCGGCGAGAAGATCGCGGGTCGCAAAATCGCGCGCCGTTTCGCAGTCGGCGATGGCGATGCGCAGATCGCCGATGGCTTTCTGTTCCAGCTTGAGGTCACATTCCATGACCTCTTTGACGTCCTCGCCGATCAGCAGCTTGTCGAGATCCTGCAAATTCGGGATGCCGTCGAGGAACAAAATCCGATCGATCAGCCGATCGGCATGCTTCATCTCGTCGATCGACTCGTTGTATTCCCGCTTGCCGAGCTTGGTCACGCCCCAATGGCGCAACATGCGCGCATGGAGAAAATATTGATTGATGGCCGTCAGCTCGTTTTTGAGAATGACGTTTAGATGCCGCAGAACCTTGGCATCGCCTTGCATGACCCCTCCGATCGTGATGATGGACCGCCCTGGGCGGTCGGCTGGCTGTTAGCTTAGGCGGGAGACGCCGCGCTCGCCAGTCCATCGTCGGACGTTACCTGGGCGAGATCGCGCAGGATTTCACGCACCGTCGGAACGCATTTGCCGCACTGGGGCCGCACGCCCAGGGCGCGATAGACGCCTGCCGCCGAGCATTTAACGTTCGGGGCCACGCCGCGAACTTGGCGATCGGTGAACCCATTGCAGAGACATACATACATGCGGCGACCTCAGGAGGCAGTCGATTGTGCGAATGAGAACGCGTCGCATGAGCGGAAACTTCCATGCGGCGCGAAATATGTCGGTAAGGCGATCATGGCGGTCAGTTCTTGGCAGGCGCATCGGAATTCGCGACCGTCGCCGCTTCGGCGACGATGGCGCGATATTCGGCGACGGTGGCGCGCGGGGTCGGGCTCGGCACCAGATCGGCGACGATCCACTGCGCCTTCGCCAGCACGGCCTTGAAGCGGTTCAGCACGTCCTGCGATTTCGCGTCGGCCATCTGCTGTTTCAGCGCGCCGACCTGCTGATCGACATAGGCGAGATAGCCGCGGCTGTCGTGATATTCGACGATGCTGGCGACCTTCCCCTTTTCGAGCGACTCGCCATATTCGCCCGAGGCTGCGTCGATCGTGTCCGAGCAGATCTTGATCATCTCGGGCAGCGACGCGCGCAGGGCCGCCGGCGCCAAAGTCCGCGCCTTATGGACGGTGTCGATGATTTCCAGATATTGGGTCTCGGTCTTGGGGCTGTCGGGCGCCGCCGCGACCTGGGCTTCGAGGGCCGTCAATTGCCGGTCGAAATCGGGGAATTGATGCTTCTTCAGGTAGGGCGCGAGGTCATCGTAGAGTTCATGGACCGGGTGCCCGAAATGGGGCAGCGCCAGCGCGTTCTGATGCGCCACCAAAAGCTCATGTCCGACGATAAGATGCCCCTCTACCATCCCGAGACGAAAGAGAAAATCGGTATCGTCCGAATTGTTGGACGCCGCCGTGTCGGCAGCCAGGACGATGGGATTTTGGGGCGTGACGGCAGGATGAAACAGCGCAGCATTCGAGGCCGTCGCGACGCTCGCGACCAAGCAAAGACCCAAAACGACACGAAACCCAGACATTCCGACTTCGTCTCCAAAGAGCGGTTGGGAAGATACCCCAAACGCACCCATTTGCAAATCATTCGCACTTGCAATCTGGATGAGAATGATTTTCATTGTCAAGCGGATTCAGTGATATCCGTGTCCGCCCGTATATAAGCCCGCCCATAAGAAAGCCCCCTACCCGCGATGCCCGACGTCTATGGAATGGGTCTGCCGCATCTGCCGGTGGACATGCTGGTTTGGCTGGCGGGAACGTCGTTTCGGCTCTGGGCCTATGGCCTGCGCCCGGTCTATGGCACGATGCGCTTCCTCCACCTCCTCAGCATGGCCGGATTTCTCGGCATGCTGCTGCTGATCGAGGTCCGGCGGCTGGGTTTCTTCCGCGATTCGTCGATGGCGACCATGCGTCTTCCCGTCATCACCCTGATGAACTGGGCCTTCGGCATCACCGTATTGAGCGGGATCGGCCTCTTTCTCTATGACCCGATCGGCGTCGGGCTGCACACGATGTTCCTGCCAAAGCTGCTGCTGATCGTCCTCGGCCTCGTCCATGCCTATGGCATCGAGAAGATGCCGGCGATGGAGAAGCAAAGCCTCAAGCGCGCCTCCGCCGCCGCGGCGCTGGCGATCTGGATTTTGGTGATCGGCGCCTCGACCTGGAACGCGGTCGAACGTCCCCTCAACCCCGCCGACGTCCACCGCATCGACCCACGGATGAAGTAGGACCGGCGTTCCCTTCTATCGTCATTGCGCCCTTCGACAAGCTCAGGAGTAGCGAAGCAATCCAGTATATCGACGAACGAGATTAGGCAAACAAGCCGTGCGCCCCTCGACTTCGCTCGGGGTGAGGTGAAAGAGGTGCGTGGCTTTGCAAAGCAGCCCACGCTCGTATCCTCACCCCGAGCGAAGTCGAGGGGCGCTTGATAGTCCTGCCAACTCTCTCAAAGAATAACCACGGAGACACGAAGGACACGGAGAAGAATTTTTCCTCCGTGCCCCTCCGTGTCTTCGTGGTGAACTTCGTACTTAGCTGCAGAATGGATTGCTTCGCCCCCTCTTCAAGAAGGGGCTCGCAATGACGTCGTAAAGATTACTTCCCTGCCTTGACCTTCGCCGTCTCAGCGCGGAAGGCAGCGAGAACCTTCTCGCCATCGGGCGTCGATTTCGCCCAGTCGGTCGTAACCGGCTCGACGTCCTTGCGCCACTTGGCTTCGATCGCGGGCGGCAGGGTCACGATCTGATGCTTATCGCCCATAGCCTTGACCATGTCGCGGCCTTCGTTATCGACGTCATCCCAGAACTTGCCATAGAAGCGGCTCTGCGCCTCGCCGGAATTGTCATCGAGGATTTTGCGCACCGCCGGCGACAGCGCTTCGTATTTTTTCTTGTTCATGAAGACCATGCCGGTCGATGCGCCCAGCGACGCTTCGACGTGATAGAAGGTCACTTCATAAAGCTTGAACGGCTGCATCGCCGTCCATTGCACATTGGCGCCATCGACCATGCCGCGTTGGATGGCGGTGTAATAGTCGCTGGTGATCATGGCAAGCGGCGCACCGCCCATATGGGTGATGATGTCGCCCGACGTCTTCGAGCCAATGGCGACCTTCAGCCCCGCCAGTGTCTCGAGCGTCTTCATCGGCTTCGCCATGTGAAAGCCGGATGGCGGCAACGTGGTCATGAACAGCGGATGAACCGTATCGTATTCGGCATCCAGCAAGCCGGCCTGATAGATGCGCCAGAGCGCGACCGAGCCTTCTTCGGCCTTATCGACCTCGAAGGGCAAGGCGCCGACGGCGGTGCGCGGGAACTTGCCGGCGATGGCCGACTGCAGGCCCCAGGAAATCTGGATCACGTCGTCCTGAACCCGCGAATAGAAATTGGCGAGGCTGGCGATCTCCGACCCGTCGCGCACGTCGATATGAACGACGCCCTTGCCCTGCGCGTTGATACGCTCGGCCCAGGGATGCAGCACCCGCATGTTGAGATGAACGCCCGGCGGCAATGTCGTGCCGAGCAGCAGGTTGAGTTCCTCGGCCTTCGCCGCCGTCGCCGAAACCAAGAGCGCGGCCGCAACCGCAAGCGTCTTCATCGTCATGTCTGTTTCCCCCGTAAACGTCTTTATCGTGTCGGCGATTTCGCCGCCGCTTGCCCACATCGTACCGCCCCCGCTTGGCCGCTCGCAACGCTTTCGCTCTATTCGGCCTAGGAAATAGGCGCAACCAACTCCACGGTTACACTCATTTTGTAGCGATGAAGCGAAATCCCAGGAACGCGTTTAACCGCAAGCGTGAGTTCAGTGGGAATTTCCTTAGCAAGGATAATGCCTCTGCACGGTCCATTACCAAAATGGGTGTCAACCCATCCCATATAGTAGAGAATTTGTCCGAGTGTCCTATTCCGACCTTTTCCGAGCTTTAGCTCGATGACGACGAATTTATCGTTTTTGTCGATCGCAAGCAGATCAATTCTTCCGCCATCGATGGCAAACTCGACCCCAGACTTTTCCCCCGAATAAAGTCGAAGCCCCGGTTCGATGCGCGAGAGATTCTCGGCGAGAAAGTCGCGTAGATCATTTTCTGCCGCGAACTGCTGATCACCGAGATCTTCTTCATCATCTGCTTCCGCAACAGGCCCTTCACCAGTTGAACGATACTCGTCAAAATCCTGCTTTATTCTAAGAAGTCTCTTTCGCAATGTTTCGCCCCAGGATGTATTTCCTGAAGGCCAATGCTTCTCTTTGAATTCTTCAAAAATACCGTTCTTCTCAAAAAGAGCTACGATGAAACCACGTCGGACAGTCGAGGTGTACGACGATTTCCAATCGATTTTCATTGTCTCGATCGCGCTGATTTCGTCGCTCAATCCATGCTCTTCGCCAAAGGCATACGCTGGTCTAAGCGGTAAGGTGAGACGTTGATCGTCTATTCCAGCTAAATCCGACATCATTTCCCCCATGAATGTCTTTCGACGTTAATGTCGATGGTACTAACGCATCAGCGATAGCTGCAAGCTTATCCATCGCCGCTCGGCAGCACCTTCGTATAAAGAAAAACCCTCTCCGCGGGGCGGAGAGGGTTTGATCGAACGGCGATGAGAGCGCCGGCTTACATCTTCTTCGCGGGCTTCAGCGAGTTATAAACCACGCGGATGAAGTTGGTGCTAGACTGGTCGTTGGCGCCGACCTGCTTGTCGAAATCGGCGAAGGGCTTGGCGGCGATGACGTCCTGCTCGCTCTTGCCTTCTTTAATCAGCTTCTTCATGCGGTCGCGCGCCGCGACCAGCATGGCGCGATAAGCCTGCATGCCTTTCTTGTCGGTCAGGTTGCCGTGACCGGGGACGATCTTGGTCTTGGCATCGGCCATCGCGATATAGGCATCGCAGGCGGCGATCATGCCTTTGATGTTACCGCCATTGGCGAAATCGATATTCGGATAGCGGCCGAGCGTCACCGTATCGCCGGTCGAGATCACGTTCGCGTCCTTGAAGACGACATAGGTGTCGCCGTCGGTATGGGCGTTGAGGACATGGTGCAGCTGCGCCGAACGGCCTTTGACGCTGAGCGTCAGTGCCGAGCCGTAGGTCTTCGAGGGCAGCGCCTGGCCGGTGACGCCGTCGGTCTTGGCGTTGGTCAAGCCGTTGATCGAACCGCTGGCCAGCCGCTTCTTGACGTTCTCGTTCGCGACGACGGTTGCGCCGTCCTTGGCGAAGGCTTCGTCGCCGCCGGTATGATCGCCGTGGAAATGGGTGTTCACGACGTATTTGACCGGCTGATTGGTCACGGCCGCGATGGCGGCTTTCAGCTTGTCGTGCATCGGCGCGAATTGGGAATCCACCATAATGACCCCGTCCTTGCCGACGGCGAAGGTGACGTTGCCGCCCGCGCCTTCCAGCATGTAGGTCTGATGGCCGAGATCCGTGGTTTTGACATCGACCTTGGCATAGTCGATCTGTTGCGCCTGGGCGCCGCCGGCAAAAGCCAGCGTTCCTGCGGCAAAAATGGCGAAAGCAATGGGCTTCATGGTCGTTTCTCCCTGTTGGCCGCGTGATATCAGGCCGCGCCGCTGCCTGCCGCAAGACACGAGTTCGCGAGGATTGAGCAGCTTTCGCCACCCGTCCCCGCCGGATTCTAGCCCGGCGGGCATGGCCGCAACAGGCCCCGGCATCCCGGAAGTCGCCTTTTGTTCTTGATAAACAAGGGTTGTAAGCCCATATCTACGAGGTCAATCGACCTTGGGTCGGCCACTTAGTTACGCTCTACCGAGCCACACCAGGTCCCATCCAACTCGCGCTTTGATCCGCGGCACATGCGTGGCGCGGTATTTTGTTATGGAAGGGACACAATATGTCCGTTGGTACAGTTAAGTGGTTCAATTCGATGAAGGGCTATGGCTTCATTCAGCCCGATGATGGCGCGAAAGACGTTTTCGTTCACATCTCGGCAGTGCAAGTCTCCGGCCTCGGCACCCTGAACGAAGGTCAGAAAGTGTCCTTCGATCTCGAAAAGGGTCAGCAGGGCAAGGTTTCGGCCGTCAATCTGAAGAACGCCTAACGGATGACGGGACGGCGCCTGGCGCCGTCCCTCTCTGCTTTATGTCGAGGCGCGATACCGATTGAAGAATCGCCGCCAGCCCCGACACGCTCTACTATCTTTCTCTCCATTCGCTGCGTCTCGATCCGCTCCCCCGTCACAAGGGGCGAGACCGCGCATCGTCTCTTGCGGGCTTCAATAACTTTCCGAGGAGGCCATCATGGCGAAAGAAGAAATGTTGGAATTCGACGGCACCGTCCTGGAGCGTCTTCCGGATGCGCGCTTTCTCGTCAAACTCGATAACGGCCACGAAACGCTCGCCTACACGTCGGGCCGCGTGAAGAAGAATCGGATTCGTATTCTCGCGGGCGATCGCGTCACGCTCGAGATGACTCCCTATGATTTGACCAAGGGCCGGATCAATTTCCGCCACAAGGACGAAAAAGCCGCCGCCCCCGCCGCTGCGCCGCGCCGGCCGAACTGGCGCCGCTAACACACGACAGCGTCCGCGCCGAGCGCAAGAAATCGGCGCGCTTCCTTTCTTTCAGACGATCATAAGCCGCTGCCAATTGTTACAGCGGCTTTCTTATGTTGTGTCTCTAACGCCACAGCGATTGAGACTCTCTTCGCTGTCATCGCTGCGTCATCGAAGCTTCCGCCAACCGTCATAAGCCCTTCCTAGGATCGCCCTCGATTTGCAGCGCCATGCGCGTTGCCGATCTCGGGGATATTCACTTAGAACAAAGGAAGAAGAACTTATGTCGCTTAGAAGCTACCTTCTTGGCAGCGTCGCTATTGGCAGCGCGCTCGCGATGGCAGCACCGGCGATGGCGCAGTCGAACGGCGCCGTCAACGCCCAGATCCAAGCCCTGCAAGACCAGCTCCGCGCTGTGAATCAACAGCTGCAGAACCTGCAAGGCCAAGTCATCCAGACGCAGCAAAGCCAGGCGCAAGCTACGGCGACCGTCAATCAGTTGAAGGCAGCGCCCGCTCTCTCGAGCAATGGCGTCGTCGTCACGATGCCGAACAACCGCCCGACTTTCTCGACCGCGGACGGGGCCAATACGCTGGCGATCACCGGCCGGTTGAATTTCGATATCGGCGCCTATGACTATCATCCCGGCTCCACCTTCAGCGCGCCACAGGCGCTGCATAGCGGCGTCAACGCACGGCGCGCGCGCCTTGGCGTGACCGGCAAATTCCTGAACGATTGGGGCTACAACCTGATTTTCGATCTGGGTGGCTCGACGGATAGCGGCGCGAACACCGTTCTCGAAAACGCCTACATCACCTACAACGGCATCGCCCCGTTCCACTTCGACCTCGGCTACCAGGACGTGCCCTTCACGCTCGACGAAGCGACGAGCTCGAACGACATCATGTTCATGGAACGCTCGTCGGCGCAGGTCATTGCCGCCAACCTCGCGGCCGGCGACAACCGTTCCGCTTTCGGTGCGCGCTGGAACAACGATCGCGCCTGGGTCGGCATCTATGGCACCGGCCCCGCCGCCAACACGACACACGGCATACCGGAACAGTTCGGCGCCACCGCCCGCGCGACCTATCAGGTCCTGCAGGACGCGAACTATTCGTTCCATATCGGCGGCAACGTCGAAGGCCTGATCAAGCCGCCGACGACAGCCAACGTGCGCTCGGTCACCAGCTTCAGCGACCGGCCGGAACTGCGCGTCGATCCGACCTCGATCATCAACACCGGTGCCATCGGCACCGCGACCAACCCGGTCAAGGATGCCAGCGTGTTCGGCGCAGAACTCGCCGGCGGCCTCGGCAGCGCCTTCGCGCAGGCGGAATACTTCCACTACAACGTGACGCGTCAGGGCCTCTCCGCCCTGAACTTCAACGGCGGTTATGTCCAAGGCAGCTACACGATCACCGGTGAATCGCGGAAGTACAATCCGTCGACCGGCGCCTATGGCACCATCGTCCCGAACAACCCCTTCTCGTGGAAGTCGGGCACTTGGGGCGCGTGGGAAGCCGCGGCGCGTTTCAGCGTCGTCGATCTCAACGACCTCTTCACCCCCGGCACCACCACCGCCAGCACCAACGGCGTCGCCGGCGGCAAGCAGACCGTCTATACGGTCGGCCTGAACTGGTACCCGAACACCAACATGCGCTTCATGCTGAACGTCCTTCATGGCGACATCAACAAGAAGCAAGGCGCGGTCGTCGCGGGTTCACCGCTCGGCAGCAATATCGGTGCAAGCTTCAACGCCGTCGCGTTGCGCTCGCAGTTCAACTTCTAGTCTCGAACGCACCGCTTTTTTCCGCGGATATCCCCGGCCAGTTACCCCCTGGCCGGGGATTTTTTTGCCTCGCTATGGCCATATTCGGGGTGCAGCCTTCTGGATAAGCACCAAAGGAGGCTGTCATGATCGACGCCGATTTCTGGTTGGAACAGGCGAATGCGTTTTCGGCACGCGCCGAAGCCGCACAAGACATCTTACTACAGCGCGAATTGTGGGAACTGGCCGCGGTTTGCGAGGCCGTCGCCGAGAAGATCGAAGAACACGCGCCAAGCGGCTGACGCCCTAAGCCACGCGCCAGGGTATTCGCGAGCCGGGACGGGGCGGGGCCGTATTCATTAGGGCGGAGGCATATAGTCCTATAGGGTTCGCTGGGGACTAAATATGACCAGCGAAAACTCGACAGGTAATGCCGCGGGCCGGCGTACGCTGGCGCAAGAGATCGTCGATACGGTGCGCGAACCGCTCATCGTTCTCGATGCACAGCTGCGTGTATTGATCGCGAGCCGTTCCTTTTATTCCGCTTTTCGAATCGCGCCCAGCGAGGTCGAGGGTCGCGCTTTGAGTACGCTCGGCAATGGGCAATGGAACATCCCTGCCCTGTCGAAACTGTTCGAAGACATTCTCGCACACGACACCACGGTCGAGAATTACGAGATCGAGTTGGACTCGCCGGCATTGGGCCATCGCGTGATGCTGCTCAATGCGCGCAAGGTTTTCGACGAAAGCAATGTCAGCACCAATCTGCTCGTCGCCATCGAGGACGTAACGGAGCGCCGTGTCCTCGATAACGAAAAAGACGAGTTGCTGCACCAAAAGGAACTGTTGCTCCGCGAAATCAATCACCGCGTCAATAACAGTCTCCAGATCATCGCCAGCATCATCCTGCTGAAGGCGCGGACGGTCCAATCGGAAGACACGCGACGCCATTTGAAGGAAGCGCATGAGCGCGTTCTCGCCGTCGCCACCGTGCAGGAACAGCTTCAGCCGGCCGCGTTCGGCGCGCGCATCGCCGTCGAGTCCTATCTGACGCGGCTATGCGACAGCCTCGCCGCCTCGATGATTCCCGAAGATCAGCCGGTGACGATCAAGGTCGAGGCCAGCGACGGCGACGTGACCTCGGAAGAAGCCGTCAGCATGGGCCTCATCGCCACGGAACTCGTGATCAACGCCCTTAAATATGCCTTTCCGGACAATGCCCGCGGCACGGTGTTCGTGCGCTATGAATCGAGCGCGACCCTGTGGCGGCTGGCGGTGTCGGACGACGGCATCGGCATCAGCACCAAGATGACCGAACCGCCGGTCCGCAGCGGCCTCGGCACGAGCATCGTCGAGGCCTTGGCGCGTCAGCTTGGCGGACGCGTGACACTATCGGCGGAATCGCCCGGCACGATGGTAACGATCGCCGTGCCGAAAACGGCGTAAAGCGCTACGTCAGCTCGGCCGCCGCCATCACCTTTGCGATCGCTTTGACCAATGCTTCTTCGCGGAACGGTTTGCGCAGCACGATTGCCTGCGGAAAACGCGCAAGGATCGCGGCTGAATCGCCGCTGACGAAGATATAGTGCACGGTTTGGTGACGCAGGATTTCCGTGATCGCCGCCACGCCGTCGCCGACGCGCAGCCGGCTGTCGGAAATGATCAGTTCGGGTTTATGCGCCAGCGCCGCTTCAATCGCTTCAGCCTCGGTCGCCGCCGAAGCACAGATGGAATGCCCCCTATCCTCGAGCATCTGCGTCAGCAGCATCGCGATGAGGCCGTCATCTTCGACAAGAAGGATATTCAGCGGTTTCACCCCTTCATAGCAGCGTGACCGTCGCGGCAACGCAAGGGCAACTTTGGCCGCCTACGCCGCGGAGTCGGCTTTCGGTTCGGGCACCTTGTCGCGCATGGTGACGAATTCCTCGGCCGCGGTCGGGTGCATCGCCATGGTGCGGTCGAACTGTTTCTTCGTCGCGCCGCAGGTGATGGCGACGGCCAGCGACTGAATGATCTCGGGCGCATCGACGCCGACCATGTGAAGGCCGACCACCTTGTCGGTCGCGCGATCGACGACGATTTTCATCATCGTGCGTTCCTCGTTGCCCGACACCGTGTTCTTCAGCGGCTTGAAGCGGGCGCGATAGATATCGACCGGACCGTATTTCTTGCGCGCGTCTTCCTCGGTGAGGCCCACGGTCGCGATCGTCGGCTGGCTGAACACCGCCGTCGAGACATTGTCGTGCGAGACGTTCATCGGATTGTTGTTGAACAAGGTCTCGGCCAGCGCCCGCCCCTCGGCAATCGCGACCGGCGTCAGGTTCAGCTTGTTGGTGACATCGCCGATAGCATAGATATGCGGCACCGACGTGTGCTGCCAATCATCGACGATGACGCTGCCATCGTGATGCAGCTTCACCCCGGCTTCGGCGAGACCCATCTTGGCACTGCACGGCTTGCGGCCCGTCGCATAGAGAATACAATCGGCTGAAACCTCTAATCCGCCTTTGGCGTAGGCGGTAACGCCGCCCTCGATCGATTCAATGCGCTCGATATGCGTCCGAGTATGGATGGTAATGCCGTTGCGCTCCATCTCCTTGGCGATATCGACGCGAACATCGGCATCGAAGCCGTTGAGCACATTCTCGCCGCGCACCATCAATGTCACCTTCGAGCCGAATCCCGAAAAGATGTTCGCGAATTCCAGCGCGATATAGCCGCCGCCGACGATGATGATGTTGCGCGGCAATTTCGGCAGATCGAGCGCCTCGTTCGAGGTGATCGAATATTCGATGCCCGGAATGTCGGGCCGGACGGGATAGCTGCCGGTCGCGATCAGGATGTTCGCCGCGGTGACGCGCTTGCTGCCGACCTGAATGGTGTGATCGTCGATCAGCGTGCCGCGCGCCTCGAACAGCGTGCAGCCGGAATCCTTCAAGAGCTTGTGATAGATACCTTCGAGCCGCGAGATTTCTTTGTCCTTGGCCGCGATCAGGTCGGGCCAGGAAAACACCGGCGGCGCGACCGTCCAGCCATAGCCCTTGGCATCCTCGAACTGATGCGCAAAGCCCGCGCCATAGACCAGCAGCTTCTTCGGGATGCAGCCGCGAATGACGCAAGTGCCGCCGACCCGGCTGTCCTCGCAAATCCCAACCCGCGCCCCATAAGACGCCGCCCGCCGCGACGCCCCCACGCCCCCAGATCCCGCGCCGATGGTGAAGAGATCGAAATCATATTGCGGCATGAGGTGCTCCTAAAACGGCCGGGCGTCAGGATAGAGGTGGTGGCGAAGCGGTTCAAATCCAGCCCCATAATCCCCTCTCCGCTTTAGGGGAGAGGGAGGGGCCCGTTGCGCAAGCAACGGGAGGGTGAGGTGTGTCTCAAAGGCAGATCACGGTTGTTGCACCACCCACCTCATCCGGCTCGCTTTGCTCGCCACCTTCTCCCCCCGAAGGGCGGAGAAGGTTTAAGCCGACGCCCGCTTCAGCAAATCCCCCGCCAGCGCGCCGGTATGTTCGGCGTGGTCTATCGTCACCGTGCCGTTGACCAGTACCGTCGTCGAATCTCCCGCCGGATATTGATGAGGGTCCTGATAGGTCGCACGTTCGCGGAATTCGGCGGGGTCGAACAAGGTGATGTCGGCGGCGTAGCCGGTCTTGAGCAAGCCGCGATCGGTGAAGCCGAGCGCCTTCGCTGACGCGCCGGTCATCTTGTGGATGGCCAGCGGCAGGTCGATCAGGTGCAGCTCTTGCGAATAATGACCGATGATGCGTGGGAAGGTGCCGTAGAAGCGCGGATGCGGCCGCCCCTGCCCGGTGATGCCGTGCGTCGCCACACAGTTGCCATCCGAGCCGACGCAGACATCCGGCGACTTGATCATGGTCTGGATGTCGTCTTCAGAAATTGAATCCACCAGCACTCGCGTCGCGCATTGATCGGCGATCAGATAATCGCAGGCGCAATCGACCGGATCGATGCCGCGTTCGTTGGCGATATCGAGCATGGTGCGGCCGGCATATTGGCCCTGATGCGGGCTGACGGAGATGCGGATCGCGTCCCAGTCCTTGATGCGGCCGAAATTATTGAGGCCGTGGGTCGCGATCTCTTGCTTGATTCGCGCGCGGTTCTCGGGCGATGCAAGACGCGCCTTCATCTCGTCGATCTTGTCGCTTTGCACCCAGCGCGGCAGCAGGTTCTTCAAGGGATTGCTGGCGGCGGTATAGGGATATTGATCGCAATCGATGGCGATTCCGCGCGCCCGCGCCGCTTCGATCCGGTCCAGCATCTCGCTCGCGCGGCCCCAATTATCGAGGCCGGACAATTTCATATGCACGACCTGGACATGAATGCCGGATTCGTCGCCGACGCGAATGGCTTCGTCGAGCGCGGCGAAAACTTCGTTGGCTTCATCGCGCAGATGGGTGAAGTAGCGCCCGCCCCGTCCCTTGGCGATCTTGGCCAGCGCGACGATCTCCTCGGTCGCGGCGAAAGCGCCCGGCGGCGTGAAGAGGCCAGTCGAAAGCCCGAACGCGCCGGCATCGAACGCCTCTTGCGCCAAGGCAATCATCTCGTTCACTTCGTCGTCGGTCGCGTGGCGGTCGGCGAGGCCCATCACCATCAGTCGCAGTGTGTTGTGCCCGACCAACGGCACGAAATTTCCCGAGGTCTTCGGGAAGGTGCCGAGATAATCGTGGAAGCTTTGATCGATGAAGGTCAGCCACGGCGCGCTGGGCGAAAGATAATCGCGCAATATCCCCGCCTTACCCGGCAGCGCCGGTGCACAGGAATAGCCGCAATGGCCGATGACTTCGGTCGTGACGCCCTGGCGCAGCTTGCTGTGCCCCTGAGGATTAAGCGGCACGGTCCAGTCGGAATGAGTCTTGATGTCTATGAAGCCTGGCGACACCACCATGTTACGCGCATCGATGACCCGCCCCGCTTCGGTCGCCAGCTTCGGGCCGATTGCCACGATCTTGCCGTTGGTGATGGCGATATCGGTCTCGATGGCGGGCGAGCCGGTGCCGTCGATGACCTGCCCGCCTTGAATGAGGATGTCTGCCTTGCTCAAGCTCAAAGCCTTACGATCAAACGACTAAACGCACGCGCGGCGGGCCGTATTCGTTGACGCCGTCTTCGCCGCGTTTGCAGGCCCAGATCAGCAGCAGGACGATTCCGATCAGCGGTGCGAATGCGATCAGCAGCCACCATCCCGAGCGACCGATATCATGCAGACGGCGTACCGACAGCGACAACCCCGGCAACAGCGTCGCCAGCGAGAACGCCACCTGAAGCCGCACATCGATCGCACCCAACACGGCGCCCGCAATGATGCCGAACAGCACCCAGTACCAATATTCGGGCCGCGATGCGCGGCTGTGGAAATCGACATAGCCGACGAAGCCAGCCTTGATCGCATCGAAAAAATTCATGCTGCAGTCCTTATGTTCTGGCGGGTATCGGGTCGCCGAAGCGATTGGGATAATAAGTGCCCGGCAAGGTAAGCCAAATCAGCAGCGCGAGATCGCCGAGGCCCGGCACGAGGCCGATCAAAATCCACCAGCCGGTGCGGTCCATGTCGTGCATCCGCCGCACCGTGACGGCGAGCGTCGGCACGAATGTCACCAGGACGAAGATGAAGCGTAACTCGCCATCGAGAAAGGCACTGATCATCTGGCCGAGGAAGATGAACAGAAACCAGTACCAGTAATCAGGCCGCGACGCCCGGCCGCGAAAATCGAAGGATTTGACGAAACCGCTTTTGATCGTCGCGGTAAAAACGGGACCGTCGATCATGCCCCTTCCTTAAGCAACGGGCGGCGTTGCCGACGACAGCGGTTGCGTCATCGCCGTCAGCACGTCGATATCGCCGTTGAAGAAATTGGTATCGGCGGGACCGTCGATGCCGGCGACGGTGCCCTTCTCGGAATTCTGGAAGAAGGCATAGCTGGCCCAGCCCGGCGGGATGCGCGGCGGGTCTTTCGAATAATCGGCGACCCAGAGGGGGCGGTCGTAAAAGCCCGGTGGATTGCCCAACTGCGCCCAGAAGCTTTGCGTCGTATAGATAATGGTCTTGCGGCCGGCGAAATGCGGATCGGCCTCGACGGTGTCGATCCAATGTTTGAAGCCGGCGACATAGGCGGGAACGGCGACACCGTCCGGTAGCGCTTCGATATCGATCACGGCCGGCAGATAGCTTTTCTCGCCGGGTGCGAGCGCTTTGGCGATCTGGCTGAGAAACAACTGCGCCTGGGCCTTGGCGTCGAGGCTCGGCACGAAATAATGATAGGCGCCGCGAATAAGACCGGCGGAACGCGCGCCCTGCCAATGCGGCACGAACAATTGCTCGTTCGCCGGATTGGTGCCGTTGCTGGCCCGCATGAAGACGAAGCCCATCCCCGCTGCTTTCGCTTTGGCGAAATCGACATGCGGCTGCCACTTCGAGACGTCGAAGCCCGCTACGCGAAGGTCCATAATATTCTCCAGCTTTCAGGTATCGATGACGACGCCCGACCGCGAGGTCAGGGAATTGAGGCGATGAAGGATGCCGAGCACCACCGCATAAACCATATAGATATAAAAGAACGTGTTGATGAACGGGATCAGCGATAGGACGACCCACAGCACGACGCTCTTGTTCAGCGCGCGGGCGATGAAGCCGTTGCCGACCGCCAGCGCGATCAGCAGCGCGACCGAAATGATGATCAGCGAGATCGGCGGGTACGAAAAATAATCCGGATCCATGAACCTGTCCTCCAGCAAAAATCCCCGCTTCAACCTGTAAGTTTCGCGGCGGTTACGCAAGAGGCAGGACGAGTCGAAAAGGTCTTCGGGCTGTGAACGGTTAAGCCCTCTCCGCTTTAGGGGAGAGGGAGGGGCCCGCCGCAAGGCGGTGGGAGGGTGAGGTGTCTCTCAATGGCACCATCGCGTTCGTTGCGCGACCCACCTCATCCGCTCGCTGCGCTCGCCACCTTCTCCCCCCAGAGGGCGGAGAAGGTTATATCGATTGAGCCTGACTTATTCTGCAGCAGCGGCGATGATGCCGCCCTTCACTGCCTGCCACACCCGTTCCGGGGTCGCCGGCATCGGAATGGTCACGACGCCATAGGGTTTCAGCGCATCGATGACCGCATTGAGCACCGTCGGCGTCGCCGCCACCGTGCCGCCTTCGCCGACGCCTTTGACGCCGAGCGGATTGGACTTCGAGGGCACCGGGCTGAATCCGACAGAGATGTAGGGCATGTCGCTGGCGCGCGGCACCGCGTAATCCATCAGCGAGCCTGTGAGGAATTGCCCGTTCTCGTCATGAATGATGTCTTCGAGCAGTGCCTGCCCCATCCCCTGCACGACGCCGCCCTGGACCTGGCCTTCGGCGAGCATCGGATTGATGACGGTGCCGATATCATCGACGACGGTATAGCGGTCGATCACCACGGTGCCCGTGTCAGGATCGACTTCGACTTCGCAGACATGACAGCCGTTGGGGAAGCTGGGCACGTTCGCAGTGAAAGCGCCGTCGCCGCGCAGCCCCACGCCCAGTTCAGCCGGAAGCCCCATCGGGATGTAGGACATCGCGGCGATCTTCAAGAGCGGCATCGATTTGTCGGTGCCGGTGATCGTGAACTTGCCGTCCGCGAAGCTGATATCGGCGGGGTTCGCTTCCATGAAATGCGCCGCGAACTTTTTGCCCTTCTCGATCACGTTATCCGCCGCCGCGCGAAGGGCGCTGCCGCCGACCATCGTGCTGCGCGAGGCATAGGTGCCGCGGCCGTAAGCGACTTCGTCGGTATCGGCCTGCACCAGGCGAATGCTGTCGAACGGCACGCTGAGCCATTCCGACACCATCTGGGCAAAGGTCGTCTCGTGACCTTGGCCGTGATTGAGCATGCCCGAATGAACCGTGATCCTGCCGGACGGATCGAAGCGGATTTCCATCCGGTCGTTGAAGATGCCGGTGTTGTCGATATAGGCGACGATACCGCGGCCACGCTTTTTGCCGGCCTTTTCGCTGGCGGTCTTGCGCGTCTCGTAGCCCTCCCAATCGGAGAGGCCCTGCGCCTTGGTCATTGCCGCGTTGAAATCACCGGTGTCGTAGGTCCAGCCGGTCTTGGTGGCATAAGGCATCGCAGCCGGCTGGATGAAGTTGCGTTTGCGGATTTCGGCGCGGTCGATCTTCATCTCGTGCGCCGCCTGATCGATCAGCCGCTCGATGATATAGACCGCCTCGGGACGACCCGCGCCGCGATAGGGAATGGTCGGCGGCGTGTTGGTGAAGACCGCGCTGTTGAAGACGGCGACGGCCGGAATGTCATAGACCGACGGCGCCAGCTTCATCACGAACATCACCGGCACGATGCCCGAGCCTTCGATATAGGCGCCGACATTGTGCAGGCCCTTCCAGCGCAGCGCGAGGAAGCGGCCGTCTTTATCCAAGGCCAGTTCCGCGGTCACAAACAGATCGCGGCCCTGATCGTCGCCCAGCAACGCCTCGGACCGCGTCGCGATCCATTTGATCGCCCGGCGAATCTTCTTGGCCGCCCAGGGCAACACGACTTCTTCCGGATAGAGATTGCCCTTCATGCCGAAGCCGCCGCCGACATCCTTGGCGATGACGCGAAGCTGATCCTCGGGCACGTGATAGATATGCGATAGGCCCTTGCGGACGCCGTGGACGTTTTGGGTGCTGGTATAGAGCGTGTAGCGTTGTTCGCGATCGTCGAACGCGCCGATGCAGCCGCGCGGCTCCATCGTGAAGGCGTTGAGGCGATTGTTGAACAGCTCGATCTTGGTCACATGCGCGGCGGCGGCAAAGGCCGGCTCGACCGCATCGACATTACCCATGCGTAGGGTGAAGCAAGTGTTCTTGGGCGACTCTTCATAGACCAGCGGCGCGCCGTCTTTGACCGCGTCGGTGGCGCGGACGATCGTCGGCAGCAATTCGTAATCGATATTGACCAGATCGGCGGCATCGCGCGCCTGGGCCTCGGTCTCGCCGATGACCAGCGCGACGCGTTCGCCGACATAGCGGACCTTATCGATCGCCAGCGGCCAATGCTGGGTGCGATGACCTTTCGGGCCGCCGAAATCTTCCGGCATCGCCTCGGGATTGACCGAACCGAGCTTGTCGGCCGTCCAATCCTTGCCGGTCAGGATCGCGACGATACCCGGCGCCTTGGCAGCCTCGGTCGTGTCGATCGAATTGATCTTGGCATGGGCATAGCTGGAATAGATAAAGACGCCATAGGTCTGGCGCGGCAGTTCGATATCGGAGACATAGAGACCACGCCCGGTCAGAAACCGAGGGTCTTCTTTGCGCGCAACGGGTTGCCCCACGCCGAAATTCATTGTCGATCCTCCCCTGTGGCGGCCTGTCGTCTGGCGCGCCGGATGGCAGGAATTCTACCCGGCACCGTAGGTAAGGCAAGGTAAGCCTCGGCAAACTGCGCTATATCCGACGGAACAGCCCTCAGGGATAGAATAAGCTGGCAACCGCAAGGAGAAAGCCCATGTCGGACGAACAGGATATCCGCGACCTCTATCGCCGGCTGCTGGCCGCCTGGGGCAGCCGGGACGCCGCGGGCATCGCCGCCCTCATCGCGCCGCACGGGAATATGGTCGGTTTCGACGGCAGCCCCTTGGATGGACCAGCCGCCATCGCGGCGGCCTTGGGCCAAATCTTCGCCCTGCACCCGACCCCGCCCTTCATCGGTATCGTCCGCGAAGTCCGGATGCTGTCCCCCGACACGGCGATGCTGCGTGCGGTAGCTGGCATGGTCGTGCCGGGGATAAACGACATCAACCCGGCGGTGAACGCGATCCAGACGCTCGTGTCCGCGCGTCATGGCGGCGTGTGGATGGTCGAGATGTTCCAGAACACGCCGGCGGCGTTTCATGGACGGCCGGACGAGGTCGAGAAGCTGACAGCGGAGTTACGCGCGGCGATGAAGGCGAAGAAGTAGCGCTCAAAAAAGATAACCACGGAGACACGGAGGACACGGAGGACACGGAGAAGAAATTCTTCCTCCGTGTCCTCCGTGTCTCCGTGGTGAATCTTTATCGGCGTTGGCGCGTTCATCGAGCGTCCCTCGACTTCGCTCGGGATGAGGATGAAGCG
>CAIJOA010000028.1 GCA_903822185.1 uncultured Rhodospirillales bacterium | reverse complement strand
TCTCGTCGCTGATCGGCTGATCGTTCACCCGCGCGCCATTGCCGCGGAATAGCCGCCGCACTTCGCTGACGCTCGCGGCGAGGTTCGCTTGATGGAATGCGTTGATCGCCAACACGCCGGCTTCGAGTTCTGCTCGCGGTACAGCGATCACTGGCAGATCCTCGCCGATGCCGCCTTCGGCGAAGACGCGGCGTGCGGTTTCGGCTGCGGCTGCGGCGGCTTCTTCGCCATGGCACAGCTTGGTCGCCTCCGTGGCAAGGATTTCCTTGGCGCGATTGATCTCGCTGCCTTCCAACGCTTCTAACCGCCTGATCTCGTCCATCGGTAGCTCGGTGAAGAGCTTGAGGAAGCGGCCGACATCGTCGTCCTCGGTGTTGCGCCAGAACTGCCAATAGTCATAGGCGCTCAACCGTTCGGCGTTCAGCCACACCGCGCCCGCCGCGGTCTTGCCCATCTTCGCGCCCGACGCCGTCGTCACCAGCGGCGAGGTAACGCCGTACAGCGACCGCTCTTCGGCACGCCGGCCTAGTTCGATGCCGCAAACGATATTGCCCCACTGATCCGACCCGCCCATCTGTACGACGCAGCCATTGCGGCGCGACAGTTCGAGGAAGTCGTAGGCCTGCAGGATCATGTAGTTGAATTCGAGGAACGACAGCGGCTGCTCGCGGTCGAGCCGTAGCTTCACGCTGTCGAAAGTCATCATCCGGTTGACCGAGAAATGCCGGCCGTATTCGCGTAGGAACGGGATATAGGCGAGCTGGTCCAGCCACAACGCGTTGTTGGTCATCGCCGCGTCGGTCTTCCCCTCGCCGAAGGTCAGGTACCGGTCGAAGATGCGGCGGATGCCGGCCATGTTGTGTTCGATATCGGCATCGCTCAGCAGCTTGCGCGCCTCGTCCTTGCCCGACGGATCGCCGACCTTGGTCGTGCCGCCGCCCATCAGGACGATCGGCTTGTTGCCGGTCTTTTGCCACAGCCGCAGCAGCATGATCTGGAGAAGGCTGCCGACATGGAGACTGTCGGCGGTGCAATCAAAGCCGATATAGGCCGTTACCGGCCCCTTCGCGAGCAGCGCGTCAAGCGCCTCGCGGTCGGTACATTGATGCAAAAAGCCGCGCTCTTCGGCGGCGGCGAGGAAAGCGGAATGAGCCTGGGACATGGGCGCGGTCATTAGCACAGCCGGGCGGGAGGGACAAACGGGCATCAGGCGATGGCCAGCCCTACCGGCACCACGATAAGATGAGAACGCGAGCCCTGTTTTGTCCCATGGGTAGTCGGAGAATGTATTGGAAATTTTTAGCCCGATGAAGCTGCTGATTTTGCTGCCGGTTGCTTTCGTCGCTTTGGGCGGGGAGGCCCAAGCATTGGAATGCACGGATGCAGCGGACCAAACGGCGATGAATCAGTGCGCATCCAAGCAGTACAAAGCGACGGATGCGGCGATGGCCAAAGTCTATAAAGATCTGATGGCGAAGGTCAGTGACGAGGGCAAGCCCTTGCTGCGGGATGCGGAGAGGGCCTGGATCGCTTATCGCGATAAAGAATGCGCCTTCGAGACGGCAGTAACGGTCGGCGGCAGCATCAATCCTTTTGTTCTGCTGCAATGTTTGAAAACGAAAACGGAAGTGCATATGGCCGAGTTGAAGGCGCAGTTAAACTGCGAGGAGGGCGACGTGTCCTGTGGTGCGCAATGATGCGGCTTGGCTAAGCCCTTGACTTCCACTTCTGAAGACATCGAACAGATCGCCGGGCTCACGCTGGCTTATTACAATGCGCGCGCCGAAATTTTCTGGGAAGGCACCCGCGATCACGACGTTCGTCAGAACATCGACGCGCTGTTGGATGCCATTCCCGGCGTGTTGCCGCTCACGATCCTCGATTTCGGCTGTGGACCCGGGCGCGACCTCAAAGTGTTCAAGGAGCGCGGGCACATCGCCGTCGGTCTGGACGGATCGAAAGAATTCGCGACGATGGCGCGGGCCTATAGCGGCTGTGAAGTCTTACGGCAGGATTTTCTGAAGCTCGATTTGCCAGCGGCGCGGTTCGACGGTGTCTTCGCCAACGCGACGTTGTTTCATATTCCGAGCCAGGAACTGCCGCGCGTGCTGTCGGAAATATATACGGCGCTGAAACCCGGTGGCATTCTGTTCAGCTCGATCCCACATGGGAACGGTACGGAAGGCTGGAACAACGAACGCTATGCGGTTTATCACCAACCCGAAGCGTGGCGTCGCTATGGCGAAGCGGCGGGTTTCACCGAATTACATCACTTCTATCGCCCGACCGGATCGCCGCGCGACCAACAGCCATGGCTTGCCAGCGTGTGGCGGCGATAGCCGGGAAATGCTACGAGCGACGCTATGACAACAAAGCTTCATCGCGTTATCGGTTTGATGAGCGGCACGTCCCTCGATGGGATCGACGCCGCCTTCGTTGAAACCGATGGCGAGACCATCGTTCAGTCGGGTCCATTTTTGACTCTGCCGTATGACCGTGCGCTGCGCGATGCGTTGCGCGCTGTGCTGGGCGGCAAAGGTCCGACCGATGCCGTCGAACGGCAACTGACCGAGGCGCACGAAGCGGCGGTGCGTCGTCTGATCGAACGGCATGATCTCGGCGCGATCGATCTCGTCGGATTTCACGGCCACACCATTCTGCACGAACCGCAGCAGCGCCGGACGTGGCAGCTCGGCGATTCAGCAAGTCTGGCGAAGCAGCTCGGCATCGATGTCGTCGGCGATTTTCGCGTCGCCGACGTCGCAGCCGGCGGCGAGGGGGCGCCTTTCGTGCCGGCCTATCACGCGGCACTCGCGACGACGCTGGAACGGCCGTTGGCGATCCTCAATGTCGGCGGCGTTGCCAACGTCACCTGGATTGGTGCGACGGAAGATGCGGTGCTGGCCTTCGATACCGGGCCGGGCAACGCGCCGATCGACGATTGGGTTTTGACCCATACCGGCGAAGCGGTCGATTACGAGGGTGCGCTGGCTGCGGCGGGAAGAGTCGATGAAGGGCTCGTCACGCATTTCATGGCGCATCCCTATTTCGCGCGGCGTTCGCCCAAGTCACTCGATCGCGACGAGTTCGCCGGCTTCCGTCCCGAAGGCCTGTCGCTTGAAGACGGCGCGGCGACGCTGACGGCGATGACGGCTGCTTCGGTCGCGGCAGCACCGCCTCAATTTCCGGCTCCGGCGCGGCGCTGGCTCGTTACCGGCGGAGGGCGGCACAATCCGGTGCTGATGCAGATGTTAGCAGCGCGTCTCGGCGCTCCTGTCGCGCCGGTGGAGGCCGTCGGATGGGAAGGCGATGCGCTCGAGGCGCAAGCCTTCGCTTATCTCGCGGTGCGGTCGCTGAAGGGATTGCCCTTAAGCTTTCCCGGCACGACCGGCGTGCCGCAGCCGATGACCGGCGGGAAGCTTTATAAAGCCACTTAGTTGCTCGGCAGCAGCTTCCGCTCGGTCGCTTGGGTCTTGATCGCTTTTTGCAGCTTCTCGAAGGCGCGGACTTCGATCTGACGCACGCGCTCGCGCGAAATCTTATATTTCTCGGACAGCTCTTCCAGCGTCGCGGGGACTTCTTTCAGCCGGCGCTCGTTGAGGATGTCGCGTTCGCGTTCGGTCAAAAGCTCGAGGCCGGTCTTCAACAGATCGCGGCGCAGCGTCAGCTCCTGACGATCCGACAGCTTGGACTCTTGGCTGGCTTCTTCATCGACGAGCCAATCCTGCCATTCGCCGGCGCCATCGCCGTCCGCACGCAACGGCGCGTTCAGCGAATTGTCGGGCGCCATCAGGCGGCGGTTCATGTTGACGACGTCGGTTTCGGGAACGTCGAGTTCCTTGGCGATCTTCGCGACGTGTTCGGGCGTCAGGTCGCCTTCTTCGATCGCCTGAATCTGGCCTTTGAGGCGGCGCAGATTGAAGAACAGCTTCTTCTGCGCTGCGGTCGTGCCGATCTTCACCAGTGACCAGGAATGAAGGATGTATTCCTGCATCGAGGCGCGGATCCACCACATCGCATAGGTAGCGAGACGGAAGCCGCGATCGGGATCGAAACGTTTCACCGCCTGCATCATGCCGACATTGCCTTCGGAGATAAGCTCCGAGATCGGCAGGCCATAGCCGCGATAGCCCATCGCGATCTTGGCGACGAGGCGAAGATGGCTGGTGACCAAGCGGTGCGCGGCTTCGGGGTCGTCATGCTCGCGCCAGCGTTTAGCCAGCATGTACTCCTCACCGGCTTCCAACATCGGGAAGCGGCGGATTTCCTGAAGGTAGCGTGCGAGCGAACCTTCCGAGCCGATACTGGGTAGCGCAGAGAGTGTTGCCATGCCGCGATAATACTCGATTCCGGCGCGGCCTGTCTAACTTAAGACCCGTCCAAAACCTGAATGAGTTCTTCAATATCTTGGGGTAATGGCGCGGTGAATTCCAAATATTCACCGGTTGCGGGATGTTTGAATCCGATCAAATTCGCGTGCAAAGCCTGACGCGGAAAAGCGCGGACCGGCAAGGGCAGAGCGCCTTTTGCAGCGCCACCATAGGTTTGATCGCCGATCAGCGGATGGCCAGCATCGGTCATATGGACACGGATTTGATGCGTCCGCCCGGTCTTGAGGCGACATTCGATCAGCGCCGCGCGCAGCCCCAGCGACCTTAACAATTTGTAATGCGTGACCGCGGTTTTGCCGCCGCTGGCGACGACCGCCATTTTCTTACGGTTGGTCTTGCTGCGCCCGATGCGTTTGTCGATGATTCCAGCGGCGGGATTCGGGATGCCGCGTACCACGGCCATGTAAGAACGCGACATCGTATGCGCCGCGAACGCGGCGGACAGACTCTGATGGGCGAGGTCGGTCTTGGCGACGATCATCAACCCGCTGGTGTCCTTGTCGAGACGATGGACGATGCCGGGCCGCTTCACCCCGCCGATGCCGGCGAACTCCTCGCCGCAATGGGCGAGTAGCGCGTTGACCAGCGTGTGATCGAGATTGCCGGGAGCGGGGTGAACCACGAGCCCCGCGGGCTTGTTCAGGACGATGACATGCTCGTCCTCGTAGGCGATCTCGAGCGCCATTGCCTGTGCGACCGGATGGTCATCGACTGGCGGCGGCACGGCGATGGCGAAGACCTGGCCCGGTTTGACCCTAAGAGAGGGGTCGTTTATCGTTGCCCCGTCGAGACTGACTTGGCCGGTCTCGATCAATTTTTTCAGCCGGGTACGTGACAGGGCGCCAAGGCGCGCCGCGAGAATGCGATCGAGCCGCTCGCCTGCTTCGGTTTCTTCGACGGTTACGTGCTCGCTGATCATCTCCCTAAAGTGGACGGAACCATGCGCGCTCTCAAGGTCCTCGTTGTCGTCATGGGTGTCCTCCTGGTCGTCGGCACGATCGGACTGGTGCTGGCGGTCATGAACCGGGCTAATCATCCCGTGGCCGCGACGCCGGCCCCGGTCGTCACGGCCGGAACCAACAGCACGATCGATCTCCCCGCCGGTGCAAAGGTCATCGGTACCGAATTGAGCGGCGATAGGGTCCTGATACGCCTCAGTCTTGCCGACGGCGGCGAACAGCTCCTGACGGTGAACACGGCGACGGGCGCCCGGGTCGGCACCATCACCTTGCGGCCGGCGAAACCGTGAATTTCGCCTCGGACAATGTCGCGGGCGTCTCGCCCGAAATCCTCGCAGCGATCGAAGCCGCCAATCACGGTGCAGCTACCCCGTATGGCGGCGACGACATCACCCAGCGGCTGGAACGCCGATTCGCGGAGATTTTCGAGCATGAGGTCGCGGTCTTCCCGGTCGCGACCGGCACGGCCGCCAACGTCTTGGCGCTCGCTGCGCTGACGCCGCCCTGGGGCGCGCTTTACTGTCACGAGGACGCGCACATCGCCAATCACGAGTGTGGCGCGCCGGAATTCTTTACCGGCGGCGCGAAGCTCGTCCCGTTGTCAGGCGAGCACGGCAAGCTCACCGTTGAGACGCTTTCGTCGCATCTCGCGGGGAAAGGCGTCGTTCATCACGTTCAGCCGGCTTCGATCAGCATTACCCAACAGACCGAGGCGGGGACGCTCTATACGCCCGATGAAGTTGCCGCACTGAGCGCGCTGGCGCGCGAGCACGGCTTGGGTCTTCACATGGATGGTGCGCGGTTTGCCAACGCGATCGTCGGTCTCGGCTGCTCGCCGGCGGCGATCACCTGGCGCGCCGGCGTCGATGCGTTGTCGTTTGGTGCGACTAAGAATGGCGCGCTGGCGGCGGAAGCGGTGATCTTCTTCGACAAAGCCAAAGCGGCGGAGATCGGCTTCCGGCGCAAGCGAGGCGGTCACCTGGTGTCGAAGCAGCGTTTCCTGTCGGCGCAGCTCGATGGGTATCTGAACGACGATCTGTGGCTACGAAACGCGCGTCACGCCAACGCGATGGCCGCGCGCCTTGGCGCTGGGCTCGCCGCGCTGCCGGGAACGCGCCTCGTTCATCCGGTCGAAGGTAACGAGGTGTTCGTCGCGCTTTCCGAATCGTCGGTCGCGCAGCTTCAGCGGGAAGGATTCGGTTTCTATCGCTGGGGCGAGGAGCCGGTGCTTCGTCTCGTCACGGCGTTCGACACGCGCGTCGAGGCGGTCGATGCCTTCCTGGCAGCGGTTTCGAGATGCTCGAGCACCCCTTAACCACCTTTGACGACTGGCAAAGTCACGCTTAGGCAAAAAAATTGCCTCAACGCCAATTTTTTCTTGCATCAGAAAAAAATGCGACTATGTCTGTCGTCCGCGACGCACTCGCACGTGCCTATGGCCCATCGTGGTTATGCAACGACGTAACGCGTCCTTTTTGGCAGAGCCGGTCAAATGTGGGCCGGTCCCGAGAGGGAGCTCGATATGGTTGCTATCCGACGCAGGGCCGAAGCGCCCTGGCCTGACGTAACACCCAGGCAAATCAGGGACGCTCGTGGCCTCGGTGGTCGCGGCACCTCTGAGCCCAGCAGTAGTCAAATCTAAATTATTATCCGGTAAGGACGGGCGCTTCGCCCTGATTGCCGGTTGATGTTTTCGTACCGTGGCCCTCGGTTCATTCCGTCGGGCCCGCGGTGCTCTGACAACTCTGAGCCTAGGATTCGCCGTTATGACCAAGAAGATTTCCAAGTTCCTGGCTGAGCGCCAACCCGAGACCCCCTGCGTGGTGATCGATCTCGATGTGGTTGCTCAGGCCTACAAGCTGCTGCGACGTTATATGCCGCTGGCAAAAATCTTCTACGCCGTGAAAGCCAATCCGGCTCCGGAAGTGGTTGGTCTGTTGCGCGATCTCGAATCCAACTTCGACGTCGCCAGCCGCAACGAGATCGACCTGTGCATGGAGCGCGGTGTCGGCGCCGACCGTATTTCGTTCGGCAACACGATTAAGAAAGAACGCGACATCGCCTACGCCTATCAGCGTGGCGTGCGTCTCTATGCCTTCGACAGCGCCGCCGAGCTGGAAAAGCTCTCGCGTGCCGCGCCGGGCGCGCGCGTGTTCTGCCGCATCCTCGTCGAATCCGTCGGCGCGGAATGGCCGCTGTCGCGCAAGTTCGGCTGCGCCCCCGAAATGGCGGTCGATCTTCTGTGCCAAGCCAAGACGCTGGGTCTCGATCCTTACGGCGTGTCGTTCCATGTCGGCTCGCAGCAGACCAAAACCGATCAGTGGGATAATGCGGTCGCGCGTGCGGCGCAGATGTTCTCGGCCTTGGCCGAGACCGACATCAATCTACGCATGATCAATGTCGGCGGCGGCTTTCCGGCGAAGTATCGCGGCGACGTGCCGGCGGTGGCGCATTACGCCAACGCAGTCATGGGAGCGATCACGCATCATTTCGGTAACGATCTGCCCGAAATCATCATCGAACCAGGCCGTTCGATTGTCGGTGATTCCGGCGTGATCCAAGCCGAAGTCGTGCTGATCTCGAAGAAGTCCGACACCGACGAGAAGCGCTGGGTCTATCTCGACGTGGGCAAGTTCAACGGTCTGCCCGAGACGATGGACGAAGCGATTAAATATCGCATCAAGACGCCCCATGATGGCGTCGGTGTTGCGTCAGGCCCGGTTGTGCTGGCCGGCCCGACCTGCGATAGCGCGGACATTCTCTACGAGAAGACCCGCTACCGCATGCCGCATGACCTCAAGGTTGGCGACAAGGTCGAAATCCATGCGACCGGCGCCTACACGTCGAGCTATGCCTCGGTTGCCTTCAACGGCTTCGAGCCGATCAAAACCTACTGCATCTGACCCTGCACTAAGCGGATAACAGGACTCTTCGCCGAGATCTCGGCGAGGAGTTTTTGTTGTATGGCGGTCGCGAAGGTCTGGAAGTCCTGGACCTGCAGCAGGAACGCGCCTTCACCACCGATGACGTTGTCGTTGTAATAGCTGTCGAGCCAAGGTTCGGTGGCGAGAATGGCAAGACCGTTGATCGTGATGCCTTGCTTCACCAACACATCTCGGACGGCAGCAGGGGGCGGACCGATATTCGCCATGCCGTCGCCGGACAAATCTATGACGCGGCGCTGCGGTTTATCCGGAAGTTGTTCGAACGCGGCCGCAGAGGCCAGCAGCGCGTCACCGATCGCGGTAAGGCCCTGTGAGCTGCGCTTGCCGGCGCGAACTTTTGTCGCGAAGGCTGCGGCGCTCTCCTGATCCTTCACGAGGCTCCAGTCAGCCACAATGGATTGTTTGTCGCGATCCGACCATTCGAGAACCATGACCTCGATCCCGCCCTGGGCGCCGCCACGGATCGCATCGACGACCTGGGGGTTCTCGAAGGCGCGGGCGATGCCCTCGTGCTGAAGCTGGTATTCGCCGGCATCGACGCTTTCCGAGACATCGACGGCCAATACCAACGCCATATCGACTCCAGCCGCGTGAGCGTGCCAAGAAGTAAGGGAAAGTAAGGCGCCGAAGAGAGGCGCCGCATAACGCACCAAGATGATCAATCCTCCAAAGTCGGAGCTATCTTGGCGCAGATTTGGGCGGGGTAAAGGCGCTCGCTTGCCGCCACGGGTCGCTGCGACTAATAATCCGCGCAATTCAACGGACCAGGATCGGTCCCGAACCTTGAGGCAGGGATGCTCACGAAGCCGATGTTAGGCGTCGCCATCGCCGCGCTGTTGTTGGGGGCGGGATCGCTTCTACCGGCGGAGGCCGCGCCGCCGGCGCGTCCCAACTGTGCCGCGGTTGCTTTGAGGCCGATGCTCGTCCGCCCCGGCGATGGGCAACAGGATGCCGGACTTTATAAATTCCGCTTTGGCCGTATCGAGGTCAAAGCCGCGGTCAAGAACGGCGCGACCGAGCGCTACACGATCGAGATGAACGGGAAGCCTCTCAACGCCGTCACGGGCAAGCTGCCGGCGTCGGTGCTCGCCTGCGCCAAGGCGAAGCGGCTCTCGGTGCCGGGCACGGCCGACGGTACCTGTATCGGCGATCAGCTCACGGTGATGACCGACAATAGCGGCGATACCCGCTACATCTTGCTCTACGCGCACCGCGCCGGCATTTGGCACTTCTGCAGCGCCGGCACCGCCTGACGAATTTAAGAAAATCGGATTAGCGGATCGGCCGGTTCGACGCCACGCGCGATGAAGGGTGGCTCATCTCGGCCAGGACATGCTGGTAGAGTGTCGGGCTGCTCAACAAGCGCGTCGCGGCAAGGCTGTCGATGCTCCGCTTGTCGCGTTGCGCCGGGCAGAGGGCGCGAAGCCGATGCCAACCATCGTCGTCGAGCGAGACACGCGATTGGGCAAGCCCCGCCGGCTTGGCGCTATCTGACAACAGCGTGTTGACCGTGTCGGGTGTGTCGGGAAGGTCCGCGGTGCAGACCGTCGGCACGACACCATGGGTGTTGAGCTGATAACCGCCGGGCGTAATCAATTGCGCCCAGGTCACGGTCAATTCGCCGTCGTTCGAGGTATGGACAACCGTCTGCACGGTGCCCTTGCCGTAAGAAGAAGTGCCGACGATCACGGCGCGTCCGGAATCTTGTAAGGCCGAAGCGACGATCTCGGACGCCGAGGCTGAACCGCCATTCACCAATACGACCAATGGCAAAGTCTCGACCGGCTGTTTGTTCGTCGCGGTGAAACGCTGCATGGCTTGCGGGTTGCGGCCGATGGTCGAGGTGATGTCGCCGTTCTGGACGAACTGGCTCACGACTTCGACGGATTGATCCAGCAAGCCGCCCGGATTGTCGCGCAGATCGAGAACGAGACCGTGCAAGTTCGGGCCGAGATCGCGATGCGCCTGCTGCAGCATTTCGGCGACGCTTTTTCCGGTTTGCTGATTGAACGAACGCACCTTCAGCCAGGCGATGCCACCATCCTCTTGCAGCGTCACCGTTTCAGGAACGATGCGCGCGCGTTGGACACTGATCTGCATCGGGGTGGCGACGCCGTTTCGGGCGACAGCGAGCTGCACCATCGTTTGCGCCGCACCGCGCAGGTGAACACGAATGTCGTCAGCGGTCAGCCGTTCGATCGGCACGCCGTCGAGGGCCAGGATGCGGTCGTCGGCGAGAAGACCGGCAACGGCAGCGGGTGTGTCGGGCAGAACGCCGGCGATACGCACGTCGCGCTCATGGATGTCGAGGGTAACGCCGATGCCGCCGAAACCATCACGCGAGGCGCGGCGTTCGCGCGCGACTTCGGGGCGGACATAACGGGAATAGGGGTCGAGTTTGGCGAGCGTGCCGTCGATGACGATTTCATCGAGTTGGCCGGGCGGCAGCGCCGCGATCGTCGGCGACATCTCGCGGGCGGCATCGACGACTTTCGCCGTGAGGACGCTCCAATCGATCAGTTCGGACATGCCGGGCGCGTCGAAGCGGCGAACGCTGTCGTCGCGATGGAGAATGACCTTGTCGGCGGTTCGCTCGATCGACACCAGGGGATCGATCGTGCTCAGCTTGGACAGACCGGTTAGGGCGAGCTGGTCGGGCTGACCCGGCTTGATGTGATATTCGAGGATGCTTTCATTGGCCTCGACGAACAGCCGCCGCTCGTCGTTTTGGGCGGTCGTGGACTGCTTCGGCGCCATCGAGCAGGCGGCGAGGGCCAAAAGGCCCAAAACGGCGGTGCAGGGCTTAAGGGCACCCACGACATTGGCCAAAAAGGTGCTACCAGTCTCGGCCAATCTAATCATGATTAAGGCGTACCAATCATACTGGTGACATGAAAGCGCCTTAATTGTTGCCGTGCAGCAGAGACGAGTGCAAGACAAATAAAAGGTAAATTTTAGTCTTTACCTTCTTTTCTTATGTTTCGCCGGTAAGTGTTTGCTTTGTTTTGGTAAATTACCGTTCGCGCTAACCAAATCGAAGCGCAAACTGCCCTTGCCGATATCGGCTTCCGCGAGCCTTACTTCGACCGAATCGCCCAGGGTAAATATCCGCCGAGTCCGTTGTCCGATCAAACGGTGGCGGGCTTCTTCATGCTCGTAATAGTCGCTGGGCAGATTGCGGATCGGGATCAGCCCATCGGCGCCGGTTTCGGCCAGGGTCACGAACAACCCGGCCCGGGTGACGCCGTTGATCCGTCCGGCGAAGGTCGCGCCGACTCGGTCGGCCAGGAAGGCTGAAATATACCGATCCGAGGCGCTGCGTTCGGCGGTAGCAGCGCGGCGTTCGGTCATCGAGACATGCTCGCCCAGGGCGACCAGATCCTGACCTGCCGGTTCGCCGTCGATTCCTAGGGTCGTTAGGATGGCTCGGTGGACCTGAATGTCCGAATAGCGCCGGATCGGCGAGGTGAAATGAGCGTAGCGCCGCAGCGCCAGCCCGAAGTGACCGATATTCACCGGACTGTAGATCGCCTGTGCCTGGGACCGCAGCACCAGCTGCGGCACCATCACCGCGTAAGGCGTCCCGGCCACCTTGCGCAGGATATCGTTGAAGAGGCGCGGCTTGATGACCTGGCCCTTGGCGAGCTTCAGACCGGGGACGCCGATATCGGTCAGGAATTCGGTCAGCGCCTTGAGCTTGAGCGGATCGGGCGCGTCGTGGACGCGATATAGACAAGGCCGGTGAAGTTTCTCCAGCGTCTCCGCCGCGGCGACGTTGGCCGCGATCATCAGTTCTTCTATCAGCTTGTGGCTGTCGAGCCGCGCGCGCGGTTCGATACGCGCGACCTTGCCGGCTTCGCTCAACTGGATACGCCGCTCTGGCAGATCGAGTTCCAACGAACCGCGCTGGATGCGCGCTTTGTCGAGCGCGGCATAGACGCCATAGAGCGGCTTCAGGACCTTCTCGATCAAAGGACCGGCCTGATCGCTGGGCGCGCCATCCATAGCCTGCTGCGCTTCTTCGTAGGTGAAGCGCGCAGCCGATCGCATCAGCCCGCGCAGGAATCGGTGACGATGCAGATGGCCGTTCGCATCGATCCAGAGATGCACCGCAACGCAGGCGCGATTGACCGCCGGCTTTAGCGAGCAAAGTTCGTTCGATAGCGCTTCCGGCAGCATCGGCACGACGCGGTCCGGAAAATAGACCGAGTTGCCGCGGCTCTCAGCCGAGCGGTCCAAAGCATCGCCGGGGCGGACATACCAAGCGACATCGGCGATCGCGACGATGGCATGCCAGCCGCCTTCGATTTCGGGATCAGGCTCGGCAAAGACGGCGTCGTCGAAGTCGCGTGCATCCGCGCCATCGATGGTGACCAACGGAATGTCGCGCAAATCTTCACGGCCCGCCAACGTGACCGGCTCGGCTTTTTCAGCCAACTCGACGGCTTCGGGGGGGAAGGTCGTTGGAATGCCGTGCGTGTGGATGGCGATCAGGCTGAAAGCGCGGGGCTCATCGAGCCCGCCCAACCGTTCGACGATCCGTGCGGTCGGCAATCCGAACTGCGTATCCTTGCGGACATCGGCGAGAACGACTTCGCCGTCCTGCGCACCGCCGGCATCTTCAGTGGCGATACGGAATTCGGTGCGTTGCTTGCGGTCGGTCGGCTCCAACCGTCCGCCTTCGCGGCTAAGACGATAGATGCCGACGACGCGGTCAGGCGTCTGATCGAGCGCGCGGACGATCCGCGCTTCCCAGGTGCCATCCTCGCGTCGGGAAAAACGGGCGACGGCGCGGTTGCCGACGCCGAGGGCAGGGCCGCCGGCTTCGGCAGTGACAAGCATCTTGGCGGCGCGTCCCGCGACCGGGCGGCCGTAGATTTCGCCGTCGCCATCAATATCGGTGATCTCGACGACGCCGATTTCGGGAAGAGCGCCTGAAGCGCCCCGTCGATTGCCGCGTCGCTCAGCCCCCTGTGGGAACTGACTTCTTTTTGGCCGCGGACTTTTTCTTAGCTTTGGGCTTTTTGGTGGTTTTCTTGCCATCGGTTTTGAGGTCGGCCTCTCCTTTCGCGGAAGGCGTCGCTTTTTCTTTCTTGGCGGCCATCTTCTTGGCCGGTTTCTTTTCGGTCGGGGCTGCCTTTGCTTTGGCGCGGCCCTTGCCCTTTTTCTTGGTCTGCGGCCGCGCGGCGATGAGATCGATCGCCTGCTGCAACGTCACTTCTTCGGGCGTGATGTCGTTCGGCAAGGTGGCGTTGATGCCGTCATGCGCGACATAGGGGCCATAGCGGCCGCTGAAGACATTGACCGGTCCGCCGTTGGGATGATCGCCCAGCGTTTTGATCGGCGTCGGCATGCCGCGGCGTGGCGCGCGCGGTTCTGCCAACATGCTGACCGCGCGGTTGAGGCCGATCGTCAGCACGTCGTCGTCCTTGCCGATCGAGCGATAGACGGGACCGTGCTTTATATACGGGCCGAAGCGGCCGATCGCGGCGGTGATCATCACGCCGTCTTCGGGATGCGCCCCGACGTCGCGCGGCAGCGCCAACAGCGCCATCGCCTTGTCGAGATCGACATCGGCCAGCGGAATGGCTTTGGGGATCGAGGCGCGCTTGGGTTTCGAATCCTCGGTCGCCTCGCCGAGCTGAACATAGAAGCCGTAAGGGCCTTTTTTCAGCGACACCGGCAATTGCGTGTTGGGGTCGAGGCCGATTTCGCGTGGGTTCGAGCCTTCGCCATCGGCGCCGTCGATGCCCAGCGGTTTGGTGAACTTGCATTCGGGGTAATTCGAGCAGCCGATGAAGGCGCCGAACTTGCCGAGCTTCAAGTTGAGTCGTCCGTTGCCGCAAGTCGGGCAGACGCGCGGGTCCTTGCCGCCTTCGGTGGTCGGGAAGAAATGCGGCCCCAGTTCGGCGTCGAGCGTATTGATGACGTCGGTGATCTTGAGGTCTTTGGTACCGCCGACCGCGACCGAAAAATCGCGCCAGAAATCTTCCAGCACTTTTTTCCAGGCAACGCGTCCGCCGGAAATATCGTCGAGCTGATTCTCGAGATCGGCGGTGAAATTATATTCGACATATTTCTCGAAGAAGCTTTCGAGGAACGCCGTTACCAGCCGGCCGCGATCTTCGGGAATGAACCGCTTCTTGTCCAAGATGACATAGTTGCGGTCCTGCAGCACCTGGATGATCGAGGCATAGGTCGAAGGCCGGCCGATGCCGAGTTCTTCCAGTTTCTTGACCAGGCTCGCTTCGGTGTACCGCGGCGGCGGCTGGGTGAAATGCTGCTCGGGCTTGATCTCGCCGCGATCGAGCGCGTCACGTTCCTTCAGCGGCGGCAGGCGGCGGTTTTCATCATCGTCCGCCGCATCGTCGATATCCTCGTGATAGAGCGCGAGATAGCCGTTGAAGGCGATGGTCGAGCCGGTGGCGCGCAACATGACGTCGCCGCTGGGCGAAGTGATATCGACGCCGACCTGATCGATCAGCGCGGTCGCCATCTGGCTCGCCACGGCGCGCTTCCAAATCAGCTCATAGAGCTTGCGCTGCTCGTCATCGAGATAGCGGGCCATCTGCGCCGGGCGGCGGAACATATCGGTCGGGCGGACGGCCTCATGGGCTTCCTGCGCGTTCTTCTGTTGCGTGCGATAGACGCGCGCTTCGGACGGGCAGTAATCGCGGCCATAGTCTTTGGCGATCAATTCGCGCGCGGCGGCGATCGCTTCGTTCGACAGCGTCACGCCGTCGGTTCGCATATAAGTAATGAGGCCGGTCGTCTCGCCGTCGATATCGACGCCTTCATAGAGACGCTGTGCGATGCGCATCGTGCGCGACGCGGTCATGCCCAGCTTGCGCGAGGCTTCCTGCTGGAGGGTCGAGGTGGTGAAAGGCGCGGCCGGGTTGCGCCGGACTTGCTTGCGCTCGACTTCGCGGACAGAGAAGCCGGCCTGCCGTTCCAGCGCGGCGACGGCGTCACGCGCGGTCGCTTCGCTGTTGATATCGAACCGGTCGAGGCGTTTGCCGTTGAGATGGGTGAGGCGCGCGGTGAATTTGTCGCCGGCGGCGGTCGTGAATTCGGCTTCGACCGACCAATATTCGCGCGGCTTGAAAATCTCGATTTCGGATTCACGTTCGCAGATGAGGCGCAGCGCGACCGACTGAACGCGGCCTGCCGACCGGCTGCCCGGCAGCTTGCGCCACAGCACCGGCGACAGGGTAAAGCCGACGAGGTAATCCAGCGCGCGGCGGGCCAGATAGGCATCGACAAGCTCGCGATCCAATTCGCGCGGATGTTTGAATGCTTCTTGGACGGCTGACTTGGTGACTTCGTTGAAGACGACGCGTTTGACATCGACGCCCTTGAGGGCGTTGCGCTGCTTCAGAACTTCCTGGACATGCCACGAGATCGCTTCGCCTTCGCGATCCGGATCGGTGGCGAGATAAAGATGTTCGGCGCCTTTGACGGCGGCAACGATGTCCGACAGCCGCTTGCCGGCCTTGTCGTGGATTTCCCACGACATCGCGAAATCTTGATCGGGCTGGACCGAGCCGTCTTTCGGCGGGAGATCGCGGACATGGCCGTAGCTGGCCAGCACGGTATAGCCCTTGCCCAGATATTTGTTGATGGTCTTCGCCTTGGCCGGCGATTCAACGATAACGACATCCATTACGCGTAAGCTTTCTCGGAAACTTTCTACCCGCTCGACCCCGGCATCAAATGGCGATCTTAACCATTCAAAGCAAGGAAACCTGATTACCGGGGTGGCGCTCGACTCGTCCCGCCAACTCCAATTCGAGCAGCACCGTCACGACGAGAGAAGGGGAGAATTGGCATTGCCGGACCAATTCGTCAACCGGCACCGGTGTGGGAGAGAGCAATTCGAGCAGTTTGGCGCGCGCCCTGGCAAGATCAGTCTCGCCCACTAAACCTTCGGACACGGCAGCAAAATCGCCGCGATTGGGTTCGGTCAGAGAACGCGACAAGCGCGGATTTAATTCCCGTAAAATGTCGTCGATATTCTCGGTCAACGTCGCGCCGTTGCGGATCAGGTCGTTGGTGCCGTGGCAACGGGGATCAAGCGGCGAGCCGGGAACGGCGAAAACATCGCGACCCTGTTCCGCGGCGAAGCGCGCCGTGATCAGCGAGCCCGACCGCAGCGCTGCCTCGACCACCAGCACGCCCAAGGCACAGCCCGAGATGATTCGATTGCGGCGCGGAAAATGACGTGCCTGCGGTTCGGTCCCGACCGGCATCTCGGCGACGAGTACGCCGCGTTCGGCAATCTGTTCGTGCAGCGCGCGATTTTCCTCGGGGTAAACTTTGTCGATGCCACCCGCGAGCACCGCGGCGGTGCCGGTTGGCAACGAGCCTTCATGCGCCGCGGCGTCGATACCGCGTGCGAGGCCCGAGATGACGAGCAACCGTTGCTGTCCGATCTGCAACGCCATGTCGCGCGCGAAGCGGCGACCGTTCGCCGACGCATTTCGCGCACCGACGATGGCGACACCGTTGCCGGCGAGCAACTCGACCCTGCCTTTGACGGACAGGAGTGGTGGCGCATCATCGACCGCCGCCAGCGCCGCCGGATAGTCCGGCTCGCCCCAGGCGACGAAGCGCGCGCCGGCATCATGCAGTTGGTGCATCTCGCGCTCAGCATCGGCGCGCGAACAAATCCGCAGCGGCTTCGCTCGTCCGCCACGCTTCGCGTAGTCGGGCAAGGCATCAAGCGCGGCCTCGGCGGACCCGAAGCGCGCGAGCAAACCGTAAAACGTGACAGGCCCGATATTCTCGCTGCGGATGAGCCGCAACCAATCGAGCCGTTCCGCCGGGGTTAAGGTACGGGGTGTGCCGGACATGGGCGGGGAAGATGCGGAGGTAGCGGGGCGGCGTCAACTGGTCGAGATCAGTGCGGCCCCGATAAACGGCTAGCGCTTGCGAAACGGGACGATGATCGGCGTCAGCTTCTCGATATCGACGGCGAGGTTGATGGCGCGCGCCAGTTCCGGTTGATCGAAAGGCTTGGCGAGCTTGGGCAATGTTTCGGCGACGCCAGGCGGCAATTCGGCATAGCCGGTGGCGATGATGACGGGCAGGCCGGCCCATCGCAGGTTGATGGCTTCGGCAAGTTCGGCACCGGTCACATTCGGCATCGCATGATCTGTGATCACCAAATCGACGTGACCTTCCCTTGCCAGGATGGCGATCGCTTCCGCGCCTGAAACGGCCGGGAGGACGCGATGACCGAGATCTTCCAGCATCGCGACCGTGCTGCTGAGGACGAGGTTATCGTCATCGACCGCAATGACGACCAGTGACCGCATGGGCTTGATCGCGGCATCGTCGTCTTCGTGGGTTTTTGCAACCGGCGGTGTCGTCGCGAGACGCAGCCATAACTCGGCTGTCGTGCCATGGCCTTTGCGGCTGTTCAGCACCAGCCGTCCGCCGGATTGGGCGGCGACGCCGTGGACCATGGGTAAGCCAAGACCGGTTCCTTTGCCAATACCCTTGGTCGTGAAAAAAGGTTCCGCGGCCCGCCCCAGGGTCGCCGCGTCCATCCCGTCGCCCGTGTCGGTGACGGAAAGGCAGACATATTTTCCCGACGGCAAATCGGTAGCGTGTTTGGCGACGAACGTGACTTCCTTCGCGGCAATGACGATCGTGCCGCCGTTCGGCATCGCGTCGCGCGCGTTGACGACGAGATTGAGCAGCGCGAGTTCCAATTGGTTGGCGTCGGTTTCGATAGGCGCAAGCCTGAGCGGAAAATGAATTTCGATAGTGGTCGAGGGGTCGAGCGATCGATCCAACAAATCCGACATCCCGCGCACCAAACCGGGAATATCGACCGACTCCACTTTCAGTTCCTGGCGGCGGGCAAAAGCAAGCATGCGTTGGGTCAAGGCGGTGCCACGTTGTGCGCCTAAAACCGCGTTATCGATCAGCGCACGCATCTTCGGATCGTCGGGTAAGCGCTTGCGCAGCAGATCGAGGCTGCCGGTAATAGCCATCAACAGATTGTTGAAGTCATGCGCGACACCACCGGTGAGCTGACCGATGACATCCATCTTCTGCGCCTGCATCAGGGATTCGCGCGCCAACTCGAGATTCTTCTGCGCTTCTTTCTGCTGGGTGATATCGCGTGTTACCTTGGCGAAGCCGATGATCTCACCGTTATCATCGCGAACCGCGTCGATGATGATGTTGGCCCAGAAACGGGTGCCGTCTTTGCGGACGCGGATGCCTTCTTTCTCGAACCTGCCGTCGCGGGTCGCGGTGGCAAGCGCTTTCGCGGGCTCGCCATTGGCGCGGTCTTCTTGCGTGTAGAAACGGGAAAAATGCGAACCGATGATTTCTTCCGGCCGATACCCTTTAATGCGCTCGGCGCCGGGGTTCCAACTGGTGACGAAGCCGTTGGGGCTCAGCATGTAGATCGCGTAATCCGTGACGCCCTGAACCAGCAACCGGAATTGCTCCTGGTTCTCACGAAGTTGCGCCTCGGCTTTACGGCGCTCGGTGAGGTCGCGGGTGATCTTGGCGAAGCCGATCAGGTCGCCCGACGTCGTGCGGATCGCATCGATGACGACATAGGCCCAGAACTGCTTCCCGTCCTTGCGCACACGCCAGCCTTCTGCCTCGAACTTGCCCTCGCTCGCGGCGATGTTCAAGGCGCGCGCGGGCAATCCCGCGGCACGGTCGCTCTCGGTATAGAATTCGGAAAAATGGCGACCGATGATCTCGGCGGCTTCATAGCCTTTGATGCGCTCGGCGCCGGGGTTCCAACTGCTGACGAAACCTTCGGGACTTAGCATATAGACTGCGTAGTCGGTGATGCCTTCAACGAGGAGGCGATACCGACCGTCCGTCGTTTGTGGTGCCGAGAACCGATCGCCGGTTTCCATAATATTTCCTTGTGTCCGCTCGATGCTGCGCCAACGGGCGTATCACGAACACGGTATGAGCCTAACGGTAGTTAGTTATTCAATCGAGGGGAAAAGCCCCTGTTATTGGCCATTCTTTAGCCTCAATCGGCGATGCCGCTTGAGCGTGTTTGGTCTCCAAGATAGTCTTTCGGGATACCGTCAGCTCGCCGCATCGACAACCCGCGGCGACTTGCAAAATCGACACAAGTCGATCGACGGATGAGGGAGCAACGAATGAAGAAGAGCAGCGAGAAAATACGCGTCACGCATGTGGGTCGCCTCGAACGCCCCGTCGATGTCACCGCGGCCATGGAAGCCGATGCGCGGGGGCGGCCACGCGATCATGCTTTTGGCACGCGGCTGAAGGCGGCAGTCGGCGAGATTGTCGGGCGTCAGGCGCAAACCGGAATTGACGTTGTTACCGACGGCGAATTCGGAAAATTGAGTTGGATCGCTTATCAGCATAGCCGGTTGGGCGGCTATGAACTGAAGCCGGTTCCGACCGATGGACGATATGCGCCGCGTTCTCGGGACCGTCTGGCGTTTGCCGATTTCTATAAAGAACTCGAAGCGCCCGGCACCTATTTCTTCAAGTCGCCCGGTTCGGATGTGCCGCCGGGCATGCAGTGGGTCTGCACCGCGCCCCTGACTTATGTCGGCCATGAGGCCTTGCAGGAAGATATCGGAAATCTGCGCGCGGCCCAGGCGCAGCATGGTCTTGAAGAGGCCTTCATGCCGGCGACCGGTCCCATGCGGCTCGGACGCGATGAATATTATGCCAGTGAAGACGCTTATATGGAGGCGGCCGGTGAGGCGATGCGCCAGGAATATCTGGCGATCACCGCCGCGGGGTTGGTGCTGCAGGTGGACGATCCCGGTCTCGCGGTCAGTTGGGATTCGACGATCCCGGCACCGAGCATCAAAGAATTTCGCAAGCGGACCGAACAACGGATCGAATTGATCAATCACCTGCTCCGCGGCATTCCCGAAGATCGAGTCCGATTTCATGTTTGCTGGGGCAGTTGGCATGGAGCGCATGCGCATGATCTGCCGTTGCGCGATATTGCCGACCTGCTGATGAAACTAAACGTGCAGGCCTATGTCATCGAAGGTGCCAATGCGCGCCATGAGCATGAATGGATGGTATGGCGCGACATCAAGCTGCCCGACCATAAGATACTCATTCCCGGCATGGTCTCACATGCGACCAACGTCATCGAGCATCCGGAACTTGTCGCTTGGAGGATCACGAATTATGCCGGCGTGGTCGGACGCGAGCGTGTCATCGCCGGCACCGATTGCGGACTGGGTTATCGGGTCCATGACCAGATTGCCTGGGCGAAGCTCAGGGCTCTTGCCGATGGTGCGCAACTTGCGACCAAACAACTTTGGAAGACCGGGTGAGTTAAGTCAGGCGCTGGCCCTGGCAAAAAACCCGTGATAAAAATCAGGTTGTCATATTTTCGGGGGAGAAATTTCGTGCAGGGCTTTCTAAGCACATTACTGTTCGCTGCGATATCACTTGTCGGCACGATGCCGGGCTTTGCGGCGGAGACTCCGCTGGAGCGCGGCAGCTATCTTGTGCGGACCATCGTCGCGTGCGGGAACTGCCACACGCCGAAGGACGCGAACGGCAAGGCCATCGCGAACCAGGAACTGGCGGGTGGCAATCCGATCGATTCCCCCGTCTTCCACGCAATGCCGGCCAATATCACTCCGGACAAGGAAACCGGCATCGGCAACTGGACCGACGATCAGATCGTCAACGCGATCCGCAACGGCCAGCGTCCGGACGGCTCGATCATCGGGCCGCCGATGGCGATCGCTTTCTACCGCGATATGTCGGACACCGACGTCAAGGCGATCGTCGCCTATCTGCGGTCGGTCAAACCGGTCAGCAACAAGGTCGAAAAATCGACCTACAAGATTCCGCTGCCGCCGAATTACGGTCCGCCGGTGGTTCATGTCGCCGACGTACCGCGCGAGAATCATGTCGCCTATGGAAAATATCTCGCGACCGGGCTGGGTCATTGCATGGACTGCCACACGCCGCAGGTTCGGGGACAGGCCGACATGGCGAGGATCGGCGCGGGCGGCAATCCGTTCGGGGCGCCGACCGGTGGGGTGATCTTCTCGGCCAATCTGACACCGGGCAATCCGACAGGCGTCGCCGGTTGGACCAATCAGCAGGTGAAGGACGCGATCACCCTCGGCAAGCGTCCCGATCGTCCGCTGGTGCGGCTGATGGCATTCGACTGGTACAAGGGAATGTCGAACGCGGATTTGAACGACCTGATCGTCTTCATGCGCTCTTTGAAACCGGTCAAGACGCAATAACAAACGATGGGAGGAGAGGGACGCGCCGGCGTTACCTCTCCTGTCCACTTTCGCGCTTCATGTGATGACGCAACGCGCCAAGCCATTGCGCGAAGCCCTGCTTCTCGAAATAGCCCTGCCAGTGATCCTGATCGTCCGCGGCGCAGTCGAATGTCGCGGACCATTCGACGAATGTCGAATTCGTTTCGACGATCGGAAGGATGTGGATCGTCGCGATGTAATTGCGGACCGGATAAGGAGACTCACCGCAAAAACCATAGGTATAAGATCGGTCGATGTCGGAATGGGCGAGGAGGACTTGCCTTATGACGCCGTTGGCGGTCGTTACCCGGCGAATAGCGGCGACCTGATCATCTGCCTTGCCGTCCTCGATCACCGTCTCTCCCTCGACGCCGGCCCAGGCATAATGTCCGAAGGGGCGTATTGCGGCCCAAACCAAGGCGGCAGGATGATCGAGCGTCATGCTGTAATAGGATTTTGCCATTCTTTATCCCGTCGGGTGAGAGCGAACTCAGACCGACAAGTTAAAGACGGTGTCCGATACGGACACTCCGGTTCTTGCGCCCGAATTCGAGTCCGAGCGGAAAGCCGAGATTTTTTACTAAGCGCGGATTTCGGGGACGTTGAACCAATATTGATTGTCGGCAACGATCTGGCGGATTTCTTCGGTCGAAAGCGTTTCCGGATTGCGCCGTTCGGCGATGAAATTCATGTCGTTGGCGGGTCCGGACCAATAGCCCCAAACCGTCGTTAGTTCTCTGACAATGGTATAGAAACTCCGCCGAAGTTCTTGATCCGGCAGCTTTTCAGCGTCATCTGCGCTTAGAACAACAAAATCGCATTCGTTCAGCATAGCCGCGCTCCCAATTGCACCGGTTGCTGACGCCGCCTCCCGACGTTTTTTGCCTCTTGTCGTAGGGCAGATTTATGACACCACGAATCTAACAGGGATGCAAGGTTCGGCTTCAACCGCCTCATGCGCTATAAGCCCGCGAGCGTTTTTAAATCTGTTGCCGGAGTGCATCGAATGAAATTGTTGGGCGGAAGTGGAAGTCCCTATGTACGCAAGGTGCGCATCGCGCTCGCGGAAAAGAAACTCGCTTACGAGCATGTGGTAACGGGGCCGGCCAGCCCTGAGGTGACGCAGGCCAATCCGCTCGCCAAGATTCCGACGTTTCTCTGCGACGACGGGACGCCGCTTTATGATTCCAGCGTCATCATCGAGTATGTCGATAGCCTGAATGCGTCGCCCCGCCTGATTCCCGAGGTTTTTGCCGATCGTATCGATGCGAAACGCTGGGAGGCGCTTAGCGACGGCATCATGGATGCAACGGTCGCGATTTCGCACGAAGACCGCCTGCCTGAAGCGCAGCGGAAGGATGCTGACTGGTACGCCAAGCAGCAAAAGAAGGTCGATGGCGGGTTGGCGCAAATGGAAAAAGATGTCGGCACAAAACCTTTCTGCAAAGGCGAGGCGCTGACCTTGGCCGATGTGGCGTGCGGGACGTCGCTGGGTTATCTCGATCGTGCCTTGCCGAAATTCGAGTGGCGCAAGGGTCATCCTAATCTCGATCGGCTTTATCAAAAGCTTTCGGCGCGCGAATCCTTCGCTACGACACTGCCGCCGAAAACCTGATGGAAGATCGAGCCTAAGCGGCGTCCAAAAGCTGCTTGTCGGCGATGGGGAAATAGATGTCGAAACGCGCGCCCTTGCCGGGTGCGCTATCGACTTCGATCCGTCCGCCGTGCTCGGTCACGATTCCCGTCACGATCGACAAGCCAAGTCCGGTGCCTTTACCGACAGCCTTGCTGGTAAAGAATGGCTCGAACATACGCTCGCGGGTCGTGTCGTCGATGCCTTGTCCGGTATCGATGACCGAGAGACGGATCGCGTCGTCATGGCTGACATCGGCAACCCGCTCGAGCGTCACAGCGATCGTGCCATTATCGTCGCCGATCGCCTGCGCTGCGTTGGTGACAAGGTTCGCGACGAGCTGATCGATTTGCGATGGATCGGCCATGATCGCCGGCACGTTATCGATCCGGATGTCCAGATCGATCGTACGCGGTATCGTCGTTCGCAAAAGCTTTAGGGCCTCATCGACAACGTCGCCCAAATTGCAGGGCATCTTATCGATCTTGTCCTGGCGGCTGAAGGCGAGGACTCGCTTGACCAGATCGTGCGCTCGTTCGCTGGCGGCGAAAACCATATTCAGATTTTCGCGCAGTTCGCCCGGCTCCAGCGCGCGCGCCGTCAGCTTGCTGAGCACCATGATCGGGGTCAGGTTGTTGTTCAGGTCGTGCGCGATTCCGCCGGCCATCGTGCCCAGTGCTTCGAGCTTTTGCGACTGCATGAGCTTGTGTTCGAGCTCGCGTCGGCTCTCTTCAGCGGCGCGCTGCTCGGTGATGTCCTGGAGGCTGCCATTGACGCGAACCGGCTTGCCGTCGTCGCCGAGGATCAGTCCTCTTTCCGCTCGGATGAGGCGTTCGGCGCCACCGGGTCGGATAATCCGATATTCGATGTCGCCAGGATAGTTCTGGGTCGAGCCGTAGCTGAGAGAGTCTCGGAAACGGTCTCGATCATCCGGATGTATCATCGAGATGATCGTGTAAGCGCCGGGAACTGTTTTGTCCTTGTCGAGGCCGAGAATTCGGAACATCTCGTCGGACCATTCGGTCTTCTGCGTGATCAGATCGAAATCGAAACTTCCGAACGCGGCGACTTGCTGTGCGCGCGCCATATTGTCGTGACTGCGGGCAAGAGCAAGCTCGGCCTCTTTGCTCTCGCTGATGTCCTGCACGACACCGAGCACAGACACCATCGTCCCGCGCGCGTCGAATTGCGGCAGGATCACGCGATGTTCCCAATGACAGCTGTTATCAGGATGACGTATCCGAACGTCGAAGGAAAAAGACCGCCGTTCGGCGATAGCATCCGCGCGCGCCGACAAATAACGTTCGCGATCCGCGGGATCGATGCAGGAAAGGCTTTCATCGACGGTAAAGGATGTGCGGTTCGGCACGCCGCGCATTTCGGCGAGGCCTTCCGACCAGAAGACCGCACCGCTTTGCAGATTGTGCAGGTAGTAGCCGAGTTTCGCGACGCGTTGCGATTGAAGCAGGACTTCCTGGGTTTGCCGCAAGGTACGTTCTGAACGGGCGTGCACGGTGATGCGGCGCAGCTGATAAATGGCGACGACGATAAAAAAGAGCGTAAATCCGGCAGCGACCGACAACAGTCGCGATTGCCGCCAGCGGAATCCGGTCAGGATATCGGTTTCGGAGACACCGGCCACGACAACGACGGGATAATCGGGATTGGTGCGATAGGAATAGATACGGGTGACGCCGTCGAGTTGGCTGACGGTCTTGTACTCACCCGCCGGCGCACGGGCGAGCGCGGGCAGAAGGGGACCCATCGCCAGATTCTTCCCGATTGCGGCCTGGTCATGCCCCGCGCTGCGAATCATGTCCAGGACGATCGTATCGCGGCGAAGAATGGCAAAAGAGCCGTGCGGCCCGATCTTGAGATCGCTGAAAAACCCCGACAGGAATTGCGGGTCGAACGCGATGGTGACGGTACCGCCGAAGCCGCCGTTCGGCTCGTTGATACGGCGGCTTAGGACGATCACTTGTTTGTCCGACAGCCGGCCTGGGATCGGTTCGCCGATATAGACCTGATCTAAATCCGCCGAGGCCTGAGCTTGCGCTTGGAAAAAATCGCGGTCGATACCGAAGTGAGGAATGGGCGTCGATGTTTTGTTGGTCGCCAGCAGATTGCCTTCGGCGTCCATGATCGCGATAACCGCGGTTCCGGCATAGATGCCGGACGCGCGCCGAATCATGCGTGTCAGCGTGGCGCTTGAGGCATTTGGATCGTAGTCGTCGCGGACGCGAAGTAATATCTGATCGAACACGCGCAGCGTGCCGAAGACATGTTCGGAATAGGCACGGGCCGAGTTTTCGACATTGATATGGGCGGTATCAAGGACGGCGTTGCGGTCGTGGTCGAGTTCGTAGAGCGTCGCGCTCCACATTAATGAGATCACGAACAAGCAAAACGCGATGACGATATAGCCCGTCCGTCCGGCAGCGATGCCGCGAAACGCCCAGCGCACGCCCGCTGTAGGAGGGCGTTGCTGCATCTCTTCAAGAAGGCGCTGGGGCATGAAATTTGTCCGGGGCGTAATGGTCCCATGACTTTTCTACGCCTTTTGATCTTAACCGGGCATCATGCGAAAGGATGAGAGACAGACTTTCGCTTCGGATTTTAGACGTTTTTTATGCGAAGACGCGGCCCGCTAAGCCTGCTTTTTCTTCGACCCGATCTTATCTTCCTGGCCACGGCAAAGTCGCACGATATTGCTTTGATGCCGCCAGATGACGATGACCGCGATGATGGCGACGGTGACGATTTTGCTGGGGTCGTCGAAGAAGTAGGTAAAGACTGGCGTGCTGGCGGTCGCGACGATCGCCGCGAGCGATGAATAACGAAAGATGACGGCCATGATGAGCCACGTCGCGAGGGCGGCGACGCCAACCGGCCAGGAAAAAGCCAGCAGCACGCCCGCCGCTGTTGCGACACCTTTTCCACCTTTGAAGCCGAGCCAAGGCGGAAAGATATGTCCGAGCACTGCGCCCAGCGCCGCCGCGGCCGCAAGATCGGTTCCGTAATGCTGCGCGATCAGAACAGGGATGAGGCCCTTCAAGAGATCGCAGGCTAAAGTAAGCGCGGCGAGTTTCTTGTCTCCGGTGCGCAGGACATTGGTCGCGCCGATATTGCCCGAGCCGATGGCGCGCAGGTCGCCGTGACCTTTAAGCTTGGTGAAGATCAAGCCGAAGGGGATCGAGCCGCAGAGAAAGGCCAGCAGGCCCGATAGCAGGATCGGCCATGAGAGGTTCATGGCGCGTCAGGCCTTGTCGGCGGTGTAGATCGTCTTGCCGGCGACGACGGTGCGCAGCACACGGCCTTGAACGGGACGCCCGTCGAACGGCGAGTTGCGGCATTTGGAATGGAAGGCATCGACCGCGATGCGCCAGGGCGTGTCGAGATCGAAGACGGTGAAATCGGCGGGCATACCCTCGGCTAGTTTGCCGGCGGGAAGGCGCAGGATTTCGGCTGGCCGCTGCGACAGCGCCCCCAGCAGCCTCAACAACGGCACTTGGCTGTTGTGATAAAGCTCCAGCGCGAGCGGCAACATCGTTTCGAGGCCGACGATGCCGCTTGCTGCCGACGTAAAGGGAACGCGCTTCGATTCCTGGTCTTGCGGCGCGTGATCGCTGGCGATGGCGTCGATCGTGCCATCGGCGAGGCCTTCGACGACCGCGCGGCGATCGTCTTCGCTGCGCAGCGGCGGCGAGACCTTGGCGAAGGTCCGATAATCGCCGACCGCGGTTTCGTTGAGCGCGAAATAGGGCGGTGCGGTATCGCAAGTGACTTTGAGACCACGGGTCTTGGCGCGGCGGATGACGTCGATCGCTTCGGCGGTCGAAACATGCGCGGCGTGATAGCGCGCGCCGGTAATCTCGACGAGGCGCAGATCGCGCTCGATCATCATCACCTCAGCGATCGGTGAAATCGCCGGCAGGCCAAGGCGCGTCGAAATCTCGCCCGCGGTCATCGCACCGCCTTCGGCGAGGCGCGGCTCCTCGGGATGCTGGATGATGAGGAGATCGAAGTTCGTCGCATAAGAGAGGGCGCGGCGCATCACCAGCGGATCGGCGACGGCCTTGAGCCCGTCGGTAAAGGCAAGCGCACCGGCGCTCGACAGCAGCCCCATCTCGGTCAGTTCTTTGCCGCGCAGCCCTTTGGTCGTCGAAGCATAGGTACGGATGCGCGTCAGCCCGACATCGCGTGAACGGCGGGCGATGAATTCGACCAACGCCTGTTCGTCGATGACCGGATCGGTGTTGGGCAACGCGACGACGGTGGTGATGCCACCGGCGGCAGCGGCGAGGCCGGCGGTCGCCATCGTTTCTTGATGCTCGTCGCCCGGCTCGCGCAATTGCGCGCGCATATCGACAAGGCCGGGCGCGAGGCAATGACCGCCGCAGTCGATGATCTCGGCGCCGTCGCGCGATAATTTTTCGCCCAATGCGACGATCACGCCGTCGTTGGTCAGGATCTCGCCACGGCCGTCGCGATTGCTGGCGGGATCGAGCAGGCGAGCGTTGATGAAGAGGGTGCGCGTGGTCATCAATTGTTACGCGGCTGTTGGCCGAGGCCTTCGAGCACGGCCATGCGGACGGCGACGCCCAATTCGACTTGCTGACGGATGGCGCTGCGATTGATGTCGTCGGCGACCTCGGTGTCGATCTCGACGCCGCGATTCATCGGGCCCGGATGCATGATCAACGCGTCGGGCTTGGCGACGGCGAGCTTTTTGTAATCGAGACCGAAGAAGTGGAAATATTCGCGCAAGGACGGCACGAAGCTGCCCTGCATGCGCTCCAGTTGCAGGCGCAGCATCATCACGATGTCTGCGTCTTTAAGGCCCTGTTCCATGTCGGTATAGACCTCGACACCGAGGCGATCGACCGCCGCCGGCAGCAGCGTACGCGGCGCAACGAGACGTACGCGTGCGCCCATCGTGCCGAGCAGCAGAAGATTGGAACGGGCGACGCGGCTATGCGCAACGTCGCCGCAGATCGCAACGGTGAGCCCTTGCAGCCGTCCTTTGCGCAGTCGAATGGTCAGCGCGTCCAGCAGCGCCTGGGTCGGGTGCTCGTGCATGCCGTCGCCGGCGTTGATGACGGCGCAATCGACCTTCTCGGCCAACAGCTGTACCGCGCCGGATTCCGAATGACGCACGACCAGCACATCGGGGTGCATCGCGTTGAGGGTGATCGCCGTATCGAGCAGCGTCTCGCCCTTTTTGATCGAGCTGGTCTGCGCCGCCATGTTGATGGTGTCGCCGCCAAGCCGTTTGCCGGCAAGCTCGAACGAGGTCCGGGTGCGCGTCGATTCTTCGAAGAACAGATTAACGATGGTGCGGCCGCGCAGGAGGGATTGCTTCTTATCGCCCTGGCGGTTTTGCTCGATATAGCCTTCAGCGCGATCCAGCAGCGCGGTGATGTCGTCTGGCGACAATCCCTCGATGCTAAGCAGATGGCGGTGCGGAAAGATAAACGGCGCTGAATCGGCGGTCATTAAAGCGGGAATTATAAGGAGGCCGAGCCCACCCGGCAAGGCGTCCGCGTGAGACGATACCGCGCGAGCAGTACCGTCTCACACCAAGTCGTTAAGTGTGGTCGTAAGCGCGCTCGCCATGCGTGGCGAGGTCGAGGCCGTCGCTTTCTTCCTCGACGCTCACTCGTACGCCGCCCAAGATGTCGAGCAGCTTGATGAGTCCGAAGGTGCAGACGCCCGACCAAAGCCCGGCGGCGAGAACGCCGGTGCCTTGGGCCGTTAGCTGCTTCACCCAATCCATGCCCTCGGCATAGCCGACGCCGCCCAAGACGGGCGCGGCGAAGAACGCGACCAGGATCGAACCGGTGATGCCGCCGACGCCGTGGACCGCGAAAACGTCCAGCGAGTCGTCGATCTTGAGGCCCTGCTTGATGAACAGAGTTGCATAGAAGCAAATCGCGCTGCCGATCGCGCCGATCGCCATGGCGCCGGCTGGGCCGACATAGCCGGAGGCGGGGGTGACGGTGGCGAGGCCGGCGACGACGCCGGTGACGAAACCGATCGAGGTCGGCTTGCCGATGCGTAGCCATTCGATCGCCATCCAGACGAGGGCCGCGGCCGATGCGGCAAAATGCGTGGCCAGGATCGCATTGGCGGCCGAGCCGTCGGCGGCAAGCGCGCTACCGCCGTTAAAGCCGAACCAACCGAACCACAACATGCCCGCGCCGGCCATGGTCATGCCGGGGCTGTGCGGTGGGTTGAGGCGATGCGGAAAGCCGTCGCGCGGGCCGATCACCATTGCCGCCACAAGCGCGGCAATGCCGGCGGTGGTGTGAACGACGATGCCGCCGGCGAAATCGATCGTGCCGCGCGCGGCAAGCCAGCCGCCGCCCCAAACCCAATGTGTCACCGGCAGATAGACGAGGATCAGCCAGGCCGCCGAGAACAGGGCCACGAAACTGAATCGCACGCGCTCGACGAAGGCGCCGATGATCAGGGCCGGGGTGATGACGGCAAATGTCATCTGGAAGAGGATGAACGCGCCTTCGGGCAAGTGGTTGGGCAGAATCTTGCCGGCGGTGTCGGCGAGGAAGAGATGGTTCACGGTGCCGATGAAAGGGCCGTTGCCGTCGAAGGCGAGGCTGTAACCGAAGGCCGCCCAGATGACCGAAACGATGCTGACGATCGCGAAGCAATGGATCATCACCGATAGCAGATTCCGCGCCCGCACCAGCCCGCCGTAGAAAAGCGCTAGGCCGGGCAGGGTCATGAACAACACCAGCGCCGCGGCGACGAGTACCCAGGCGGTGCTGCCGGTATCGATGGCGGGGGTATCGGCGGCTTGTGCGGTAACGAAGCTGCCCGAAATTCCAAGAACCATCGCTGCGGCAAGGATACGCCGCGCGATGACTGTCAAAGCCGATCGCATTCAAATCCTCCAGTGCGGACGCCTCGATAGGGCATCGCGGCGGGGCATAATGTCCGATCCGCGGGCGCGAAACAATCGCCCCGATTAGTGATGATGGTTCAGATTATCGAGGACGCCCTGAAGGATATAAGCAGCGGCGGCCTTATCGATGATTTCGGCCCGGCGGCGGCGCGACAAATCGCCCTCGATCATGCCGCGCTCGACCGCGGCGGTGGACAAACGTTCGTCCCAAAAGGCAATCGGCAGCTCGGTATGGGCCATGAGGTTCTTGGCAAACTGGCGCGTGCCCTGGGTGCGGGGGCTGTCCGTGCCGTCGAGCGCCAGGGGCAGGCCGACGATGATGCCGCCGACGCCGTGTTTGGCGATATGGGCGAGGATCGTCTGGACGTCGATGCCGAATTTGGTCCGGCGGATGGTGTCGAAGGGGGTCGCGATCATCAGCGACGTGTCCGACAGGGCCATGCCGATGGTCTTGGTCCCGACGTCGAGCCCCAACAGTCGTGCGCCCTTTGCAATCAAGGGCTTGAGTTCATTGGGGTTGCAGATCGCCATGGGCGGTGTTAGACCGGAATCGCCGTTGATTTACCGTCACGAGTGACGCGCGGGAGACATCTACAGCATGGCATTGGACAAGGCCACCGTGGCGCGAATCGCCTCGCTGGCGCGCATCAAGATGGGCGAGGAAGAGCAGACCCGCATGGCGGATGAGCTCAACCATCTCATCACTTGGATCGAGCAGCTCGCCGAGGTCGATACCACCGGCGTCGAAGCGATGACCAGCGTCGTCCACATGAAGAACCCGATGCGCGAGGACAAGGTTACCGACGGCGGCATCCGCGACAAGCTGCTCGCCAATGCGCCGAATGAAGCACGCGGTTTCTTCACCGTGCCGAAGGTGGTCGAGTGAGCGCCCTGACCGAACTGGGACTGGCCGAAGCGCGCGATGGTTTGCGCGCCAAGAAATTCTCTGCCCGCGAGATCACCGAAGATCATATCAAAGCCGTCGAAGCGGCACGGCCGCTGAACGCCTATCTGTGCGAAACGCCGGAGAAGGCGCTGGCGATGGCGGCGGCGAGCGACGAACGACTGGCGAAAGGCGAGGGCAAACCGCTCGACGGCCTGCCGCTCGCGATCAAAGATCTGTTCTGTACCGAAGGCGTGCCAACGACGGCAGGCTCGAAGATTCTCGAAGGCTTCAAGCCGCCCTATGAATCGACTGTCACGTCGCAGTTGTGGCGCGATGGCGCGGTGATGCTCGGCAAGGTCAATCTCGACGAATTCGCGATGGGCTCGGCCAACATCACCAGCGCTTATGGTCACGTCGAAAATCCGTGGCGCCGCAAAGGCGACAATCATGCGCTGGTGCCCGGCGGTTCGTCGGGTGGTTCCGCGGCGGCGGTTGCAGCGCGTGCTGCCTTGGCGGCAACCGGCACCGATACCGGCGGCTCGATCCGTCAGCCGGCAGCTTTCTGCGGTCTCGTTGGGTTGAAGCCGACCTACGGGCGGTGCTCGCGTTGGGGCGTCGTGGCTTTCGCGTCATCGCTCGATCAGGCCGGACCGATGACGCGCAGTGTGCGCGATGCGGCGGTCATGCTGCAATCGATGGCGGGTTACGATCCGAAGGATTCCACGTCGGCCAATGTGCCCTTACCGAATTTCGAGGCGGCGCTGACCGGCGATATTCGCGGCATGCGCATCGGCATCCCGCGTGAGTACCGTATCGACGGCATGCCGGCCGAGATCGAAACGCTGTGGGAACGCGGCATTGAATGGCTCAAAGCCGCCGGTGCCACGCCGGTCGAGGTCAGCCTCAAGATGACCGAATATGCCTTGCCGGTTTATTACATCATCGCCCCGGCAGAAGCTTCGTCGAACCTTGCCCGTTATGACGGTGAGCGCTTCGGCAAACGCGTCAACGGTGACACGCTCGATGCGATGTACGAGAACACCCGCGCCGAAGGGTTCGGCGCCGAGGTCCGCCGCCGGATTCTCATTGGTACCTATGTGCTCTCGGCCGGTTATTACGATGCTTATTATTTGAAGGCGCAGAAAGTACGCGCGCTCATCGCGCAGGATTTCGACAAAGCGTTCGAAAGCTGCGATGCCTTGCTGACGCCGACGGCGCCGTCGGCGGCGTTCGGTATCGGCGAGAAATTCGATAATCCGATCCAGATGTATCTCAACGACGTCTTCACCGTGACGGTCAATCTGGCTGGGTTGCCGGGCATTTCGGTGCCGGCGGGCTTGTCGAGCGAAGGCTTGCCGCTCGGGCTGCAGGTGATCGGCAAGGCTTTCGATGAAGAGTCCGTTTTGCGTGTCGGACAGGTGATCGAACAGGCGGCGCAATTCACGGCCAAGCCTGCCTTCATCGCGGGGGAAGCGTGATGAGCTTGATCAAAGGCGAAACCGGCGATTGGGAAATGGTCATTGGGCTCGAGGTCCATGCCCAGGTGAGTTCGCAATCGAAACTCTTTTCGGGCGCTTCGACGGCGTTCGGGTCTGAGCCGAACACGCAGGTGTCATTGGTCGATGCGGCGTTCCCTGGGATGCTGCCCGTCATCAACAAGCTCTGCGTCGAGCAGGCGGTAAAGACCGGTCTTGGGCTTGAGGCCGAGATCAATCTCGTCTCGATCTTCGACCGCAAGAATTACTTCTACGCCGATCTGCCCGCCGGTTATCAGATCTCGCAATATACGCGTCCGGTCGTCGGCAAAGGCCGACTGGTACTCGACATGCCCGATGGTTCATCGCGCGAGATCGGCATTACCCGGCTGCACCTCGAACAGGATGCCGGCAAGAGTCTTCACGATCAGCATCCGACGCAAACCTATATCGATCTCAACCGGTCGGGCATCGCGCTGATGGAGATCGTGTCGGAACCGGATATCCGCAGTTCCGAAGAAGCCGCGGCTTATGTGAAAAAGCTGCGCTCGATCCTGCGTTATCTCGGCACCTGCGATGGCAACATGGAAGAAGGCTCGATGCGTTGCGATTGCAACGTGTCGGTTCGGAAGCCCGGTGGTCCGCTCGGCACGCGTTGCGAAATCAAGAACGTCAATTCGATGCGCTTCGTCATGCAGGCGATCGATTATGAAGCGCGCCGCCAGATCGAGGTGATCGAGGAAGGCGGCACGATCAAACAGGAAACGCGGTTGTTCGATTCCGGCCGTGGCATCACCCGCCCGATGCGCTCGAAGGAAGAAGCGCACGACTATCGCTATTTCCCCGATCCGGATTTGCTGCCGCTGGAACTCGACGGTGCCTGGGTGCAGCAGCTCAGGAGTGCGATGCCCGAATTGCCCGATGCGAAGAAGGCGCGTTTCGTTTCGCAATATGCATTGTCGCCTTACGACGCGGGTGTGTTGGTCGATGAGCTGGCCAGCGCGAACTATTTTGAGACGGTCGCCAAGGGTCGCGATGCGAAGCTGGCCTGTAACTGGGTGATGGGCGATCTCTTCGGCGCGCTGAACAAACTCGGCGTCGATATCGCGAACTCACCAGTCAAAGCCGAATCACTCGGTGAATTGATCAGCCTTATCAGCGACAACACGATTTCGGGCCGTATCGCCAAAGACGTTTTTGCGGCGATGCTCGATACCGGCAAGAATGCCGGCGCGATCGTTGAGGAGCAGGGGCTGCGTCAGGTCACCGACACCGGCGCGATCGAACAAGCGATCGACGCGATCCTCGCCAAGGAAGGCGAGAAGATCGCCGAGTACCGTTCCGGCAAGGACAAGCTGTTCGGCTTCTTCGTCGGTCAGGTGATGAAGGCGACCCAGGGCAAAGCGAACCCGGCGCTGGTCAATGATTTGCTGAAGAAGAAGCTCGCGGGCTGAGAGAGGCCCTTAAGGACGCTTACTCTTATCGCGTCATTGCCGGGCTTGACCCGGCAATCCATCAATGGACCCCCGGGTCAAGCCCGGGGGTGACGTATTACAGAGTTTGGTCTTTGCTTAAGAACGACCGTAGGTATCGTCGAAGCGCACGATGTCGTCCTCACCGAGATACGACCCTGACTGCACTTCGATCAGATGCAGCGGAATCCGGCCTGGATTCTCCAGACGATGTTTCACGCCCAGCGGAATGAAGGTCGATTGGTTCTCGTGCAGGATTAGCGTCTCGTCGCCCTTGGTGACGGTGGCGGTGCCGCTGACGACGACCCAATGTTCGGCGCGATGGTGATGCATTTGCAGACTGAGGATGCCGCCGGGTTTCACGACGATATGCTTCACCTGCACACGCTCGCCGTTATGGATCGAGTTGTAGGTGCCCCAGGGGCGATGAACCAATGGATGCGACACCAGTTCGGTACGGCTGCCGCGTTCGAGCCGCGCGACGATTTTCTTGATGTCCTGGGCGCGGTCGCGGCGCGCGACCATCACGGCGTCCGATGTCGCGACCACGACGAGATCATCGACGCCTAAGACGGCGAGCAGACCGGTCTCGGCGCGCAGGTAGGAGTTCTTCGTGTCCTCGGCGATGACATCGCCGGCGGTGACGTTACCGGCATCGTCTTTATCGCCGACCAGCCACATTGCGTCCCAGGTGCCGACATCACTCCAGCCCATCTCGACGGGTACCACGGCGGCGTGTGCCGTGTGTTCCATCACGGCATAATCGATTGAATCGCTCGGCGCTTTGGCGAAGGCTTCGCGATCGAGACGCAGGAAATCGAGATCGCGCTTGGCGTTGCCGATGGCGTCCTTGCAGGCGGCGACCATCGCCGGCTGCAGCCGTTCCAGCTCTTGCAGCAGGAGGGCGACCGGGAACAGGAAGATGCCGCTGTTCCAGGCATAGTCGCCCGACGCGACATAGGTTTCGGCGCGCGCGCGGTCGGGTTTCTCGACGAAGCCGGCGACGTCGAATGCGCCGTTGATACCGGCAATCGCCTTGCCGCGCTTGATATAGCCATAGCCGGTTTCAGGACGGCTCGCGGTAATGCCGAAGGTGACGAGGCGGCCTTTGGCGGCGGTCTCGGCGGCCAGCGCAACAGCCGATTGGAACGAGGCCAGGTCGGCGATCGCATGGTCCGACGGCATCACCAGCATCAGGGCGTCAGGCGACGTCGCGGCAAGCATCAGGGCGGCGACGCAGCAGGCCGGCGCGGTGTTGCGGCCCAGCGGTTCGAGGATGATCGCAGCCGGCGACAGGCCGGCGAGGCGGACCTGCTCGGCGACGATGAAGCGGTGATCGTCGTTGGAAATCAGCAGCGGAGCGGCGAAACGCGCGCCATCGGAGACGCGCAACGCCGCTTCCTGAAGGAGGGTGCGCTCGGAGAGGAGCGGCAACAGCTGCTTCGGGTATTGCGCGCGCGACATCGGCCAAAGCCGCGTGCCCGATCCACCCGATAAGATAACCGGATGAATGACGGGTTTAGTCTGGGCCGACATTCAAGTTTCTCCTTGCCACAAAGACGGCGACGGACGGCATATTAACGCGGCCACATCGCGAGGGAAGAAATGATCGAGCTCTATACTTGGGGAACGCCGAACGGCAAAAAGGCCTCCGTCATGCTCGAAGAGGTCGGGCTGCCCTACAACGTTCATCCGATTCGCATTATGGACGGCGATCAGTTCAAGCCTGATTACCTCGCAATCAATCCGAACTCGAAAATTCCGGCGATTACCGACACGGACGGGCCGGGCGGCAAGCCGATCAACATCATCGAATCGGGCGCGATCCTGATTTATCTCGCCGAAAAGACCGGCAAGCTTCTCTCGCGCGACCCGGTGGCCCGGATCGAGGCGATCGAATGGCTGATGTTCCAGATGGGTGGGGTGGGGCCGATGTTCGGCCAGGCGCATCACTTTTTGCGCCAGGTGAAGGACAATCCCTACGGCGCCGAGCGCTATTCCAAGGAAACCCGCCGACTCTACGGCGTCATCGATACCCGGTTGGGGAAAGTCGATTATCTGGCGGGGGAATATTCGATTGCCGATGTTGCGACCTTCCCGTGGGTCGCGCGGCATGAATGGCATCAGGTCGAACTGACCGATTTTCCGAACGTCAAACGTTGGTACGACGCGATCGACGCTCGGCCCGCGGTTCAGCACGGGATGAAAGTGCCGTCCTGATCCAGGACGGCAGTTTTCGTTCAGGCGGCGGTGCGGGGACGACCCGGACGGCGGATCGGCCGGGCGAAGGCAGTGACGGTTTCCGGTTCGCGATCAATGGATTGCAGCTCGGACTTCGCGCGTTCGAGGATCTGCATATCGCGCGCATCTTCGCGATCCGAAATATCCATGTAGCTCAGCTTGATCTCGACCAGGTCGAGCAGCATCTCAATCGAACGTTTGGACAGATTCATCGTCCCCCTCCTGCTTTCTAAGCATCGATCATCGAGCGAACACCCCTAAAATTGTGTGAACAATCCCGTCTTTTTTAAGCCGGTGACGGGGTATTGCCGGGGCGCGTTGACACTCTTTGGCTGCGCCAGTAGAAAACCCAGGCATACGCCGTGGGAGGGGTGGCCGAGTGGCTGAAGGCGGCGGTTTGCTAAACCGTTATAGGTGTCAAAACCTATCGCAGGTTCGAATCCTGTCCCCTCCGCCATTTCAATGACTTAAAGCCGTCCCGTAAGGGGCGGCTTTAATCTAACTGGCCACCGTTCTTATGCCGACCCGTCTGCAGGGCAGTTGGCCGGTTTGTGCGAATCGCATCCTCACAATCGCGTTGTGTCCCGGCGTAGATCACGCCGCGCAGTGACGCGTCATCGAGCGCTGGGCAGGGTGTATCGTCGGGCGCGCCGGCCTTGTCGCACCACGTGCACCATCGTTCGGCATTGGTGTCGGTCATGGCGGTACCTCATTCAACGGATGAGGACTAATACACAGCAATTACAGCCTTTTGCGTTCCTTTCCGGGGTCATTTGGCGGCTGCAAATTCCGTGACGTTCCATTTGTTTCTCCGTCTGGCCTTGGTTCCGCCACGGTGATGCGAGAAGCCTTGCCTCCGAAAAATGCTGCACATTGCGAGGCTTGCCATGAATCGTCGAACTGTTTTCTCCGCCCTTTTTGCTTTTGCCCTGACCGCGCTGCCCTTGGCGGCGCATGCCCAGCAGGGCCGCGACCAACAGGTCTTGGTCAATAAGGCCGCCGCGGTCGTCGGGCCGATGCGGCACGATCCGGCCTTCAATTATTCGGGACGGCTGTTGCGCCGGGCCAAGGCCGTGATGATCGTGCCCGAATTGACGAAGGGCGGTCTCATCATCGGTGGTCAGGGCGGCGCGGCCGTGTTGGTCGTCAAACGTCCCGACGGAAGCTGGACCGATCCTGCCTTCTATTCGCTGGGCGGCGGGACGCTGGGCCTGCAGGCGGGCGTTCAGCAGGCGCAGACCGTATTCTTCATCATGACCGACCGCGCGCTGGGCCAATGGATGAATGACCAGGTCAAATTCGGCGGCCAGGACGGTATCGGCGTCTTCAATGTTGGCCAGGAGAACAAACAGAACGCCCTGACCGCGGACACCGCCGACGTTGTCGCCTGGGTCCATGCCAAGGGCGTCTATGGCGGCATCACCGTCGAAGGCACCTCGATCTCGTTCGATGCCGATGCAACCGCGAAGTATTACGGCCATCGCCTGACCGCCGCTCAGGTCTTCAACAGCACCGTTCACGGTGCCGGCGCGGGCAAGCTGCGTAACACCCTCCGCTAAAGAAAGCGGGGCGAGCGTTCCAGCGCTCGCCCCGTTCCTTATTCGAGCGGCATCACCGGCAATACGAGTTCCGACGGATGCTCGGCATCGTGATGGATCGTATCGCTGCCCATCTTATCCGGACGATAGATATGCGCGAACAAGGCATCCGTGACCGGTGAATCGCCGTTGGCGATCTCGACGCGGATACGATTGCCTTTACGGAAGCGATAAGCGATCGGCTGCAACGCAATCTCGAAGCGATAGATTTTACCCGGCGTCAGCGGCGTCGATTTGTCGTGCTTGTAGTAAGGCGACATCGCCGTGCTGCGTTCTTCGTTCTTCTCAATATGCGAGCCGCGCAGCCAGCCTTTGGTGGCGATGAAGTAACCCGGTTGCAGGCCTTTGGCGCGCTGGTCGGGCGCTTGAGCGAACTGTTCGGATATCTTCACGCAGAAATCGATCTCAGGCCGCGTCGAGGACGCATAGACGACAAGCTTGCCGTCACCGGCGATCTCGATGTCCTGTTCCAGCGCTGCCGTGGTGAAGGTCAGCACCCCGCGTGCCGGGTCGGGGCCTTGCGGTCCCATCGCGACGACGCCGAGCGCCCAACTGGGATGCGGATAGGCATAGGTCGATGCGGCAACACCCGCCGGCTTTTCCATGCTCAGCGCGCCGTCATTAAGCGACGTCACGCTCTCGGTCGGTCCCTTGCTCAGATAGAAGCTCGTCGCCTTGCCGCCCGCCGGCGGCCACGCCTCACAAGCCTTTACCGCGCCGGTATTGCGCACGGTGTATTCGACGTTGGGCCGCGCGTCGAAGCCGGTCTGCTTGCCTTTGAGATAGAAGTCATAAAATGGCAGCAGATACTTCTCATGGAATTCGATCTTCGAGAAGTCCATCTGCGCGGTGAAAGGATTCGCCGTGCCGGAGATGAACAGCTTCTTCGGTCCCTGCGCCTTCTGATAGCCAAGGATGTTGCCGGCACAGTGCAAGTCCAGCTTGGCCCAGACGCCGATCGAGAACAGCGGCACCTTGATCTTCTCGAGTTGCTCGACGGCGGAGCGTTCTTTCCACCAATCGTCATAGAGGGGATGCGTCTGCACGTCGTAGAAGACGTCATGTGGCAACGGCCGCGGATGATCGCCGTTGGTCGGATAGAGGTTCGGCCCGCGCACGCTGGAATTGAACCAGTAGGATAGGAAGTTTCCCTCGATCCCGCCGGGATAACCCATGAAGCGATAGGGATCGTTGAGTCCGTCATACGCACCCAAGCAAGCGAGATGCGGCGGGTTCTGGATGCCCATGAACCATTGCGTCATGCAGTAGTAGGATTCGCCGATGCCGCCGACCTTGCCGTTGCACCAGGATTGCGTGCCGACCCATTCGATCACGTCGTAGAAGTCGGTCTGTTCTTTCTTATCGAGGAAGCGATATTCGCCTTCCGAGAAACCCGTGCCGCGTACGTCCATATGCACATAGGCATAGCCTTGCGCGACATACCATTCGATCGGGCCGGTCTCGCGCCATAGGAACACCGGTGTCGCGGGCAGCTCGTTGTTGTCATAGCGATAGGGGCTCGCCGCGAACAAAGCCGGGAAGGGGCCGTTGCCTTCGGGCCGATAGATCCGCAGCCCGATCTTGATGCCGTCGCGGACGGTGACTTGGACGTCTTTCTCTTCGATCACTGATCGTTCCTATGTAACTACATATATTCATCGTCATTCACGCGCCCTTCGGCAAGCTCAGGAGCGGGAATCCATTTATCGACATCGTGCCGCTAAGAAATGGACCCCCGCTTTCGCGGGGGTGACGAGTTTAGTTCATACGGCTTTCAACAGCTATTCAGCGGCGGCGACTTGACCTTCACGCATGTACGGACGTTCGCGCAGCCGTGACTCGTTGAGGCGATAGATCGCGAAGCACACGACCGCGCCGATCGCGAACGGGATCGCCGCCCACCTGTACAGCTCCTGCACCGGCAGGGCGCTGAACAGCGCACCGAGGATCGGCCCGACGATCGAGCCGATGCGGCCGATGCCCAACTCCCAGCCCGAGCCGTTGGCGCGGAGCGAGGTCGGATAGATTAGCGCGCCCGACACGTTGATGCCCGACTGGATGCCCAGCACCATGAAGCCGGCGACGAAGGACGAGAGCAGCAGTGATGATTGCGACGTGATCCCGAACCAGCCGACCGAGCCGACGGCCGGCACGGCGAGGACGAATAGGATCGCGATGGCGAAGAACCGCTTCTTGTCGATCCAACGGCACAGCAGCAAGGCACCGACCGTGCCGCCGACCTGCATCAATGCACCGGCAAGTGCGCCGGTCGCCGGCGGCAGATGCGCCGCCGTCACCAGCAGCGTCGGCGTCCAGCTCGCAAGGAAGAAATAGCCCATGAGGTTAAGCGCAAAGAGCAGCCACAGCAGCGGCGTTATAAGGCCAAGACCGTCCTTGAAGAGATAACCGGGATTGAAGCCGGCGACGTTCTTCTCGTCTTCGATGACGAACTTCGCATTGGCCGGGATGACGATGCCGGGCTGCAGATCGCCGAGGACCTTCATCAGCTTCGCGTGGAAGCGTTGATGCAGCGCCATGTACTTGATCGATTCCGGCAGGCCGACGATGGCGACAAGGGCGATGAGGATCGGCACGATGCCGCCGATATAGAACAGCGTCTGCCAGCTATAACCCGGGATATGCTCCGGGCCGATTGCGGCGATGAAGCCGGGGATGGCGCCGCCCAACGGGACGAGGCCGACCGCGATCATGGCTAGCGTGGCGCGCATCTTGCGCGGCGCGGATTCCGAATTGATGGCGACGACGTTCGGGATGATGCCGCCGATGCCGATACCGGCGAGAAGGCGCAGCACCGTCATCTGCTGCAACCCGGTCGAATAAGCGGCGGCGAGGGTAAAGACGCCGAAGACGAGGTTGGCGCTGATCAACGCGACCTTGCGGCCGTATCGATCACCGACCCAGCCGAACAACGCGGAGCCGAACAGGATGCCGACGAGGCTGGCGCTGAGCACCGGCCCGAAATCGCGCGGCGAGATACCCCATTCCTTGATCAGCGAGGGCAGGGCGAACGAAATCGCGCCGATGTCGTACCCGTCGATCAGGACGATGAACAACGACCAGACGATAAGCTTCACGTGAAACGAACTGACGCCGCGCTCGTCCAATAGGCGCGAGACTTCGACGGTTTGCCCTTCGGCCATTCGACCCCTCCCTAATTTGCTATCCGCAACGTGCGGTTGCTCCCGATCCTATGCGAAGCGCCGCGGAATGAGAAGAACCGAGCAAACCGGCTGCAAAATTGGGTTCGTTTCGTAATTTTTTGTTTTATCCAATAAAATCAAATACCTGAAGTCACGCACCGAACGTATTTAGCGGAATTATCCCTTTTGCAAGGTCCGTCTAAATCTAGCATGGACCGAGCCGGACTTAATCCGTCGAGTCGCGGGGGATGCACCCCAGTCAGTCGTAAGACATCAAAAAGAATATTGGAGAGCGTTGTATGTCGGGCTTTGCCGCACTCTTTTCGGGGCGGCGCATCGCGTCCGCTTCTCTGTCCTTTGCCTTGTTGTCGGGATCGGCGCATGCGGAGAAAGTCCGCGTTGCGATTCCGACCGCATCGCCGGGGTCGGCCTTCTTCATTCTCGCCTTACAAAAAGGCTATTACGCCGAAGAGGGGCTTGAGGTTGAGGCACAGGTCGCGGGCGGCGGCATCGCGGTGCCGGGACTTATCTCGGGCGATCTACAATTCAGTCTTTCGACCGGCGCGTCGATCAGCGCAATCCTCAAGGGCGCGAAACTCAAGATCGTGATGATCACGCAGGACCGTCCCGGCGGCCAGGTTTGGGGCATAAAGCCCGAGATTAAATCGCTGACCGATTTGAAAGGGACGCAGGTCGGCATCCAGTCGCGCGGCGATACCGGCGAGATCGCGATTCTATCGCTGCTGAAGGCGAAGGGATTGCCGAAAGACTATCTCGGCTTCACCCCGATGGGTACCGACGTCAATCGCCTGGCCGCTTTGAAGTCGGGGGCGTTGCCGGCGGTGCAGTTGAGCTGGTTCGGCATCGAAGAATTGGGTCATGTGTCGGGCGCGCATGACGTGATCGACCTATTCAGCGAAGTGCGGATGCCTTATGCCGGATTGGTGACCTCGGATGCGGTCCTCGCCAATCATCCCGATGTGCTGACGAAAATGATTCGCGGCAGCCTCAAAGGCGTCGCGTATGAGAAAGCTTATCGCGATGAATCGATCAAGATCATCGCGGCGTACGGTGGATTGTCGCCGTCCCAGACCGCGTTCGATTTCGATCGCGTGCTGCTGAGCGCCATTCCCGACAATATCGGCACGGCCGAGATGCAGGAGAACGAAGTTGCCCTGCGCGCTGACCTGCTCGATATTCCGAAGGATAAAGTGATGCCGGCGAGCGCGGTTTATAATTTCACCGCGCTACGCAAGGCCAACGAAGATCTTAAGGGCTGGAAGCCGCCGGCTCCCTAAAAACTTCTACTATCTATCGTCATTGCGAGGCGCGTAGCGACGAAGCAATCCAGTCTGCGGACAAACTGGATTGCTTCGCTTCGCTCGCAATGACGAGATGGTGAAGACGCGGTCTAACTAAGCCGCGTGCTTCTTCATGAAGTCGTCCATCTTCGCGACCAGTTCTTCTTCCTTCTCAACCCATTCCTCGTGATTGAGGTCCATGTCGCGGTCGATCGGCAGGAGGACATAGGTCTCGGCGTTCGGGATCATGCTGCCGACCTTGATGCCGGTCGGACGGTCATGGGTGTGATCGTTGCCGGGGACGACGAGGGTCGGGACTTTGATCGAATTGAGCTGGGCTTCGCTGACGCCGATCATCGGCAGGTCGGCGCCGGTGAAGAACGGTTCGCGCCATTTGGTGAAGCTGTCGATGAAGCGCTTCACATCCATGCTCATGATGCGGTCGCGGTTCGCCGGATTGGCTTTGATCAGTTCGGCGAAATGCTCGGTCTCGCAGACGGCAGCCATGCCGCCTTTTTCCGCCGCTTTAATATATTGGCCGTAATAGCCTTCAGCGAGACGGTTGCAGGCGAAGGCGCCACCGGTAATGCCGGTCAGGATCAAGCCTTTGACCGCTTCGGGATGACGCAGCATGAACAAGGTCGTCATGCGGCAGCCGGATGACCGGCCGCTAACCCAGCAGGGCAGGGCTTTGAGTTGGGTCAGCAATTCAAACAGATCGTCGGCCCAGATTTCATATTCGGTGTCTTTGCCTTCCAGCACGACGTCCGATGAGCCCGTGTTGCGGCGGTCATGGACGACGACGCGATAGCCCTTTGCGGCAACCCGTTCCGCCAAGCGGCGCACGTCGTCGATGCCGCGGCGTCCGCCGGGTGTCAGGGCCAGCCAGGGACCGTCCTTGCCGATGATCTCGTAATGGATGGTGGCGCCGCGAATTTGCGCTGTGGGCATGGTCGATCCTCCCGAGTTTCTTGATCAAAAAGTTGCCGGATAATTTCACGACGAAGGGCGGGGGTCAATTACCCCCGGGCTTTATCTTCCCTTCGCGATTTCCTCGGCCCGCGCCGCCAGGGCCAGCCATTTTTCTTCGGCCTCGCCCATCGCGGTCATGATCTGGCTGTGGCGCAGGACGTTCGCTTGGAATTTTTTGTTGTCTTTCGCGGCCAAGTCCGGGTCAGCGAGAATTTTCTCGATCGCCGCTTTTTCGGTTTCGAGCTTGGCGATCTGGTCGGGCAGGGAGTCGAGTTCCTTTTGCTCTTTCCAGGTGAGCTTCGACACCGGCTCCGCGCGCGCAGCGGCGCGCGACTTCGAGGTCGATTTCACCGGTGCATTGGGTGTCGCCTTGACGCGGCGTTGTCGCAGATAGTCGGTATAGCCGCCGACATATTCATGGACGACGCCGTCACCTTCGACAGCGACGATGCTGGTCACGAGCCGATCGAGGAAGTCGCGGTCATGGCTGACCAGCAACAACGTGCCCTGATATTCGGCAAGCAATTCTTCCAAGAGGTCGAGGGTTTCGATATCGAGATCGTTTGTCGGTTCGTCGAGGATCAAAAGATTGGATGGCTGCGCCAATACTTTTGCGAGCAGCAGGCGATGGCGTTCGCCGCCAGAGAGGGCGTTGATCTTGGCGCGGTACTGCCGTTCCTCGAATAGGAAGTCTTTCAGGTACGACGCGACATGCCGCGGCTTTCCCTGCACATCGACCATATCGCTGCCGCCGCCGGTCAAGGTGATCCAAGGCGTGCTTTCGGGATCGAGCGTGGTGCGAAGCTGATCGAAGATCGCGGGCATCAAATTCGCGCCGTGCTTTGCATCGCCGCTATCGGGTTCGATCGTGCCGGAGATGATGCCGAGCAGCGTCGATTTGCCGGCGCCGTTGCGGCCGATGAATCCGACCCGGTCGCCGCGCAGGATTCGCGTCGAAAAATCTTCGGCGATGACTTTGGTACCGGATGAATCGGTGAAGGCTTTCGAGACATGTTCCAACTCGGCGACGAGCTTGCCGCCGGCCAGCGCCGTCGCCTGGCCGAGCTTGGCTTCGCCGGTCGTGACGCGCTGTGCACGCTCGCTCCGCATGGAGGCGAGGCCGCGCAGACGGCCTTGATTGCGTTTGCGCCGGGCCGGAATGCCTTGGCGTGCCCAGGCAGCTTCGCTGAGAATTCGTTTATCCAGCCTGGCATCGGCTGCTTCTTCGGCAGCGAGGATACCTTCGGACCATTCTTCGAAATTGCCGTAACCCTGATCGTTCTCTTTCAACGCGCCGCGATCGAGCCACAAGGTCCGTCGTGACAGGCGTTTCAGGAAGGCGCGGTCATGGCTGATGATAAGCAGCCCGGCGGACAGACCGAGTAACCGCTCTTCCAGCCATTCGACGGCGGGAATGTCGAGATGATTGGTCGGTTCGTCGAGCAACAGGATGTCCGGCTCGCCGACGAGCGCCTGGGCCAGGCTCAGGCGACGGCTTTCACCACCGGATAGATTGATCAATTGCCGGTCCGGACGCATCTCGACTTCTTCGAGCACAGCGTCGATCAGATATTGACGGTCGTTATGTTCGGGGTCGGGTGGCAAGCCTTGCGCGACGAACTCGCCGGCGGTGAGGCTCGCATCGAAGAACGGCGCTTGCTGCATATAGGCGACGCTGGTGCCGGGCTGAACGAAACGTTCGCCCTTGTCGGTTTCGATCAGCCCGGCCAGCGCCTTGAGCAAGGTCGATTTGCCGCTGCCGTTGCGGCCGACCAAGCAGACGCGCTCGCCCGCGCCGATCGCCAGCGAGATATCGGAAAACGTCGGCCGTCCGCCGAAGCTGATGCTGGCATTGCGGAGTGCCAGAAGAGGAATGCGTGCCATGGATATTTAATCGATCACTGTGAGAGCGGTCTTACGATGCACGCCGGATATCTTTACCCGTGATGAGGATGTTGGCGTCCTCATTCAATTCGCGGGCGCGAATTTTGATTTCGGTGATCCGCTCGAATTCCATGCGATGAACGAAGCAATATTCGACGCATTGTTCCGGACTGGGCCGTCCGCCGAGGAGGTTATGGACGATCCGGCGTGGAATAATGACGAGGCCGTGAAATTCGCCGACTTCGACCGGAAATTCGACCGACTCCCGTTCCTCATTCCAAACGGGATCTTCGGGGAAACTGAAAATAGACATGCCTGGGCTCTATAGCGCAAATTGGCCCCGACCGGTATCGGGGTGCGGCTATGTCGCGCCCAGATAAGCGCGCCAGCCGCCGAAACGGGTGATGTCCTTGGTTCCGGCGGCCGCGTGGGCCTCGCAAAGGAAGCCTTTGACCGTGCTGCCGTCCGCCAGCGCAATCGTGCCGATGCCGAGTGGCGCCTTCACTGCGGCGACGAACCCGCCAAAGGCTTTGAGCGGCATGGCCCACAGCTCGACCTCGATTTCGCCCGCGCCGGTGCCGTCGAAGACAAGGCCAGGCCGGCCCTGTTTGCCTTCATCGAGGGCATAAAGGCTGTAGCCCTTGGTGGTGCGCGCGGTGCGTATCAATGTCGCGCCGCAGTCGAGCAATTCGTGATTGAGCGCATAGCCGGAAAGTTGCACGCCGCCGTCTCGATCGTGGGCTTAAGCTCAATCATCCCGAAGCCGTGGCGCTGATTACCGACTTCGTCGTCGAAGGCGCACGCGACGGCCGCACTGTAGCCGAGCTGATGCGCGACGGCGCGACGGTGCTGCGCCGCGATCAGGTGATGGAGGGCATTCCCGAAATGATCCACGACATCCAGGTCGAGGCGACTTTTCCCGACGGCACCAAGCTCGTCACCGTCCACGAACCGATCCGTTGAAGGAACAGCCATGATACCGGGAGAGATCATCACGGCGCCAGGGGACATCGAGCTGAATGCCGGGCGAGCGACCGTCACGTTGGATGTCGCCAATGCCGGCGACCGGCCGATCCAAGTCGGCTCGCACTATCATTTCTTCGAAACCAATCCGGCGCTGACATTCGACCGCGAGAAGACGCGCGGCTTTCGCCTCGATATCGCCGCGGGAACGGCGACGCGGTTCGAGCCGGGACAGACGCGTAGCGTGCAGCTGGTCGCGTTCGATGGCGCGCGGATCGTCTATGGTTTTCGTGCTGAAGTCTCCGGACCGTTGAAAGGCTGACCGCGATGGCCACCCGCATTTCCCGTTCCGCCTATGCCGGCATGTTCGGCCCAACCACCGGCGACCGCGTTCGTCTCGCGGATACCGACTTGTTCATCGAGGTCGAAGAAGACCGGACGATCTACGGCGAAGAGGTCAAATTCGGCGGTGGCAAGGTCATCCGCGACGGCATGGGGCAGAGCCAACGCAGCCGCAGCGAAGGGGCGGTCGATACCGTCATTACCAACGCGCTGATCCTCGATCACTGGGGTATCATCAAAGCCGATATCGGCCTTAAGGAAGGCCGCATCGTCGGTATCGGCAAGGCGGGCAATCCCGACATCCAACCCGGCGTCGATATCATCATCGGACCGGGCACCGAGGCGATCGCGGGCGAAGGCAAGATCATCACCGCCGGCGGCATCGACGTGCATATCCATTTCATCTGCCCGCAACAGATCGAGGAAGCGCTCGATTCCGGCGTGACGACGATGATGGGCGGCGGCACGGGGCCGGCGGCGGGGACCTCGGCGACGACCTGCACGCCAGGCCCATGGCACATGGCGCGGATGCTCCAAGCCGCTGAAGCTTTCCCGATGAATCTCGGCTTCTTCGCCAAGGGCAATGCCTCGCAGCCGCGTGCGCTGATCGAGCAGATCGAGGCAGGGGCCTGCGGCATGAAGCTGCACGAGGATTGGGGAACGACGCCGGCAGCGATCGATTGCTGCCTCTCGGTCGCCGACGATCACGACGTTCAGGTCGCGATCCATTCCGACACGCTCAATGAATCGGGCTTCGTCGAGGATACGATCGCGGCGTTCAAGGGCCGCACCATCCATGCCTTCCATACCGAAGGCGCGGGCGGCGGGCACGCGCCCGACATCATCCGCCTCTGCGGCGAGCCGAACGTCATTCCATCCTCGACCAATCCGACGCGGCCCTACACGGTCAATACCCTCGACGAGCATCTCGACATGCTGATGGTCTGCCACCATCTCGATCCGAAGATCAGCGAAGACGTTGCCTTCGCCGAAAGCCGCATCCGGCGCGAGACCATCGCCGCCGAGGACATCCTGCACGATCTCGGTGCCTTCTCGATCATCTCGTCCGACAGTCAAGCGATGGGCCGCGTCGGCGAAGTGATCATCCGCACCTGGCAGACCGCCGACAAGATGAAGAAGCAGCGCGGCCGTTTGCCGGAAGAAAAGGGCGACAACGATAATTTCCGCGCCCGCCGCTACATCGCTAAATACACGATCAACCCGGCGGTCGCCCAGGGTATCTCGCGCTATGTCGGCTCGGTCGAGGTCGGAAAGCTCGCCGATCTCGTCGTCTGGTCGCCGGCCTTCTTCGGCGTTAAGCCGGACACGGTTTTGAAATGCGGCAGCATCGCCGCCGCGCAGATGGGTGATCCCAATGCCTCGATCCCGACGCCGCAACCGGTGCATTACCGGCCGATGTTCGCGTCCTTCGGCCGCGCCGTCACGGCAAGCGCGGTGACTTTCACCAGTCGCGCCGCCGCCAGTTCGGGCATCGGCAATGCTTTCGGCCTCAACCGCCCGATCCTGGCGGTCGAGAATACCCGCGGCGGCATCGGCAAGAAGGACATGGTGCTGAACGATGCCTTGCCGCGGATCGAGGTCGATCCGGAAACCTACGAAGTGCGCGCCGACGGCGTGTTGCTGACCTGTGAACCCACCAAGGAGCTTCCGATGGCGCAACGCTATTTCCTGTTCTGATCAGATGTTACGCGCGCTCCGATATGAACGGGCCGGGCATTGGCCGCGCGACAAGGCGCGCGACACGGTCACCCTGACTTTCGATGATCGGCATCGGCGCCGCTATGCGCTGACCAGCGACGGCGGCGAGGCGTTCTTGCTCGACCTGCCGCGTGCCGCCGTGCTCGATGCCGGCGACGGCCTGGTGCTCGATGATGGTGGCTGGTTCGAAGTGAAGCCGGCGGATGAAGCCGTCCTCGAAATTCGCGCGCCCAGCGCAGAGCTGTTGGCGCGCCTCGCCTGGCATATCGGCAATCGGCATTTGCCGGCCGCATTTCACGCTGATCGGATTTTCCTGCGCGACGATCATGTCCTTGCCGCGATGCTCGAAGGTCTCGGCGCGAAGGTCGAGCGCAAAATGGCTGCCTTCACGCCCGAGCGCGGCGCTTACGAGACGGCCGAACCGCACGACCATCATCACGATCACGATCACGATCACGATCACGATCACGATCACGGGCACCATCACGATCATCCGCATGACCACGGTCACCACTGAAGCGGCGCTCTATCGTTTGATGACCTGGCTCTCTCCGTCTTATCCGGTGGGAGCCTTCAGCTATAGCCACGGCCTCGAATATGCGATCGAGGCCGGGCTCGTCACCGATTCCGCTACACTACGTCAATTCATCGAGACGGCGCTTCTGGCGGGGGCAGGGCGCAGCGACGCAGCTCTTTTTGCCGCCGCCCACGATGCGATGACAAATAAGGACGACTCGCGACTCGACGCGGTCGCTGCCCTGGCGACGGCGTGGCGGGGTAGCCGCGAACTGGCGATGGAGAGCGAAAATCAAGGCGCTGCCTTTCTTTCCGTCACCTGCACCGCATGGGTGTTGCCTGCTTTGGAAGCGTTTAGGGCGCGGCATAAGGCTTCGCCGCTGCCGATCGCTGTGGCCGTCGCATCGGCGGCGCACTGCGTCCCGCGCGGGGCAGCGTTGATGGCATATCTGCATGCGTTTGCTGCTAATCTGGTGTCGGCAGGCGTGCGGCTTGTGCCGCTGGGCCAATCGGATGGTCAGCGAGTGATCGCGCAACTTGCGCCCGTTGTTTCGACGGCGCTTCAAACGGCTTTAACGACGCCGCTTGAAGAGACGGGAACAGCGGCGCCGCTGTTGGATTGGTGTTCGATGCGGCACGAGACTCAATATACGAGGTTGTTCAGATCATGAGTGGCGGTGAAAGAGGGCCTCTGCGCGTCGGCATCGGCGGACCCGTCGGATCGGGAAAGACCGCTTTAGTCGATCGTCTCTGCAAATATATGCGCGACCGCTTCGATATCGCGGTGGTGACCAACGACATCTACACCAAAGAAGATGCCGAGTTCTTGACGCGCTCCGGCGCACTCAGTCCCGATCGCATCCGCGGTGTCGAGACCGGCGGTTGCCCGCATACGGCGATACGCGAGGATGCTTCGATCAATCTCGCCGCCATCGCCGAAATCTGTGGTGTCTTTCCCGATCTCGAATTGCTGTTCGTCGAATCCGGTGGCGATAATCTCTCGGCGACTTTCAGCCCGGAACTCGCCGATGTGACGATCTATGTCATCGATGTTTCGGCCGGCGATAAGATTCCGCGCAAGGGTGGTCCGGGCATCACGCGGTCGGATCTGCTCGTCATCAATAAGATCGATCTTGCGCCGATGGTCGGCGCCAGTCTCGAGGTCATGGATCGCGACGCGCGCAAGATGCGCGGCGAACGACCGTTCCTTTTCACCAATCTCAAAGAAAATCGCGGCGTTGCCGAAATCGCGGCCTTTATCGAGGCACGCGGCGGCTTGGGCATAGCCGCCCGATCGGATAGCGCATGAGTCGTTTGGTCGTTCGCCACATCACCACCTACCGCTACAGCGAACCTGTCGGCCTTGGCGAGCATCGTATGATGTTCCGGCCGCGCGAGAGTCATGATCTGCATCTGATCGACGAGCAGCTCAGCATCGTGCCGCCGCCGGCACATTTCCGCTGGGTGCATGACGTGTTCGATAATTCAGTGGCCGTCGCGACCTTCGCCGGCAAGACGACTGAGTTGCGCTTCGACAGCTCGATCACGATCGAGCATATCGAAACCGATTTGCCGGATTACACCATCGATCCGGAAGCCGTGCGCTATCCCTTTCCTTATGCTGTCGGCGATATGCCAGATCTCGCGGCGGCGCTCCATCGCCAGGTGCCGTCGGAGGCAGTCGATCGTTGGGCTTTGAGCTTTCTCGCGCCGGGGCCATCCACCGATACGATCGCGCTGCTGCGGGCGATGACGGTCGGTATTCGTAAGCAATTCACCTATGTGCGCCGCCCCGAACGCGGCGTGCAAATACCCGCGGAAACACTGCGACGCGGCAGCGGCTCGTGCCGTGATTTCGCCCTGCTGATGATCGATGGCGTGCGTTCGCTGGGTCTCGCGGCTCGTTTCGTCAGCGGCTACATCGTCGTCGGCGAATCCGATTCGACGACGACCGGCGGCGGCTCTACCCATGCCTGGTTACAGGTGTATCTGCCGGGTGCGGGCTGGGTCGATTTCGATCCGACCAACGCCCGGATCGGCAATCGCGATCTCGTCCGCGTTGCGGTGGCCTGGGACCCGGCGCAGGCCGTGCCGTTGTGGGGTACTTTTATCGGCAAGGCGTCGGCCTTTATCGGCATGGACGTATCCGTCAGCGTGACCGAGAAGACCCGCAGCGCTGCTTGAAGCGGGTTATCCGACACACCAAATGAGCGGTCTTAGTGGGAGCTCCGCACATGATGACGTTACGCCGCCGCGACGAACGCGGCCTGACCAAGACCGGCTGGCTCGATAGCCGTCACAGCTTTTCGTTCGGTGGTTTTCGCGATCCCGATCATATGGGATTCCGCAGCCTGCGCGTGATCAACGAAGACCGCGTCATTCCCGGTGCCGGTTTTCCGCAGCATGGCCATCGCGATATGGAGATCATCTCCTATGTGCTCGAAGGCGAGCTTGCGCATAAAGACACGCTCGGCACCAGCTCGGTCATTCGTCCGGGCGACATTCAGCGCATGAGCGCGGGTACCGGAATCCAGCACAGCGAGTTCAACGCGTCGCAAAAGGATGCGGTGCATTTTCTGCAAATCTGGATCATGCCGGAACGTGGCGGCATTCCGGCCGGTTACGAGCAGCGGTCGTTTCCGGCCGAAAGGCAAGACGGCAAGCTACAGCTTGTCGCGTCGCATGATGGCCGCGACGGCACGGTCACGATCCATCAGGATGTTACCCTCTACCGTGGCGTTCTCGCCGATGGCGATAAGGTAGATTATGCGCTGCCGTCCGGCCGACACGCGTGGCTGCAAGTCGCGCGCGGTCAGGTGAAAGTGCGCGGTGAAGTGCTGAAGGAAGGCGACGGCGCTGCCTTCAGCGGCGATCCAGAGGTCACCATCGAAGGCGAGAGCGCCGCCGAATTCTTGTTGTTCGATCTGGCCTGATTACTTCACGAATTCATTGTTGATGATGTCGTCGTAACGCGGGAGCATTTCTTCCTGCTTGAGGAAGCCCGCGGCGACATTCATCAGGTCCGAATTCTCCAGCATCTTCGGCAGCGTCACCGGCGGAAGCGGCGTCATCGATTTGATTGCCTCGTAGGAAGCTTCGAGTGTCTTGTCGCTGTTGTTGGCGCCGTAATGCGCTTTTATCACGGCCAGCGTCTCGGCCGGATGATCATGGACATACTGAGCGGCCATGACGAAGCCATGCACCATCTTCTCGCAGATCGAGCGATGACCGGCGCAGAAATCGGCGCGGTTGAGCAGGAGGCTCGCCGAGATCGGTGAATATTGTGTCGGCTCGCCTTTCGCTGAATCCGTCACCAGCACGCCGGTGCCATCGACCACCGCCTGTTGCGGGGTTGGCGGGCCGGCGACGAAGCCGTCGATCGCCTTGCGCGAGAAAGCAGCGACGAATTCACCCGGCAGCATCGGGCTTGTCTGGATCGCGTCCCGCGGAATGCCGACTTCCTTCTGGATCGCCTTTAACACCGTATCGGGGAGCGCCGCGGTGCCGCCGACGGCGATCGTAAGCCCCTGGAGCATCTGCGCCCGTTCTTTCAGCGACGCGTTGGGATCGAAATGAGCCTTGTCGGCGATCTCCTTGCGCACGACGACATATTCGTCGGTCTGGTTGAGGAGGGTCGCAAGCGCCACGAGCTTCAGACCGCGCGCCGTTGCGCGAGTGATCGACGCGCCCGAGGTGAGGGCGAAATCGACGCTGCTGGAAATGACGGCATTCGTGGCGCCGATCCCCTGAATGATCCGCACGGACACATCGAGCCCCTGATCCTTCCAGAAGCCCTTGTCGCTGGCGATGTCCTGGGTGAGGAAGCCGAGGGTGATGGTCGGAAGGGCGAGGGTGGTCTTCTCCATCGCATCGGCGGCACCGGCCGGACCAGACCCGATGGCGACGATGCCGACGGAAGCGAGCGCTAAGAGGCGCGTAAGCGAACCAAAACCGAACGAAGCCACGGCGTTTCTCTCCCTGTTGATTATCGTGCCGAGGCTGGATCGACGCCCCGGTTCTGGTCCGATCATAAGGCCTTTGGCCCGATCGGGTAAACGCCTCTCGTGCTGGCGATTTAAACGGGGACCGCGTAATCTCGCGGCAACGAGATAACGCACGAGGGGACGGAATACGCCATGGGCCAGATCATCGATATCCACACGCATTGCACGCTGCCGCCCAAGGGCGATCCGCTGGGCGTCGCCGAATTCATGCGGGGCACGCCGATCGGCAAGAATGTCGTGACGAACTTTCGCGGCCTGCCGGCGGTCGGTTACTACGAGCTGACCGATTTCGAATTGCAGCAGGAAGTCAGCCATAAAGCGGGCATCTCGCGGCGGTTGATGAGCAACCCCTTCGGCGCGGAGATGCTGGTCGGCGTCTCGAAGAAGCCAGCGATCGATGTCGTGAAGCACAACAACGATGCGGTCGCCGAAGTGGTCGATCGTAGCCATGGCACGACCTGGGGCCTTGGCACGCTGAACCCCCTCGATAAGAGCATGATCGCCGAAGGCGAGCGGCTGATGGGGCCGATGGGCTTCAAGGGTCTGCTGATCAATTCAAGCTGGCAGAAGAAATTCATCGATACCGAAGAAGCCTATCCCTTCTGGGAATGGGCGGAATCCCAGCAGGTGCCGATCTTCATGCATCCGGTGCGTGTACCGATCGGGTTCGAGCAGCAGATGGATCAGTACAAGCTGGACGAGCTGGTCGGCCGGCCGTTCGATACGACGATGTCGGTCGCGCGCATCATCCTCTCGGGTCTGTTCGACCGCTATCCGCGCCTCAAGATTTGCGTCGCACATATGGGCGGCGGTTTGCTGCCGGTGATGGGGCGGCTGAATTTCGGCTGGCGTCTCGGCAGCGAGGGCATGCCCGAACGCGCCCAGATCAAATGCAAACGCCTGCCCAGCGAGTATCTGGCGGAGCATCTTCACGTCGATACGATGGGCCTCTGGGGTCCGCATCTGAAAGAAGCGGTCGAGGTGTTCGGTGCAGACCGCGTCATGTTCGGCACCGATTACGGCCCGGTGCCGATCGATCCCGGTGAGCATATCGATCTGGTCAAAGAGCTCGATATCTCCGACGACGATAAGGACAAGATCTATTGGCGTAACGCCAACAGCTTCTTCAATCTCGGCGTCACGGCGTAATGTTCTACGAGCCGGATAAGAACGACCACGGCCTGCCGCACGATCCTTACAAGTCGATCGTCGTGCCGCGCCCGATCGGGTGGATTTCGACACTCAATCGAGCGGGGCAGGTCAATCTCGCGCCGTTCAGCCAGTTCAATAATCTGGGTTACGATCCGCCTTATGTCATGTTCGCGGCGGCGAATTTCCCGAACGACACGCGGCCCAAGGACAGCGTCACCAACGTCATTGAGACCTGCGAGTTTGTGGTCAACATGGCGACCTACGATCTGCGCGAGGCGGTGAATATCACCAGCTCGGCGGTCGAGCCGGGCATCGATGAGGCGGCACTGGCCGGGCTCGACATGATCCCGTCGCGGATCGTGAAGCCGCCGCGCGTTGCGGCCTCGCCTGTCCATCTCGAATGCCGGTATCACTGCACGCTGAGCCTGCCGGGCCGGAACCTCGAACAAAGCCACTATATCGTCGTCGGCCGGGTGGTCGGCGTGCATATCAAGGACGATGCGATCACGGCGGATGGCCGGATCGACGTGCTGAAGATTCGGCCGCTGGCCCGGATGGGCTATCACGACTACACCAGCGTCGATCATATCTTCACGATGCCGCCGGTCGGGCCGCATCTCGATGTGCGGCAGGCTGGGTTGGCCGGGAAGCCGGTTAAGGACTGACCCGGTTTCGGTGGTCGCCCCGACGGCCTATATTACCCGGCATACGGTTCGATTTGGGTAAGGAGCGCAGCGATGTCGGGCTTGAAGATCAACAAGGAAAAAATCAACAGCCATACCCGGCCGAAGGACATGCCGTTCAACATCACCAAGATCGGTCATGTCGTCTTGAACGTGTCGGACGTCGAACGCTCGACCCGGTTCTATACCGAGGTGATGGGTTTCAAGGTGTCGGACGTCTATACCGACGCGATCGCGCCGGGCGGCATGGTGTTCTATCGCTGCAATTTCGATCATCACGGCATCGCCGTCGTCGGTTCGATGAAGGGTGAATCACCGGCAATCGAACTCAACCATATAGCCTTCGAGGTCGATACGCTCGACGAGGTCATCCTTGCGCGCAATCACTTGAAGAAGCAGGGCGTCAAGATCGATTTCGAAGGCCGTCGCCGCGCCGGCGCGCAGATTGCGGTCGAGTTCCGCGATCCCGATGGACACAGGCTCGAAATCTATTGGGGCCTCGACCAGATCACCGACGACGACAAGATTCGTCCGGAAGACGAATGGATCTGGGCGCATAGCCTGGAAGAAGCCATCGACAATCCAGTCAAGGGCCAGAACACGAAGCTGAAAAATCCGGATTTGTATGAAAAGTTGTCGCCCGAAGAGGCGAAGCGCCGCCACGATTACTCGGTCGCAAACCAACGCGTGAAGCTCGGCCACGACGAATAAAGGTCGCTACGAAGTCGCCACCATTCTCTCCACGTCACCCTCGGGCTCGACCCGAGTGTCCATCGCGCAACCGCTCGATCGATGACGACAGCGCACCAACGAGACGCTGTGACATGGACCCTCGGGTCAAGCCCGAGGGTGACGGTGTATGTGGGTGGCCGACGTCGCCATGACACAAAAAAACGGCGCGTCCCGTTGCCGGGGCGCGCCGTTCCTTTGTCTCTTAGGTCTTACTTCGCCAGCATTGCCGAGTAATCGGCTTCACTGACGAACGTGCCGTGACCGCCGGCATAGGTCGCCGGGGACAGACCCAGCTTCTTCACCGTGTCATGGAACTGGATGTTCGCCGGGCTCTTATTGGCTTCGCGGCCGGGCGAGAAGATGTCGGTGACCCAGACGATCTTCGGGCCGACGACATAGCCGGTCAGCATGCCTTCGACATGCGGGTTGGCGATGCGATAGATCTGAATTTCATCGCCGCCCGTGAGGACCAGCTTGTCCTTCACTTCCATGACTTTCACCGGCTTCGGATGTTTCTGTTGGGCGTCCGGATGCATCGTGCGCGGCATGCTCAATTCGGCCGCGACATGGGCCTTATCGGGCGAGCCGACGACGACGGTTGCGCCTTCCGCGACATAGGTCCGCGCGCCGCCGAGATGATCCATATGATGATGGGTCATGACGAGATAGCGGATCGGCTTGCCGGGATATTTCGCCTTGGCGGCGTCGATGGTCCAGCGCGATTGCGCTTCGTTCTGCGGCGCATCGAACACAACAAGATATTTATCCATCGCGACGATGAGGCTGTTATGCGAACGGCCCTGGGCCTGCGACACGTTCGGCCCCAGTTCGACGAGCTTCATTTGGATCGGTGCCGCGGCGACTTTCTCGTCACCGAGATCGTCATAGCGGCCGAAATTCTGGCTGATCATCATGGTTTGCCACGGCAGGTCGCCGGATGCCGGCGGCTTGGCAGCCTGCTTGGTCGCATCGCCGATTTTGAAAGCGTCGGTGGGCAGGGAGGTGTTGGCGGCGATGTCGCCGTATTTGATGTCGAGCTTGGCGAGGTTGTTGAACTTCCAGGCCAGTGAGGTGGCGACCTTGGCGCCCGCCACGTCTTTCCAGTCGGCGAGGCTCAGATCGAACACGCCGTCGCCATGCATCTGGTCATCTTCGACGGTGCGGATGGCGGCGGGCATCTTGCTCTTGCGGTCGAATAGGATGAGGAACTTTGTGGGACCGTCTTCGAACGCGACGGCGGGATAGGTCTTCCCGGCCATCTTCTGATCGGGCACGCTGAAGACGCTCGCCGGCCGCTCCATTGCCTTCAACAGAAGGATGGGCGAGGCGCGTTCCTGTTCGCGTAGTTCGAAGGCGAGGCGGTTTGCCGACATCGGACGGTCTTCGCCTTTGTCGTTGACGACCGCGCCCCAGGTCGGCGTGATGATCGCGGTATATTTTTCGTTGCCCGGGAACGGGTAGTCCATCTTGTGCTCGTGCTCGATGCGCGACGAGTTCTGGGCGATGTCCCAGGCGATGGTCAGGTTGGAGGAACCGAGCGGACGCGGATCGCCGCCGGCGACGACGCTTTGTTCCGGTTCCCAATGTTTGGCCGTCGCTTTGATCGAAAGGCTTTTGAGGCCGCGCAATGCATCCGCGCCGCCGAGTGCGGTGACGGCGTCTTTGATACGTTGGGTTGGTCCACTCGGTTGTGCATTGGCTTGCTGCACCGCGATGCCGATCGTGCCGGCGAGCGCCAAGGCAAGTAGTCGTTTCATAATTAGTTTCCCCAGTTCGGTTTTTGTTGATTCGAACAGCGGGAGTTTAGCGGTCTAAACTGTTGCCTTGTCATAACGATCGCGTGACGGCCATGCCCGAATTGGATTCCGGACATGGCCTACACCGAAAACTAGGCGAACGATCCCTTTAGCCGCTCGGGCTTGAAAGGCGCACGGCGGATACGAACGCCGGTGGCGTCAAAGATGGCATTGCCGATGGCGGCGGCAACGCCGCGGCTCGACGGCTCGCCTGCACCGGTCGGTGGAATTTCCGGATGGTTGAGCAGGACGATGTCGATCTTCTCCGGCGCGTCGGTGATATCGAGGATCGGATAGCTCTCCCAATCGACGCTCGTGACTTTCTGCCGGTCGAATTTGACCTCTTCGAGAATCGCCCGGCTCGTCGCCTGGACGATGTTGCCCTCGATGGTCATGCGCACCAGGTCAGGATTGACGATGCAGCCGCAATCCTGCGCAACGGCAAAGCGTTTCGCCCGCACCTTACCGCTGCGGCGATCAACCTCGACCTCGGCGACCACGACGACGATGGTATTGAGCCGCTTGGTATAGGCGATGCCGCGGCCGGTCACGATGTCGGCCTTGCCGTCGCCGCGCGGGCCGGACACGCGTGTGTCCCAGCCGAACTTGTCGGCGGCGGCTTTTACCGCTTCAGCGTCGCGTCCTTTGAGATGCTTCAGACGAAATTCGACCGCATCGGTTTGCGCGGCGAGGGCGAGTTCGTCGATGAAGGATTCGCTGGCGAAATGTACCTGCGGTCCGATCGGATCGCGCAGATGCGACGTGCGCAACGGCGATGCCCGTTGGAGCAGTGGCGGAATCGTTTCCCATGCGAACAACCGGTTCGGTATGTCGTAGGATTCATCCGGCGTGCCGAAAGCCTCGGTCGGCTTCGGCGCGACGCCGAGTTGTTGTCCGAGGATGCTGTTGGCGGGATCGGATTCGTTGCTGTCGATTTCGAGCCGCGAGAAGCCTTTGCTCTCGAACTGCCAGGCGACGATCTTGCCATTTTCGTCCAGTGCGGCGCGGGCGGTATGAACTGAGGCGGGGCCTTTCGGGTCCCAGGCGATGCCCTCCGCCCGCATGCCCTGAACGCGTACCGGCCGTCCGACTTCTTTCGCCAAGAAAGCTGCTTCCAGCGCGGTATCGCCGGCATCGTTGCGGCCGTAAGAGCCGGGGCCGGTCAGCCAATGCGCATCGACCTTCTCGACCGGCACGTTGAGGATGGCGGCAACGCCGTCGCGCGCATAATGCGGCTTCTGCGTACCGGTCCAGAGCGTGACGCTATCGCCCTTGATCTGTACGACAGCGCAGCCCGAGGCCATGCTGGCATGCGACTGAAACGGCCATTCGTAATCGGCAGTCACGACCTTGGCGGCGTTCTTGAACACGTCTTCGACCGAACCGGTGTTCTTCTCGACCGTCCGTTTCCGCACGGGCGCTTTGCGGATGTAGTCGTAAATCTGTGCCGGCTCGGGGAAGGCCGCATCGGGCTGCGACCAGTTGATTTTGAGGTTCTGCGCGGCGCGGATCGCATCCCATTCCTTATCGGCGAGGACGGCGACGAAGCCTTCCTTTTGCACCACCCGAACGCCCTTGATGTCCTTCACCGAGGCTTGGTCGATGGCTGTCGGCACGGCGCCCGCGACCGGTGGGCGAATGATGCGCGCGTGCATCATGCCGGGGACGCGAATGTCGGTGACATAGGTCGGCTGCGCAAAGACCTTGCGGGCAACGTCGCGGCGTTTGGGCGAGGTGCCGACGACTTTGTAGTCGGCCGGCTTCTTTGGCGTGGCCGTGGTTGCAACATCCAGATCGTTGCCGATTTTGCCGTTCCATTTCATCGGGATGTTGAAGAACTTTCCACCGACGAGCTGGCCGTAGGTGATCTTCTTACCCGGCGCATCGGTGACCGAGACGATCCCATTCGCGACGGTGAGTTTTTCGACCGGTGTTTTCAATTTCTCGGCCGCGCGGTTGAGCAGGAACTGCCGTGCTTCGCAGGCGGCGTTGCGCATCGGCTTGCCGCCCCAGGTGATGCCGAAGCTGCCGCTGGCGCCGCCTTGGTTGATGGTCAGGACAGTGTCGCCCATCACGACCGCGACTTTGTCTGCCGGCAGGTCGAGTTCTTCGGCGACGATCTGGGCGATGCCGACATCGGTACCCTGCCCGCCGTCGATCTTGCCGAAGAAGGCCGTAACCGTGCCATCGCGATGAACCGCGAGATAGGAATCGAGCTGCGTCGGATCGAGCGGTTTGGGCGCCGTTCCCGCCGCTGTCGCTGCTTCGGCAATCGTAACCGGCGCGGTGAAGCTGATGACGAGTGCACCGGCACCCTTAAGGATGCCGCGGCGGGTGAGGTCGAAACGAAGATTTTGAAGCTGTGTTGTCATGGCTCTCTCCCTCACGCCATCGCCGCCGCGCGTTTCACCGCGCGGATGATGGCCATGTGGGTGCCGCATCGACACTTAAGTCCCGAGAGTCCTTTTCGGATTTCGGCGTCAGTGGGGTGAGGGTTGTCTTTGAGGAGGGCCGCGGCTGTCATGATCCAGCCGTTGATACAGTAACCGCATTGCGGCACCTGCTCTTCGACATAGGCGGCCTGCAGGGGATGCGGATGCTCGGGCGTGCCGAGGCCGGCGAGGGTGGTGATCTTGGCCTCGTTGACCGCGCCGATGGGCGTGACGCAGGACCGGATCGCCTGTCCGTTCACATGCACGGTGCAGGCGCCGCATTGGGCGAGACCGCAGCCGAAATGGGGATTGTCCATCTTCAATTCGTCGCGCAGCGCGTAGAGCAGCGGCATATTCGGATCATCGACCGAAATTTTATGCGGCTTCCCATCGACCACGATGTGAACTTGTGTCGTCATGCCCGTCCCTCCGACTATTTGAGGTTGTTTTGCGGATAGGCTATTGCCGAACGGCGAGAACGGCAAGGACTGTCACCAGAATATGAACCGGCAGGAACGACGAGCGGCGAAAGTCGGAAAAAGCGGATTGCCGCCGGTCGGCGAGATGCTGGGGCAGGCGCTTCGCCTGCATCAGGGCGGGCAGCTTGTCGAGGCCGAGGCGCTCTATCGTCAGGTTCTGGCCCGCGAGCCGGGTCAGGCCGATGCGACTCAGCTTCTTGGCCTGGCGGCGCACCAGCGGGGCCAACATGCCGTCGCGATCGACCTCATCCGCCGCGCCGTCGAGCTGAGGGGCGATCAGCCTCATTACCATGCCAATCTCAGCCAGGTGTTGCGCGCCGCCGGTCAGCGTGACGACGCCGAAGTCAGCTATCGCCGTGCATTGGCGCTGAAGCCGGATTATCTCGATGCCTGGTTTGGCCTTGCCATCCTGATGCACGAGATGGGACGTGCCGGCGATGCCGAAGTCGCCTATCGCCAGGTTATCGCGCTGAAGCCCGACCTCGCCGAGGCGCAAAATAATCTCGGCAATATTCTAGAAGACCTCGGCAGACCGGCCGACGCGGCGCAATGCTATGCCCAAGCCGCGGCCCGGCGATGTCGGGATGCTGCATAACTGGGCTGCCGCGTTGCTGGCGAATGGTGACGCCGCGAAGGCATTGGAGATCGCGCGGCGCGCGTTTGGATTAAGCGAGACGGCGGAACTCAAAAGCCTCCTGGCGCGCGCGTTGAAGGACGTGCGCGACGGCAGTCATGATCCTGCCCTACGGCCGCTTGTCGCGCGCGCTTTGGCAGAGGGTTGGGGAAGGCCACAGGATCTCGCTGGCGTCGCGATCCGGTTATTGAGAGAAGGCAACCCGGCCTTATTGCAGATCGATCCGTTGATGGTGGCGCTGCTCGAAAACGTCATTGTGGCGGATCGGTCACTTGAAACATTGCTGACTGCGGCACGCGCCGATCTTCTCTCCTCGTCATTCCCGCGAAAGCGGGAATCCATCGAACCACCGCTGGATTCCCGCTTTCGCGGGAATGACGGTATGGGGTTTGCCTGCGCGTTGGCGCGGCAGTGCTTCATCAATGAATATGTCTGGGCCTGCGATACGGCCGAGTGGGCTGACGCACAGCAGCTTCGCGATGAACTGATCGCGGCACTCGATGCTGGTTCACCGACCGAACCTCTGTCGCTGATTTCGGTTGCGGCCTACTTCCCGCTCCACACTTTGCCGAATGTGGAACGTCTTCTTACGCGCGATTGGCCCGCGCCGGTGCGGTCGATTCTGGTGCAGCAAGTGCGCGAGCCGGCGGAAGAGCGTCTTCTGCAAGATTCGCTTCCGGCCCTGACCGCGATCGCCGATCCGACCTCGCGCGCAGTGCAGCAGCAATATGAGGAAAATCCTTACCCGCGCTGGGTGAAGACGCTGCCGGCCGGTGGTGGAATGAGCTTCGACAGCTTCATCACCAAGCAATTGCCGCTCGCGCCCTATCGTCCGAACGGCAAAGGCGGGGCGATCGATATGCTGATCGCCGGCTGCGGTACGGGGCAACACGCCATCGAAACGGCGAGGCTCTTTCCCGAAGCGAAGATGCTCGCGGTCGATCTCAGCCGCGCGAGCCTTGCTTACGCCAAGCGGCAGGGCGACGCGCTTGGTCTTAAGACGATCGAATATGTGCAAGCCGATATTCTCGAGATGGGATCGCTCGATCGTCGTTTCGATGTCATCGAATCCAGTGGTGTGCTGCACCATCTGGCCGATCCGATGGCCGGATGGCAAGTGTTGTTGTCGATATTGCGACCGGGCGGCGTGATGTGGGTTGGGCTTTACAGCGAATTGGCAAGGCAGGACGTCGTCGCGGCGCGCGACTTCATTGCGCAGAACGGTTTCGGGGATGGAGCCGACGACATTCGCCACGCGCGTCAGGCGATGATCGCCGCCGGTGACGATGTGCCGTTTGCGCCGATCACCAAGGTCGGGGATTTTTTCAGCACGAGCGCATGCCGTGATCTGTTGTTTCATGTTCAGGAACATCGGTTGACGGTGCCGCGGATCGCGGATTTCCTCGCGGCGAACGATCTGACGTTCCTCGGCTTCGATCTCGATCCGCGCGCCGCTCGTCTTTATCAGGAACGTTTTCCGTCGGACGCGGCGATGACAGATCTCGCCGATTGGCATCAGTTTGAGACGGAAAATCCGCTGACCTTCCGCAATATGTACCAATTCTGGGTGCAGAAAGCCGGATAGGCGGCTGGAGCAAGCACCGTCGGTGACTTATAAAGACATCATGCAAACATACGACATCGCCATTTCCGACATCGAATTCCTCCATCACGACGGCAAGCCTTTGCTGGCGCGAATGTACAAGCCGCTTGGCGAAGGTCCGTTTCCGGCGGTGGTCGAGGTTCATGGCGGTGCCTGGACCAGCGGCGACCGCCTGGTGAACGAGCCGATCCATCTGCGGCTCGCCGCTTCCGGTGTTGTCGTCATGGCGATCGATTTTCGCATGCCGCCCGAAGCGCAATATCCGGGTTCGATCCAAGATATCAATTTTGCCGTGCGCTGGCTTAAGCAGAATGCCGGCCATTACGCGGTCGATCCGGCGAAGATCGGCGGCGCGGGGACATCGAGCGGCGCACATCAGATTATGCTCTCGGCTTTGCGTCCCGGCGATACGCGTTACAGCACTCATCCGCTGGCGGGCAATGACGATGCGAGCCTCGCCTTCATCCTGCAATGCTGGGCGATCAACGATCCTTTGGCGCGTTATCGTATGGCCGAGACGAAAGGGCTGGACCGGCTCGTGGCGGCGCACGATGCGTTCTGGCCGGATGTGGTGGCGATGGAAGATGCCAATCCGACGCTGATCCTCGAACGCGGCGAGGCGAAACAATTGCCGCCCGCTTTGCTGCTGCAGGGGACCAAAGACGAGAACATGACGCCGGAGATGCCGGAACGCTTTGTTGCGGCTTATCGCGCGGCGGGCGGCGCTTTGGAATATCACAAATTCGAAGGTCAGCCGCACGCTTTCGTCGGCATTGACCCCAAGGCGCCGGACGCGGTTCGCGCGCTCGATCTCATCGTCGATTTCGTCCAGCGACATACCGCCTAGACCGCCGGGCCGCCTGGACCGTCCTGCTTTCGGCATCGCGCCGGCCATGCTACATCTGGCCCTAGTCCATTAATGAGCACGATGTTGCTCCTTTCTTTTCGTCATTGCCGGGCTTGACCCGGCAATCCATTGATGGACCCCCGGGTCAAGCCCGGGGGTGACGAAAATGAGAGAACGGGGATTTAGGGAGGGAATATGTCGAGCGATAATTCGGGACGGAATTTAGCCAACGAGCCTCAGGGCATTGAACGCCCACTGCCGTCGGAAGGCAAAAGCCTTTGGGGGAGCGACGTCGTCGCCGACATGATGCGCGCGCTGGATATCGAATATCTCGCGCTCAATCCCGGTGCGTCATATCGCGGCATCCATGACAGCCTGGTCAATCGTCTCGGCAATGAGAAGCCGCAGATGCTGTTGTGCCTCCATGAAGAAGCGGCCGTCGCGGTCGCCCATGGATGGGCCAAGATCACCGGCAAGCCGATGGGCGCGATCGTTCATAGCAATGTCGGGCTGCTGCACGGCTCGATGGGCGTGTTCAACGCCTGGATGGACCGCGCGCCGTTGTTGCTGTTCGGTGCGACCGGCCCGGTCGATTCACAAAAGCGCCGTCCCTGGATCGATTGGATTCACACGGTCAAAGATCAGGCGGCGTTGATCCGCCACTTCATCAAATGGGATGACCAGCCGGCGTCGGTCGAGGCGATTCCCGACGCGATGCTGCGCGCCAAGCAGATTTCGACCACCGCGCCGCAAGGCCCGACCTATGTCTGTTTCGATGCGGACCTGCAGGAACGCAAGATCGAGAACTTGCCGGCGTTGCCCAATCCCGCACGCTTCAAGGCGCCGGCGCCTGTCGGACCGTCCGCGGCGCAGGCCGAAGAAATCGCCGCGATGTTGCATGGGGCCGAACGCCCGTTGATCTTGATGGGCCGCTTCTCGCGCAGCGAGAAGGGCTGGGCAGAGCGTATTGCGTTGGTCGAGGCGTTGGGTGCGGTCGTGCTGACCGAGATGAAGAACGCCAGCGCATTCCCCAGCGATCATCCGCAGATGGGTGCGCCCTCGATGGGCCAGATTTCGGCTGAGGCGAATGCGCTGATCCGCAGCGCCGACGTCGTGCTGTCGCTCGATTGGGTCGATCTGGGCGGCGCGTTGCTCAGCGTGTGGAAGAAAGAGGCACCGAAGAACAAGATAATCCGCGTTTCGGTCGATCAATATTCGCATCACGGTTGGGGCATGGAATATCATGTGCTGCCCACTGCCGATGTGTATGTCGCGGCCGAAGCCGATGCCACCGTTACCGCGCTGCTCGACGCGGTGAAGAAGCTGGGTGCGCGTAAGGCGAAAGCCTGGCCAGACCGCAAGCCGTTCGTCGTGCCGCCGATTCCGGACTCCGATGGCTCTAGCACGATCTACGTGCCGTTGCTGGCGAAAGCGTTGCAGCGCGTTACTGCAGGCCGCAAGACCAGCCTGCTGCGTCACTCGCTCTCATGGCACGGCCATTTCTGGCCCTCGAATGATCCGCTCGACATCCTCGGCACCGATGGTGGTGGTGGCGTGGGTTCGGGGCCGGGTACCTCGGTCGGCATGGCGCTGGCGCTCAAAGACAGCGGCCGTCTGCCGATCGCGGTGTTGGGCGATGGCGATTTCATGATGGGCAATCCGGCGATCTGGACCGGCGTTCATTACAAAGTGCCGCTGCTTGTCATCATCTGCAACAACCGCTCTTTCTATAACGACGAGCTTCATCAAGAGCGTGTTGCAAAAGAACGCGAACGGCCGGTCGCCAATAAGTGGATCGGCCAGCAGATGATCGAACCCGATATCGACCTCGCCGGACTTGCGCGTGCACAGGGTGCCGTCGGTATCGGCCCGGTCGATAAGCTTGCCGACCTTGAAGCCAAACTCAAAGAAGCGATTGCCGCGGTCGATAGCGGCAAGCTCGTCGTGGTCGATGTCCGGGTCGCGGGTGGTTACGACGCCGGCGCGTCTTCCAACGTGCCGCGCGGCATCAAAGACTAGGGACCGGGAATGCCTTTCTCATCGCGATACGTGCTTGTCGCCGCGATCGCCGTCCTGTCGGCGGTGATCGTGCGTCCGGCTTCGGCGGAAGACATCAAGGTCGGGATGTTGAAGTCGGCGGGCTCGACGGCGATCTTTATCGCCAAAGAGAAAGGCTATTTCACCGAGCAGGGACTCAATCCCGAATTGATGTTCTTCGAGGCGGCGCAACCGATCGCGGTCGCTGCCGTCGCCGGGGGCATCGATGTCGGATCGATCGGCACCTCGGCGGGCATGTTCAGCCTCGGCGCGCAAGGAGCGCTCAAGCTGATCGGCGGGCAATCGCGCGAATTCCCCGGCTATCAGACGCTGGCGGTGCTGGTCTCCAATCAGGCCTACGATGGCGGGCTGAAGTCGTTCAAAGATATCGGCGGTCACTCCGTCGCGGTGGCGCAGGTTGGTTCGGGCTCGCATTACAGCCTCACGCTGATCGCGGCGAAATATAAGATCGATCTCAGCACCATCCGCGTGCTGCCGCTGCAATCGATCTCGAATCAGATTTCGGCGGTTGCCGGTGGACAGGCCGACCTGACGATCCTTGCGGGGACGCCGTCGCTGGCGCCGGTGGCGCGCGGCGATGTGCGGCGGCTCGGCTGGGTCGGCGACGAGACGCCTTGGCAGATCGGCGCGATCTTCGTTTCGACCAAGGTCGATAACGAACGTCAGGACATGATCGCGCGGTTCCTCAAGGCCTTCCGCAAAGGCGCGCAGGAGTATCACGACGCGTTCGGCGGGCCTGACGACAAACGCCGCGATGGTCCCGAGGCGAACGACATCCTGGCGATCATGGCCAAATATTTGGAGCAGCCGGCGGAACGCATCCACCAGGCGATTGCCTATATCGATCCGCAAGGCCGGCTCGATCTTGCCGACATGCAAAAGCAGATCGATTGGTTCGTCGGCCAGAATCTTCTCAAAGGCACGCCGAAGATCGACGATATGATCGATAAGCGCGTGGTCATCGCGTTGCCAGGCAAATAACCCGGCAACGGCGACCTTTTCTTATTTCATCAGCGACGCGGATTCTGCTGCCGTCTTGACGTAATAGTCATAGGCGGCCTGGGCATCGACAGCGCGCGCTTTGGCGTCGGCCATCCAGTTCTCTTTGTAAAAGCTGACTTTGTCGGTCAGCAGCTTCATCAACGTCGGATCTGCGACGCGGGTATTGATGTTGTTTTCCTTGATCAGTGGGTCGGCCAAGTTGTCCTGATCGACAAAACCTTGCCCCGCCATCTGCGCGAAATATTCGCCGGAGAATTTATCGATCACGGCGCGGTCTTCGGGATCGAGGCTGTTGTATTTCTTCTCGTTCATGAAAAACGATTCCAGCGTGTAGCCGAGCTGGCCGGGGAAATAAGTGATTTCCTTGGTGTAGCGCGACAACTGAAACGAGATCAGCGCGCCTTTGCCGGCCACAGCGCCATCGACGATCCCGCCCGACATCGCGTCGTACATGCTGAGACCGAGGAGGGGCGTCGCGCCGAAATGCGAAATCACCGCGCCCATGTTCGGCGTTGCGACCCAGACCTTCAAACCCTTGAAGTCGTCGATCTTGGTCACCGGCCGTTTCACGGTCTGCAGATTGTTGCCACCGGTGGTCCAGAAGCCGAGCAGCTTCACGCCTTTATATTCGTTCGCCGCGGCGAAGAATTTCTCATAGGTCTTCCAGATCGCCACCGACGCCGCGACGCCGTTGGGCGCGATGAACGGCGTTTCGGCGAGGTTGGGAAGCTTCACGCGTTCGCGAATATATTCGCTGGGTGTCTCTGCAATGTCGGCGATGCCGCTCGTGACCATTTCCCACTGCCGGCTGAGCGGCGCGAGCGATGCGGCTGGCATGACGATCTTGATGCGGCCTTTGGACTCGGCCTCGACCAGTTGCGCCCAAGGCTGCTGAACACCGACATAGAAAGACGAAGCGCGCGGCATCGCGATATTCATCGTCAACGTGACATCGGCATAAGCAGGGGCGGCGATGAAAAGCGCCGCGGTGGCGGCGAAGCTGGACAGTGTCATCCTTGAGGTCATCGTCTTCTCCCTTATGCTCGCCGCCCATTGCGGGCTTTGCGATCGTTTTTCTTCTTGGAAAAGAACCGGCCGCGGCGGCTTCTAAGCCACGCGCGGCCGGGTTGTTTCTCGACGTGCGATGAAGACTTAGGTCGCGCTTGCCATCTCGGGGGTGGACTTCACCGCCTGATTGAGATGCATGCGCTTGGCTTCGATATCGGCCAGCATGGGCAGCTCGATGATATAGAAGGTGGCACCGGTCTTGGTCGTGATCTCGCCAACGTCGGAATTGTGCGGCACATACATATAGGTGCCTTCATCTTCGGTCTTGCCGCCCTGCCAGGTCTTGCCGGCGTACTCGATCGAGCCGTCGGTGACGTAGCGGATTTCGGCGTCCTCCGCGTGATGCGCGGCGATCTTCGAGCCAGGCGCCATTTTCATCAAACGAATGCCCGAGCCGCCGAACGTGCCGAGGCGCTTATGCTCGACGCCGGCGGACTTGCGGTCGCCGATCCAGGGATGGCCCTGCGGCTGCATCACGATCGGCTTGTCGAAACGCGGCTTCGGGAAATCGACCTTTTCGCCGGTGACATATTCGGTGCAGGCGAGGTGGGAGTCTTTGTTGATCTTGCGGCCGTCGGGCGTCACGACGGTATAGACGCCGCCCTTGAAGCTCGCGCCCTGCGCCGAGAGTTCCTTGCGCGCGTCGCCTAGTTCCTTATGGGTGAGATAGCGGATGCCGGTGAGGCCCTGGAACTGGAGGCCTAAGCCGGTGCATTCCTCTTCCTGCATCTGCGGGCCGTAATAGACGCCTTCCGGATAGAACGCGACTTCGCCGGGATTGAGGAAGCCATCTTTGATCATCCGGCGGCCGCTCATGGTGTAGCGGTACTGGTCGAAGATGTGGCTATGGCGCGGCGTGCCATAGCCCTTGTCGTAACGGCGCCAGGTGAATTCGAGACGCACGCCGGGAATGCCGGAATCGACCGGGAACGCCTTGCTCCCGCTGCTGCCTTCGCGGCCGATGCCGGAGGGAATGCGCAGGGGTATGTCGGCAATGCTCATGATGGTGACGTCGCGCTTCATCGGAATCTCCCTTTCAAGTCACGCGCTCGCGAAACAGTGGACGGAAATTATGCGAGCCTTGATTACCGTCAGTACACCAAATCGTGTGGTCTATTACAATATGGAAACGCCTAATTGTTAGCCACTCATACGGAAGGGGAATCCCGCCATTTGGCGACGTTATCGGGGGTTAGACTATTGCGATTCTCGCTCTAAAATGCGGCCCAGCAATCAATCGGGAGGACAATGATGACAACCGAATATCGTCTGTTGAGCTATCGTGACCAGAACGGCATCGCGCGCCCTGGCATTCTCGTCAATGACCGCGTCTTGCCGGCGACGCCCTTGTTCGAAGGCGCGAAAGGCATCGATGCCGCCTCGGTTCTGGGTCTGCTGCAACATTGGGGCGAGGCGCATCCGCGTCTCCAGGCCGCCGCCGACAAGGCGAAGCCGACCGACGGCAAGGCGCTGAGCGATATCTCGCTGCTCGCGCCGATCCTCTATCCGGGCGCGATCTACTGCGCCGGCGCGAATTACTGGGATCATATGAAGGAAATGGCCGAGCGCCAGAAGCGCCTCAGCGGCAAGGAACAGCCCGAGCCGAAGAAGGCGAAGCTGCCCTGGTTCTTCATCAAGACCAGCGCCCACTCGGTCATCGGCACCGGCGTCGATGCGCGCATCCCGGCCAATTCGCAAAAGCTCGATTGGGAAGCGGAGATCGGCGTCGTCATTGGTAAGACGGCCCGCAACATCTCGGTCGAACGCGCCTTCGATGTCGTCGCGGGCTATACCTGCGTCAACGATCTCTCGGCCCGCGACCTGATGATGCAGGCCGATCGAGCCGGCACCGGCATGCATCTCGACTGGTTGGGTCAGAAATGCTTCGACGATGCCGCGCCGATGGGCCCGTGGATCACCCCGGCTGCCTATGTCAAAGACCCGAACGACATGTCCTTGAAGCTCTGGGTCAATGACGTGCTGAAGCAGAACTCCAATTCCGCCAACATGATCCACGGCATCGCGGAGCAAATCTCGGCGCTCAGCCAGCAGCTCACGCTGCGTCCGGGCGACGTTATTGCCACCGGCACGCCGGCGGGCGTCGGGGCGGGCCGCGGCGAAAGCGGCGAGTTCCTAAAGGCCGGCGACGAAGTGAAGATCGAGGTGCAGTATGTTGGCACGCTCGTCAATCGCATGGTTGCCGGTTAATCCAAGACCTGGGCCCAAGACACGGGATTGCGTGGGGCATGCCGCTTAAGGCATGCTCCGCGCGATGACCGACCCATTACAATCGGGACTGCGTGATACTCTGTCGCTGGATGGCGACATGGAGGGCTATCGCGTTTTCGTCCGCGATCTCGTCGTCCCTTGCAGCATCGGCATTTATCCCAGCGAAAAGGGAATGCGCCGCCGCGTGCGCATCAATGCCGAGCTGATCGTCACCGAGCCGCTGCCGAGCAGTGACGACTTCCGCGATGTCGTGAATTACGAATCAATCGTCGCGGGCGTGCGGCTGCTTGCCGAAGCCGGACATATCAATCTGGTCGAGACGCTGGCCGACCGGATCATCAATCTTTGTTTCGCGGACCTGCGCGTCGGCGCGGCGCGTGTCGTCGTCGAAAAGCTCGATGTTTGGCCTGATACCGAAAGCGTCGGCGTTACCGTCGAACGCCGTCGCGTCTAGGCACCGGCAGCGATCGCTTCCCACATCGCGATCGCTTGGCGCGTTTCGGCGACGTCATGCACGCGAAGGATTTGCGCGCCTTGGCGCAGGGATTGAAGCGCACCGGCGATTGATCCCGGAAGACGCGCCTCGACCGGTGCGCCGCCGCTGACCCGTCCGATGGTCGATTTGCGCGATAAGCCGACCAGCACGCCGCAGCCGAGGCCATGAAACAAGCCGAGCCGTGCCAGCAGTTCGAGATTATGCGCGACGGTCTTGCCGAAACCGATACCGGGATCGACGACGATGCGATGCAACGGAATGCCGGCCTCGACGCAGCATGCAATCCGTTGCGACAGGTAATCGGCGATATCGAAAGACGGTAGATCGTAGGTTGGGGCTTTCTGCATGGTGCCTGGCTCGCCGCGCATGTGCATCAACACCACGGCCGCATCGCTATCGGCGACTGCCGCAAGGCTGTCGTCGCCTTCGAGCGCCGATACGTCATTGACGATCTTCGCGCCCCAGCCGATCGCGGCGCGCATGACCGTCGCGTGCCGCGTATCCACCGAAACGACCGCGCCTTCGGCAACAAGACCGCGTATGACCGGTTCGAGCCGGTGTATCTCTTCTTCTTCCGAAACAGCGGCTGCGCCGGGTCGGGTGGATTCAGCGCCGATATCGAGAATATCGGCACCGGCGGCCAACATCGCGCGGCCGACGGCGAGCGGCGTCTGCGGGTCTGTGCCGAGCCCGATATAGAAGCTGTCGGGGGTTACATTGACGATCCCCATCACCAGCGGACGGTCGAGCGAAAGCCCGGCCCAATTTTCACGCCGCGTTGTTAAGGCGGACCATTGCTCGTCCAGGCGCCGCTTCAGCGGCGGACCTAGCCGGTCGGCCCAAGCGAGAAGTGCGCGCGGCGACATTGAGCCGGTACTGGTATAGCCGTTGTAACGAACGATCACTTCGACAAGCGTGAATGCTATCGCGCTGCCGGTCAGGCGGCACGCGCTGCTGTCGGCAACTGCGGCGGCGGCAAGGCTGCCGGTCAATAATCCTTCGGGACGCAGGCGGACATCTTGGATAATGGCGGGATCGATCCGATCGAGATCGATAACGGGAAGGGCGGGGAACGCTTCGACGGCAACGGTGGAAGTCATTCTTCTATTGTGGCAGACCAGGCCGCTTTTTTCATGACGTCGAATTTAGGCCGCCGCCGATTGAAGCCCGGTCACCGATCGCCATATGCCGAACGTAAGCGCCGATTTGGCGTTTCCTCCCTGAACTTAAGGCCGCGAATTTCGCGGCCTTTTTTTATTGTCCTATGCAGTCTGAGTATTGTTTCCATAACACAAAGTAATTCTATGTGTTTCCAGTAATAATTAACCATCTTTTCTTGTTAATATTTGAATAAAAAAGTTGAATTAACTATTCGGCGCTCACTACTACTGAACTCAAGGCACAACCACCCGCGTAAACCCTTGTAAATAGGAGCTTTCTTAATGGTACGCATACCGACCGATGTAGGGCGGCCGGGGTGGGCTGTCGCTGCCGACCAGGAAAACGCGCAAGGCCAGATGGCGCGCCGCCGCTGGCGGATTCTTCAGGCGGCAACGCCGCGCGTTGAACCGGCCGTGCCGGTGCCGGCCTGGGTGAAAGCGCCCGAGGATTTCGTGCGCTGGCTCGCGTCGCGTCTCACCGTCAACCAGCTCAATACCTATTTCGGCGATCTCGAAGCGATCGCGCGGATGAGCTGCGATCTCGAGTTGCTGCGGTTTGCCCGCGAGCAGAAGTGCGGCCAGAACGGCGTCCGCCGTTCAGCGGTCGATTAGAGCCTTCGTAAAGCAGCGCGAATATTAACGATAACGGCGAAGTATAGTTAACAACAAATGACTAGACTGGTCAAAATTTATGTAATAGATTCGCGTCGTTATTAGAGAAATCCGTTAACTGTATTTGTAAAACTTGTTTACAACGGCATTTAATACTTGAAGTTGGTTAATTTTGTTTCGAATGGTAGGGCCGCGCGCCAGTGCGAGGCCAGGCCCTCACTCGGAGGTTGATATGGTTGGTTTGCGGTGGATGCTTTTGACGGGAACGGCGCTGGCGGTGCTTGTCGCCCAATCGCCTGCCTTTGCTCAGAGCCTCAGCGATACGGTGAGCACGGCGGTGACGACCAACCCCAGGGTTGAGTCACTTGTTCATAACCGTGAATCGGTCGATGCCGAAATGCGGCGCGCCCGCGGCCTTTACCTGCCGCAGTTGGATGTGCGCGGTGCCATCGGCCCCGAATATACCGACAACATCCTGACCCAAGGCACCAATGGTCAGCATATGCGCAGCGAATTGAGCGCGTTGCTGACGCAGCGGCTTTATGACGGCGGCGAAACCGCCGGTCAGGTCGATCATGAAATCGGCCGCTCGAAATCGGCTGCATGGCGTATCCGCGATAATTCCGAAGCCGTCGCGCTCGACGCGGTCGAGGCGCATCTCGACGTCGTCCGGTTGCGGCATGTTTATCAGTACGCCGAAGACAACGTGAAGAACCACCAGGACTTGTTGGACCGCGTGCAGCGGCGCAGCAGCGGCGGCGCCGGTCGCGAGGCCGATGTGTCCCAGGCGACGAGCCGTCTCGAGCAGGCCCAGGCGACCCGCGACGAAACGCGTGGTCTGTTGCAGGATGCCGAAGCGCGTTATCTCGCGGTTGTCGGCCGTCCGCCGGCGACCCTCGAAGATGTGCCGGTTCCGACTGGAGCCGTTACCACCGACATCGAAGCAGCCTTGGCGCAGCTACAGGCGCGTAACCCGCAAGTCAAAGCCCGCGAAGCCGATATCGAGGCGGCGCAAGGCTTGGTCACGACGGCGGACTCCCGCTTCGATCCCAAGATCAATCTGGAAATCAGCGGCGATAAAAATCGTAACGTCGGTGGCTTCCCGGGTCGCGACAACGAAGCCCGCGCGCTGCTCGTGATGCGCTGGAACCTCTACGCAGGCGGCGCCGATATCGCCAACCGTCAATCGGCTTATGCGCAGGTCGCGCAGGCAAAGACCGATCGGCTTGTCGCTCTGCGCGATGCCGAGAAGAATCTGCGCCAGTCGCAAGCGGCCTATGAATCGGCGATGCGCCGGGTTCCGACGCTGCAAAGCTCGCTCGGTCATAACCAGCAGGTTCGCCAGTCCTACGATCAGCAGTTCCAGATCGGTCAGCGCACCTTGCTCGATCTGTTGGATTCGCAGAACGAAGTCTTCACCGCGCAGACGCGTCTTTCGACGGCGCAAGGGCAGGCTGCCTTCAGCGCGTATCGCATCCTCGCGGTCGAAGGCATGTTGTTGGCCAATCTGAATGTCGCGCCGCCCTCGGGTTCCGATCCGAGCAAGCCGCCGATGATCGCTCCCCGTCCTCAAGGCTGAGGCTGGTTCACGCGTCGTTAGTTAGGTAAAAAGCATGAGTACCGAGATCCCCACCACCGAAAGGCCCGGCACGGCGTCGTCATCGCCCGCCGGTGAAGATCCGGTCCTTAGCGCGTTATCGATTCTCTGCAGCATGCTCGAGCGGCCGATGTCCGCTCAGGCGCTCGCTGCCGGCCTGCCGCGCGATGGCGAAGCCTTGTCACCCGATCTTATCGTGCGTGCTGCGGCGCGCGCCGGTCTGACGACGCGTTGGCAAAAGCGACCGCTGCGATCCATCTCACCGCAAAATCTGCCCTGCATGTTGCTGCTCAACGAGAACAGCGCCTGCGTGGTGACATCCATTAAAGGCGGCGAGGTCGAGCTTCTTCTGCCGCAGCCGGGCATGGCGCCGATCCAACTGCCGATCGACGAACTGCAAAGCTTCTATGCCGGTTACGCGCTCTATGCCAAAGCGGAATATCGTTTCGATCAACGCACCGACGAAGTCGTCGATCTTCCGGCGCCGAAACGTTCCTGGTTCTGGGGAACGCTGGCGGCTTATTGGCGTGTCTATGCCAACGCGATCGTCGCTTCACTGGTGGTCAATCTCGTCGCGCTGGCGAGCCCGCTCTTTGTCATGAATGTGTATGACCGCGTCGTGCCGAACAATGCGGTCGCGACCTTGTGGGTTCTGGCCAGCGGCGTCCTCGTCGCATTTCTCTTTGACTTCGTTCTTCGCACCGCGCGCAGCTACTTCATCGACAGCGCCGGGAAGAACGCGGATGTCGTGCTGGCGAGCAAACTGTTCGAGCATGTCATGGGCATGCGGTATGACGCGCGGCCGTCTTCGGTCGGCGCGCTCGCGGCGAATTTGCGCGAATACGAATCGCTTCGCGAATTCTTCACCTCGACGACTTTGCTGGCGCTGGCCGATCTGCCTTTCGCGCTGATGTTCATCCTGATTATTGCGATGATCGCCGGACCGGTGGCCCTGGTGCCGCTGATGGCGGTGCCGCTCTTGATCATGGTCGGGTTCGGTCTGCAATTCGCCCTTCGCGACGTCATGGGCGAGACGATGCGCGAAACCTTCCAGAAACACGCCATTCTGGTCGAATCGATCGAGGGTCTCGATACGATCAAGATCAGCGGCTCCGAAGGTCGGGCGCAGCGGCTGTGGGAACGTTTCATCGGCCGCACCGCGAAGACCTCGATGAAGGCGCGCTTCATTTCGACGCTCGGCGTCAATGTCTCGTCGCTCACCCAGAATATGGTCAGCGTGCTGGTCGTGGTCGTTGGCGTTTATCAGATCTCGGCGGGGAATCTCACAACTGGTGCGCTTGTTGCCGCGTCGCTGTTGTCGGCGCGCGCCATGGCGCCGTTGGGTCAGGTGGCTTCGTTGCTGGTCCGGCTTCATTCCTCCTTCATGTCGCTGCGGTCGCTCGACAAGCTGATGAAGACGCCGCTCGAACGTCCCGAAGGCAAGGCGTTCCTGCATCGTCCGATGATCCGCGGCGAGATCGAGTTCCGCGACGTGAACTTCGCCTATCCCGGCCAAAGCCAGGCGGCCCTCAACGGCGTGAGCTTCCGGGTTCAGGCGGGCGAAAAGATCGGAATCATCGGCCGCATCGGTTCCGGCAAGAGCACCCTTGCACGCTTGATGACGGCGCTTTATCGCCCGAACGGCGGGGCGGTGATGCTCGACGGCACCGATATTCGCCAGATCGATCCGTCCGATCTGCGCCGCAATATCGGTTATGTACCGCAAGACGCATTCCTATTCTTCGGCTCGATCAGCGACAACATCGCGCTCGCCGCACCGAACGTGTCGCCGCAATCGATCCTGCGCGCAGCGAATATCGCCGGCGTCGATGACTTCGTGAAGCGCCATCCCGAGGGCTTCGACATGCAGGTCGGCGAAAACGGCCGCAATCTCTCCGGCGGTCAGCGTGAAGCCGTGACCATCGCGCGTGCCTTGCTGCTCGATCCGCCCGTCCTCGTGATGGACGAACCCAGCGGCGCCATGGATTCGAATTCCGAGAACATGCTGAAGCAGCGTCTGCGCGCCGTCATGGCCGATAAGACCTTGCTGCTGGTGACGCATCGGCCCTCGATGCTGGAACTGGTCGATCGCGTGATCGTCATCGACGGCGGGCGAATCCTCGCCGACGGACCGCGCGACCATGTGCTGCGGACACTCAATGAAGGCGGCTTGAAAGTCGCCGCCCGGGCAGGTGCACGATGAGCAAAATCGACGTCGATTTCCTTCCCGATTATCAATATGCGCTGCGCGGTAAGACCGGGCGCTTTGCCCATATCCTGACGTTCGGGGTTTGTATCTTTTGTGTCTTGTTCATTATCTGGGCGCATTTCGCGACCCTTGATGAAGTGACGCGCGGTGAGGCCAGGGTCGTGCCATCCAGCAAGATCCAAGTCGTGCAGAATCTCGAAGGCGGTATCCTCGCCGAATTGCTGGTCCGCGACGGTCGCATCGTCGAAAAGGGCGACGTGCTGTTGCGCATCACCAATACCGGCGCGCAATCGCAATATCGCGACAGCCGCGAACAGTATCTCAATCTTCTGGCGATGAATGCGCGCCTCGAAGCCGAAGGGCTCGATCGTACGCCGCAATTCCCACAAGAAGTTCTGAAGGAAGCGCCGCAACTCGCGCAGAGCGAGATGGCGCTGTACACCACGCAGATCAACGAAGTGAAATCGGCCCTCGCGGTTCTCAACGATCAGTTGTCGCAAAAGCAGCAAGAGATTACCGGGCTGCAATCGCGTCAGCAGACGCTGCAGCGTTCGCTTGAACTGGCGCGTCAAGAACGCGACATGACGGCGCCGCTGGTCGCCAGCGGTGCGGCATCGAAGTTGGAACTGGTGAAACTCGAGCGCGGCCTGACTGAATTGCAGGGGCAGCTCGACGACGTGAAACTGTCGATCCCGCGTGCCGAATCCGCCCGCAACGAAGCGCAAAAGCGTATCGAGGAAAAGACCGCCACGTTCCACAACACGGCGCAGGCCGAGCTCAACAAGCACAAGGCGGAAGTCTCCGCTTTGACACAGCAGATTTTCACCCAGCACGATCGCGTGACCCGTACCGAAGTGCGCGCGCCGGTGCGCGGTACGATCAAGGACGTCAAAGTCACCACCATCGGCGAAGTGATCAAGCCGGGCGCCGACCTAGTCGAGATCGTGCCGTTGGAAGATACCTTGCTGGTCGAAGCCAAAGTCCGGCCCGCCGATGTCGCCTTCCTGCGACCGGGACAACCGGCGACGGTGAAGATCACGGCCTATGACTCGTCGATCTATGGCGGCCTGACGGCGAAAGTCGAAGACATCAGCGCGGATACGATCAAAGAGGAAGGTCCGAACGGTGGTACCTTCTTCCGCGTCACCCTGCGTACCGACAAGAGCTCGCTCGGGACGGATGCGAAGCCGCTGCCGATCAGTTCCGGTATGACCGCCTCGGCGGAAATCCTTACCGGGCGTAAATCGGTGCTCGACTACCTTTTGAAGCCCTTGCTGAAGGCCAAGGAACAGGCGCTGCACGAACGTTGAGCGGCCCGGCATAGGGTGAATTTAACGTTTCTCTAAGCGACCCGCTGCCACACTGACCCCATGGATCAAACATGGGGCAGTTTGCCCGTCAGCTTTTTCGGCCAAGCGGCGCTTGGGCTTTATATCTTCGCGCTTGTCCTCGCGGCTTTTAGCGATTTCGTCAGCTTGCGGATACCGAACTGGCTGACCGCCTCGCTGGCTTTGGCCTTTCCCGCCGCGGCCTTGATTGCGGGGCAGGGGGTGGATTGGCTCTCGCATCTTGAGGCGGGACTGTTTGTCTTTGCCGGCGGCGCAGTTCTCTTCGCTTTCCGGGTGATGGGCGGCGGCGACGTGAAGCTGCTTGCGGCCACGGCGCTATGGGCCGGGCTCAATATGGTTTTGCCGTTTTTGATCCTGGTCGCGCTCGTCGGCGGGGTCTTTGCAGCGGTGGTGCTGGCGTTGCGCCACCCGATCGTTCACGCGGCGCTCCTCCAAACCTTGCGGCGCTTGCCGAGCTTTGCACAAAAGAAAATGCCGATTCCTTACGGCATTCCGATTGCGATCGCCGGCATCATGATGGCGCCGCGGCTTTTGTTCCTGTCCTGATTTATCCGAATTTAAGTTTTGGAACCCATCAATGGGGTGCGTGTTTCGGCGCGCGGATGAAGGCGGCTACCTAAAATTTTAACCATGCTTAAGAGTCCATGACGATCAGCGACGGCGAAATGCTCTATGACGATGCGATCGATATCGCGTCGGAACCGAGTCCGGTGTCGGCGCCGATCGCGCGTTGGGAACAGCGTATTCTGCAGCATGCCGGCCGGCGCTACTCATTGCGTCTCGAACATGAATTCTGGTCGGCGCTGGAACGGATTGCCGAGCGCCGCAAGCTGCGTCTCAATCGCCTTGTCGCGGATATCGCGCAGCAATGTGCCGCTGACGATAATTTGTCGTCGTCGGTGCGCGTCTTCTGCATGACCGAAAACCAGCAATCCGCGCTGGCGCGTTCAGCCGGGGCCGATCGCACCAGTCTGCTTGCGATCGCCGAAACCGCGCCGTCGCCGTGCTTCGTTCTCGATTCCGAACAGATCGTTCTTGGCGCCAGCGAAGCCTTTGTCCGGTGGAGCGGCGTCGCGCGCGATAGCCTGCTGCGGCATAAGGCGGCCACGCATTTTCGTTTTCAAGGAACGATCAGTTTTGAAGCCATCGTGACCCGCGCCGTGCGGGGATTTGCACAATCCGAAAGCCTGCGTATCATCAGCGTCGCTCCGGGCCGTGTTCTTGCGGCCGAAGTCAGAGTTGTCCCGATGATCAGTGCGCGGGGACGCCCCCTCTTTCTTGCCTGGATTCTTGCCTGATGATGCGGAACATTTTTCTCAATCTCGCCGCGACTGTGGCGGTTTTCGTTCCGGCGGCGGCATTTGCCGGCTGCGTCGGAGCGTCGCCGATTCCGTCTTTCACCGTTGGGGTCAAAGACCCGCCGGTAAATTACGACTTCGGCCGCGATAGTGCTTCGCTGGGACGAATTGCCAGCGAGAACGGCATGCCGAGCCTTGGCAGAACCCGTGTTCCTTATGGGATCACGATCGGGCGTTACGATCTTGAAGTATCGGTTGAAACCGAAGCCATTCGCAGCGGTAACGGCTATTGCGCGCAGTTGCGTGCGGCGCATGTCGAGATCGGTTTGAAACAACTCGACGTCGTCGTCGATCGCCGTTTCGCCGCCGGTACGTGCGAGCGTCAGGCGATTCTCGATCATGAAGGCCAGCATGTCGAAGTCTTCCGCGAGGCGCTGCGCTATTACATGCCGGCGATTCAGCGTAGCCTTGCGAACAGCAAGCTTCCCGAAGCGATTTATCTCCAGGACCGTAAGGCGTCGCGCGATGCCTATTTACAGCCTGTGACCGAAGCATTGCAGCCGGTGTTCGAAGCGATCAACGGCCGCGCCCGCGATGGTAATACGCGGCTCGATGCGCCCGAAAACTATGCCGAGGTCTTCAAGCGCTGCACGACGTGGTGATCGCCAATCGGGTGATCATTCCCGCGTAATTGTCGCGTATTTGATCTTTAAGCCCGCCTTCATCCGCATTTCTTAGCTTCGACTTTCTTGAAACGGCAAAGCCGGGGCAACCCGGTGACGCAAAGCCTCCGGTCCTCGCATGACGAGGATAGCGGGGCTACCACAGAGGTCGTCGCGGGATGTCCCGGTTCGCATATCGTTTTATCGTGCTGTTGGTCGGCGGACTGCTGTGTGCCGCAACCGGCCTGTCCACGACCTCGGCCGAAGAACTGGCGTCGCTGCCACCGGCGGAGAAGGGCCCCGACCTGCCGGCTCATGTCGAGCAGGAAATCCGCGTCGAGGGTGTCACCCAATTCCATAAATGGACTGATATGGTCGCGCGCTGGAACACCGAAGTCGTCAGCGCGAATGCTTGCGCTGAAGCAAAGGGTGAAACCGACCAGTGCGTCCCGGACGAGTGGGCGCGCCTGACCACGCGGCTCAAAGGGCTCGATCGCCGGGCGATGCTCGACGATGTTAACCGCACGCTCAACGCCCATCGCTACGTCACGTCGCTCGATAACTGGGGTACGCCCGATCATTGGGAAACACCGTTCGAGTTCATGCGCCGTGACGGCCAATGCCAGGACTATGCGATTGCAAAGTTCATGGTGCTGCGGGCGATGGGCTTCACCAACGACGAACTACGCGTCCTCGTCGTGCGCGACGTCGATCGCAATCTCGATCACGCCGTGCTGGTCGCCTATATCGACAACCAGGCCTGGCTGCTCGACAGCCTGAACGACAATGTCGTTCCGCTGGCCACCGCGTCCGCTTATCGCGCTTATTACGCGATCAACGAGAGCGGCTGGTGGCTCTATCTGCCGAATCCCCTCGGGATTACAATGGCACCGCCGACCCGCGTGGCGGCCCGCTGAGGCGACTCGCCTCACACCCAAATGTGACTAAATTGCGATTAATCTTGCCAGGCCGGGACTGAGCCGGTAGGGTCATTTTTGGTGAATGGCACTGGCTAATTTATTAGCCACGTGGGTTCAGCCGGAGGAAAAATCCGGCAAACCGATGCACTTTTAGGCATTCCGTTTGCTTGTGTCCCATCGGGGCCGCGATCGGTAGCGATGCTTTTCTTGGGATCGAGCAGCGCTTTAGTTCAGGGCGGTAGCGGGGGCCAGGTGGCGAACGTATCAAAAATCATTGGGGAACAAATTTTCCCCGAACGTCGATTGCTTTTGCAAAGTTCAGGCGGCGTGCGGCATTTGTCGCTTCCGGGCTGGTTTCAGGCGCTTTTCCTGGGAACATGCTTGGCATCGGTTGGTGGCGTGGTTTACCTGGCGGTGGGTTTTGCCCATCTGCAGGATGCCCGCGACAACCGTGTCGCCGATGAAATCACCCCGAGCATCAGCATCACCCCAACGCCGATCGCCATGGCCGTGCCCGATACGGCCGCCATCGACGAAATGCAGAAACAAATCAATGGGATGAAGGTTGAACTTCAGACTGTTGGGCAGAATTACAGCCAGGCCAGCACGGCCTATCAGGACGCGCAGAACAAGCTGAACGGCATGATTGCCGAGCGCGATAAGGCTCAGGCTGCTTATGCCGACGCCAATGCGAAGATGAAGGCATTGGCCGACGCGCGTGACGATGCCGACCGCCGCGCCAAGATCGCCGAATTGGCGCTGAACAGCAAAAAAACAGATACTTCCAACGACTTGGCCAAGACTCTTGATGCAAATAAGAAGGTTCTTGATGCTAACAAGAACGAGTTGCAGCAGTCGAAGGTCGATCTGCAGCAGTCCGAAGCGCAGCGCACCACGCTTCAGAATCAGATTCAGCGCCTCCAGTTAGAATTACAAGCGGCCCGTACTGCCCAGGCCGATACGCGTCCGGCACAACAGGTCGCGTCCGAGCCGGTGCGTGCACCGTTACCCGCTTTCGTGACCCCGGTCCCGCCGGCGGCCGAACCCGCGCCGATCCCGGATCGCAAGCCGGCGACCGCCGGCGTTCCGCATGCTCAGGCTGACACATCCAGCCTCGAGCGGTTGCTGGCCTCGACCGGACTCGACATCAACAAGTTCCTGCTCGGCTTCGGCGCGCCGACGGCCCAAGGCGGTCCCTTCATCGCGCTGAACGACCCGAGTCAGGCCTCGAGCGGCGACCAGCGCCGGTCGGACGAAGTCAAGAATCTGGCGCAATCGCTGCCGCTTGGCTCGCCCCTGACGTCCTATCAGCTCGAAAGCGGCTTCGGTGGCCGCGTCGATCCGATCAATCATCACGGTTCCTTCCATCCCGGTCTCGATATGTCGGCGCCCTACAAGACGCCGGTTTTCAGCACCGGTCCCGGTGTCGTTTCCTTCACCGGTGCGAAGGACAGCTATGGCCGTGTTGTCGAGATCGATCACGGTCACGGAATCGTAACCCGTTACGCTCATCTTCATCGTGCCTTGGTGGCGCGCGGCCAAAAAGTCGGCACGCACACCGAGATCGGCGAATTGGGCAGCACGGGCCGCGCGACCGGCCCGCATGTGCACTACGAAGTGCTCGTCGATGGCTCGCCCCTGGACCCCGCGAAGTTCATGGAAGCAGGAAAGAATGTGGTTCAAATCAGTGGGAAATAACGGTTCTGGCACCGCCTCGCGGCGTACCGCTCCGTCAATTCTCAGTGAAGGTTTCCGCATCGACGGCGATATCGCCTGCGATGGCGAAGTCCATATAAGCGGCACTTTGATCGGCAATCTCACGGCCACGCGCGTCACGGTCGGCGAGGGTGGTTCGATCAACGGAACGATCGACGCCGAAACTGCCGTCGTCAACGGTTCGGTTCAAGGCCGGCTGGTGGCCGTCAATGTCGTGCTGGGCCGCTCGGCCCATGTGACGGCCGACGTGGTTTATTGCTCGATGCGAATCGAACCGGGCGCCGTGCTGGAAGGCTATAGCCGCCGGGTCGATCGTGAGCATATGCCCGCCGGCGAGATGAAACAGCTGATGCCGTCAATCAAGACGCTGCACAACGGCACGGATCACGCCGAGGCCGCTGCGCCCGCCGAGACCAGCCACTAAGCTTCCAGGGCGGCCTTAAACAGCCCGCGATCGACATTGCCGCCCGAGGCAACGACCGCGATCGTCTTTCCCTTGATATCCAATTTGCCCGAAAGCACGGCCGCCAGCGCCGCGGCGCCACCGGGCTCGACCACCAATTTGTAATCCTCGAAAGCGACGGCCATGGCCGTGCGTACCGAATCATCGCTGACCGCGATGCTGCCGGCGAGCAGCCGCTGTGCGAGTGCGAAGGTGAGAACACCGGGAGTCGGGGCGAGCAGCGCATCGCAGATCGATCGGGCCGCCGGATCGTTTGCGACATGTGTGCCCGATTCGAGCGAACGCCGCATATCGTCGAGTCCCTGGGGTTCTGCGGCATAGACCAGGGTTTGCGGGTTCATTGCCTTCACTGCCAGAGCGCACCCCGTGACGAGTCCGCCACCGCTGCAGCTCGCCACGACGGCATCGAGCGTCAAGTCACGCGCCTGGGCTTCCATCGCGATCTCAAGCCCCACCGTGCCTTGCCCGGCGATGATGCGGACGTCGTCGTAGGGCGGCAGGAGTTCCGCACCGCTGTCGCGTGCGATGCGTTGCGCGATATCCTCGCGGCTTTCGCTGTAGCGATCATAGAAAACGATCTCGGCGCCATAGGCGCGGGTGTTGGCGACTTTGATCGCCGGCGCGTCGGCCGGCATGACGATGGTTGCCGGCATGCCGAGACACTGCGCGGCGGCGGCAACGCCTTGCGCATGATTGCCGGACGAGTAGGCGATGCCACCGGCTTGCCGGCGCTGTGCATCGAGTTGCACGAGCGCGTTGTAAGCGCCGCGGAATTTGAACGAGCCGGTGCGTTGCAGACATTCGGCTTTGATCAGCAATCGTCCGCCCAGACGTGCATCGACTATCGGGGAGGACAGCAACGGCGTCGTGATGGCTTCACCGCGCAGCCGCACGGCGGCGGCACGGACATCGTCGATGTCCGGCAGGATCGGCATCAGCGCTTGAGGTCGCTCGCAAGCGTCAGCGTCGGCGTCGCCGCGCCAAGCCGCAACCGATAGATCTGAAGATTTTCGAGAACGCGTTGCACATAGTTGCGCGTCTCGGTGAAGGGGATGCGTTCGACCCAATCGATCGGATCGACACCCTCCGTGCGCGGATCGCCGTGAGACTGGACCCACTGCCGTACCCGCGCCGGTCCCGCATTATAGGATGCGACCGCGAGGATGTAGGAGCCTGAGAAATCGCTGACCAATGAATCGAGATAGGCGCGGCCCAAGGTCACGTTGTAGGCCATGTCGCTGGTCAGCCGTTCGCGCGAGTAGGGAATGTGAAGAAGCTGCGCCAGTTTGGTCGCGGTCCCCGGCATTAACTGCATCAGTCCCATGGCGCCGGCGCGGCTGACGGCGGCGCGATCGAATCCGCTTTCCTGGCGTGTCATTGCCAATACCAGCGGGCCTTCGCTGTTGCCGCCGGGCGGCAAATCAGTGACCGGATAACCTTCATCCAGCAGCGTCACACCGGCATAGCCGGCGCGTTTCGCGGTGGCCACGGCGATGTCAGGACGACCCAGCGCACGCGACAACCGGGCGGCAAGGGCAAATTCCGGCGCCGATTGCGCCTGATCGGAAATCCGTCGCAAGAACGGCGGCAGGTCGTCGAGATCGCCGATCTGCGCGATATCGCGCGTCGCTTGCACGACTTCGTTCTGCTCGAAGTTTGCTTCTTCGGCCTTTGACGGCGCCGGTTCGGGCAGGAAGGTCGTTGGACCGATGCCGCCCATATGCGCGCCGGCAAGCTGTCCGTAATAGGTCGTCGCGAACGGCGCGGCATTGCCGTACCAGGATTCCGCCAGCGACTTTTGATTCATCGCCTCGGCAGCGCGCGCAGCCCAATAGGCGCCGCGTGCGAGACTGATCGGCAGCTTCACCGCGTTGTAGAGCCGCACGAAGTGATTATACGCGGCTTCGGGCTGTTGCAGGTCGCGCAGCGCGATCCAACCGGCAAGGAATTCGAGTTCCGAATAAGCAGCGCCGCTATCGAGCCGGTTCGAGGCGGCGATCCGGTACGCGCGTTCGATCTGATTATCGTCGAGCAATCGCCGGGCGACGATCAATCGCTCGTTGGCCCAAGCTTCGGGCCGGCCGAGCTCCGCCGGCGGATGTTCGAGGATCGTTGCGGCATCGTCGTTGAGATCTTTGTGACGCCGCCAGCGCATACGCTCGAATTGCAGACCCGGATCGTTCTGCAACCGGGCTGGCACCTTCGCGATCAGCGCCTCGGCACCGGGCGCCATGGTGGCGAGCCCCAATCGTGCCTGACCCAAGGCGGCGGTGTCGGGTCCGACATGGACCAGCATGCGTTTCGCTTGCTCGGTCTGGCCGTCCCAAATCAGCCGGTCCAGCCGCTTTGAATTGTCTTCACCACGGATCACGTCGCCGTAACGCTGCAGCATCAGTTTTTCATCGACTGCGCTATAATTGGCGTCGATCCAGGTTTGGCGGATGAGTGTCGCGGCGTCCGCCTGGCGGCCCGCATTCGTCCATATCTGCGCCTGCCGCAGCTTGGCGGTGGGGGAGAGCGGTGGGTGAGACTCGAACCAGGGCGCCAGTTGCGCATCGGTCGCCGTCGCGATGGAGTCTTCGGCGCGCTGCCGCAACAGGCGCGGGTTCGGCCAATCGGGATGGGCGTCGGTGAAGGCGGCGATGTCGGCAAAGCTCGCGCCGGAATTGGCCTTCGTATATTGCAGCCAGCGTATGACGTTCGCCGGGATCCGGTCACGGGCCGTGGCGGCAAGCTGCTGTGCGGTTGCCCAGTCGCCACGCTTGGCGGCGGCGAACGCGGTTGAATAAATCTGCCGGTCGCTCTCCGATAAGGCTGCTGCATGTACCGGCGTGGCGCCCCAGCAAGCCGATACGAATAAGACGACAGCAAAAGCCCATTTTACGATCATTCGATACCTATTTTCCCCGTCCTCAGTTTAACGGCTTGAGGCCGGGTGACAAAGCGTTTCGGCCCGGTTGCCGCATGGGGCGTCATGGCCTATCGTCGCGGCCACAGAATATATCTAAGGCGCTGGAGACCAGCCATGTTCAAGGGATCGCTCGTCGCACTCATCACACCTTTCCGTGACGGAAAGGTGGACGAGAAGGCGTTCCAGAGCTTCGTCGAGTGGCAGATCACTGAAGGGACCCACGGCGTTGTGCCCTGCGGCACCACCGGTGAATCGCCGACCCTGAGCCATGCCGAGCATAAACGCGTCGTCGAGCTTTGCATCGAGGTGGCGAAAGGCCGTATCCCCGTTATGGCGGGCGCGGGTTCGAACTCGACCGAGGAAGCAATCGATTTCGCCAAGCATGCGAAGAAGGCCGGCGCCGAGGGCGTGCTGGTGGTGACGCCCTACTACAACAAGCCGAGCCAGGAAGGCCTCTATCAGCATTACAAGGCGATCAACGACGCGGTCGAGATCCCGATCATCATCTACAACATCCCCGGCCGCTCGGTCGTCGATATGAGCGTCGCGACGATGACGCGCCTTGCCAAGCTGCCGAACATCATCGGCGTCAAAGACGCGACGGCGGATCTCGTCCGTCCGTTGCGCACCCGCGCCGCGATGGGCCCGGAGTTCGAGATGCTGTCGGGTGAAGATGCGACTGCAGTCGCTTTTCTGGCGCAGGAAGGCGACGGCTGCATTTCCGTGACTGCCAATGTCGCGCCGCGCGCCTGCGCCGATATGCACGAAGCCTGGCAGAAAGGCGATTTCAAAAAGGCGATGTCGATCAATACGCGGTTGTTGCCGCTGCATGATTCGATGTTCTGCGAGACCAGCCCCGCGCCGGTCAAATATGCTTGCTCGCTGCTCGGCAAATCGACCGACGAGGTTCGCTTGCCGCTGGTGCCGGCGTCTCCCGAGGCAAAGGAAGCGGTTCGCAACGCCATGCGCGTGGCAGGGGTTCTGAACTGATCTGATGGCCCTGCGTGGAGACGAGCGTTACGTCGCCCTAAACCGCCGAGCGCGCCACGATTATTTTATCGAGGAAACGCTTGAAGCGGGCATGATGCTCACCGGCACCGAAGTGAAGGTGCTGCGGATGGGGCTTGCCAGCATTGCCGAGGCCTATGCCGTCGATCGCGACAGCGCAATTTATCTGGTCAACGCGAATTTCCCTGAATATGCGGCGGCGCGCGTCAATCATGAGCCGCGCCGCCAGCGTATGCTTCTGTTACATCGCCGCGAGATCAACAAAGTGCTGGGCGCGATCAAGCGCGAAGGCATTACGGTGGTGCCGTTGGGGATTTTCTTCAACGAACGTGGCCGGGCGAAGATCGAACTCGGTCTGGCCAAAGGCAAACGCAAAGCGGACAAGCGCGAGGCCGAGAAGCAGCGCGATTGGCAGCGCGACAAGGCGCGCATCATGCGCGCCAACCGGGATTAGCGGCCGAGGCGCTCGCTTAATCTCTCGAACACATTTTCGAACATTTCCGTCGTCAGACGACCGGTGTTGGTGTTGTAGCGCGAGCAGTGATAGCTGTCGGCCACCAGCAGACCTTTCGATACTTCATGCAACGCCGCGTGCTTGAAGGGGAAGGCGGCTTTGCGTTCGCCGAGGGTTGAAAGTACCGCATTATGCGAAACGAGGCCCAGCGCGACGATCGCCTTAAGCTTCGGCATGGCGGCGATTTCGTTGACCAGGAAAGGACGGCACGCGGACTGCTCGATCGGCAGCGGCTTGTTCTCCGGCGGCACGCAACGAACGGCGTTGGTGATGCGGCAATCACGTAGCGTCAGGCCATCGTCCGGCCGTTCGTCGTAACGACCCTGCGCATAGCCGAACTTCAGCAGCGTGGCATAGAGAAGATCGCCGGCGTAATCGCCGGTGAAGGGGCGGCCCGTGCAGTTCGCGCCTTTGAGGCCTGGCGCCAGACCGACGATCAAGAGCCGCGCGTTCAGATCGCCGAACGACGGAACCGGCGCGTTATGCCAATCGGGATGCGCCGCGCGCTGCATCTCGCGAAATGAAACGAGGCGCGGGCATAACGGGCAGTCGCGGCCGGGCTGATGCTCGGCCATGATGCTCAGACCGTGCTGTCGGAATATTGCGGTTCGCGCTGCTGGGTATGCGCGCGCGCGATGTGCGGCGCCAGATCCTGCAGTTCGACGAAGATATCGGCCTGACGGCGAAGCTCGTCGGCGACCATCGGCGGCGTCGAACGCGTGGTGGAGACCACGGTGACGCGCAGCCCCTTGCGCTGCACCGCATCGACCAGGCGGCGGAAATCGCCGTCGCCCGAGAAGATTACGATATGGTCGAGCGACTGCGCCATCTCCATCACGTCGATGGCCAGCTCGATATCCATATTGCCTTTGATCTTCCGGCGTCCGGTCGCGTCGGTGAATTCTTTGGTCGGCTTCGTCACCATCGTGTAGCCGTTATAGTCGAGCCAATCGACCAGCGGCCGCAGCGGCGAGTATTCCTGATCTTCGATCAGCGCGGTGTAATAGAACGCTCGGATGAGCCGGCCCCTATTGCCGAACAGTTCCAGCAGGCGCTTGTAATCGATATCGAATCCCAGCGAACGCGCCGCAGCGTAAAGATTGGCCCCATCGATAAAGAGAGCAATCCGCTCTTCGGGGTAAAACAACATCAACAACTCCATATGCAAAAAATATGTCATCGCCTTAGCGGTATGGGGCGAGGCTCGTCAACGCGTAACGTGCTGCGTGTCTTTTCGTCGCGGGCGTTCTACTATCAATGGCGTGTGGGATTGCGCTGTCTTGGTGCAATTCCTATCCCGATATCAGCAAAGCCGATAAATTTTTATCGGGTTGTCGTCGTCGGACGCTGCGTGATTGATCGCCAAAGACGCGTGAAGCGTCGGCGATGTTACAAGCCGCCACGCGCGGCAAAGGGAGGATGTTATGGCGACGATTTCGGGTTCCCGGTTATGCGCGGTAATCGCGTTCGGCGCGATGGCGTTGGTTTGCACACGGGCGGAAGCCGCCGAGAAATTGCGGGTAGGCATTCCCGCCACCGAAGCCTTCACCTTCATGCCGGTCGCGTTCGGCGAGCATCTGGGCATTTTCAAGAAAAACGGTGTCGAGGTCGAAAGCATCACGCTGCTTGGTAGCGCGAAGCTGCATCAGGCGATGACCGCCGATGCGATCGATATCGCCTTGGGCGCTGGCTCCGATTTTCTTTTCCTGGTCAAGGGCGCACCCGAAATCGCCATCGCCGGGATGGGCTCGCCGCCGTTGGATATATCCTTCATCGTGCCATACGATTCCCCGGCAAAGACGGCCGACGATCTGCGCGGCAAGAAGATCGGCATATCAACCGTCGGTGCGCTGACGGACTGGTTCGCGCATCGCCTGGCGCGGGTCAAAGGCTGGAAGCCGGAAGAACTGATCGAGGTCGCCGTCGGCTCGGACAAAAGCACCGAGGCTGCGTTTATTGCCACGCATCAGATCGACGCCATGATTACCGGCTCCGCATCCGGGCTGCAGCTCGAAGACAGCAAGCGCGGCCGGCTGTTGTTTCCCGCATCGCAACTGGTCGATGACTTCCTCGATCATGCAATCTTCGCCAGCGACAAGATCGTCAAAAGCGATCCTGCCGGCGTTCGCTCGTTCTTGAGGGCGTGGTTTGAAACCATCGCCTATATGCGGGCGCATCGCGAAGAGACGATTCAATTTGCGGTGACGGCGACACGGCGGTCGGAGGCGGTCGAGAACAAGGAATATGATCTGGTAATGCCGATGTTTTCGGCCGACGGGAAATTTCCGCCGAAAGATTTGAAGGTGATGTCGGCGTCCTTCGTCGATCTCAAATTGCTGGAGAGCGAACCCGATCTGACGAAATATTACACGGAAGCCTATCTGCCGAGATAATGCGCCAACGAGCGCACATAAGCCGCCATGAGCGGTAAAGGGGAGGTGTCATGAGACGTCATCGTTATGGCCGGTGTGGCCTGTTCCTGTTGCTTTGCTTTCTCGCCATGCCGTCGCAGGCAGCAGAGCTAAAAGTCGGCGTTTCGGCGACCGAAGCATTTTCTTTCATGACGGTCGATTTCGCCGACCGGCTGGGCATCTATAAACAGAACGGTGTCGAGGTCGAAAAAGTCACGCTGCTGGGCAGCGCGAAGCTGCATCAAGCGATGATCGCCGGCGCAGTCGATATTGCGGTCGGGTCGGGATCGGATTTTACTTATCTGGTCAAAGGCGCGCCCGAGATTGCCGTCGCGGCGATGGCCGGACCACCGTTGCTGATGGGGTTTATCGTCCCGTATGATTCCCCGGCTAAGACCGGCGACGATTTACGTGGCAAGAAGATCGGTGTTTCGACGACGGGTTCGTTGACCGATTGGCTCGCGCATCGCTTGGCGCATGTGAAAGGCTGGAAACCGGAAGAACTGATCGAGGTTGCCGTCGGTGCCGATAAAGGTGCCGAGACGGCGTTCATCGTTACCCATCAGATCGACGCGATGGTGACCGCTTCGGCTACCGGCCTGCAATTGGAGGCGACGAAGCGTGGCCGCTTGCTGTTTCCGGCGTCAGACCTCATCGGCGATTTCCTGACCCACGCGATCTACGCCTCGAACAAGATCGTTCACGACGATCCTGCTGCCGTTCGCGGCTTTCTCAAAAGCTGGTTTGAAACCATCGCCTACCAGCATAAGCATCGCAGCGAGACGATCGCCTTCGCCGTAGAAGCCGTTCGTCGTTCCGAAGATGTCGAGGCCAAGGAATATGATCTTGTAATGCCGATGTATTCGCTCGATGGAAAATTCCAGGCGAGCGGCCTAAAGGTTCTGTCTCAATCCTTTGTCGATCTGAAGCTGCTCGACAGCGAACCCGATCTGACGAAATACTACACCGAAGAATTTCTTCCCAAGATGTAAGGACCGTTTCATGCCATCGAAACTCAAACTGACCCTCACTTGCGGCGATTACGAAATCATCCGGCCTTTGAAAGAGGGACGGGTCGAAGCCGATGGCATCGACCTGACGATGTTATGCGCGACTTCGTCGCGCGACCGTCATTGGCGGCTCGACCGCAATGCCGAATGCGACGCCGGCGAATTCAACGTCACCGGATATTACATGGCGCGCGACCGCGGCCATCCTTACGTGGCGCTGCCGATCTTCCTGCATCGGCGCTTTCGTCACGGCTTCATCTTCGTCAACGCCCAGAAGGGCATCACCAAGGCTTCCGATCTTAAAGGCGGCAAGTTCGGTTGCAGTGGCGGGATGCTGGCAGCGGCCTGCACTTGGTTACGCGGTACTCTCGGCGAGCATTACGGCCTCTCGCATAAAGACGTGACCTGGTACACGGATCGTCCGCACGACATTCCTTTCGCCAAGCAGGAAGGGTTCAATGTTGAGATCATCGAAAGCGGGCCGAATGTCGAGGAACGGCTGCTGTCCGGCGAAATCGATGCGATGATGTGCGCCAACATCCCTGAATCGCTGATGCAGGGCGACAAGCGCATCGCGCGGCTCTTCCCGGACTATAAGCAAGCCGAAACCGACTATTACAAGAAGACGCAAATCTTCCCGATCATGCACACGCTGATCATCAAGCAGGACGTCGTCGATAAGAATCCTTGGGTGCCGGAAAATCTCGCGCACGCATTCCAGCAATCGAAGAACATCGCCTTACAGCATTTGCGCAATCCGCGCGTTTTGCCGCTGGCCTTTTACATGAATAGCATGGAAGAGCAGAATAAATTGCTGGGCCGCGATCCTTGGCAGTACGGACTGAATGCGATCAATCGCAACAACGCCGATACAGCACTGCGTTACACCTATGAGCAGGGTTTGATCAGCAAGAAGCTTGCGCTCGACGATGTCTTCCATCACATCGACGACTGGGCCTGGAACGGCACCGAAGGCATCTGATCGCGCGATGATCCTGATCGGCCTTGGCGCCAATCTACCCAGCATGGCGGGACCGCCGCGCGCGACGCTCGACGCCGCGCTCGGTCGTCTCGGCGATGCGGGCATCAAGGTCGTTGCGCATTCGCGTTGGTATCGCACGGCGCCAGTGCCGGTTTCGGATCAGCCTTGGTTCGTGAACGGCGTGGCTGTGCTTGAAACGAAACTCTTGCCCCGTGAGTTGCTCGCTGTGTTGCACGCTGTCGAAGACGCTTTCGGCCGGCAACGCTCGGTGGCGAACGCGGCGCGGACGCTCGATCTCGATATCCTCGATTACGACGGACGGGTAGAGGCGGGGGCTGACCTCATTCTCCCCCATCCGCGGCTGCAGGACCGGGCTTTCGTCCTTTTGCCTTTGGCCGAGGTCGCTCCCGGCTGGCGGCATCCTATCCTGGGGCGGAGGGTCGAGGCGCTGATTTCGACCTTACCGGCTAACCAAACCGCCGAGGCGTTGCCGGAATAGCGGTGAAAACCGCAAAAATCCGCCGAAAAACATGGGATTAGCACCCCCGACCCTGTTGCAGGGGGTGTCCGAGGCCCATATATTGTGCAACTTGAAATATTCTTACCGGAGATTCCCGTAGATGGCTCGCGTCACCGTCGAAGATTGCGTCCTTCAGGTCCCGAACCGCTTTGAGCTCGTTTTGCTCGCGGCGCAGCGCGCTCGCGATATCGCCGCGGGTGCGGCGCTTACGGTCGATCGCGACAATGACAAAGGCCCGGTCGTGGCCTTGCGCGAAATCGCCGACGTTACCGTTCCCCTGGACAATCTGCAGCAGTTGGTGATCAAAGGCATGCAGAAACATGTCGAGATTGACGAGCCTGAAGAAGATCACGATGTCGAAATCGGCGCGCCGACGAATTGGGCTGCCGATATGGCCCCGATGGGCGGCGACGATGACGAAGGCTCGGGCGATGACGAGTTGCAGGAAGACATGCTCGTGGCTGCCGATGAAGGCGAGGGCGAAGATGTTCTGCCCGAGCTTCCCGAGGGCGGCGCTGAAGGCGACACCGAAGAATAACGAATGGCAGACGGCGAAACGCTGACACGCGCCGCCGTACCTGCGCCCTCGGGCGCGCCCGAAGGGCGTGCCCGTGTCATGCGTCAATTCGAACTGGTCGAACGGGTCAAGTCATACGACCCGCACGCCAATGAAGACGCACTTAATCGCGCTTATGTCTTCGCCATGAAGGCGCACGGCTCGCAGTTGCGAGCCTCGGGCGATCCTTATTTCTCTCATCCGGTCGAGGTCGCGGGCATCCTGTCGGGGATGAAGCTCGACGGCGCGTCGATCATCACCGGCCTGCTGCACGACACGGTCGAAGATACGTTGGCGACGCTCGAGGAAATCGAGAAGGTCTTCGGCGCCGAAATCGCGCGCCTCGTCGATGGTGTGACGAAGCTATCGCGCCTCGAGCTGCAATCCGACCAAACCAAGCAAGCCGAGAATTTCCGCAAGCTGGTGCTTGCGATGTCCGAGGACATTCGCGTCCTGCTGGTCAAGCTATCGGACCGGCTGCACAACATGCGCACGCTGCGCTTCATCAAAGACCCCGACAAGCGCCGCCGCATCGCGCGCGAGACGATGGAAATCTACGCGCCCTTGGCCGAACGCATCGGCATGCACGAGATCAAGGACGAGCTCGAAGATCTGTCGTTCGGCGAGCTTTATCCCGAAGCGCGCGAAGGCATAAAAACCCGTCTCGCCTTCCTCAAAGACAAAGGCGGGGACATCGTCGCCCGCATCATCGGCGAGCTGGGCCGCAAGCTGAAAGAAGGCGGCGTTACGGCGGAATTGTCGGGCCGCGAGAAATCGCCTTATTCGATCTGGCGCAAGATGCAGCGCAAGAATGTCGGGTTTGAGCAACTCTCCGACATCATGGCGTTCCGCGTCGTCGTCGAGGATATCGGCGCTTGCTATCACGCGCTGGGCGTCGTCCACAGCAACTATCCGGTCGTGCCGGGACGTTTCAAGGATTACATCTCGACGCCGAAGGCGAACAATTACCGTTCGCTGCACACCGGTGTCATCGGTCCCGAGCGTCAGCGCATCGAGATTCAGATTCGTACCGGCGACATGCACGAAGTCGCCGAACTCGGCGTCGCCGCGCATTGGGTCTATAAGCAATCGGGCCAGCCGGGGACCGAAGGCCGTCAGTATCGTTGGCTGCGAGAGCTTCTCGATATTCTGGAACACGCCTCCGATCCGCAGGAATTTCTCGAGCATACGAAGCTCGAGATGTTTCAGGATCAGGTCTTCTGCTTTTCCCCGAAGGGCGATCTAATCGAATTGCCGCGCGGCTCGACGCCGGTCGATTTCGCCTATGCGGTTCATTCCGAGATCGGCGACACCTGCGTCGGCGCCAAGGTCAATGGCAAGCTGGTGCCGTTGCGCACCGCGCTGGTCAACGGCGATCAGGTCGAGATCGTCACGTCGAAAGCGCAGACGCCGTCACCAACCTGGGAACGCTTCGTCGTCAGCGGCAAGGCGCGGGCGCGTATCCGCCGCTTTGTGCGCACGCAGCAGCGGCAGCAATATCTCGATCTCGGCAAGGCGATCCTGCAAAAGGCGTTTCGTCAGGAAGGCCACGATCTCGTTGAAAAAGCGCTGGGCGAAATTCTCAGCAGTTTCAATTCGCAGACAAATGACGATCTTTATGTCGCGGTCGGCGAAGGCATCTATACCGGCCGTGAGGTCGTTCATGCCTTGCACCCACCCAAGTCGGAAGCCGCCAACAAAGTCATTCCGCTGGCGCCGGCGCGGGGCAAGCGCACCGAAAATGCGGTGCCGATCCGTGGTCTTATCCCCGGCATGGCGGTGCATTACGCCGGCTGCTGCCATCCGCTGCCCGGCGATCGTATCGTCGGCATCGTCATGACCGGCAAGGGCGTAACGATTCACACGATCGATTGCGACACGCTTGCGAGCTTCGCCGAAACACCCGAACGCTGGCTCGACGTTTCCTGGGACGACGACACCTCGACCGCCGCACATGTCGGCCGGCTCAATGTTACCGTCGGTAACGAACCTGGTAGCCTGGGCAGCCTGACGACCGTCATCGGCAAAAGCGGCGGGAATATCACCAATCTCAAGATCACCAATCGCACGGTCGATTTCTTCGAGATCCTGGTCGATATCGAAGTGCAGAGCCTGCGGCATCTGACCAATGTCATCGCCGCGCTGCGCGCGACCCCCGTGATCAATTCGGTCGAACGCGCGCGAGGCTGATATGACTTCGACGCGCAAGCTGCGCCTCGGCGTGAACATCGATCACGTCGCTACTGTTCGCAATGCGCGCGGCGGTAAATATCCCGATCCCGTCAAAGCGGCGCATATGGCTGCTGCCGCCGGCGCTGACGGCATCACCGCGCATCTGCGCGAAGACCGGCGTCACATTGTCGATGATGATATCGCGCGCCTGTCGCGGGAACTAACCATTCCGCTTAATTTCGAAATGGCCGCGACCGAAGCGATGCTCGCGATCGCGTTGCAAACCAAACCTCATGCGTCTTGTCTCGTGCCCGAGCGCCGTGCCGAACTCACCACCGAGGGTGGGCTCGATGTCGCCGGTTCGGTCGCACGGCTGACCCCCTATATCGCGCAGCTTTCGCGAGCCGGGATTCGTGTCTCGCTGTTCATCGACCCCGACACGCGGCAGATCGAAGCGGCGAAGGCCGTCGGCGCGCCGGTGATCGAATTGCATACCGGTTCGTATTGCGACGCCGACGGGACGCAGCGTGCCCGTGAACTCGACCGCATCGTCGCGGCGGCCGCAACGGCCGAACGGCTCGGCATCGAATGCCATGCGGGTCACGGACTTAGTTTCGAGACCGTCGGTCCCGTCGCGGCGATTGCGACCATTGCCGAACTCAATATCGGACACTTCCTGATCGGCGAGGCGATCTTCACGGGGCTCGATGCCGCCATCAAGCAGATGCGGGTGCTGATGGATCAGGCCAGGCAGCCATGATCGTCGGCATCGGCAGCGACCTTATCGACATCCGTCGGATCGAGCGGGTTCTGGAGCGTTATGGCGAACGCTTCCTCAATCGCATCTTCACCGCCGAGGAACGCCGTCGATCCGAACGGAAGGCGACTCGGGCCGCCAGCTACGCCAAACGTTATGCTGCCAAGGAGGCCTGCTCGAAAGCGCTTGGCACCGGTTTTCGGCGAGGCGTTTTCTGGCGCGATTTGGGGGTGGTGAACTTACCGTCCGGACAGCCCACCTTGGTCCTGACCGGTGGCGCCAAGCGCCGCCTCGAAGCCATGATCCCGGCTGGGATGACGGCCAATATCCAACTGACTTTGACCGACGAAGTGCCGATCGCCAGCGCGTTGGTGATCATCTCAGCAGAGCCGGTTGCCAAGGGCAACTGATCGCTTCCGAGTCGGGCCGCACCCTTGACTTGCGCGCTGCCGGACGGCTAATTCACAGCCAAATTCGGCGCTTTTTGAAGCCCAGCAAATCAAAGACCATTCAATAAGTTAGTGAGCGTTCTTAATGGCTAAAAAACCCGCGGGCGGTATCGGCGAGACGATCAAGACGATCGTCTATGCGATCGTCATCGCGCTCTTCATTCGAACGTTCTTCTATGAACCATTCAGCATTCCGTCGGCGTCGATGGTGCCGACGTTGCTGGTCGGCGACTATCTGTTCGTTTCAAAATTCTCGTTTGGCTACAGCCGCTATTCTCTGCCGTTGGGCTTGCCGTTGATTTCGGGTCGCTTGTTCTTCAACGAACCACGTCGCGGCGACGTCACGGTATTCAAGCTGCCGTGCAAATATCCGCAGTTGGAACCGCAGGTCGCTGCGTCGCTCGCGGCAAGCTGCGATCCGTCAACCGACTTCATCAAGCGCATCGTCGGATTGCCCGGCGATAAGATGCAGATGAAGGCAGGCATCCTCTACATCAATGGTACGCCGATCAAACGCGACCGCATCGAACCTTACTTCGATCAGGAAACCAACGGCACCTTGACCCTGACGCAGTATCTCGAAACGCTGCCGAATGGGTATGTCCATCATATCGTCGAGAGAAGCGATAACGACACGCTCGACAATACTGACGTCTTAACTGTGCCACCCGGCAGCTATTTCATGATGGGCGATAACCGCGACAATTCTGCTGACAGCCGAGACCCGGGCAGCGGTGTCGGTTTTGTCCCCGCCGAAAACCTCGTCGGTCGCGCCGAGTTTATTTTCTTCTCGACCGATGGCTATGCGCGTTGGTGGCAGATTTGGCGTTGGCCGCTGACCATTCGTTACGGCCGCCTATTCTCGGGCATTCATTGATGGATGATACGGCCGCAGGCCTCGCGACACTCGAAGATACCCTCGGCCATCATTTCGCCAAGAAAGACTTGTTGATCGAAGCTCTGACGCATCCGAGCGCGGTGCGGCGTCGTGGTATCTCCAAGCGTGGCTATGAACGTCTCGAATTCCTGGGCGACCGCGTTTTGGGTCTGGTTATCGCCGAGCTTTTGTGGCGTCGCTTTCCCAATGAAGCCGAAGGCGAGCTGACGCGCCGGCACACGCATCTCGTTCGCCGCGAGGCGCTGGCCGAGGTCGCGGAGGTGGTGGGGCTCGGTTCTCGGCTGATTGCATCTCCAGGGGAAGACGCTGCAGGTGTGCGCGAAAATGCGAGCATCTTATCGGATGTGTGCGAAGCGGTGATCGCGGCGCTTTATCTCGACGGCGGCTTGGAAGCCGCGCGCCGCTTCATCGAGAAGGGGTGGCAATCGCGGCTCACCAGTTCGCAGGGCGCACCGCCGCGCGATCCGAAAACCGCGTTGCAGGAATTCGTCCAGGCGCGCGGTCTGCCGCTGCCGGCCTATCGTACCATTGCCGCAGAAGGCCCGGCCCATCGCCGTAAATTCACCATCACCGTCAATGTCGAAGGCCTTGAAGGCGCAACGGCGACGGCCGAAGGTAGTTCGAAACATGCCGCCGAAATCGCGGCCGCTGCTGCCGCATTGTCGGCTTTGGGGATCGCCGTATGACGACACGTTGCGGCTATGTCGCCCTGGTCGGTGCGCCCAATGCGGGCAAATCGACGCTGCTCAATCTGTTGGTCGGATCGAAAGTCTCGATCGTCACGCCGAAGGTGCAAACGACGCGCTCGCGCGTGCTCGGCATCGCGATGCGCGGCGAAACGCAACTGATCTTCGTCGATACGCCTGGCATCTTCACGCCGAAACGCCGGCTCGATCGCGCGATGGTCGCGGCGGCTTGGTCGGGCGCCGAAGACGCCGATATGGTGCTTGTGCTGGTCGATGCCGCGCGCGGCTTCGATGACGACACGCGCGGCATTGTCGAGCGCCTGAAGAACGCCGGCCGCCAAGCCGCGCTGGTGTTGAACAAAGTCGATCTCGTCAAATACGAAACCTTGCTACCGCTGGCGGCCTCCATAGGCGAGGCGGGAACGTTCGATCGCATCTTCATGATTTCGAGCATCAGCGGCGACGGTACCAATGACCTTGCGGATTATCTGGCTACGTCCTTGCCGGAAGGCCCGTATCTTTTCCCGGAAGACCAACTGACCGATCTGCCGCAACGTCTGTTGGCGGCCGAGGTAACACGCGAGCAGATATTCCTGCAGCTACATCAGGAATTGCCGTACGCCATCGCTGTCGAGACCGAGAGCTGGGAAGAGCACAAGGACGGCAGCGTCAAAATTTCCCAGCTCATCCATGTGCAGCGGCCGAACCAAAAAGCGATCGTGCTTGGTAAAGGCGGCGCACAAGTGAAGCGCATCGGCGCCATCGCGCGCGGCGAGCTCGAAAAAATGCTGGACCGCCGCGTCCATCTTTTCCTTTTCGTGCGCGTCACCGAAAATTGGACCGAAGACCGCGCGCATTATGATTCGATCGGACTTGAGTTCGATCCGTGAGTGAGGACGCCAAACCAAGACTATGGTGGCGGTGCTGGCTGTTCGTTTCGTCCCTTATCGTTCCTGGTCTCGGTCAAGCATTGAACGGCGAATATCGGCGTGGCGTTTTCTTTCTCGCCGCCGCTGTGTTTTGTATGATTCTGGATAATGCCGCGCCTTTCATCTGGCCGGTTTCCCCTTCGCTGACGCTGCTGTTGCTGATCGTCGCAAATTCGACGGTGCTTATTTTGGCAATCTGGGCAGCGGTAAATGCTTTTCGTCGCGGCTGCCAAGCCCCCACATGCCTGTTGCCGCGTCGCAAACGATATTCCGTTTATGCCGCGTTTCTGATTTTTGCTCACGTGCCCGACGCGTTGTCGCTTGTTGGGCCGTCGCTGAAAGCCTATTCCATACCCAGCACATCAATGCTGCCGGGGCTAGTGGTCGGCGATAACTTCTTCGTCATCGAGAACGACGGCAAGAGGCATCCGCCAATACGTGGCGACGTTATGGTATTCAAGCTGCCGTGCAAATATCCGCAGTTGGAACCACAGGTCGCCGCGTCGATGGCGGCAAACTGCGATCCATCGATTGACTTCATCAAGCGCGTCATCGGTCTTCCGGGCGATCATGTGCAGATTAAAGGTGGTATGCTCTACCTCAACGGTATCGCATTGCGTCGCGAGCCAACCGGAAATTATTTGTTCAGTGATTTTCCGGATCGTCATACCGACTTTCTTCAGTTCGAAGAGACGATGCCGGATGGGAGGCACTACGCAATTCTGAAACGCCAGCTCTCGGGAGAACCGCTTGACGATACGGAAGAATTCGTAGTGCCGTCGGATCATTATTTCGTGCTGGGTGACAATCGGGATAATTCCGCCGATAGCCGGGATCACCTGAGTGGCATCGGTTATGTTCCTAGCGAACTTCTGGTCGGTAAAGCAGCTTTCATATTTGCTTCGACCGAAAAATCATCGTTGCAAAAGCACTCGTCGTGGCTGCCGGTCGTTCGCTGGTCACGCATCGCGACGATCATAAACTGACGCGATGCAGTGGGAGGATGAAGCCGTCGTCCTTGCGACGCGCCGTCACGGCGAGCGCGCGCTGATCGTCGAGATGCTGACCCGTGAGCACGGCCGTCATGCCGGGCTGCTGCGCGGTGGGCAATCGCCGCGTACGCGGGCGCAATGGCAGATCGGCAATCGCCTGTTGATATCGTGGCGCGCGCGGCTTTCGGAACATCTCGGCTCCTTCAATGGCGAACTCGTCGCCAGCCATGCGGCGGGGCTTCTCGACGATCGCGTGCGGCTCAGCACCTTGTCGGCGGCGGCGGCGCTGGCCGTCGCGGCCCTGCCGGAGCGGGAGCCGCATCTTCGCGCTTATACCGGATTTCTGCGCCTGATCGACGCGCTGACCGCGGACGATCGCTGGGCCGTCGCCTATGTCGAATGGGAAATGGCGTTGCTGGAGGAATTGGGCTTCGGGCTCGATTTGTCGTCCTGCGCGGCGACGGGCGTGACCGAGGATTTGATTTATGTGTCGCCGCGGTCGGGGCAGGCCGTTTCCGCCGATGCCGGGCTTCCCTACAAGGAAAAATTGCTGCGCCTTCCCGAATTCTTGCGGCAAGCCGACGGGGTTGGCCGCCCAACGCCCGAAGACCTGCTCGACGGCCTGACGCTGACCGGTTTCTTTCTCGAAAGCCGGGTTTTCGCGCCGCATGCGAAAAAGCTACCCGCTGCCCGTGGCCGATATGTTGACGTTCTGCGCCAAGTCTTACTATAGCTAGCGTATGGTTACGGATACGCCCGCCGCAGAAATGCGCGACGTCAATTTCGCCGATGCGCTGGGAGAGCGGTATCTTTCCTATGCGCTATCGACGATTGTCTCGCGTTCGCTGCCGGATGTCCGCGACGGGTTAAAGCCGGTTCACCGGCGGCTGTTGTTCGCGATGCGGCAACTCAAGCTCGATCCGAAATCGGGCTACAAGAAATGCGCCCGTGTCGTCGGCGACGTCATCGGTAAGTTCCATCCCCACGGCGATATCGCGGTCTATGAAGCGCTGGTCCGCTTGGCGCAGGATTTTTCGCAGCGCTATCCGCTGGTCGATGGGCAGGGGAATTTCGGCAATCTCGACGGCGATGGCGCGGCCGCCATGCGTTATACAGAAAGCCGCCTCACCGAAATCGCTGAATTGCTGCTGGATGGAATCGACGAAGATTCCGTCGATATGCGCCCGACCTACGACGGCGAAAGCGAAGAGCCGATCGTTCTACCCGCGGCGTTTCCCAATCTGCTGGCCAATGGTTCGACCGGCATTGCCGTCGGCATGGCGACCAGTATTCCGCCGCACAACATCGTCGAACTGTGCGATGCGCTCGCCAATCTGCTGCGTCGGCCCAAGGCGATGACGATCGAGGAATTGGTCGAGCTGATTCCCGGACCTGATTTCCCGACTGGCGGTGTGTTGGTCGAGGGACGCGAGGCGATCCTCAACGCCTATAGCACCGGTCGCGGCAGCTTCCGCCTGCGCGCACGCTGGCATGTCGAGGAACTGCCTCGCGCTGGCTATCTGATCATCGTCACGGAAATTCCTTACTGGGTGCAAAAGTCGCGCTTGATCGAGCGCATGGCTTCGCTGCTCGAGGAACGCAAGCTGCCGTATCTCGGCGACGTGCGCGATGAATCGACCGAGGAAGTCCGCCTCGTGCTCGAACCGAAGACGCGCAACATCGATGCCGCCGTGCTGATGGAATCGTTGTTCCGCGCGACGGAGCTCGAAGTTCGTATCCCGCTCAATCTCAACGTGCTGGATGCGCAAAGCATCCCGCGCGTGATGAATCTGAAAGAAACGCTGCAGGCGTGGCTGGATCACCGCCGCGAAGTGCTGCAGCGCCGTACCGCTTTCCGCTTGGCCGCGATTTCGCATCGTATCGAAATCCTTCGCGGCCAGATGATCGTCTATCTGAATATCGACGAGGTCATCCGGATCATCCGCGAATATGACGACGCCAAAGAGCGGATGATCAAAAAGTGGGACCTCACCGAGGTTCAGGCCGAGGCGATCCTCAATATGCGGCTGCGTTCGTTGCGCCGCCTTGAAGAGATTGCGATCAAGAAAGAACTCGCCGCGCTCACCGCCGAGGAAAAAGAAAAGAAAGAAGTCCTCGCGGACGAGAAGCTGCAATGGAAGGCGATCGGCGCCGAGGTTGCGGCGTTGCGCAAGGAATACAGCCACAACCCGATCGGCAAGCGCCGCACCACCGTCGATAAGCCGCCGGCCGAGATCGAAATCCCTGAGGACTCTCTCGTCGAGCGCGAGCCGGTGACGGTGCTGTGTTCGGCCAAAGGCTGGATCCGCGCCGCCAAGGGCCACACGCTCAATCTCGCCGACATGAAATACAAGGAAGGCGACGAAGCCCGCTTCGCCATCCAGACGACCACCGCCGATAAGCTGTTGGCCTTTGCCAGCAACGGGCGCTTCTACACGCTCGACGTCGCGAAGCTGCCTTCGGCACGTGGCCATGGCGAACCGATCCGGCTGATGATCGATCTCGACAACGAGCATGATCTGGTTACGCTGCTGCCGTATCAGGCGGGCACGAAGCTATTGCTGGCGGCAAACGACGGTCGTGGCTTTGTTGTTCCGTCCGATGATGTCTTGGCTCAGACCCGTAACGGCAAGCAGGTGCTTAATCTCGGTGACGGTGCGCTCGCTTGCGTGTGTGCCGCGGTCGAAGGCGACACGGTTGCCGTTGCCGGTGACAACCACAAGATTTTGCTGTTCCCGCTGAAAGAAATGCCCGAGATGTCGAAGGGCCGCGGCGTGATCCTGCAGCGTTATCATGACGGCGGCCTGACCGACGCCAAGGTATTCAAAAAGTCGGATGGCCTCACCTGGAAATCGGGCGATCGTACCCGCACCGAAACCGACGTGAAGAACTGGATCGGCGCCCGCGCCAGCGCCGGCCGCATCGCCCCGCGCGGCTTCCCACAGAGCAACAAGTTCAGCTAAGGCGTCTCCGCGCTTTATCGTCATTGCGAGCGTAGCGAAGCAATCCAGTTTGCAGCACGACTGGATCGCTTCGCTACGCTCGCAATGACGGAGATAAGTTTACGGAAGCGACCGTCCCGGAAAATCGACGACCTTTGTGTTAGGTCCGTGCGTTCGCTCGACGATCTGCATAACGCGCTCCAACAATTCTGTGCCGCGAAACGGCTTTTGCAAAATATCCTTGTTCGCGGGGTCGGCCATTAAGGTCGCGTTGTCGGCAAAACCGGTGATGAACAGGATGGCGAGGCGGGGCCAGTTGCGGCGCACGACCCGCGCGACTTCGGCGCCGTTCATGCCGGGCATGGCGAAATCGCAGATCATCAATTCCACCCGCTCGGCATCGCGTTCCAATCGCTCGATGGCAGCGCCGCCGCTGCCGGCTTCGATGACGGTATGGCCGGCTTCGCGCAGAATACCGGCGGTGACGGTGCGGACCTCGCTGTCGTCATCGACAAGCAAAATCGAAACCGCATGTCCGATGATGTTGGGCGCGTTATCGGCGGACGGTGTTGGGTGAACCTCGACAGCGGCACCGGTCGCGCGCGGCAGATAGATTTTCACGCTGGTGCCTTCACCGAGCCGCGTGTCGATGCGAATGCCGCCGCCAAGCTGCTGGGTTACGCCTAAGACTTGCGGTAAGCCGAGGCCGGAGCCTTTGCCGACTTCTTTGGTGGTGAAGAAAGGTTCGAACACGCGCGCCAGCACTTCGGGCGGCATACCGGGGCCGGTATCGGCGACCGCCAGCATGACATAGTCGCCGGCGGCGGGTTCTTCCGGCCGTTCGGGCGCGCCCAGTGTGACGTTAGCGGATTCGATCGTAATCGCCCCGCCAAGCTGCATCGCGTCGCGAGCGTTGATGACGAGATTGAGGATGATCAATTCAATCTGACTGACATCGCCAAGCGCGAGCCACAACGATGGACCCAGCACCGTCTCGATCCGTGTGGTCGCGCCGATCGTACTGGCGATGAGGCCGCGCGTGCCGGTGATGATGCCGTTGAGATCGACCGGCTCGGCGGCGATGCGTTGCTTGCGCGAGAAGGCGAGCAGTTGCTGCGTTAGCTTGGCGCCGCGATCTGCCGCGCGCTGCGCCGCGGCAAGCCAACGCGCCGCGCGGTCTTCCGGCGCATAGCGATTTTGGAGCAATTCAAGATTGCCCATGATCGCGGTTAGCAGATTGTTGAAATCATGCGCGACGCCGGCGGTCAGGCGGCCTAGGGCTTCGACCTTCTGTGCTTGCTGCAATGCGCCTTGCGCGGCATCGCGCGCTGCGACTTCGGTCGTGACCCGTTGTTCGAGATCGGCATTGAGGCGCGCCAAAGCTTCCTCGGCGGCTTTCTGTTGGCGTTGGCGCAGTTCCAGCGCCGTCGCCATTTCGTCGAAGGCGATGCCTAGTTCGCCCAGTTCGGATCGGGGTTCGATGAGGCCGGTGCGCGCGCTTGAATCGCCGCCTTGCCAGCGCCGGGTCGCATTGAGCAGCCGGTTGACGGGACGGCGGATGAAAAGCTTGCCGCCCCACCAGATCGCGAGCAGCGCCAACACCAGCGCGCCGGCAAGGATTTCGACCTTGCGCCAGGTCGCGGCGTTGATGCGGGCGAAGTAGGGGGCTTTGTTGATCCCGACGCCGACATAAAGGTCGGCCGTGCTTTTACCGATCGGCGAATAAGCGACGAGCCGTCCGGTATCGCCGCCGCGGTCGATGTCGAGGTAATTGTCCTGGACCTCATGCACGCGTCCGATCAGACGCGAGTCCATTTTTTGTCCGGCCCATTCCGACTGACCGGGTTGGCGGACGAGGATCGTGCCTTGGCTGTCGGCGAGGACCAGCGTCACATCGTCAGAGAAAAAGCGGTTGGCGTAATGCTGGGCAAGCCAGTCGAGATCCAGCCCTATCCAAGCGACACCGCGGATCGTTCCGTCTTCCCCGCGCCAAGGAATGGAGTAGGTGACGATCCGTTTGGCAGTGTAGAGACCGCGATGATAGAAGCCGATGACCATATCGGCGCCATTGGTCGCGACGGCCATCGCGTCCGGCTCCAGTGCTGCCTGGGGCGGACGGGGGAGCGACGAGCAGAGAATTTTTCCCTGCAGGTCGGCGACACCAAAATTGGCGTAGCCCTCGACCTGCTTCATGACGTTCACGGCGTCGTCGTGACACGCCGCCATGTCGCTTGCCCTGATGGTAGCGACTTGCGCGAAGGCGACCAGAAACTGACGCGCGCCTTCGTTGATACGGTTCTGCTCTGAATCGACGAGCTGGGTCAGCCGCATGGCCTCCTGACGGATTTCCGTCTGACGCTCGGCGCGTAGGTTCAGCTCGTTATAGATTTCCGTCGCGATCAGTGGCGTCGTCGCGAGCAGGAGCAAAAGGATGAGGCGGGAGCGAAGGGTCATTTACCCGTGAAACGACGGCAACGTGATGTGGATAATATCACGCACCAAATGTGGCGAAATTGTGCCGTGCGCTCGTTCATCGCCCCAAAACGCACATGGCCAGGACGAGCCCGGCCATGGCGACGGTGAAGGACGAACGGACGCTAGCGGACGCCGAGCGCCGACAGGCTTGCCGTGTTGATCTGACCCGTCGGCGGCAGGCCCTTCGAACGTTGGAAGTTGGTCAGCGCGGACGAGGTGCCCGGGCCCCATTTGCCGTCGATGTTGCTGGTGACATAGAAGCCCTTGTCGTGCAGGGCCTGCTGCACCTTGAAGATCAGATCGCCCGACACCGGTCCGGCGCTTTCGTCGGCCGGCGGGCGGGACGGGGTGTAGGCGGCCTGGACGTAGTTGCTGGAGACGGGTGCCCAGTTGCCGTCCGACTGCTGGCAGGCAACGTTGGTGGTCTTCTGGCGGCGGTGATTGACCACCGCGTCGGTCACGTATTTGCGGCAGACTTCGCCGTTGCGGCCTCGGAGGTCCTGGGTCGGCGTCACCCAGTAGCTCGATCCCGTGCCCGGATTCTGCCAGGCGACCGATTGCTGAGGCTGGGCATGTTCCAGCGATTGGCCAACGCAGCCCCGATCCGACGGGTCCATGGCCCGACCGATATAGCCGCCACCCACGGCACCGCCGAGAACGCCGACGATTGTCGCGATGGTGTTGCCGCTGCTCTTGCCGACCTGACTGCCGAGCAATCCGCCGGCCGCTGCGCCGGCAGCGCTGCCCAGCAAGTTGCCGGTTGTCGGGCTCAAGATTTTCGACAGGGTGCTTTGATCGCAATAACGCTGGTCCGTGCCGTAGGTGTTTTGCGCATGGGCCGGCGCGGCGGCTGAGAATGACACGGCGGTGATCGCCGCGAATCCGAAAGCGGGGCGAAGCAGGTTGCGAAACAACATTCTTGATTTCCTCTTTGCAGCGAGTGGTCGTGGCCGGTAATTCCGGCTGTAATGGTCTAAGCATTCTCATAAGAAAGAGGATGAAATAAGGCGAGGCTATTTGTTGGGTGGGCAGGGGCGTTCGCAGGTGCGAGACGAATCACGGTGCGGTGACCCGCACACCTCTTGCTTGCAGCCCTAAGCGGTAAGGGATATTAGAAACGATAAGAATAAATCATTGGGGGAGGGCATTATGGGTAAGCTTCAGGCAAGTCTTCATGTTCGCCGGCGCACGCTGCTCAAGGCAGGTGTCGCGGCCGGCGCTTTGCAATTCGCGTCGCCTTTCATCATCCGGGCACGCGCTGCCGACATTCTCAAAGTCGGCGTCGATAACCCGCTGACCGGCGTCTATACCGCGCTCGGTAAGAACGAGAATTTCGGCGTCGAACTCGCTGTCGAACAGATCAACGCCAAAGGCGGCATCGTCGGTCGGCAGGTTCAAACGGTGGTCGAGGATTCGACTTCGGACAAAACCGACATCGCCGTGCAAAAAGCGCGCAAACTTATTCAAAGCGATAAGGTCGATTTCCTCATCGGCAACGTGAATTCGTCGCACGCCATCGCCATCGCCCAGGTTGCGGCCGAGTTGAAGACGATCCATATCGTCCCCGGCGGACACGCCGATGCGATCACCGGCGCGAGCTGCCAATGGACGACCTTCCGCGTCTGCAATACCGGCGCGATGCAGGGCAACGCCATGGCCGGTCCGCTGGTCAATAAACTGGGCAAGAAGATTTACATCATCGCCCAGGATTATGCCTTCGGCCACGCGCTTGCAGACGGTCTGACCAAAGCGGCGACCAAGGCCGGCGGCACCATCGTCGGCACCGATTTCTTCCCGTTAGCGACGACCGATTATTCGGCCGTGCTGATCAAGGCGCGCGCCGCCAATCCCGACGTGCTGGTCGATCTCGCCGCCGGCGATGATGGCATCAACTCGATCAAGCAGGCGGTCCAGTTCGGCCTCGATAAGCAACTCAAGATCGCCGGCATGCAGCAGGAACTGGAAGTCGTCGAAGGCTTGCCGGTCGAGGCGCGCATCGGATCGTGGCTGTTCGAATGGTACTGGAACCAGCCGAACGTGCCGCATGTCGCCGAGTTCGTCGCCGCGATCCGCAAGAAGACCGGCAAGGTTCCGACGGCGCGTACCTGGTTCGGGTTTGCTTCGATGTGGAGCTATGCGCTCGCCGCGAACAACGCCAAGTCGATCGAGGCAGTGAAGGTCGCGCATGCGCTCGAAGGGCTGAAGCTGCCGCCCGAAGTCGCGTTGATGCCCAGCGAGCCCTATTTCCGTGCCGAAGACCATCAGCTTGTCCCGTCGGTCTTCATTGGCCACGAGCAGGCCAAGGGCACCGTCGATCCCGAGGATCTGTTCGTCGTCGATCAGGTCGTCGCGGGCAAAGACTTCATGCCTCCGGCCAGCGAAACCGGCTGCAAGCTCGTCTATCCGACCTGACGAGCATCGTCGCAAACCCTACAACCGTCACCCTCGGGCTTGACCCGAGGGTCCAGCGGTAGTTGCTATCGCTGGATTGCCGGGTCAAGCCCGGCAATGACGATCAATAAGAAAGACGTCTGAGGATGAGTCAGCGATGACGCAGGTGATCCTGTTCAACGTCCTGAACGGGTTGATCGTCGGCGCGTTCTACGCGCTGATGGCGCTGGGTTTGTCTCTGATTCTCAATCTCAGTGGCGTGATAAACTTTGCGCATGGCGGCTTTCTCGCGCTGGGTGCTTATCTCGCCTATAGCCTAGCGCCTTATCTCGGTTTTTGGGGCGGGCTCGCCCTGGCACCGTTTCTTACTGCGGCGCTGGGCCTGATCATCGAGCGGGTGCTGATCCGCCGCTTATATGGACGCGATCCGCTTTATAGCCTGCTGCTCACCTTCGGCCTCGCTTTTATCTTTCAGGACGCGCTGCGTTTTCTCTGGGGTGCGCAAAGCGTGCCGTATCAGATTCCGGGGTGGCTGGCCTCGCCGCTATCGGCAAGCCTCTTCTTCCTCACCGGCTATCGCGTCTTCATGGTCGTGATCGTCGCCCTGGCGGTGACGGCTTTGTTCCTGATCCTCGGTTACACGCGGCTTGGCATACGCATCCGCGCCGGCACGCTCGATCTCGATACCGTGTCGGTCCTGGGCGTCAACGTGCGCGTGTTGCGTAATCTCAATTTCGGTCTCGGCATTTATCTCGCCGGGTTGGCGGGCGTGTTGGCGGCGGGGATGCTCGGCCTCTCGCCGACGATCGGTGACACGCTGATCATGCCCAGCTTTGTCGCGATCATCGTCGGCGGGTTGGGCAGTCTGCCGGGCACCTTGGCCGGCGGTTTGCTGATCGGTATCGCCTCGGGTCTCACCGCCGTGTTCCTGCCGGCGGGAACCGAGGCCGTCATCTATGTGATGATGGCTTTGGTACTCATGGTAAGGCCGCATGGTCTCTTCGGCGACGCAGGGCGGCTGCGATGAAAAACCTCGAAGGCCGCATCGGGACAATTATCCTCTGGCTTCTATTGCTGACCGCGCCGTATTGGATGCCGCTCTTTGGCGGCTATACCGGTCTTGGTACGCGCGTCCTCGTGCTGGCGCTGGCGGCGATGTCGGTGAATTTCCTGCTCGGCTTTACCGGCGTTTTGTCGTTCGGTCATGCTGCCTTCTTCGGTCTCGGCGCGTACGGCGCGGGCATGACGATCAAATATATTTACGCCAGCACGATGCTGGGGCTGGCTATCGGCGTGCTGGTCGGCATTCTCGGCGCGATGATCATCGGTGCGATGATCGTGCGGCTGCGTGGCGTCTATTTTGCGATGGTCACGATCGCCTTCGGGCAAGTGTTCTATTTCGTCGCGTTCCGTTGGTCGTCCTTGACCGGCGGCGATGACGGGCTCACCGGATGGAAGCGCGTGCCGCTCGATCTCGGCGTCACCCAGATCGACATCCTCCATAACGATATCGCGTTTTATTATCTCGTGCTCGTCTGTGTTGCGGTCTGTTCGGCGGCGATGGCGCTGCTGCTACGCTCGCCGTTCGGCCGCACTTTGCTGGCAATCCGCGAGAACGAACGCCGTGCACGATTCCTCGGCATTCCCGTCGATAAGCACATTTGGATGTCGTTCGTTTGTTCGGCGGCCTTCTGCAGTGTTGCGGGTGCGCTCTATGCCTATCTCGATAATTTCGTTGATCCGCGCGCCTTCCGGTGGGAGCAGTCGGGCGATTTCGTCATCATGGCGGTGCTGGGCGGGATGCGCTCGTTCTGGGGACCATTGATCGGCGCCGCGGTCTTCGTCGTGCTGCAGGATAAAATCTCCAGCGTCACCGATTACTGGATGTCGATCCTCGGATTGTTGTTCGTGCTCGCGGTCGTGTTCTTCCCGCGCGGCGTTCTTGGCGTCGTCAAGCGAAAGCAAGGCTTATGAGCCTGCTCGACGTTCGCGACGTTTCGCGTCACTTCGGCAGCCTCGTCGCGGTCGATCATGTCTCGTTCAAGGTCGAGCCGGGCGAATTGCGCGCTGTGATCGGTCCCAACGGCGCCGGCAAGACGACCTTCTTCAATCTCATTAGCGGTCTCTTTCCGCCCAGCAGCGGTAGCATTCTGCTCGATGGCCAGGATATCACGACGGTGCCGGCGCATCGCCGCGTCGGGCTTGGCATATCGCGCACGTTTCAGATCACCGAGATTTTTCCCGAACTGACCGTTCGCGACAATCTGCTGATCCCGGTCGAGAGTGCGGCGGGGCTGCGCTTGCGGCCATGGATATCGCGTGCGGATCGCGTCAAGGTCGCCGATCGCGTGCAGGAACTGTTGGAGTCTGGCGGCCTTGCCGATAAAGCCGAGCGATTGGCCGGTGAGTTGTCGCACGGCGATCAGCGCGCGACCGAGATCATGATGTCGCTCGCCTTGCAACCGCGCCTCTTGCTGCTCGACGAGCCGACGGCGGGGATGGGCGATCAGGAGACGCGCGACGTCGTCCGCGTCATCCGTAACCTCCATAAGAAGGAAGGCCTCTCGATCGTGCTGATCGAGCATGACATGCGGGTGATCTTCCATCTCGCCGACCGTATCATGGTGCTGGCCGAAGGCGCGGTGCTGGCTGACGGCACACCGGCCGAGATCGCTGCCGACGAACGCGTCCAGGCTGCCTATCTGGGGAGCGCCGAATGAGCGCGCTGACCATCACCGGGCTTCATACGTATTACGGCAAGAGCCACATTCTGCACGATGTCGGGTTCGAGGTGCGGGAAGGCGAGCTTGTCGCGCTGCTCGGCCGCAACGGCGCGGGCAAGACCACGACCTTGCGCAGCATCATGGGCCTGACCCCGGCTAAGAATGGCACCGTCCGTATCTTCGGTCAGGACACGACCGATTGGCCCTCGTTCCGCATCGCCGGGCTTGGCGTCGGCTATGTCCCGGAGGGACGACGCATCTTCGCCAACCTCACGGTCGAGGAAAATCTTCAAGTGCCGGTCGAGCGGCCGGGGCCTTGGAACATCGCGCGCATCTATCAGCTCTTTCCGCGCCTTCAGGAACGCCGAACCAACAAAGGTGGGCAGTTGTCAGGCGGCGAGCAAGAGATGCTAGCGATCGGCCGTGCGCTGTTGCTCAATCCGAAATTGCTGCTGCTCGATGAGCCCTCGCAGGGCTTGGCGCCGCTGATCGTGCGCGATGTTTTTAAAATCATCGCCTCGATGCGCCAGGAAGGCATGGCGGTGTTGCTGGTCGAACAGAATGTGCGCGCTGCCGTCGCCATCGCCGATCGCGTCTATGTCCTGGATGATGGCCATGTTGTGCATGAAGGCGGCGCGGCGGAATTCGCCCGCGATGAGGAGCGGTTGCGCGCCTTGGCCGGGGCCAGTTCCGAAGCCTGGGACGACGCCGAATAGTTTCGTATAGTCTGGCCGATGTACGTCCCACGCCATTTTGCTCAAGACGATCCCGATACGCTGCGCGCCGCGATGCGCGACATCAAGCTGGCGACGCTGGTCACGTTCGGTACGGACGGGCTTGAGGCCAGCCATATTCCGATGATCGTCGAAGCCGAACCGGGGCCGCTTGGAAAACTGCGCGGCCATATTGCTCGTGCCAATCCGCAATGGCGAATGCTTAAGGCCGAGATACCGGCGATGGCGATGTTTCTTGGCCCGAATGCTTATATCTCGCCGTCGAATTATCCGACCAAGCAGCGCACCGGCGAGGTCGTGCCGACATGGAATTATGTCGCCATTCATGTCTATGGCACGCTGACCGTGTTCCACGAGCCGGAGAAACTGCTGGCGTTGGTGACCGAACTTACCACGATCCATGAATCGCCCCGGCCGACGCCATGGGCGGTCGATGACGCGCCGAAGCCTTATCTCGACATGATGTTGCGTGGCATCGTCGGGTTGGAGATGACGATCACCCGGCTCGAAGGCAAATGGAAGATGAGCCAGAACCAGCCGGCAGAAAATCGCATTGGTGTCGCCGAAGGTTTGGCCGGCGAGGCGGAGACGGCAGAGGTTGCACGCATCGTCGCCGAAACGGACAAAACCTAGGCGAGTGGCGTCGCACGCTGCGAACCGTTAGGGTGCGGGCTTGATCTCGTCTTCTTCACGGAGAAACCCGATGTTCCGCCTGGTCACGACCATCCCGCGCAGCATGCGGCTGGCGCTTGTCGTCCCGCTCCTGACGTTTTTCCTGGCCGGTTGCGGCGTCAATAACATCCCGACCTATGAACAGAACGCCAAGGCGAAATGGTCGGATGTACTCAATCAATATCAGCGCCGCAGCGATCTGGTGCCGAACCTGGTCGAAACCGTGAAGGGCTTTGCCACGCAGGAGCGCACAGTCTTGGAAGCAGTGACTGAGGCGCGGGCCAAGGCAACCTCGATCCATGTCGATGCGAACACGATTACAGATCCGGCAGCCTTCAAGCAGTTCCAGGCGGCGCAGGCGCAATTGTCGGGCGCGCTGGGCCGCTTGCTCGCGGTGCGCGAAGCCTATCCTGAACTCAAATCCAGCCAGAACTTCCTGACTTTGCAATCGCAGTTGGAAGGCACCGAGAACCGCATCGCCGTCGCGCGTCACGACTATATCGAAGCAGTGCGCGTTTATAACACCGAACTGACGACCTTCCCCGGCCGCATCTGGGCATCATTTCTCTATAAGAGCAACAAGCCGATGGAAGAATTCACGGTCGATGACGCTGTGAAGGTAGCACCGCAGGTGAAGTTCTGATCGCATGATCATGCGCCGCGTCGTCTTAACGGCGTTCGCGTTCCTGTGTCTCGTCTGCGCCGCTTCGGCGCAGACCTTGACCTTTCCGGCGCTGAGCGGCCGTGTCGTCGATGAGGCCGGACTTTTACGCCCGTCCGATCGCGCCGCGTTGACCGAGACGCTAGCCGATCTCGAAGCAAAAACAACCGATCAGCTCGTTGTCGTCACCCTCAAATCCCTGCAGGGTAAAACGATCGAGGATTACGGTTATCAACTCGGCCGTGCATGGGGGATCGGCCAAAAAGACAAGAACAACGGCATCCTGCTGATCGTCGCGCCGAACGAGCATGCTGTGCGGATCGAGGTCGGATACGGCCTTGAAGGCGAAATCACCGACGCTGTTTCGAGCTTTATCATCCAGAACTCGATCCTGCCGCGGTTCAAGCTCAACGATTTTCCCGGCGGCATCAAGCGCGGCACCGACGATATCGTCCAGGCGCTTACCGGCGGCGCGAATGCCTATAAGTCGGCGGCGCAGGAGCCATCGCCTGCCGCTATCGACACGTCGGGCAACCAACCGGCGTGGCCGATTATCATCGTCGTACTGGGCGGCATTCTTCTGGTGATCTTCTGCGCCCTGCGCGGCGGCGGCTTTTGCCAAGTCCTATTCCAAATCGTCTTGTCGGTCGCTTTCTCAGGCGGGCGTGGCTCGTCGGGTGGTGGCGGGGGCTCGTCCTTCTCGGGCGGCGGCGGCTCCTTCGGCGGCGGCGGCTCATCGGGAAGCTGGTGACAAAGGCATGATCAGCGATAGCAACAACACGCGCATCGTCGCGGCCATCAAACAGGCGGAAGCGCGGACCGACGGGGAGATTTTTTGCATCATCTCCAAACAGTCCGGCGACTATGGTCTGGTGCCGATCGTCTGGGCGGCGGCGCTGGCGTTGATCCTGCCGCTGCCATTGGCCTTTGCCACCGCTTGGTCGGCGACGACTCTGTATCTGGCGCAGTTGACAGTGTTTCTGGTGATGGTTCTTGTTTTGTCCCACCCGCTGCTTCGACTCCGAATCGTGCCGCGCGGCATGAAACATCACCACGCCCATGCCGAGGCAATGCGGCAGTTCTTTGCGCAGGGCTTGGATAAGACCGAACGCCGCACCGGCGTGCTGATCTTCGCGTCAAGCGCCGAACGCTATGCAGAAATCGTCGCCGACGCCGGGATCAATGACAAGGTGCCGCAAGCGGTCTGGGACGACGCGGTCGCCGCTTTGGTTGCGGCGATAAAGGACGGTCGCCCCGCCGATGGCTTCATCGCTGCGATCGAGAAATGCGGCGATGTTCTCGCCGCGTATTTCCCGCCGGGCGCCTTCAATCGCGACGAATTACCCGATCGCCTGCTGGAGCTTTAGGTTCCTAGGCGGCGATTCTCATCTGGCGCAAATACTCTTCGCGACGTTCGGCAACGCGCGCGCGAATCTTGCTGCCGAAGGTTTTCATCGCGGCGACATCCTCGTCGCTCGTCTTGTGGGTGATCGAAGCGAGAAAGCTGGGCAAGGCCTGAACCCTCCGCCACCAATCCAGTGTCGCGGGCCGGTTGGCGATCCAAACGTCGAGTAGGTCGAGATAGGCCATGCGCGCGACGAACGGCATCATATTGATGTCGGCAAGCGTCATGTCCTGCCCGACCAGCCACGGTCCACCGGCCTTCAGGTCTTTTTCCATCTTGTTGAACGCCATTTCGAAAGCGCCGATGCCCTGAAATACATAGGGACTTTCGACGCCTTCTTCGTAGGTGGAGATCAGGCGAGCGCGCTTGATCGGATCGCCGACATTTTGATAACGGCCTTGACGTTGTTCTTCGGTCATATGCCGCATCTTCTCGCGGAACATCGCCGAGAAGCTGAGTTCGCGCGTCGCCTCGAACAGGGTTTCATCGACCATCTTGCTCCACAGCCGTACACGGGCGCGAAGATAAGGGTCGGCGGGCATCAGGCGCGGTGTCGGGAAGCAATCATCGAGATATTCGCAGATCAGCGTCGATTCGATGACGATCCGCCCATCGTGATCGAGCGCGGGCACGACGCCCTTGGGATTGATCTTCAGATATTCCGGCGAGAACTGCTCGTTCTTGAACAGATCGATATTCTGCGTCTCGTAAGGCAGGGCTTTCTCGGCCAGGGTAATGAAGGTCTTCTGGGTGCAGATCGAATTGAAATAGCTATAGATTTTTATCATATGAAGATTCCCCCCGATTGCCGGCTGACGCGAAATTGTCCGGATGCTATGGGGACATGCCGCCGAATACAATATCAGGCCGGCGCGATTTCATTTGGCGGCTTTTGCAGGAATAGGAAAAATCATCGTGTCCACGTCTCTTCATCGACGGACAGTTCTCGCCGGATTTGCCACCACTCTGCTACCGATGCAAAGCCTTGCCGCGAACCGGATTTCTTCGGATGCGATGAGGGAAGCGACCGCAAAAATCGTGGCGTTGGAAAAAGAGAATGGCGGCCGCCTGGGCGTCGCTGTGCTCGATACCGCTGGTGGCTCGTCGCTACGCCATCGCGCTGCGGAGCGTTTCCCGATGTGCAGCACGTTCAAGCTGCTGACCTCGGCGGCGATCCTGCATCGCGTGGATCAAGGGACGGAGAAGCTCGACCGGATAATCCCTTACGGCCAAGGCGATCTGATCGACAACGCGCCGATTACCAAAGCGCACGTCGCCGAAGGCGGCATGAGCGTCGGTGATCTTTGCGCGGCGGCGATCGATTGGAGCGACAACACCGCCGCCAATCTGCTGTTGCCGTTGATCGGCGGGCCGGCGGGCTTCACGCGTTTTGCTCGTTCGTTGGGCGATCCGATTACACGCCTCGATCGCAACGAGCCGACGTTGAATACCTCGATCCCCAGTGATGATCGCGATACCACCACGCCCCAAGCGATGCTGCGGGACATGCACGCGGTGCTGATCGGCAAGAAGCTTTCGGCAGGCTCGCGCCGTCATCTCGAAGAATGGCTGATCGGAAATAAGGTCGGTGACGCCCGGATTCGTGCCGGTCTGCCGAAATCTTGGCGCGTCGGCGATAAAACCGGCACCGGCGATAACGGCTCGACCAACGATATCGCCATCCTTTGGCCGCCGGGACGGGCGCCGATCCTCGCGACGGTTTATTACACCGGCTCGACCGCGTCCGACGACGCGCGCAATACGGTCCATCGCAAGATCGGTGAAATTATTGCGGCAACCTTCTGACGCGGTTCGTCCTGCCGGAACAAACTTGCCCTTCGCTACTTATCGGTGGTGGAGGCAAGCATGTTGCAGGCGTGGGTCTTGGCGCGGCGGACGGTCCAGCGATTCATCGCCGATGAAGCGTTGAGCCACGGCGCGGCCATCGCGTATTACGCTGTCTTCTCGCTCGCGCCGGTTCTGGTCATCGTAATTGCTCTGGCGGGGCTGGTGTTCGGCCGGGACGCGGCACAGGACGCTATCTTTCAGCAGTTTCGCGGCCTGATGGGGCCGGAAAGCGCCGATCTTCTCCAACAGATGATTCTCAGCGCGGCGGGTAAGACGGCCGGCATCGTCGCGACTTTGGTGGGGGCGGTGACGTTGCTGGTCACCGCCAGCGGCGTTTTCGGTGAAATGCAGTCGGCGATGAACGATATCTGGAAGGCCAGCCCCCATGGCGCGTCGCTCTCGGTCTTCATCCGGGCGCGTTTAACCAGCCTAGGCCTCGTCATGATCCTCGGCTTTCTGCTGATCGTGTCGTTGGGACTCAGTGCATTAACCTCGGCGGCCAGCGATTATCTGAAAGACATCTTGCCGGGCTTGCCGGTTATCCTCGGTGGCCTCGATATCGTACTGTCGCTGTCGTTGCTGACGGTAGTGATCGGGGCGATTTACAAATTCCTGCCCGATACGCCGGTGCAATGGCGCGACGTCGGCATCGGTGCGCTGTTGACGGCGATCATGCTGAGCGTCGGCAAATTCGCTATCGGCCTCTATATCGGCAGCAGCGCCGTCGCGTCGAGTTACGGCGCGGCCAGCGCGCTCATCATCATCCTGCTGTGGGTCTATTATTGCGCGCAGATATTCCTGCTCGGCGCGGAATTTACCTATGTCTTCGCGCATCAGAACGATCCGGACGCGCCCGCGCCGACGTGAAGATCGCCAGTTTCAATATCAACAACATCAACAAGCGCTTGCCGAATCTCTTGGCGTGGCTCGCGGAAGCAGATCCTGACGTCGTTTGTCTTCAGGAACTGAAGGCAGCGGACTCTCAATTTCCGGAGACCGCCATCGCCGACGCCGGCTATCGCGCCGTTTGGCGTGGGCAGAAGACTTGGAACGGCGTCGCCATTCTGTCCAAGGGGGCGGAGCCTCTGCTGACCCGCACGTCGTTGCCCGGCGATCCCGGCGACATTCAAAGCCGCTATATCGAGGCAGCGGTTCAGGGCGTGCTGATCGCCTCGATCTATCTGCCGAACGGCAATCCACAGCCTGGCCCCAAATTCGATTACAAGCTTGCCTGGTTCGATCGGCTAATCGCTCATGCCGCGAGCCTCAAGGCAACACGTGCGCCGATCGTGCTCGCCGGCGACTACAATGTCGTGCCGACCGATTTCGATATCTATCCAACCAAGTCGTGGGCGAAAGACGCCTTGCTGCAACCGAAAAGCCGCGCGGCGTTTCGCCGGCTGCTCGACGACGGCTGGACCGATGCGATCCGCAAGCTCCATCCGAAAGAGCCGATGTACACCTACTGGGATTACAAGCGCGAGCGGTGGCCGCGTAACGCCGGCCTGCGGCTGGATCATTTTCTGTTGAATGCTACAGCAGCTCGCCGGCTTGAAACCGGCGGGGTGGATCGCGCGGTGCGCGGTGAAGTTGGCGCCAGCGATCACGCGCCGGCCTGGATCGTGCTGAAGGATCGGCGCCGTTAAGACCATTTGGCAAAGCGGTGAAACAATGACTTAATAGCCGCAACGCGTGAGAAGAGGAGCGGGGAGATGATCGAGCTTTATTTCTGGCTAACGGATAACGGCCGCAAGGCGCTGCAGGGGATGGAAGAGTCCGGATTGCCGCATAAGAAGATGCCGATCAATCTTCAGAAGAAGGAACAATTCTCGCCCGACTATCTCAAGATTAGCCCCGGCCATAAAATTCCGGCGCTGGTCGATGACGAAGGGCCGGGCGGACGCGTGACGCTATGCGAGTCCGGCGCCATTCTCAAATATCTCGGTGAGAAAGCGGGCGGTGCGCTGTATCCCACGGCACCGGCGCAGCGGACGCGGGTCGATCAATGGCTGTTCTATGGCAGTTCGACCTTTACGCCTTTCGCGCAGCAATACGGCCTCTTCACCCATCGCTTTCCCGAGCCGTTGCCGCAAGTGAGAAGCCATTACGCCGACCAGGTGAAGGATTGCTTTGCCGTGTTCGATAAGCATCTCGCCGATCACGAATATCTCGCCGGTGCTTATTCAATTGCCGACATCGCCTGCTATCCCGATACCCACATCCACGGCAAAGAGGGCCTCGGTATTGGCGATTATCCCAACCTGTTGCGTTGGCATGATGCGATCGCGGCGCGTCCCGCGGTTCAGCGCGCCTGGTCGGTGACCGGATGATCCGTCGCTAAAAAGAAGATAAAAATAGAGCGTCCACAGACTTCTTTCCGCGGGGTCATTCAATCTTGAAGACCGCCGCGCTAGACTTCATGCATGGCTGATGTGGTTGTCGATACCAAAGGCATGAAATGTCCGCTGCCGGTGCTCAAAGCCCGTAAGGCGCTTAAGGCATTGCCGGCGGGTGGTACGATGGAAGTGCAGGCGACCGATCCGGGCGCGGTCAAAGATTTCGAGCATTTTTGTACGACGACCGGTGCGCATATGCTCGATTGCCGCCAGACGCCAGATGGCGTCCTGATCTTCACGATGAAAAAAGCGAGCTAGTCCGTCAGGTCACTCCGGCGTGCGCGCCAAGATATCGTACATCTCGACGCCCAGCCCGAACCAATCGTCGGCTTCGGTAACGGTTCGAAACACATGCGTCGTCACTTCATGATCGTCGGTCAACGCCATGAACATGCGCCCGAGGCCGAAGGTGGTGGCTTCGGACGTCAGGATCGACCATTTCGTTGCGCCCCACTGCGCGTCTGTACGAAGGACGTAATCGGCAAGGTGGCGGATTTCGGCGCCGGTCAATGGCGCGTTCGTCAGACGGAAATCGGCAACCAGGAAAAGCCCCGGACGGAAGCCGGGCATCTGCACGGCATCGTCAAACAGGGTTTTGATTTCATCGAAGTTTGGCGCGGCGTGAAAGCGTACGACGATGACGCCAAGTTCTTCGTTCAATCTGACGCTGTGCGTCATTGGCTCAATATCCTTGCAATCAAAAATCGACCACGGCGCGAAGCGATCGGTTCCGCATTTTGACCGCCAGATTGTTCTTATTTTGTTCTATCGCGGCCGCAGGGTAAAATTCACATGTTCCCGCCACCGTACCACTGTGGCGGTTTCAAAGCCCGCTTTGATTGTGTGACCTTGACGTAGAGAGATCAGTAAGCGCCCGGGCCGCCGTGAACGCCAACCCCTGGATTCTGAAAGCCGCTGAGACTATTGGCGCCGGGCGTCGGCGCAACATTCGCCGGGCCGGCTACGGGGCCAAGCGTACTCAGCGAATTGGCGGCGCCTGCGGAATAACTGGTGACGCTGTCGGAGTAGATGTTGCCGCCCGGGCCGACGGCGCCGGGGTCTGAGGGAACGCTATTGCGGCTCGCCCCGATGGTATTGATCGATTCGTGGATGGCTGCGGTGGCGCTAGCGCTAGACTGAGCGAAAGCGGCGGATGAAATACCGGCCGTCATGCCGAAAGCGGCAATTGCGATGACAAGGCGCTGCATGATGATTCCTCATTCTGTGGAACATCCCTAAGTACAATCCTCCATAGGGTATTTGGTTCAAATCCGCCATCAAGCCTCTGGAACGCCTCCAAGGTCCGACGCCGCGCTTTTATCGAAGCGTTACAAAGGCTAAAACGCTTGCCGCGGTAAGTATTCGGCGAGGCTCGTTTTCGACATGTCACTCAACGATGCGCAGATCGAGCAGGCTCTCCAACAAGCCATCACCCATCATCAGGCCGGGAGGCGGCAAGAAGCCGAACAGCTTTATCGTCAAATCCTCCAGGCGCAGCCACGCCATGCCGAGGCCAACTATAATCTCGGCGGACTGGCGATGGAGGCGGGGCAGCCGGCGATAGGGCTGCCGCATCTGCAAGCCGCGTTGGAGGCCGATCCCAACCAGGCCGTCTATTGGCTGTCCTTTGCCGAGGCACTTCTGATCGCGAATAATGCCGAGGGTGCGCGCGGCGTGCTTGAACAGGCAATGCAGCGCGGCCTGTCGGGTCCGGCCGTCGATCAATTAATGGCGCAGATTCAGAAAAGCCAACCGGCCCGTTCGACGCCGACCGATGCGAACGCGCTTTATCAAGCGGCGATGCAACATCATCACGCCAATCGCCTGATCGAAGCGGCGGCGCTCTATCAGCAATTCATCGCTCTGCAGCCGAAGAATGCCGAGGCGCACAATAATCTCGGCGTTGCCTTGCAAGGGCAAGGAAGGCTGGACGAGGCGATCGAATCCTATCGCCGTGCGCTCGCCGTCAAAAAGAATTACGACAACGCGCTCAACAATCTTGGCAATGCGCTCAAGGATCAGGGCAAGCTGGAAGAAGCGGTCGATTGTTTCCGCAAGGCCTTGGCGCTGACGCCGAAGTCATCTCAGATCCAATATAATTTGGGCAATGCGCTCAAGGATCTCGGCAAAACGGATGAAGCCGTCGCCGCGTATCGTCGCGCCGCGGGGCTGACGCCGGACTTTGCCTGGGCGCATAACAATCTCGGTGGTCTGTTGGTGCAGCAGGGCAAGCCAGACGAGGCGATTCCCTCGATCCGCCGCGCGTTGTCGCTCCAACCGGACTTCGCCGAGGCGCATAACAATCTGGGCAATGCACTGAAGGATCAGGGCAAGCTGGACGAGGCGATGGCAAGCTATCGTCAGGCGATTGCGGTGAAGCCCGATTATGCCGAGGCGCATCTGCATCTCGGTAATGTTCTCTGCGACAGTGGCGATATTGACGCTGGCTTCGCCGCCTGCACACGTTCTGCCGAACTGAAATATGCCGATCCGCCCGGCGAACCGCCGCCGCCGCCTCACAAGACGCAGCACGATCGCGAACAGCGCGACTATCTCGCCGGACAAGGGATCATGGCCGGCAATCGGCTGCGGCTTGCCGATGGCGAGCGGCTGACGACGCCGGCGGTCAATCCCGACAATACGATTACCGATATCGACCAACAGTGGCGAAACAATCGCCCGCAAGTCGTCGTCATCGATAATCTTCTGACAGAGGAAGCGCTGACCAAGCTGCGCAAGTTTTGCTGGGGCTCGACGATGTGGCGGCGCGTTTATAGCGACGGCTATCTCGGCGCGTTTCCTGAATCAGGCTTCACATCGCCGCTGCTGGCGCAGATCGGCGAGGAGTTGCGCCAGACCTATCCGGCGATCTTCGGCGGGCATCCGCTGCTCTATGCTTGGGCCTTCAAATATGACAGCACGCTTCGCGGTATCCGCCTTCATGCGGATTTTGCGGCGGTAAACGTCAATTTCTGGATCACGCCCGATGAGGCCAATCTTAATCTGGAAAGCGGTGGCTTGGTGGTTTGGGACGTCGCCGCGCCGTTGGATTGGGACTTTGCCAAATTCAACAGCATCGACACGACCCATGCCCGCGACTTCCTCGACAAGGCGGGGGCGAAGTCGATGACGGTTCCCTATCGTTCCAATCGCGCGGTGATTTTCGATTCCGATCTGTTTCATGAAACCGATCAGATTTCGTTCAAGGAAGGTTATCAGAACCGGCGCATCAACGTGACGCTGCTCTACGGCCGTCGCGCAAATTCCTAAGCGTCAACTCGACGACGATAATTTCATCGTTACGAGACCGCTGACGATCAAGATGGCGGCGACGACGCGCATTGCGTTGATCTCCTCGCCAAGCAGCGTGATGCCGACGAGGAACGCGCCGACGGCGCCGATTCCGGTCCAGATCATATAAGCCGTGCCGAGCGGTAGGGTCTTCATCGAGAAGGAGAGGAGGCCGACGCTCGCGATCATCCCGATGACGGTAATGACCGACGGCCATAGCCGGGTAAAGCCGTGCGATTGCTTCATGAACACGGCCCAGACAACTTCGCAAAGGCCGGCGGCGAACAAACTGATCCAGGCCATGGCGGCGTTTTCCTAAAAGGACTGGCCTAAAAGGACCGGAACATCCCGGAGGTTGATCGAACGCGGAGGACCTTGCCTCCGCGATTTTAGCTTAGGGCTGGGCAGTCCAGGGCGGGTTGCAGGCGTCGCTCACGCCACCGGCGATGTAATCCACGCCGCTGCCGTTCTTGCTGTCCTTGAAGGGAACAACGGCCGAGACGAGGGCGGCGGGCGCCAGGATCGGCCCGGCGGCGACGCATTGAACGGTCTTGAAAGCGGCATAAACCGGCGTTTCGACGACCTTGAGCGCCATCGTCCCGTCGGGGTTCGAGCAAGCCCAGAGCGGTAAGGTCAGCAAAATGGCCAACGGGCGCAAATTCATGTTCGTCTCCCTCCAATTCGTCGCTATGTCGTACCGTATCGGGGCGATAGCGTCGAGGGGGATTAGCGGCGCTTGAGATCGGCGGATGGCGGCGTTACATCGTTAGGCAGATCATGCTGGACCAACTGAAAGCCAACAATCGCGCCTGGGCCGCCTCCAAAGTGGCGGCGGACGCTGGATTCTTTAAGCGACTCGAAGGTCAGCAGGCCCCGGAATATCTGTGGATCGGTTGCTCGGACAGCCGGGTTCCGGCCAACGAAATCGTCGGGCTGGACCCAGGCGAGCTGTTCGTGCATCGCAACGTCGCGAATCTGGCCCCGCCGCAGGACAGCAACTATCTTTCAGTGCTGCAATTCGCCGTCGATGTGCTCAAGGTCAAACATATCCTGGTCGTCGGGCATTACGGCTGCGGTGGCGTTGCTGCATCGGTCGATGGGAAGCGGCGTGGCCTCGTCGATCACTGGCTGCATCCAATCCGCGAAGTGTTTCACGAGAACCGCGCTGCGCTCGATGCGATCCCCGATGAGCGCGCGCGGCTTAACCGGTTATGCGAACTCAATGTCATGCGTCAGGTGAAGAACGTCGCCAGCGATGTCTTCATTCAGGACGCCTGGGCACGGGGGCAGGACCTCAGCATCCATGGCTGGGTCTATTCTTTGTCGAACGGCTTGGTGAACGATCTCAATGTGACGGCGGTCCGCGACACGCCTTAGGCTCTGGGGCCGAGCCGTTCCTCGTGATGCTCAGTATAGCAGTCGGCGCAGAGCCCATGGCTGACGCGGACTTTGCTGACGCCGCCGCGATGATAGTAATGCTCAGCTGAAATCCATTCGTGCGCGTCGTTGCCGGAATCGAGCGCAAGGCGCTGGCAAAAGCTGCACATCGTGACGATCGGCACATCGGCCTGACCCTTTAGCCAGACGGATACGGCTTTGAAGTCGTAGATGTCGAGCGCCGGGCGGCTCACTTCATCGATTATTTCAAATTGAAATAGAAGACCGTGGCTCTGATCCTCGTCATCGAGGCGGGTGATCGATACCCGCAGTTCGCGTTTGACCTTCGGACCGTCGCAACGGGTGGCGAAGATAGCGGCCTGGCCGGTGCCCAAAACTTCTTTGATGCGTTCGCGATAGACGCCGCGTACCGATTCACCTTCAATGAAGTCGAAGATGGGCCGTCCGACATAAGGATGCGCGTCGAGATCCGGTGCTTCGTTTGCGGTGGCGAATCTGTTCCAGTGCGGTAGCCCGATTGCGGTAATGCGGGCGTCGGCATCGGTCGTGTAGGCAATCCCGTCGATTGCATCTAAAAGGCTGCGAAAGTTCGGCATGACCCGGCAAGGATAGAATTCGAGTGCTTTGAAGCGATTAAAGAATGCGCTTTTCGCTCTGCGGTTCTTGATCCAAATCAATAAATCCTGACAGTTTTGCGCGTCTGGCGAACCCCTGCGTTATTTTGTAGCGGCAGCCGCATCCGTCTTTGGTGCGACGTCGGGAACAATCCCGCCGTTTCGTTTCAGCCGCCGGGCAGCATCCGGGTTAGTACGCGGTCGCGTATCCAGAAATGATGATAGAGTGAGGCCAGGATATGCAGTCCGATCAAGGCCAGAAGCGTATAAGCGGCCTTGATGTGCAATTCGCCGAACGCATGAACAATCCATGATTGCGGCCCTGGAAAGCGCGGCAGTTCAATGGCGTTGAAGAGACGGATGTTGAGATTATGCGCCGACGCATTCACCCACCCCATAAAGGGTAGAGCGACCAGCAGTAGATAAAGCGCGTTGTGCGTCGCGCGCGCCGGAATATTTTGCCAGCGCGGTACGCCGTCGGTCAGCAACGGAACCCGATGACCAAATCGCCAAACCAGCCGCACGAGGATCAGCACAAAAATAATCGTGCCGAACGTAAAATGAATATTGATGGACGGCACCAGTGCGGTGTTAAGGCCGATATGAGGCATGATCCAGGCCGAACAGAGCTGCACGATCAGCAGAAGGAAAATGAGCCAATGCAGCCATTTGGCGACCGTGCCATAGCCGGGCCGCGCGGCGTTCCGTTCTTCGAGCGCCTTGAAGCTATCGGCGCCCCTGCCGGGTGCTGTGGTTTCGGGGCTGTGCTTTGCCATCAAATCTTCCCTTGATATTTGCGTAACGTGCGGCTGTTTTCGTCCTGTACGGCGAATGTGCTGCGGAAGATTTAGGCGAACTCGTTTTTGTTCGTGCGACGACCGCGCCGGAGGCGGCTGGGGCGGCTTTCTCCGGCGCGGCGTGTCATTCAGTTCATACCGCGTAATTCATCGACCCATTTGTGATCGTCTTTTTCGATAGGCTTCGATTTGCGGATGTGACCATCGAGTTCAATGTGAAGCTCGCTCAGGCTGCGTTTCCTTTTACCCAGCACTTCGAAATTCTTCGGCTTGCGCCGCGGCGTGCCGAGAACCTCGAAGCCGGCATCTTTGGCTGCCGCAACGACGATCGCGGGGTCGGCGGGTGGATGATGATCGTGATGGTGATGCGGATGATGATGCTCGATCCGGATCGTCACACCGTCACGCGTCAGCTTTTCGACTTTTAGTTCCGAAGGCTTCATCTCGCCTTCGATGGTGACTTCGTCTTTCAGTCGCAACGAAATCTGATCAAGGCCATGGGGCGTGAGATCGGCGAGGATATCGCCTTGCGCGGTCTTCAGGACAAAGCGATGTCCGAAGAGATGCGTGACCTTGCCGGTGACGGTTTTGGAGGGATGGTGTGGCGGCATCGAATACTCCGGTGATGTTTTTAAACTCAAGGTGCGGGCGGGGGAGGCGGAGGGCCACGATCAGGACCGTGGTTGGGGTCGTGATCGGGACCGAAACCATGATTGGGTCCAAAGCCGGGGCCATGTTCACCGTGCCGATCGCGGGGACCATGACCGGGGCCATGACCTGGGCGGGGCGGGCCGAAGCCTTCGCTGCGGCCGTCGGCGTGAACGATCACGTCCACATGGATGATGCCGTTGGCGAAATGACCTTGCACGGTCACGGTCTCGCCTTTGGTGGCGGGCGCTTTGTCACCGCGCGGACCGGTATCGACCAAGGCGCGGCCGCTTTCGTCCTGAACGATAAATTTGCTGCCGAAGGTTTCGGCAACTTCGCCCTTTATCGCGACGGGCGTAAAATTCGCCAGTTGGGCGATTGGCTTGGGTTGTAACAGCAAGACTGCTTGAGGGTACGAATGTTGAATGTGGCGGGTAACACCCGCACCGGCTGCCGCACCGGCAAAGAGCACTGCGGCAAGAACGACACCGCAGACGAGGCGGGACCCGCAACGGAACCGCCGCGGCGGTGGCTTCTGGTCTGTACCGTTGGTATTGAGGGGCGTGTCGGCTGTCATGGTTCTCTCCATCGGTTAGGTCGATGGCGGAACTTTAGGTTCTCCGTGCCGAACCCACCCTGAACCAATCGGTTCAGCTTGGGTTAAGCTAGGCTATCTAAGGATAGCGCTCCCGAATTTGGACCAAGCGATGCGTGTTCTTCTGGTCGAGGATGATCGTCTGCTGGCGCAAGAAATCGCGCAGTCTCTCCGCGCCGAGAATTTCGCCGTCGATATCGCGTCGAACGGCGAAGACGGGCAGCATCTTGGCGAGACGGAAAATTACGATGCGGCGGTTCTCGATCTCGGCTTGCCGAAGATCAACGGCGCGGCGGTCCTGCGCAGTTGGCGCAAGAATGGGCGCCATCTGCCGGTGTTGATTCTGACCGCGCGCGATGGCTGGACCGACAAAGTCGAAGGATTCAAGGCGGGCGCCGACGATTACTTGACCAAGCCGGTGCGCGTCGAGGAATTGGTGATGCGATTGCGGGCGCTGGTCCGCCGCGCGGCGGGGTATGCCGAGCCGCGCATCGCCTGCGGCCCGCTCAGCTTCGATGCTCAAACCGGTGCATTCGAACTCGAAGGCTTACCGTTGCGGTTGACCGCGCTGGAATGGCGGGTGCTGTCGTGCCTCGTCTTGCGTCACGATGTCGTCGTCGATCGGTCCGAACTGAACGACAAAGCCTATGATGGCGACGCCGATGTGGATTCAAATTCGTTGGAAGTCATTATCGCAAGGCTGCGCCGCAAGATCGGTCACGAGATGATCGAGACGGTACGAGGGCGAGGCTATCGCCTGCTGTCGCAAAAGACGGCTGCCGGAAAAAGCTGATGGCGAAGCGGGCATCCCTTTACCGGCGTCTTCTCGTTGGGGCGGCGATCTTCATTGTGGTTGCCCTGATCTATACCGGCTTTGTCCTGAATTTCGTACTGTTCCGCTTCGTTCAGGGACAAGTCGATGGCCGGCTCGATACACAGATCGTTTTCCTCGCCTCGATGCTCAAGGCGGATGGCGACAAGATCGCGCTCGCCGGTGAGGCCGACGGACCGCCTTTCGATCGTCCGGCGCGCGGCTGGTATTGGCAAGTAATCGGTCCGGCCAACACGCTCCGTTCGCACGCGCTGCTCGATCAGACACTCGGCATTCCCGAATTCCATCGGCCGCCGCGAGAATTTCATCCGGTGCCCGGCGATGCGCCCGGCCCCTATGGTCAGACACTGCATTTCCGCATTCAGAATTTGCAGGTCGGCGAGATGCCGATCACGATCATCGCAACGGCGCCGCGTGCCGCGATTGTCGATCCGCTTCGCGACGCGATGCGGACGCTTGTGCTGTCCTTGGTCGTTCTTGGAATCGCGTTGATCGTCGCGATTCTTCTTCAGGTCCGTTTGGGGTTGCGTCCCTTGGAACGTCTGCGCCAAGCCATTGTCGAGGTGCGTGCGGGTAAGCGAGAGCGCGTGCCGCCGGAACAGCCGCGAGAAATTCAGCCGCTAACGACCGAACTCAACGCTTTGCTGGATCAGAACGCGGAAAATCTCGAACGCGCGCGCCGTCACGTCGCCAATCTGGCGCATGGTTTGAAAACGCCGCTGGCCACACTCGCCATCGCATCATCGCGAAACGATCCGTCGGGCCAATTACAGGCGCTTGTGGCACTGATGTAGCGCCGCATTCGTCACCATCTGGGACGCGCGCGTGCGGCGGCGCTCAGCGGGCCGGTCCGCACCCGAACTCCCGTGGGGTCGCGTCTTGTCGATATTGCCGATGCCCTGACCAAGATTTATGCCGAAAGAAACATCACCGTCACACAAACGGTCGTGTCCGATCTCGATGCTGCTTGCGAGCAGCAGGACTTCGACGAGATGGCCGGCAATATTCTCGACAATGCTTTCAAGTTTGCGCGGTCCCGCGTCGATGTCACGGCGCGCCTCGAGGATGGACGATGGATTGGGATCGCAATCGAGGATGACGGCCCGGGCCTCCGCGCGGATCAACGCGATCAGGTACTGCGCCCGGGTGAAAGGCTTGACGAAGCGACACCCGGCTTTGGCTTTGGCTTGCCGATCGCACGCGAACTGGCTGAACTGTATGGCGGCAGCATCGAATTATCGGCGGCGGATAAGGGCGGTTTGCGCGTCACGCTGAAACTGCCGCGCGCGGGCTAGGCAGCTATTTTGCTTTTGCTTCTGCCGGCTCCGGCAGCTTGATGCCGGCTTGCTGATAATATTTTGCGGCGCCGGGATGAAGCGGGATGGCAAGCCCGGTCAGCGCGTTGGCGATGCGGATATTTTTGCCCGCCGGATGACCGTTATCGAGCATGCGCCGCGTCGAATCCTGCCACAGCGCCTTGGTGATACCGAAGACGAGGTCGTCGCTGACCGCTGCATTGACGACGAACAGCGCCGGGACCGCAACCGTCTGGGTTTCGGCATCGACGCCGGGATAAGTCGCGCCGGGAATGGTGTAGGGCGCAATGAAGGGATAGCGATGCTCCAGCGCCTCACGCGCTTTGCCCGCGACAGGGATGAGATGCACGGGGATCATCGAAGCCGCATCAGTGATCGCGGGCACAGGCGCACCGCCGATCAGGAACATTGCATCGAGCCCGTCTTTCTGCAGCAGGCTGGCTGCCTCGGCGAGGCGCGGATACTGCACCTTCATCTGGCATTCATTGAGATTGTTGGCTTCAAGCACCAGCCGTGCTTCTGCCAATGTGCCCGAGCCGCCTTCGCCCAACGAGACGCGCTTGTTCTTTAGATCGCCAACGGTTTTGACCTTAGGATCGCGCGAGACGATATGCACCGCCTCGGGATAGAGCGCTGCGACGGCGCGGAGATTGCGAATCGCGCCGCCCTTTGCCATCAGCGCCGCGCCATTGATCGGCAGGGCCGGACTACCGCGGCATGCTTTGCTGCCTGGACCTGCGCCCGCGGGCGCCGTGCCGGTATAAGCCCAAAAAGCGACGTCTGCTTGGATAAAGGCGGCTTCGAGTTGGCCCGCTCCGACGGCGATCGCGTTCTCGATCGAACCCTGGGTGGCTTGGGCGACCGCGACCAACCCTTCGACTCCGCAGCTGCCGCCGCGCGCGCAATCGCGCGATCCGGGCGGCTTGCTGATGGCATTGGCGACTTCGGCGCCGATCTGGAAATAGGTGCCGGTGGTGGCGGCGGTGCCGATGCGAAAGAAATGCGGCGAATCATCCGCCGCCGCGGTACGCTCGCCAAGGACGAGCGCACAGACGATGAACAACGCGGCAGATCGAATGCCGCGGTTACCGATCCTGCGCTTTCGGCTGTTGTCGTTCATAGCCGGTTGTCCGTACTTCGTTGATACGAGTTTAGCCTTATCTTTCTTCGGCGCGACAGTGCTGATCACGTTAAATTGGCTTAATTCGCATTGTTCCGGCCTGACAGCACGCTTGTGAATCTTCGATGAATGCTTGTGTCAGTTGAGTGACACGACGGGCTCACGCAAAATTGGAGCCGGAACGCCAGCGCGGCAGGCGCTAGTTTTTGCACCGCGTTCCAATCGACTTCGTTGGTGATTGCGCGGACTCTAACGCGCACGGTGCCGAGGGTACTTCACTGAACAGGCGAGCGATGTCTTACGGGGAACGTGGTTAAGGTTGCGGCGACACGCGTGCCGTAGCGAGCAAGCTGTTGCATCTCGGCGACACGGCGACGCTAAGTTGGGCAATCGTGGCTTTTTAATGGTTTTTCCAGGACGATTGTGGCACGTTGCCTGACATTCCCGGGTGCCGCAGAACCTTTTTGTCCTCTTATTGCAAAGAAGGTCGCGACCGATCCAGATCCAGCCGTAATCAGTTTTTGCCGACCTGGTTCTTGTTCTCGGGATGGCCGTCGATCGTGTCGCGTACAGCGCGGCTTAGCGTCGCGAGCTGATAAGGCTTGTTGAGGATGGTGAACCCTTCGGCCGCCGTCGTCGCTTTCGGATAGCCGCTGGTCAGCAGGATCGGGAGGCGCGGATATGTCTTCGCGATGTGGTGGGCGAGGGCGACTCCGTCCATGTCGCCCGGCATCACGACATCGCTGAAAACAAGATCGATCTCTTTACCCGATGCCAGCACATCCAGCGCAGCAGCCGCGTGCTCGACACGCGTGATACGATAGCCGAGCTGTTCGAGCAGCGTCGTGGCGACCGCTTGAACCTCCACATTGTCTTCGACCAGCAGAATCGATTCATGGCCCTTGGGCGCATCGTCCGCGACCGCGGATTCCGGCGCGACGGTGATGGGACCGTCATGCCGGCGCAGATAAATCGTCACGACCGTGCCGACGCCAACCTTGCTGCTGATGACGGTGCTGCCGCCCGATTGGCGGGTGAAGCCATAGACCTGCGATAGGCCGAGACCGGTGCCTTTATCGACCTGCTTGGTCGTAAAGAAAGGCTCGAACACTTTGGTCAGAACCTCGGGCGTAATCCCGGTGCCTGTATCGGCGACATGCAACGCAACGAAGTCGCCTTCGAGGCCATCACTGGTGTCGGTAAAATCCAGATATTTGTTTTCCGCCGTGATCGTAATCGTACCGCCGTCGGGCATCGCGTCGCGCGCGTTGACGACGACATTGACGAGCGCGAGTTCGAATTCAGGAACGTCGATCGCGATCGCCCAGGTGTCGGCGGAAATATCGACATTGATCTTGATGTTGCCGCGCGCCGAGCTGCTCAGCACATCGCGGATCGCGTGGAGCCGTTGATCGAGGCGCACGACGGTCGGTGTAAGGGACTGGCGGCGCGAGAAGGCGAGAAGCTGACGTGTCAGCCGTTCACCGCGGTTGGACGCCAACTCGATCGCCTCGATTGCGCGGATATCGCGCGGCGCATCCAAGCGGCGCTTCAGCGATTGCGCATGGCCGCTTACCACCATCAACATATTGTTGAAGTCGTGCGCGATGCCGCCGGTCAATTGTCCCAGCGCTTCCATCTTTTGCGATTGTGACAGTTGAAGCTGGGCGCGTTGCAATGTTTCTTGCGCTTCGCGCCGTTCGGTGGCGTCGCGGGTGATCTTGGCGAAGCCGATCAGCGCGCCTTGCTCGTCGTAAATCGAGTCGATGACGACGCTCGCCCAGAACAGCGATCCGTCTTTACGGACGCGCCAGCCTTCGGCTTCGTAGGTGCCTTTGGTAACCGCTGCTTTCAGCGCTTTTTCAGGAAGACCCGCGGCGCGATCATCGACGGTATAAAAGCGCGAGAAGCTCTCGCCGATGATTTCATGCGCGTCGTAGCCCTTGATGCGCTGCGCGCCCGCGTTCCAACTCGTGATGATGCCTTTTGTATCGAGCATGAACATCGAGTAATCGGTGACGCCCGCCACCAGCAGACGAAACTGACGTTCGCTATCGCGTAATTTCTCGGCGGCTTCACGCTCGGCCGTGATGTTCCGGCCATTGGCATAGATCACGCCTTGTGCCGCGGTGAGGGTCCAGCTGAGCCAGTGGTAAGATCCGTCCTTGTGCCGCAAGCGGTTCTCGACCCGTACCGTTTGCACACCCTGAGCGAGTTTGGCGCGGCCGGCCCACGAAACTTCGGAATCATCGGGATGACGAAGGTCGTCGATATGGGTTGCTCTAATCTCATCCTCGGACCAGCCGAGCAGGGCGGTCCAGGCAGGATTGATGCTGATGAAATAGCCGGCGAAGTTCGATACGCCGAGGAGATCCTCCGACACCTTCCAAATCTGATCGCGTTCCAGCGTGCGCTCGGCAACCTGACTCTCGAGTGTGTCGTTGAGCGTGCGTAAAGCTTGCTCGGCGCGAACGCGACTGGTTGTTTCGACACAGGTAACGAGCACGCCGCCGATGCCGTTCGGCGCGGTCTCGTCGGGAATCGGGCTGTAGCTGATCGTGAAACGAGCGTCTTCGCGCCGGTTGCCGTGACGGCGAATGGTATAGAGATAATCTTCGTGGAAAAAGGCCGGCCGCGCGCCTGTCAGAATGGATTCGTTGAGCGGACCGACTTCGTCATAGACCTCGGGCCATATCTCGCGCGTGGTCAAACCCATGGCGCTGGGATGTTTGTCGCCGAGGATCGGGCGATAGCCGTCGTTGTAGATCATCACCGCGTCGTGGCCCCAACGGATCGCCATGGGGAACCCCGCAGCCATGATGACATCGACCATCAGGGTAAGGCTGCTCGGCCAGCGTTCGCGAGGCCCAAGCGTCGTGCGGGACCAATCGATCTCGCCGAGCCGCCGGACCATCTCACCGCCAAGCTCAGGCACTGTCATGCGCGAAAACCAAACTCTTTGCCCCGGCTCCAGCGCCGTCGTTCAAGATCCAGGCCGCTCAATGGCAGGGTTTTGTGGCGGAAATGTGTCCCATCCCTCGACTGGCGCCCAAGACGCCGGAATGGTCCACGCCCCCGAAGTCAGCGCGCCGGAATTTGAACGATGAGGCTCTTATCCATCATCGCGTCGCCATTGGCGTCGTCCTTCAGCATCTTTTGCGACTTGAACCATTCGACCTGATGGACGACGTCTTTCATATCGACGCGCGCCTCGGGATCGACATAGGCGATGCTGTTCTTAACCTGCTGCGCACTGAGGCCGGTATATTTCGCGAGGATGCCGGTGACTTCCGGTTCGGTCGCACCGTCCACCGGCTTCTCGCCCGCGCCGGTATAGGCGTCGTGGTAGTAACGTGCGCCCTTCTTGAAGGCGCGCAGGAAGGCTTCGACGATCTTCTTGCGGTCGGCGATCGTCTTCGGTTGCGTGAAGGTGAGGGCGGTCTGCCACGGCGTTTCGTCGCCGATCCAACCGATCAGCTTTGCTTGTCCGGCCTGCAGCAGCGGATTGATCGAGGTGGAATTGATCACGCTCGAATCCGCGGTGTTGCCGATCAGGGCGGAGGCCATGTTCGGAATGCTTTGCAGCGGCAGCACTTTGATACTGGCGAGGTCGAGTTTGTATTTCTCGACGATCAAGGCGAGGCTGTAATGCACCGGCGAGCCGACTTGCGTTACCGCGACGCTATGGCTGGGCAGATCCTTGTAACTTTTGAGTCCGCCTTCATAGGCCTTTCCTGATGCAGCGAGGGCGAAGTTATGGAAGCCCGGCGCTTCGCTATACATGCCGCCGATGATCTTGATCGTGCCCTGTGCCGCGAGACTGTAAAGGCCCGCCGAGGTCGAGGTGGCGCCGAAATCGATCGAGCCCGCGGCGTTGGCGACGGCGATAGGCTGTGCTGATTCGAACGAGACGAGTTCGGGATCAAGCCCTTCTTCGGCGAAGTAGCCTTTATCGATGGCGATATAGACCGGGCCGACATTGGTCGCTTTCAGCGTGCCGATCTTGATGTGGTCGGCCGCACGCGCCATTGGCGGCACGACCAGCAACGTCAAGGCTGCGAGTCCGCCAGCCAGAATCTTTCCCGATGTCATCCGCCATCTCCCCGTGAAATTGTTGCCGCCATCATCGCGGAGACGATGGATCAGGGCAAGCAGGAGACGTCTATTTCGGCGGCCAGTTCCGTGCGGTCGTCACCGTGATGGCTTTCGCCGACAAGGTGCCGTCGCTGCCCGTCGCGACCTGATTGATCGTGATGCGCGCGCCTTTTTTGACGAGGCTGCGCGAGCCGGGGTTCATCGCGACGATCGGCGTGCCGGGTGGTACGTCGATATCGAAACTCTTGCCGCCGGTGGTCAGGGTCAGCGCGCCACGGCGTGCATGAGCCACGGCGGCGGTCACGTCTGCATTGGTCATGGTCGCGCCTGGTTCCGGGTCCCAGGGGCGATGGCCTTCGCCGAGACGCGATCCGGGCGGGAAGATATGAACTTCGATCGCCTGCAAACGGTCGGGATGATTCGCTTCCGGCCGCGCGGCAGTGCCGACAAAGCGGCCCGGTTTGATCTCGGCGAGTTTCGCCGGGACGACGGACGTGACGGTGGCGTCGGGCGACAAAGCGATGGTGAGGCGCTTGCCATCGACTGTCTTCACTTGAATGCTGTCGCCATCGACATGCGTGATCTGGCCGCGAACGCGCATCGTCTGCGCTTGCGCCGTGCCGCCGGCGGCAAAGGCGACGAGCGCCAGTGCGAGTGCGGTCAGCCGAATTTTCATGATCTTCATCGTTATCCACCGAAGCTGCAGGTCGGACAACCTAATCATGAATCGAACGCGTCTGAAACCAGTTTGACGTTCAGGTGTTGTGAAGAAGGCGCCTATCGGGGAAGGCATAAGTATGGAGCAGCCGATGGACCCGTCACAAATACCGCAGGCCACGACCACATTGCTGATGGATGCTCACATCCAGACCGCGATTTGGGCGATTTTCACTGCGGTCGCATTTACCCTCGTGGTCTTGCTCACCGATATGGTGAAGCAAAACAACGCCGGCCATAAATAGCCGATCGCTGCGTTATCTCAGCGCGCGGCCACTTTCGTGATGGCCGTTATCTCGCCGCGCGCGCGGCCTGACTGTTCGCGGATTTTGCGGTCTTGTTCTTCGATTGCCGTTTTCACGGAATTATCGAAATCCCAGTCCACGATATCGGATGTCGCGACTTTGCGATTCGACGTCTGTTGCCCATCGTCATAAACGACATTGAAGAACTGGAATTCGCTGGCGACAGGTGGTTTCTTGCGGCTCATCGCGTGTCTTTCGGTTCCATAGGAGAACACGGAATGCGCGCCTGCACGCCGAAGCGGGCGGCTGGAACAGACCGAATCTCGTCTCTGATACCGGTAGTATGGCGATTGAGCGGGCTGCTTACAAGATAACCAGCCTCATCAAGGCATACGACTCAGGGCTTATCGAGCCGCGCTGCCGCTTCCTCGACCAAAGACATATCGACATAGGGTTTGACGTCGATCGCCGTCGGGATAACCCCCGCGCCCTTCATGTCGTTGACGTTCTTTTGCAACCGGGCAACATCGACTTTGGCATGCGGATCGTAATAATAATCGCCCGTTGAATAGACCCAGCTCGCAAGGCCTTCGACGGGGACCTTCGTCTGATCCGAAACTTGTTTGATGGCATCCGCATGTGTTTTCGGATCAAACATCCAGCGCCGCATGCGCATATTGTCTTCGAGGAAATCGACCAGCGCCGCGCGGTTCTTGGCGATGAAATCCGCTTTCGCCATCCACATCAGCGTTTCAACCGGGCCGAAGGCGTCGCCGACGCTGAAGACTTTCGTATAAGCGGGATTGTCGGCGACGCGCAGATGGAATGGCGGCACGAGCACGGCTGCATCGATCTTTTTGGCGTCGAGCGAGGGCAGCAGGGCAGGGAAGGAAATCTCCACGACCTGATAATCGCGCGGCTCGGTGAAGCCGGCTTTCGCCATCACCATATGGGCGGCAGCATCGACGTTCGAGCCGCGTACGCTGATGCCGATGACCTTGCCTTTGAGATCGGCAACGCTCTTCACTTCGGCGGAACGCGCCCAGAAATAGGTTTGTAGATAGCCCGGCACCTCGGTGGTGATCTGCTGGCCGATGACATGCAGATCGAGCTTGGCGTTGGTGACGCCGAGGACGAGGGTCTGCGGGCTGAGGGTGCTGAGATCGGTTTCGCCGACGGCGAGCGCGGTCAGGGTCGCACCGCCGCCCTGCATCTTGAGCGGCTCGACGATGTAGGATTTGCCGTAGTGGCGATAAACGTCCGGCGCGTATTGCGGCAGGGTGGGGATCAGCGGGGCAAACTGGCCGGGGACGATATTCCAGTCGGCGCGGATTTTCAGCGGTTCGGCCTGGGCGGTGGTTGCCGCGGTCGCCAGCATGGTGCCGGCAAGAGCCAGCCAAGTCTTCATCATCGCGTTCCCCCTATGCCTTCACTCCGGAAGGTCGAGGAACGCTATGTCAGGCCGCCGGGCGGGTCAACGTCCAGACAGCAAATGACCCCCGTGTGCGCTCAGGCATCAACGGGGGTCGGATTTGCGAAGATCGAAATCTTGTCTTCGCGCCTGCGCGGTTAAACCGTCAGGCATATCTTGGGCTAACTAGACCTGATCACCGTTGCCAAGCAGTTCGGTGACGTCACATAAAGCCGGTGGAGTCATGTTGGTTGGACACCCTCCTTCTGGACAATAGGACTTATTTTTCAGATCGTTGCAGGCCGTTCTTCAGCCGGCAATGTCGAACTTCTCAGGTGGAGTCATGGTGTTTAGGCATCCTCCGTTTCTGTTAGCGACAATTATTACGTAAGCAGCTTTCCGGATAGTTCAAGGCGTCGCACAGTGGAAATCTGCGGGCCGCCCAAAAGGACTGGAAATACTTGCAAATCGGCTGAATTCCGCCTATCTACCCACCGCTTATCTTTAACCCTCACGCGGGGATGCGGCTTCTTTAGGGGCCGCTCCGGTGTCGTCTTGGACTTCCAAAGGTCCGGGCCGATATGTCCCCCGCGGCGGCTCAACCGGAGAAGGAATAAACTCCATGCCGATTCCCAGTTTCACGATGCGCCAGCTTTTGGAAGCCGGCGTCCATTTCGGTCATCATACCCGTCGCTGGAATCCGAAGATGAAAGAGTACATCTTTGGCGTTCGCAACGGCGTTCATATCATCGATCTCGAACAGACCGTGCCGCAGCTTGCGCGCGCGCTCCAAGCCATTCGTGACGTAGCCGCCGGCGGCGGCCGCATTCTGTTCGTCGGCACCAAGCGCCAGGCGCAGGAAGCCGTGTCCGGCGCAGCCAAACGTTGCGGCCAGTACTACGTCGATCACCGCTGGCTCGGCGGCATGCTGACGAACTTCAAGACGATCTCGGGCTCGATCAAGCGCCTGCGCGAACTCGATGAACGCGTGAACAACCCGGAAGCCGGCATCACCAAGCGCGAACTTCTCGAACTGACGCGCGATCGCGATAAACTCGAGCGTGCGCTCGGCGGCATCAAGGAAATGGGCGGCCTGCCCGATATCCTGTTCGTCATCGACACGAACAAAGAAGCCATCGCCGTGCTCGAAGCCAACAAGCTGAAGATCCCGGTTGTCGCGATCCTCGACAGCAATTCCGACCCGGCCGGCATCACCTATCCGGTCCCGGGCAATGACGACGCCATGCGCGCCGTTCATCTCTATTGCGAGCTCGTTTCAAACGCGGTGCTCGATGGTCTTCAGGCTGAGGCGGTTGCTTCGGGCGTCGATATCGGTGCTCAGGATGCCCCTGGTGAAGAGCTGGTGCCCCCGGCTGCTGCCGCGGCTGACGCACATCCGGCGCCCTGATCGCCATCACCTGATCGGAGGACGATATGGCTGAAATTACCGCAGCGCTGGTCAAAGACCTGCGCGAGAAAACCGGCGCAGGCATGATGGATTGCAAGCGGGCTCTGATCGAGACCGTTGGCGACATTGAAGGCGCCGTCGATTGGCTCCGTAAAAAGGGTCTGTCGGCTGCCGCCAAGAAGTCCGGCCGCGTCGCTGCCGAGGGTCTCGTTGGCGTTGCCGTCAAAGGCAATGTCGGCGCCGTCCTCGAAGTGAATGCCGAAACCGACTTCGTCGGCCGCAATGAGACGTTCCAGAAATTCGTCGCCACGGCGGCGGAACTGGCGCTCACGCATACCGATCTCGACAAGCTGAAAGCCGCGCCCTATCCGGGCACCGGCCGTAAGGTCGAGGAAGAACTGACGCATCTCATTGCGACGGTCGGCGAGAACATGTCGCTGCGCCGGATGGCCCGGCTGCAGGTGCCGCACGGCGTTGTGTCGTCCTACGTCCATAACGCCATCGCGCCGAATCTCGGCAAGATCGGCGTGCTGGTCGCGCTCGAATCAACCGCGTCGGCGGAAAGCCTCGCGGGTGTTGGCCGTCAGCTCGCGATGCATATCGCTGCCGCCAAGCCGCAATATCTCGAGATCGCCGGCGTCAACAAGTCGGACCTCGACCGTGAACGCGACGTGCTGCGCGAACAGGCGAAAGCCTCGGGCAAGCCGGACGCGGTCATCGACAAGATGGTCGAAGGCCGTCTGCGTAAATTCTACGAAGAGACCGTGCTGGTCGAGCAGATATTCGTCATGGACAACGAGACCAAGGTCTCGAAGGTCATCGACGCCGCTGCCAAGGAAACCGGTACGCCGGTGAAGGCCGCCGGTTTCGAGCGGTTGACGTTGGGCGAAGGCATCGAAAAGGCGGAAAGCGATTTCGCCGCCGAAGTCGCCGCGACGCTGAAGCCGAACTGAGACTTTCGCTTTCGTCGAAAAGACCGAACCACCCAGGCGTCTTCGGGCGCCTCGGTGGTTCTTTTTTCGAGTCGCATCGTTAACCAACGAAGCTCGGCCATGACGGCGCGGATCGACTGCTGTATAGTCCCGCGCCATGCCTTCTGACCCAAAATACAAACGCGTTCTCCTGAAGCTCAGCGGCGAAGCGCTGATGGGCGAGCAGGGCTATGGAATCGATCCTCAGACGATCACGCATGTCGCCGAAGAAGTGAAAAGCGTTCACGACCTCGGCGTCGAGGTGGCGATGGTTGTCGGGGGCGGGAACATCTTCCGCGGCGTGGCGGGCGCTGCTGCCGGCATGGAGCGCGCGACCGGCGACTACATGGGCATGCTGGCGACGATCATCAATTCGCTGGCGCTGCAAAGCGCGCTGGAAAAGCTGGGCGTGCCGACACGCGTGCAAAGCGCGATCTCGATGCAGGCGGTGTGCGAGCCGTACATTCGCCGCCGGGCCATCGGCCATATGGAAAAAGGCCGTGCTGTCATTCTCGCGGCGGGCACTGGCAATCCGTTCTTCACCACCGACACGGCTGCTGCGTTGCGCGCGTCCGAGACGGAATGTACGGCGCTGTTGAAGGCGACGAAGGTCGATGGCGTCTATAGCGCCGATCCGAAGAAAGACCCGACGGCGACGCGCTACGACAAGCTCGGCTATCTCGAAGTGCTGACTCGCGATCTGCAGGTGATGGACGCTGCCGCCATCTCGCTGGCGCGCGAAAATCGAATTCCTATTTTGGTCTTTTCCATCCACGAGAAAGGCGGCTTTGCCGATGTCGTGGCAGGAAAGGGACGCTTCACCATCATCAGCGATTAAGGGATGTGGCGATGAGCGAAGATAAAGTCGTCGTTGATCTACGTAAGCGCATGGACGGCGCGATTGATGCGTTGCGCAAGGAGTTTGCCGCGCTGCGAACCGGCCGAGCCGCGGCAAACATGCTCGATCCGGTTCAAGTCGAGGCTTACGGCAATCGCGTGCCGTTGCTGCAAGTCGGCACGGTCAGCGTGCCGGAGCCGCGATTGTTGATGGTTCAAATTTGGGACAAGGCTAACGTCAAAGCCGCTGAAAAGGCTATTCGCGATGCCGGCCTTGGGCTCAATCCGCAGGTTGATGGTCAGATGTTGCGCGTCCCGGTGCCGGATCTCTCCGAGGAACGCCGCAAGGAATTGACGAAGGTCGCCGCGAAATACAGCGAGCAGACGCGCATCGCGATCCGCAACGTGCGGCGCGACGGCATGGACGTGCTGAAAAAGCAGGAAAAAGACAGCGTCATTTCGCAGGACGAATTGCGCAAGATCGAGAAGGATGTCCAGACCCTAACCGACGGCTTGATCAAGCGGGTCGATGAGTTGCTGGCCGCCAAGGACAAGGAGATACTTCAAGTCTGATGGCGGAAGAGGCTTCGATGCCGGCGCCGCCGGCACATGTCGCGATCATCATGGATGGCAACGGGCGCTGGGCCAAGGCGCGCGGTCTGCCGCGTATTGCCGGCCATCGCCGCGGTGCCGATTCCGTGCGTCGCGCCGTGGTTTCCTGCGTCGAACTCGGCATCTCCTATCTCACGCTCTTCGGCTTCTCATCTGAAAATTGGAAGCGCCCGACCGGCGAGATCGACGATCTCATGGGGCTGCTTCGGCATTATTTGCGCGGCGAAATTGCAGAGCTGCATAAACAAGGCGTGCGCGTCAAAATCATCGGCGACCGCGCGCGGCTCGCGGCGGACATCGTCACGCTGATCGACAATGCCGAGAAGCTCACCGGTGACAACACGAAGCTTACCTTGATCGTCGCGCTGTCCTATGGCGGCCGCGACGACATCGTTGGCGCCGCACGTAAACTGGCGACCGATGCGATCGCCGGGAAACTGAAGCCCGAAGACATCGATGAAACGCGTTTCTCGGATTCGCTTTTCACCGCCGATATTCCCGATCCGGATTTACTGATCCGTACCAGCGGCGAACTGCGCATCAGCAACTTCCTGTTGTGGCAGTGCGCTTATACCGAACTCGTTTTCATCGATACGCTGTGGCCTGATTTCGGCAAGCCCGATCTCGAAAAGGCCGTCAGCGATTTCCACGGCCGCGAACGCCGTTTCGGCGCGTCGGCCGGTTCGGGCTGATTTGGATTTAACGCCGTCGCCTTCAGCCGGTCCCAGCCTCGTTCCGCCGCGTTCGAGCAGCCTCAAACTTCGAATCATTTCTGCGTCGGTGATGGGTCCGTTGGCGCTCGCCGCGGTCTGGTTCGGTCCGCCGTGGTTCACGCTTTTGGTGCTGCTCGCGGCCGTCGGCATGGCCTGGGAATGGGCGTGCATGTCCGGCGCGGCAAGATCGCTTGCCTCGACGACGATCATCGGCACGGCGGCGGCGACCGTTATCATCGCGACGTTGCTTCCGGCATCATGGGCGATCTCGATCGCGATCGCAGGGGCCGTTTTGGTCTGGCGTGCGTGCGAAGCGGTTAAAGCGTCTGCGCCGTTATCGAGCGCCGCGGGCACGCTATGGGTCGCTTTGCCATGTGTCGCTTTGGTCTGGCTCGACCGCGAAGGCGGCGGACGGACGACTATTTTCTGGCTGCTCGGCTTGGTGTGGGCCAGCGACATCGGTGCCTATGCCTTTGGCAGAACCATCGGCGGACCCAAACTCGCCCCCTCATTGTCGCCTAACAAGACTTGGGCTGGTGCCTTGGGCGGATTGTTCTGTGCCGGGCTGATCGGCGTCGCCGCGGCATGGCCCGGTCATGCCTCCATTGCGACGGTGGTCGGGCTGAGCATCGGCTTGGCGGTCGTGGCCGAATTGGGCGATCTTGCCGAATCGGCGCTGAAACGCCGTTTTGGGGTCAAAGACTCGGGTGCGTTGATCCCCGGACATGGCGGTTTGCTCGATCGTCTGGATTCGCTTTTGACGGCGGCACTCGTACAAGCGATTGTGATCTGGCTGGCTGGCGGCAGCCCCCTGGATTGGCGCCTCTAAGGGCCTGGCAAACCTAAGCTTTATTTCATCATCTTTAGGCTGAAACTTTGCTATTCTATCGGCGAAGTTGAGGGCATGGGCATGGAGTCGATGGCGGCACTAACCGGCGGTTTTGGGTACTTCCTTTTTTGGTTCATCATCGTCCTGACGGTGCTGGTCTTCGTGCATGAGTTCGGCCACTACATCGTGGCCCGGTGGAATGGCGTTCGCGTCGAGGTTTTCTCGATCGGTTTCGGACCTGAGATTTTCGGCTGGAACGATCGCACCGGCACCCGCTGGAAGCTCAGCGCGATCCCGCTGGGCGGCTACGTGAAGATGTTCGGCGATGCCGACCCGGCTTCGATGCCCTCGGCCGATGTCGCGGAGATGACCGCGGAGGAGCGGGCGGTCGCCTTCCATCACAAGACCCTGGCCCAACGCGCGGCCGTTGTTTCGGCTGGACCGATTGCCAATTTTATCTTTGCAATCTTGGTCTTGGCGGGCGTCTTTGCCACAATAGGTCAACCTTTCACGCCGCCTGAAGTCGGCACCATCCAACCAGAGAGTGCGGCGGAAGCCGGCGGGGTGAAGCCGGGCGACGTCATCACCGGCATCGATGGTCAGTCGATCGAGCGTTTCGAAGACGTGCAGCGGGTGGTCCGGTTGAATCCGGGCCGTGCCATGGACCTTACGGTGAAGCGAGGCGGGGCTGAAACCAAGCTTTCCGTGACGCCCAAACTCACCACCGTCACCGACCGGTTCGGCAATAAGCACGAATACGGCTTGTTGGGAATCGAGGGGCAGGGCGTCCAATATCTCCGTTACAACCCGATCAGCGCCGTTGGGCGCGCGGGTGGCGAGACGCTGAACATCGTCGTCGGCACGCTGCAGGCGGTGTGGCAAATGATCATCGGCGCCCGCAGCACCGACGAGCTGGGAGGCCCACTCCGCATTGCACAAATGTCGGGTGAGGTCGCTCAATATGGTCTCGCCGCGGTGCTTCCTTTCATGGCCGTATTGTCCATAAACCTCGGACTTATAAACCTTTTCCCGATTCCTGTTCTTGACGGGGGACATCTTCTGTTTTATGCCGCTGAAGCCGTTCGTGGCAGGCCGTTGGGGCTCCGCGCGCAGGAATATGGCTTCCGTTTTGGCCTTGCCCTCGTGCTGACGCTGATGGTTTTTGCGACGTGGAACGATCTCGTTCACCTCCGGGTCGTTGAATTCTTGAAGGGTTTGGTGACCTGAAGGCCCCGTTGGCGATGGCAATGTCGGCAAAGGGTAGTGGTTCGAGACAGGGGGAATTAGTGCGGATCGTGGTCGGTACCGTCCGGCGTTTCATTCTAGCGATTGCTTTGATCGGTCTGGCGCTGTCATCGGCGCCGGTCTTCGCGCAATCGCTTGAGGGCGGCGTCGTTCAGGAAGTTCGGGTCGAAGGCGCACAGCGCGTCGAGGCCGATACGGTTCGGTCCTACCTCCAAGTACAACCGGGCGAGCCTTACGACTCCACCAAACTCGATGCTTCCCTGAAGGCGCTTTTCGCCACCGGCTTGTTTTCCGACGTCACCATGCGCCGCGACGGCAGCGCGCTCGTCGTCCATGTGGTCGAAAATCCGGTCATCAACCGCATCGCGTTTGAAGGCAACAGCAAGCTCACCGACGAAAACCTCAACGGCGAAATCCAATTGCGTCCGCGTTTGGTTTTTACGCGCGAAAAAGTCCAAGGCGACGTCATGCGTCTCTTGGAAATCTATCGACGCAGCGGCCGTTTTGCCGCGACGGTACAGCCCAAAGTCATCGAACTGCCGCAGAACCGAGTCGATCTCGTCTTCGAAATCGATGAGGGTCCGTCAACCGGCATCCGCGGCATCACTTTCCTCGGCAACCATATCTTCGGCGAGAAGGCGCTGCGCGAGGTCGTCTCCACCAAGGAATCGCGCTGGTACCGTTTTCTCAGCAACGACGACAACTATGATCCCGATCGTCTGACCTATGACCGCGAGCTGTTGCGCAAGTTCTATCTGGCGCAGGGCTATGCCGATTTCCGCGTCGTCTCGGCGGTCGCCGAATTGGCGCCGGACCGCTCCGGCTTCCTTGTCACCTTCACGGTTGAAGAAGGCGCGCGCTATCACTTCGGTAAGGTCGAAGTCACGAACGAACTGAAGGACGTCGATCCGGCAACGCTGCGCGCGATGCTGACGATGAAGGAAGGCGATTGGTACAACGCCGACCAAGTCGATAAGTCGATCTCGGGCATCACCGATTCTTTGGGCAATCGCGGTTACGCCTTCGTCCAGGCGACCCCGAACGTCAAGCGCAACACCGACAGCAAGACGATCGATGTCTCCTTTGACATCAAGGAAGGCCCGGAAGTCTATGTCGAACGCATCGACATTACCGGCAACCTGCGTACTCAGGATCGCGTTGTCCGCCGCGAGTTCCGCCTGGTCGAAGGCGACGCCTTCAACTCGACCAAGCTGAAACGGTCGGAGCAACGCATCAACAATCTCGGCTTCTTCAAGAAAGCCGATGTCACCAACTCGCCGGGCAGCGCCCCCGACAAGACCGTTATTCGCGTCGATGTGCAGGAGCAATCGACCGGCGAATTCCAGGTCGGCGTCGGTTACTCGACCACGGACGGCCCGCTCGCGAATATCGGTATCCACGAGCGTAATCTCATGGGCCGCGGGCAGGATCTTCGTATCGATACGACGATCGCCTACCGCACGCGGCAGGTCGATTTGAGCTTCACCGAGCCTTACTTCCTCAATCGCGATTTGGCCGCCGGCTTCGATCTCTTCGCTTTGCAGCGTGATAACACGACGATCGCGGGCTATCAGGAACTGTCCTATGGCGGCTCGACCCGCATGGGCTATCAGTTCACCGAATCTCTGCGCCAGACCGTCAGCTACACACTGCGCCAGGACCAGATCACCAACATCATCCCAGGCGCTTCGGTCTATATTCAGCAACAAGCCGGCTCACGCTTGGCGTCGATCATCGGCCAGGTGCTGTTGTACGATAAGCGTGACAACCGCTTGCAGCCGACCTCGGGTTACTACGGTTCGTTCAGCACCGATATCGCCGGCGCGGGCGGTCAGGTCCACTTTCTTCGCAACGGCCTGAATGGTGGCTTCTACTATCCGATCGCGCCGGCCTGGGTCGCTCAGGTCACGGGTGAAGCCGGCTTTATCAAAGGCCTCGGCGAGCAGGTTCGGATTGAAGATCGCTACTTCATCGGCGGTGACAATCTGCGCGGCTTCGCCAGCGGTGGTATCGGTCCGCGCGATATTTCGACGAATGACGCCTTGGGCGCCAACGCCTATTGGATCGGGTCGTTCCAAGTCAGCATGCCGCTCGGCTTGCCGAAAGAGTTCGGTCTCGCCGGTCATGCCTTCACCGATTTCGGCAGCGCTTTCAAAGTTGATAGCTCAGGCCCGACCATCGTCGATTCCCGCAAGCTCCGGGCTTCCGTCGGCTATGGCTTTGCATGGGCTTCGCCGATGGGACCGCTCCGTATCGACTTCGCTCTCCCGGTGCTGAAGCAAGCCTACGACAAGAAAGAATTCTTCCGCATCGGCTTCGGATCGAATTTCTAGATGCGGTTGGCGGCCCGTTTCGGCTTCGCCGGATTGATGCTGCTGGCGGCCGGCGCGGCCGAAGCCCAAGTGGTACAGGCTCCCGTTATTGTCACGGTCGATGTGCAGCAGATTCTGCGCGAGTCTTTGGTTGCCCGGAACATCCAGTCGCAAATGGATCAACGGACCGAGCGTTACACCAAAGAGGTGACGGCGCAGGAAGGCGATCTCCAAAAGACCCAGGACGAGTTGGAACGCCAGCGCACCGTCTTGGCGCCGGATGCCTTCAACAGCAAGATGCGTGACTTCCAGCAGCGATACGACGCGTTGGACAATCGGGTGCAGGTAACCCGCCAGGCGCTTCAGCAGGCCTATAACGAGGCCATGACGAAGGTCGAGAACACGGCCTTGCAGATCATTTCGGATATGGCGGCCGAGCGGAAAGTAAATCTTGTCGTCGCGAAGGCTGCCGTGTTGTTCGAGGAGAAGAGCCTCGACATCACGCAAGAGGTCATTACCCGGCTCGACGCCAAATTGCCGATGGTCGTGCTGGCCACGCCGGCTGAACCGGCCCCCGGCGCCATGCCCGCGCCTGGACCGCGCATGCCATTGCCGCTCCCGGCGCCGCCGGCAAAGAAATAGCCGATGGCCGATCCGCGCTTTTTCACTGTTGCCGGCCCGTTCAGCGTCGCCGAGATTGCCGCGCGCATCGGCGCCGAGATCGCCGGCGCAGGCAAGGCTGACCGGATACTGACAAGCGTCGCGCCGCTGGAAAGCGCCACCGCTGACGATGTCTCGTTTCTCGACAACCCGCATTACGTTGAGACGTTTCGGAACACCAAAGCTGGCGTGGTCATCGTCAACCCGAAGCTTGCGCCCCAAGCGCCAGCCGGCGCGACGTTGCTGGTGACGCCGCAGCCTTATCGCGGCTATGCGCTGGCCGCGCAGATGTTCTATCCCGAGCCGCCGCCGACCCCGGGCATTGCCCCCAGTGCGGTCGTCGATCCGACGGCGACCCTGGGTGAAGGCTGTGCTGTCGAAGCCAACGCAGTGATCGGTCCCGGCGCCACGATCGGGAAACGATGCCTGATCGGCCCGAATGCCGTCATCGGTGCCTCGGTGGTGATGGGTGACGATGTCCGCGTCGGCGCCAATGCCAGTGTCGCTTATGCGATGATCGGCTCGCGCGTACGGCTCTATCCCGGTTCACGCATCGGTCAGGATGGCTTCGGCTTCGCGCCGGATCCGGTCGCACCGGTGAAAGTGCCTCAGTTGGGCCGTGTTCTGATCGGCGATGATGTCGAGGTCGGTGCGAACACCACCGTCGATCGCGGCGCCGGGCCGGACACGGTGATCGGGTCGGGCACGATGATTGATAATCTGGTCCAGATCGGCCACAACGTCCAAATAGGTCGGTGCTGCGTGCTCGTGGCGCAAAGCGGAATTTCTGGCAGCACGCGACTTGGCAATTATGTGATGGTCGGCGGCCAGTCGGCGATGGCAGGTCATTTGACCATTGGCGACGGTGCACGGATCGCTGCCCAGGCGGGCTTGATGCGCGACGTGAACCCCGGCGAAACCGTGATGGGTTCGCCAGCCGTCCCAAGACTTGAATTTCACCGGATGAATATCAACCTGCGGCGCCTCGCCAATAAGAGGAAAAACGACTGACATGGATACGCCCGATCAACCTCAAGTGACGCCTGAGATCGGTTTGAAGCAGATCATGAAAATGATCCCGCATCGCTATCCGATGTTGATGATCGACAAGGTAATCAACGTCGCGCATGGCCAGAGCGCGACCGGCGTCAAGAACGTCACGATCAACGAGAACTTCTTCCAGGGCCATTTTCCGCGCTGGCCGGTGATGCCGGGCGTCTTGATCGTCGAGGCGATGGCCCAGACGGCAGCGGTGCTGGTCGTTCATTCGATCGGCGAGCAGGCCGAGGGCAAGCTGGTCTATTTTACCAATATCGACGGCGCCAAGTTCCGTCGTCCGGTGACGCCGGGCGACACGCTGCATATCCATGTCGAACGGGTGCATAGCCGCGGCATGGTGTGGAAGTTCAGTGGGCGCGCTATGGTCAACGACAAGCTGATGGCCGAAGCGACCTTTGCTGCAATGATCATGGACAACGCTATTAACGCCGATGAGTGATATTCATCCGACGGCCGTCGTCGAACCGGGCGCGACGATTGCCGCCTCGGCAAAGATCGGCCCATTCTGTCATATCGGCAAATTCGTGACCCTCGGCGAGAATGTCGAGTTGCTGTCGCATATCGCGGTATCCGGTCATACATCGATCGGTGACGGGACGCGGATTTTTCCGTTCGCGTCGATCGGTCACGAGCCGCAAGACCTTAAATATAAGGGCGAGCAATCGCGGCTCGTCATCGGCCGCAACAACGTCATCCGCGAACATGTTACGATGAATCCCGGTACCGAAGGCGGTGGCTTGCTGACCCAGGTCGGCGATAACTGCCTTTTCATGGTCGCGGTCCATGTCGCGCATGATTGCATCATCGGTAACGACGTGATCATGGCGAACAACGCGACGCTGGCTGGTCATGTTCGTGTCGGCGATTTTGCCGTCTTCGGCGGATTGTCGGCTGTGCATCAGTTCGTGCGCGTCGGCGCTTATGCGATGGTCGGCGGCGTCACCGGCGTCGAGCGCGACGTGATCCCTTACGGCTCGGTCATGGGCAATCGTGCGGCGCTAGCCGGGCTCAATATCGTCGGCATGCAGCGCCGTGGGTTCTCGCGCGAGGAAATGCAGGGTCTGCGCAACGCCTATCAGATGCTGTTCGAGGTCGAGAACGGTACCTTCGCCGAGCGGGTGGAGAGCGTCGCGGGAAAGTTTGCCGGCGTACGTCCCGTCGATGATGTGCTGGCCTTCATCCGCCAGGATTCATCGCGTGGCTTGTGTCAGCCGAAGACAGGAAATGGCGGGTAAGCTCGGCATCGTCGCCGGGTCCGGCGAACTGCCGCAACGCCTGATCGATTCCTGCCGCGCTGAGGGGCGGCCTTTCTTCGTCCTTGCCATCCAAGATTGTTGCGATCCAAAAACAGTGGTCGATGTACCGCATGCTTGGCTGCGGCTCGGTGCATCCGGGACCGGGCTGCGGGTGCTTCACGTAAACGACGTTGAAGAGATCGTCATGGTCGGCGGGGTTCGCCGTCCGACCTGGACGTCGCTGAAACCCGACTGGCGCACGGCGCGGTTCTATTTCCGGATCGGCGTGCGCGCCTTGAGCGATTTCGGCGACGATATGCTGCTCCGCGCCGTGATCGGCGAAATCGAGTCGGACGGGTTTCGTGTCGTCGGCGTGCACGAAATTCTGACATCACTGCTGGCGCCGTTGGGGCCGTTCGGCCTTCATCGTCCCGATGCCGATGCGATGGCCGACATCGAAGCCGGGCTGCGTGCGGCGAAGGCCCATGGCGAGCGCGATTTGGGCCAAGCGGTTGTCATCCGGAAAGGTATTCTCCTGGGGACAGAAGGCAGCCAGGGCACGGATGCGCTGATCCTTCGTCACGGCGCCGAGGGTGCCGTGCTCGTGAAGATGGCAAAGCCGCATCAGGAGCGCCGGGTCGATCTTCCGACCATCGGTCCCCGAACGATCGAGACGGCGGCGGAGCGGGGGCTGCGCGGTATTGCCGTCGAAGCTGGTGCAACCCTCGTCCTCAATCGCGATATCCTTGTTGCCGAGGCGGATCGCGCCGGGCTCTTCGTGATCGGTTTGGTCGCGCCATGACGGATCATGTCCCGCTGATCTATATCGTCGCCGGCGAACCTTCGGGTGACCTTCTGGGCGGCAAGTTGATGGACGCATTGCGGGAGCGTCTCGCTGGCAAGGTGCGCTTTGCCGGCATCGGCGGCGAGACGATGGCGCTGCGTGGTCTCGAAAGCCGAGTGCCGTTGTCGGAACTGGCGATCATGGGCGTCGCCGAAGTGCTGCCGGCGGCGCGGCGCATCTTTCGCCGCGTCAATGAAACTGTCGCCGACATTCGCACACAACGTCCGATCGCCGTCGTGACGATCGACAGTTCCGGCTTTACCTGGCGCATTGCCGAACGCTTGCGCGGCCAGGGCGAAAATGCTTTGCCTCTGATCCATTACGTCGCGCCGATGGTCTGGGCCTGGCGTGGCGGTCGCGCCAAAAGGATGGCGCGCTGGTTCGATGAGTTGATGGCACTGCTGCCGTTCGAACCGCCATTCTTTACCGCCGTAGGTCTGGCCTGTTCCTATGTCGGTCATCCCGTGATCGATAGCGGCGCGGATCGGGGCGACGGCCCGGCCTTTCGCCGTCGCCACGCAATCCCCGCCGATGCGCCGTTGCTGACGTTACTGCCGGGCAGCCGGCGCGGCGAAGTCGGCAGCCTTCTGCCGATCTTCGGCGAGGCGATCTTGCTTCTTGCGAAGCGTCACCCCAGTCTGCGCATTGTCGTACCAACGACCGAGAATGTTGCTGCGCATGTCGCGTCAGTGGTCAATCCCTGGCCGGTGCCGACCATTGTGCTGCAAGGCCCGGCGGAAAAATACGACGCCTTCGCTGCCAGCAATGCGGCGCTCGCAGCATCGGGGACAGTGGCGCTGGAACTCGCGATGGCTAGGTTGCCGTCGGCGATTGCCTACAAGATAAATCCGCTGACCTATGCTTATGTCAGCCGCGTGATCAAAGTGCCCTATGTGAACCTGATCAACGTCATACTGAACCGCGAAGCGATACCTGAGCTACTGCAGCATCATTGTACGCCGGAACGGCTGGCGAATGAGATCGACCGTTTGTTGAGTAATAAGGACGCCACGCAGGCGCAAATCGCCGCTTGTCAGGAAGCCTTGCAGGTGCTGGGCTATGGCAGCATCGCGCCGAGTCTTCGCGCTGCCGATGCGGTTCTTGCCGCCATTGCACGCAAATCGGCAGCTTGAGGAGGAAAGAATGGACACCAGCAAGTTTCGTCTGCTGCACACGATGATCCGGGTTTTCGATCTCGATAAGTCGATCGACTTCTATTGCCGGCTAATGGGCATGAAGCTGTTGCGCAAGCGTGAGTCGGAGCAGGGGCGTTATACCCTCGCTTTCGTCGGCTATGGCGACGATGCGACGGACACGGTGATCGAGCTCACCTACAATTGGGATCAGAAAGAGCCTTACGTGCTGGGTGCCGGTTTTGGCCATCTGGCCATCGGTGTCTCGGATATCTACGGCACTTGCGAGGTTCTGGAAAAGGAAGGCGTGAAAATTCCGCGTCCGCCCGGACCGCTGAAATTCGGTACGGCCGTCATCGCGTTTGTCGAAGATCCGGACGGCTACAAGATCGAGCTGATCAACCGCAATTAATTGCGTGAATCGAGCGCGCGATTCTCGACGAAGACACGCCAACTCAATATCAGAAGATTGAGCACTGAGAATATCACCGCAGCGTTGATCTCGCCAAAAGCGAGCGGCAGGATGGCGATTTCGGCGATGACGATCGCGTAATTCGGATGTTTCATGAAGCGGTAGGGACCGCGATGCACCAGCGGCGCTTTTGGCACGTTGATAATGCGTGTTGTCCAATACGAGCCAAGCGACTGGATGACCCACACGCGGCCAGCCTGAAGCACGAGATAAATCAAAATCAGAGGAATGTTCGGAGCCGCACGATGGGGCGCCGCGGCGTAAACCGTGATCAGCCAGCAAATATGCAATATGACGATCAGCGGGTAATGGTTACGGCCGGCCTCATGGCCGCCGCGTTTGTACAGCTTTTCGGCATTGCGATTGGAGATAATCAACTCGACGAGCCGCTCGGCGGTCACGAGTCCGATAATTAGCGCCGGCCAGTTCATGGCGTACCCCAGCAGCTCAACCCAGCCTCTGGGGAGCACTGCTTTCCAATATCTCCTGCGTGTAGAAAACCACGAGTCGTTAACAAAAGTTCTTCCTCAAAGCGTAACATCCCCAAGCGGTTGTAATAACTTTTGCGCCGTCGGGATGGCAATTAAAATACGCGCGAAATGCCGCTCAGGGATCATATTAACCACGAAAATATTCGTGATGGGTGTGGAAGTGTTGCCGGACCGGGTACCGCTCTCTTTTAGTTGATTGTTCCGGTCATGGAACGCTGCGCATGTATTAACATTGAGATATGAGGTTAACGCTGGCAGGAGCTGAGCCGTGACGGAATTACCGCGTCTCATGGCGCTCGCCACGGCTGTTCCACCGTATAAGCTTTCCCAGGGCGACATCGCTTCGCGCGCGAAGCGATGGTTTGCCGGCGCCGACAGCTTTGAACTCGAGAGCATACTGGGTGTTTTTGATAACGCCGGGATCGACACGCGTTATTCCACGGTGCCGCTTGATTGGTACGACGTCCCGCATGGTTGGGGTGAGCGTAACTCCCTTTATCTTGAAAATGCGCTGGCGCTGATCGAGCAAGCCGCCGTCAAGGCGCTCGAGGCTGCTCATCTCGATGCCGGCGATATCGATGCCGTCGTGACGGTCTCGACGACGGGCATCGCCACGCCAAGCCTCGATGCGATGCTGATGAGCCGGTTGAAGCTGCGGGCTGATTTACGCCGGCTCCCGATCTTCGGCCTTGGGTGCGCGGGTGGCGTCCTCGGCCTCAGCCGCGCAGCGGAACTCGCGCGTGCGGCGCCGCGATCGAAAATCCTGTTTCTCGTCGTCGAACTTTGCGGGCTCTCGTTTCAAGGGGGCGAATTCACCAAGAGCAACATTGTCGCGACCGCTCTGTTCGGCGACGGCGCAGCTGCCGCTATCCTGTCATGCGATGGCGAGGGACCGGTTCTGCGTGAAAGCGGGGAATGGACGTGGCCCAATTCTCTCGGCGTGATGGGATGGGATGTCGCCGAGAACGGGCTCAAGGCGATCTTTTCGCGTCATATCCCTGCCTTGGTGCGCCGCGACCTCCATCGCACGGCGTCTAATTTCCTCGAACGGCACGGGTTGAATATCCAGCAGGTCGCCCATTTCGTCTGTCATCCGGGCGGTGCCAAGGTGATCGAGGCGCTGGAAGGGGCCTTCGGTCTCGACCCAGGCAGATTGACCGAGGCACGCAGCGTCCTGCGCGATTTTGGCAATATGTCCGCCGCTACGGTGTTGTTCGTGTTGGAGCGGACCCTGCAAGCAGAAGCGACGGGGCGTATCTTGATGACGGCGCTTGGTCCGGGTTTCACTGCCGGCTTTCAACTGATCGAGGCATGAGGCGCGTGCTCTTCGCTGGCGGGTTCGTCGCGGCGCGGTTACAGTCGGTATATGCCCGATAACGATCTGACGCCGTTTCCCGTCCGCCGCCGACGCCGTTTCCTTATTCGGGAAAGGCTGCGCGGGTATTTTCTAGCGGGCATCCTCGTCACCGGTCCGACCGCGCTGACGCTTTATCTGACCTTGGTCTTCGTCAATTTCATCGACGTGTCGGTCGGCTACATCCTACCCAAGGAATATAACCCCGAGACGTATCTGCCGTTTTATATCCCCGGCATCGGTCTGATCGTCGCGGTGATCGGGCTAACGCTGATCGGGGCGGCGACGGCGGGGTATCTCGGTCGCATCCTGATGCGGATCAACGAGCGCATCCTGGTGCGTATGCCGATCGTGCGCGGCGTCTATAGCGCCGTGAAGCAGATCTTCGAAACGGTTCTCGCCAAGCAGTCAAAAAGCTTCCGCGAAGTGGTGATGATCGAATGGCCGCGTAAGGAAATGTGGACTATCGGCTTCGTCACCGCACCGGTCGAAGGCGAAATGGCGCTTCATTCAGGCTCCGATTCGATCGCGGTTTATATCCCGACGACGCCGAATCCGACCTCGGGCTACTTGATGTTCGTGCCGCGGAAGGACGCGATCACGCTCGATATGTCGGTCGAGGACGCGATCAAATACGTCATCTCGACGGGTATCGTCGCGCCGGAACGCCCGAACGGAAACTAAGCCGTTATTTTGCCTCTGCCAGGATGGCGTAACGCGTATCGACGAAATCTTCGGGTTTCACATTCGCCTTCATCATATTCTGCGAGCGGTACCAGGCGATCTGATGCGCCAGGTCGGCCATAACCACGCGGCCTTCGGGATCGATATAAGGCGTCGCACGGTCGATCAGGCCCGGTGCGATGCTGGTGAACTTAGACAGTAATTCGAGCATCGCCGGTGTCGATGCGTTGTCCGCGCGCTTATTGTCAGGGCCGGCGAAGGCAGCGTGATAATCGTGCGACCCTTTTCGGTAAGCGGTGAGGAAGCGTTTCACCATGTAGCCATCCTGGTCGGCGTGTTTCTTCGAGGTGAAGGCGACCGCACCCATCCAGTTGGGAATGAGCTGACTAGCCCAGCCGAGCAGTTTGACCTTGCCGCTGTCGAGCAACGGCAGAAGCGGTGTCGCCGGCAATACCGCCGCATCGACTTGGCTGCCGACCAGCGCGGTAATGACATTCGGGATCGATTGTAACGGCCGGATCGGAACGCTGCTGACCGGCCAGCCGTCTTTTTCGGCGATCAGGCCGAGGCTGTATTGGAGGCTGGTGCCGATCTGCGTCACGCCGAACGTATGGCCCGGCAAATCGTGCGCGGTGGTCATGCCGCTCTCATAGGCTTTTGGGGAGCCGATAAAGACGAGATTAGAAAATCCGTCGCCATGCTCCATCGCCGATGATGCGAGCAATCGTATCTGTCCTTGCGAGGCGAGCGTATAGAACGCCGCGCCAAGGCCGGAGACCCCAAAATCGACACCGCCCGAAGCGAGAGCAACGGCCATCGGCTCGGCGGAATCGAAATAGACCATCTCGGCTTCGATGCCTTGCTCTTTGAAGTAGCTGCGCTCGATAGCGATCGGCACCGACGGGTAAGACAGCAGTCGGGTAATGGCGACTTTGACGGCTTCCGCGTGCGTCGGCACGCTCGTCAGGATGAGCGGGAGGCCGAACGTGACGGCGCAGATTGATCGGAGTTTCATCATGCCGATCCTATTTCTTTGACTCGGTCTTCAACGCGTAGCGGCTATCGATCAGATCGTGGACATTCGGATCGCCCTTCAACAGATTCTGCGATTTGTACCAAGCGATCTGTGCCGCGACGCTATCGACATCGAGGCGGCCTTCCGGGTCGATATAGGGGATGGCTTTGAGAATTTCTTGCGGTGCGACGCCGGTGAACTTCGACATGATGGCCAGGATATCCGGTGCCGTCGGTTGATCTGCGCGTTTCCCGTCGGGCGAGGCGAAGGCGTTGTGAAAGTCGCGCATGCCCTTTTGATAAGCGACGAGGAACCGCTTCACGGTATCGCCATGCTCGTTGAGTTCCTTGGCCGAGGCGAAGGCTGCACTGCCGACGAGATTCGGCGCAACGTCGGCGGCCCAATTCAGCAGTCGGATTTCTTTCTTCTGCAACGGCCCCAGGATCGGCGCGCCGGGCAGAACGCCCGCGTCGATGGTGCCACCGATAAGCGCGGCGACGACATTCGTATTGGATTGCAGTGCCTTTACCGTGACGCTCGACAGGGGAAAGCCGAGCTTCTCGGCTGCTTGCCCTACGGCGTAATGGAGGCTGGTGCCGGCCTGTGTGATCGCGACGGAATGACCGGCAAGATCTTTGATCGAGGTGAGGCCGCCGTCATAGGCTTTGTTCGAGACGACGAAGGCCAGATTGTAAAATTCCGGTGCGTCGCCGGCAGAGGAGGCGATGAGGCGAAGCTGACCACCAGCGGCGAGGGTATAAAAGCTTGCCGACATGCCGGCGATGCCGAACGGCGTATCGCCCGATGCGACCGCAATCGCGACCGGTTGAGCGGAGTCAAAGAACACCATTTCGGGCTCGATGCCCTGTTCCTTGAAATAGCCGTGCTCGATCGCGACCGGTACCGCGGGATAACCGATCAGCTTCGAGATCGCGATCTTGACCGTTTCAGCGTGAGCCGGCGCGACGGCGGCGGCAAGCAACGCCAGCGTGCCTACCAATAATTGGGGGACGTGAAGCTTCATCGCGTTTCTCCCTGTTCGCGTCGTCTTGTTTATTTTTACGGCTTGGTCATTGCGTAGCGGTTGTCGATGAGGGTATCCGCCTTGATATCGCCTTTGAGCAGGTTCTGCGACTTGTACCAGGCGATCTGGCGCGCCACATCGCCCGGATCGAGCCGTGCGTCCGGATCGACATAAGGTACGGCTTTGTCGAGTTCTGCGACAGTGACCCCGGTAAAGGCCGATACCGATTTCAGCACGGCGTCTGCGCCGGGGCCGTTGCGCCGCTGATCGTCGGGTGTCGCGAAGGCGTCGTGGAAATCGCGCATGCCCTTGCGATAGCCGGCCATGAAACGCGTGACGACCTCACCCTTGGTGTTCGCGATCTTGGTTGAGGTGAAGAGGGAGCTGCCCGATGAACCTGGCGCCAGATCGCCGATCCAGCCCAGCAGCTTGATATCGCCCTTGCTCAACATCGGCAGCACCGAGCTGCCGGGCATGACGGCGGCATCGACCGTGCCGCCGGTCAGTGCCGATATGACGTTGCTGTTCGATTGCAGGGGTTTTACCGATACCTGGCTCATGGTGAAGCCGTTACGTTCCGCCACTTGACCGATGCTGTAATGAAGACTGGTGCCGACCTGGGTGATGGCGATGTCGTGGCCAGGTAGGTCCTTCGCCGTCTTCAATCCCGCGGCAGCCGCCTTGTTCGAAAGCAGGAAGATCAGGCTGTAGAAGCCTTTGGTCTCGCGTGTCGATGACCCGATCAGTTTGAGTTGCCCTTGCGAGGCGAGCGAGAAGAATCCGGCCGACATGCCCGCGACGCCGAAATCGACATCACCCGAGGCAACGGCTACGGCGATCGGCTGCGCGGCGTCGAAGAACACCATCTCGACATCGAGACCCTGTTCCTTGAAGTAGCCGCGTTCGATGGCCAGCGGTACGGCTGCTTGGGAGAATAATTTCGAGATGCCGATTTTGACGGTTTCGGCTTCGGCGGCTTGCGATACGGCAAGCGTCATCGCGCCGGCCAACATCAACTTTGAAAAGATGCGCATTTTTACTTCCGATTGACCGGGATGGCGTAACGCGTATCGACCAATTCCTCAGCCTTGATGTCGCCTTTCATCAGGTTCTGGCCGCGATACCAGGCAATCTGCCGTCCGACGTCATCGACATTCACACGCGCTTGCGCGTCGAGAAAAGGCGGTGCTTTGTCTATTTCTTCGCCCGGTGCGCCGCTGAAATCGGACAGGATTTTGAGAATCTCGGGTGCGGCCGAGCTGTCCTTGCGCTTGTCGTCGGGTGTCGCAAAGGCGTCGTGATAATCCTTGGTCGCTTTGCGGTACGCGACCAAGAAACGTTTGATCATGTCGCCGCGCTCGTTCGTCGTTTTTGTGCCGGTGAAGAGCGCGCTGCCCATCCAGCCGGGGACGATGTCACCGGCCCAGGCGAGGCGTTTGACGTCGCCTTTTTGAACAACCGACAAGGTCGGCGTTCCCGGCATGACCCCTGCGGCGAGGGTTCCGCCGATCAGCGCCGACATGACGTTGCTGTTCGACTGCACCGGCTTGATCGTGACGGCACTGAGGGGGAAGCCATACTTCTCGGCGACGAGGCCCACGACGTAATGAAGGCTGGTGCCGAGTTGCGTGACACCGATATCGCGTCCCGGCAAATCTTTTACCGTCTTAAGGCCATCGTCATATGCTTTGTTCGAAGCGAGAATGACGAGGTTATAAAAACCGGGCTCTTCGCCGGCAGATGAGGCGAGAAGGCGAAGCTGGCCTTGCGCAGCGAGCGTGTAGAAGCCAGCGGACAGACCGGAGACACCGAAATCGACCGCGCCGGAAGCGACCGCGATAGCGATCGGCTGCGCGGAATCGAAGAACACCATTTCGGCGTCGATTCCTTGCTCCTTGAAGTATCCGTGGGCGATGCCGATCGGCATCGCAGGATAGGAGACGAGTTTCGACAGCCCGACTTTGATGGTCTCGGCCTGTGCCGGGATAGCGGGAGCGGACAGCAGCATGGCGCCGGCGAAGAGGGCGCACGCAAAACGGGCATTCATCGATTTTCCTCCCGGACGATAAGTCTTATCCCGATCTGATGTAGCGCACAGCTTCGTCGCGGCCAAACAGATAAAGCAGGGTCCGCAGCGCCTGCCCCCGTGGCGTGGCAAGCTCAGGATCACGAGTCAAAACAAGCTGCGCGTCGTCGCGTGCCGTGGCCAGCAATTCGCCATGGACTGCCAGATCGGCCAGCCGCAATTCGGGCATCCCGCTCTGCCGTGTGCCGAGAACTTCACCGGCGCCGCGCAACCGCAAATCCTCCTCGGCGATGCGAAATCCATCGTCAGTATCGCGCAGGATTGAAAGACGCGATTTGGCGGTGGCGCTCAGGGGCGAGGTGTAAAGCAACAGGCACGCGGACGGCTTGTCGCTTCGGCCAATGCGGCCACGCAGCTGATGAAGCTGGGCGAGGCCGAAACGTTCGGCATGTTCGATGACCATCACCGTCGCCTCGGGCACATCGACGCCGACTTCGACCACGGTGGTCGCGACGAGAAGATCGATGCCGCTGCCGGCGAATTGCTCCATTGCCGCGTCGCGCTCCGGTCCTTTCATCTTGCCATGGACAAGACCGACGCGCGGACCAAAAATTTTCTGCAATTCTTCGAAACGTTCGGTCGCGGCTTTAAGGTCGATCAGTTCTGATTCATCGACCAGCGGGCAGATCCAGTAAATCTTCGCGCCGCTTTCGAGGGCGCGTTTGACCGCCGCGATGACATCGGCCACGCGTTCGGCGGGCAGTGTGCGTGTTGCGATCGGCTGCCGTCCGGCGGGCTTTTCGGTCAGGCGCGATGAATCGAGATCGCCGTAGGCGGTTAGCATTAGGGTTCGCGGGATCGGCGTCGCCGTCATCACCAGGATATCGACGCCGCGACCTTTCTCGGCGAGGGCCATACGCTGCTCGACGCCAAAGCGATGCTGCTCGTCGATCACCGCAAGCGCCAGGTCTTGATAAATTACGTCTTCCGAAAACAGCGCATGCGTGCCGACGACGATGCCGATGTCACCGCTCGCCAGCCGTTCGAGGATCGCCGTCCGTGCGCGGCCTTTCTCGCGTCCGGTCAGAAGCGCGACTTCGACCCCAGCGTTCGCTGCCAGATTGCTCAGCGTCTTATAATGCTGACGGGCAAGCAATTCTGTCGGCGCCATCAGAGCCGCTTGCGCGCCGCTTTCGACCACGTCGAGCATCGCAGCCAGCGCGACGACCGTTTTGCCGCTACCGACATCGCCTTGCAGCAACCGCATCATGCGCGCCGGCTTCGCCATGTCGGCAAGGATTTCTTCGATAGCGGCGCTTTGAGAGAGGGTGAGGCTGAAGGGCAGGGATTGGATCACTTTGCGACGTAACGCACCCGGCGCGGTGATGACGCGGCCGGCGATCCGTTTGACATGCTCGCGCATCAGGCTGAGCGCCAACTGATTGGCCAGCAGTTCGTCGAAGGCGAGCCGTTGCCGCGCCAGCGTCATCGGCGATAGATCGTCGGCGCTCTCGGGCGCATGGACGGTCGCGATGGCTTCGCGCCAGGTCGGGAATTTCTCGCGTGCGCAATAGGCCGGGTCGAGCCATTCCGGGAGAACCGGGGCGCGCGACAGAGCCGCCTCAACCGCGCGCTGAACGATGCGCAAGCCGAGGCCTGCCGTCAGACCATAGACCGGCTCGATCAGCCGCATGGTCTCGCCGGCCTCGGCCGCGAAGATGTGGTCGGGATGGGTGATCTGGACGACATCGTTGTAATGTTCGACCTTGCCGCTGACGATGCGCAGCGTGCCGACGGGTAGCAGCTTTTCCAGGTAATCGCCCTGCACCCGAAAGAAGACCAAAAACATAACGCCGGTTTCGTCGTGGCAGCGAATACGATACGGCTGGCGCGGATTGCTCGGCTTCTGATGCGCCTCGACCGTGACGGTCAGGGTCGCGATCATGCCGTCGGGCGCCTCGGCGATCTTAGGTTGAAAGCGCCGGTCGATGATCCCCGTCGGGCGATGCCATAGGAGATCGACGGCCTTTTCGATGCCGAGTTTCTCGAACAGCTTACCGAACCGCGGTCCCACGCCTTTCAGGGACGTGACAGGGGCGGACAGCGGAAAGAGGATTTCGGGACGCAAGCGCAGTCTTCCTGGGTAAAGATCGATCACCGAACCGCATGGTTTCGCGGGCCGCCGTTCCGCTATAATAGCGCAAGCAAACGGGAATGGGTTGATGGCCGAAGAAAGCTGGACATTTTTCGATACGCTCAAGGTGCTTTTCGGCAAAGGGCTGCGCTATTCGACGGTGATCGACATGGGCTGCGCCGACGGCCATTTCTTCGTCGAGCATTACCTGCAAGGACTATTCCCGGATAGCGTGCCTCTCAACCTCGACGCGAACAAGCTCTACGAGCCGTCGCTCAAATCGATTGAAGATGTCTTTGGCGGCGCCTATCGGATTGCCGCCGTTTCCGACCAGCCGGGCGAACTGCAAATCACCACCTCGGTTCACCCCTATTGGAACTCGGTTCGGCCGACCAACGATCTTTATTGGGATCGTCTCAACAAGTTATCGACGGGGTTCGACTTCGTACCCGCCGTCCGGCTCGACGATGTCGTCGCCGAACTGGGGCTCAAGCCACCCTATCTGATAAAGCTCGACGTGCAGGGCGCCGAGGTGCAGGCGTTGCGTGGCGCAAAAAAAGTGTTGAGCGAAACCAGCGTCATCATATGCGAAGCCGACGTGATGGATTTTCACGATATCAACGCCGAGATCACCGACGCCGGGTTCGATTTGTTCGACATAACGACGATCGCGCGATTGCGCGATCAATCGCTCGGCTGGTTCTATCCGGTCTATTTGCATAAGAGCTTCGACAAGATTCGCTTGCGTCAATTCTGGAATGAATCCGAGAACGAGGGGCTGATCAAGGCGCAGGTCAATCGGCGGAATATGTTGCTGGCACGGCTCGCCGAAGTGATGCCGCAGATCAAGGCGTCGCGCAAACCAAAAGCCTAAGGAGGATTCTCGTGCAACGCAGCACCGGCAAAATCCTGACGACTCATGTCGGCAGTCTTCCTTATCTGACACCCCTCGATAAAGAGGCGCCGGATTACGAGACGGCACTCAAAAGCGCGGTCGCCGCTGTCGTGCAAAAACAGCGCGATATCGGCCTCGATGTGATCAATGAAGGCGAATATACCAAAGGCGGCGATTGGCTCGGTTATCTCGAGGATCGTTTCGGCGGTTTCGAGGAACGTCCGCCCAAGGAAGGCGTTCATCTGCTGGCGCGCGGTAAGGACCGCGAAGAATTCGCCGATTTCTATCATTACGCAACGACGCAAGGGACGCTGTTCTTCAATCCCGGCAACCAGATCAACCGCGCCCGTCCGAGTTTCGTCTGCACCCAGCCGGTTGCCTATACCGGCATTGAGCTGTTGCAGCGGGAAATCGATATCTTCCGTTCGGCGATCGGACCCGGCGCCGAAGCGTTCCTGACGACGACCGCGCCCGCCAGCCTCGAGCCTTACCGCGACAACGAATTCTATCGCAGCGAGGAAGAATTCCTCTATGCGATCGCCGATGCGATGAAGGTCGAATACGAGACCATCACTAAGGCGGGATTTTTGGTCCAAGTCGATGATGCGTGGCTGCCGGCCTTATGGGATCGAATCGGTATGGCGATGGGAATCGATGCTTTCAAGAAGCGATGCCTGTTGCGCGTCGAGGCGCTCAATCATGCGTTGTCCGGCATCCCGGAAGAAAAAATTCGTTATCATCTCTGCTGGGGGAGCTGGCACGGTCCACATGCTTACGACATCGAGATGATCGATTTCGTCGATGTGATGCTGCGGGTGAAAGCAGGTGCTTATTCGTTCGAAGGCGCCAACGCCCGGCACGAGCATGAATACGACGTTTGGGAGAAAGTAAAGCTGCCGCCGGGCAAGATCATCATCCCGGGCGTGATCACCCATTCAACCGATGTGATTGAGCATCCCGAGCTGGTGTCGCAGCGGATTCAGCGGTTCGCCAATCTGGTCGGAAAAGAAAACATCATCGCCGGCGCCGATTGCGGTTTCGGCGGTCGGTCGCATCCGCAAATCGCCTGGGCGAAGTTACAGGCGCTGGCCGATGGTGCCGAGCGCGCAACTAAGGCGCTCGGCTACCACTGATAGGCCTTACAGTTTCAACAGCCGCTCGGCATTGCCGCTGAGGATCTTTGCCTTGTCGGCCGCATTCATCGACACGGCATGAATCCAATCCGCGCCGGGTTTGTTGGCGACGAAGGGATAATCGACCGAGAACATCACCCGGTCGATGCCGAGTTCGGTGATGCAGCATTGCAGCGCCGGGTCGGAGAAGAAGCCGCTGGTGGTAATGTAAAAATGATTGCTGAAAATTTCGCGGAAGGACTTGGCGTCGCCCTTATTGCCGGGGCGGGCGAGCGATTGGTTGATGCGCCACAGATAGAACGGCAGGCCCTCGCCGAGATGGCCTAGAACGATCTGCAGTTTCGGATAAGCATCGAATACGCCGCTCAAGCAGAAGCGGATGCCTTGGGTCGCGGTTTCGACACCGAAGCCCCAGGCGGAACTGGCCAAGTTCGGGTAATCGGCGATGTAGTCTTTGTAATAGGCCTCGACCACCGCCGGATGCGGATAGGCGGGGTGAATATAGATCGGCACATCGAGTTGCTGCGCTCGCTCATAGAGCGGCCAGAAGCGCTTATCGTCGTGGAAGACGCCGTTAGTCAGGCCGTGGATCATCGCGCCCTTGAAGCCGTATTTCGTGACCGTGCGTTCCAGTTCGTCGGCGGCGGCTTTCGGGTCCGGCGTCGGGCAAACGGCAAAGGCGGCGAGCCTGTCGGGATTTGCTTTGCAGGCCTCATAGAGCCGGTCGTTGGCGCGGCGCGCGAGGGCAACCGACGTCTCAGCATCCATCTTCTGCACGGAGGGCGCCCCGTGCGATAGGACCTGCATGTCGATGCCGGCCTCGTCCATTTCCTTGATCCGAAGCGCGCCGAAATCGGCCAGCCGCTCGCTCATGAATTTGGAGGAACCCGCCCGCGCGTCGTCCGGTGAGAACTGCGCTTTCACTTCGTTATCGAGATAATGCTCTTCCAGGGCGATGACGCGCGGCTTTTGAGCCATGAATTCCTCCGTGATTTAAGCTTTCATCCTTTTTAACAGGCGTCGGCATGGCTGTCATCTTGGCGAGGGCTCTTGCCGGACCACGGCGGCGATGCCACATTCAGCCCCCAAGCCTTTGAAACGCCCGTCAGAATCCTGCCGGGTGGGAGTCGATTCATGTCCGATGCATCGGAAAACCGCCGCAAGCGGCTGATCTATCAAAGCCATCATCGCGGCACCAAGGAGAGCGACCTTCTTCTGGGCGCCTTCGCGGCCGCACATTTGGGCGGGTTCGATGACACGCAACTCGATCAATATGAGGCGCTGCTCAATGAAGACGACGGCGACATCTTCAACTGGATGACTCGCCGCGCCTCGCCGCCGGCGGAGAAGCTGAGCGGCGTGCTGAAAATGCTGCTGAGCTTCCAATTCCCGGGAGCCTCATGACCACGCTCGACGATTTCTTTACCGGCCCGCGCGGCAAGATCGATATCGCGGCGACGCCCGAAGGTCACGACGCTTTCGTTCTGGGCGGCTTGGTTGCGCGGGGCAGCGTCAAGACGCTGCTGCATATCTGCCGCGACGACGGACGGATGGCGCGCACGCAACAGGCGCTGCAATTCTTCTACCCCGATATCGAGGTGCTGACATTCCCGGCCTGGGATTGTCTGCCCTATGACCGCGTGTCGCCGAACGGCGGCATCATCAGCCGGCGTATCGACGTGCTGACGCAATTAGCCGAAACGGGCGAGGGGCGTCGCATCGTCCTGACCACGATGAATGCCGCCGTGCAGAGGGTGCCGCCGCGCAAAGCGTTCGCCGATCGCGTGCTGCGCCTCGGCGTCAACGGCACGATGCCGGTTGATCGGCTGATCTCGTTTCTGAGCCGCAACGGCTATACGCGAAACGATACCGTGCGTGAGGCGGGCGAGTTCGCGGTGCGCGGCGGCATCGTCGATCTTTTTCCGTCCGGCGCGGCCGCACCGATCCGGCTCGATTTCTTCGGTGATACGATCGACGGCATGCGCAGTTTCGACGCCTTGTCGCAGCGTACGATCGGGCCGCTCGATAAGCTGGTGTTGAAGCCGGTCAGCGAAGTCTTGCTCGACGACCAAGTCATTCAGCGTTTTCGCACCCGCTATCGTGAACTGTTCGGCGTGATTTCGGACGATGATCCGCTCTACGAGGCGATCAGCGCCGGCCATCGCTATATCGGTATCGAGCATTGGCTACCGCTGTTCTACGAAAACCTCGAAACCATTTTCGATTATCTGCCGGATGCGGCCATCGCGCTGGATCACCAATCGGAATCAATCCGTGCCGAACGGTTCGATGCCGTCACCGATTTCTATACCGCGCGGCGCGAGGCGGGCGGCGTCAAAGGTGGCGCGGTCTATCGTCCGATCGCACCCGAACTGCTATTCCTTGACGAGAAGGAATGGACGCAACGTCTTTACCCCCGCCATGTGGCCCAGCTTTCTACCTTTGCCGGCGCTGAGTCGGTGGATGGTGGCGGACGTCCCGGGCTGGATTTTGCGACGGCGCGATCCAATCCCGACCGCAATCTTTTCGACGCGGTTCATGAACAGATCGCCGCCGAAATCGCCCGCGGCAAGCGTGCGCTGATCGTCGCCTACAGCACGGGTTCGGCCGAACGCATCGGCTCGTTGTTGCGCGAGCATGGCGGCGGCGAGACCCGTGCTATCGAGTTCTGGCAGGAATTCCGAGACTTGCCGCCCTCGGTGCTGGGCCTCTCTGTACTGGCGATCGAACGCGGTTATGCGTTTGAGGATACGCTGCTGATTACCGAACAAGATATCCTGGGCGATCGGATGTCCCGGCCGCAGCGGCGGCGCAATAATTACGACCAATTCATCGCCGAGGTTTCAACCCTACAGGTTGGCGATCTCGTCGTTCATGCTGAACACGGCGTCGGCCGTTATGACGGATTGATAACGCTCGCGGTCGGCGGCGCGCCACATGATTGCCTGCGCGTGCTGTACGCGAACGACGACAAACTGTTCGTCCCTGTCGAAAATATCGAAATCCTGACGCGGTATGGTTCCGAAGATGCGGGCGGGCAGCTCGATCGGCTGGGCTCCGTTTCGTGGCAATCGCGCAAGTCGCGCGTCAAGAAACGCATCAAGGACATCGCCGACGAGTTGATCGCCGTCGCGGCGCAGCGCCAGCTTCAGGAGGGCGAGGCGATGAGCCCGCCCGAGGGCGCTTACGAAGAATTCGCAGCACGTTTCCCTTATCCCGAAACCGAAGATCAAGATAAAGCCATTCTCGACGCCTTTGGCGATCTGGCCTCGGGTCGGCCGATGGATCGGCTTATCTGCGGCGATGTTGGTTTCGGCAAGACCGAGGTGGCGTTGCGTGTCGCCTTCGTCGCGGCAATGACGGGCAGTCAAGTCGCGGTGGTCGTGCCGACAACCCTTTTGGCGCGGCAGCATTTCCGCACCTTTCAGCAACGTTTCGCCGGACTGCCGCTGCGCGTCGAGCAATTGTCGCGTCTGGTCCCCGCCAAGCAAGCGACCCAGACCAAAAAGGATTTGGCTGATGGCCGGGTCGATATCGTCATCGGCACCCACGCGATCCTCAGCAAAAGCATCGCCTTCAAGAATCTGGCGCTGCTGATCGTCGATGAAGAACAGCATTTCGGCGTTACGCAAAAAGAACGGCTGAAACAGCTCAAGTCCAACGTCCATGTCCTCACGCTGACGGCGACGCCGATTCCGCGTACCTTGCAACTGGCGCTATCCGGTGTGCGCGAGATGAGCATCATCGCGACGCCGCCGGTCGATCGCCTGGCCGTGCGGACCTTCGTGATGCCTTACGATCCGGTCGTCATTCGCGAGGCGGTACTGCGTGAACTGCACCGCGGCGGACAGTGTTTTTATGTCGTGCCGCGTATCACCGATCTCGACGAAATAACGGCGCAGTTGCGTGCGCTCGTGCCCGAGGTGAAGATCGTCGTCGCTCATGGCCAGATGGCGCCGTCGCAACTCGAAGACGTTATGACCGCGTTCGACGAACATGCCTTCGACGTGTTGCTCTCGACGCATATCGTCGAATCCGGCCTCGATATTCCCAGCGCGAACACGATGATCATCCATCGCGCCGATATGTTTGGGCTGGCACAGCTTTATCAGCTTCGCGGCCGTATTGGTCGTGGCAAGCTTCGCGCCTATGCTTATTTGACACTACCGCCGAACAAGGCGCTCAGCGAGCTTGCGCAGCGACGTCTCGAGGTCATGCAGACACTCGACACGTTAGGCGCCGGCTTCCAACTGGCGAGCCATGATCTCGATATCCGCGGCGCCGGCAATCTGTTGGGCGACGAGCAATCGGGTCATGTCCGCGAAGTCGGTATTGAGCTTTACCAGCATATGTTGGAAGAGGCCGTTGCCGCCGCGCGCAGCGGAAGCGAAGGTATCAGCGAAGCCAAGGACGAATGGACGCCGCAGATCACCATCGGCACGCCGGTACTCATCCCGGAAGGCTACGTTGCCGATTTGCCCGTGCGGCTTGGCCTTTATCGTCGGATTTCGCAACTGGTCGATCGCCGCGAGATCGATTCTTTTGCGGCCGAATTGGTCGATCGGTTTGGCCCATTACCGCAAGAGGTGAATAATCTTCTCGAAATCATCGCCATCAAGCGGCTGTGCCGAGAGGCGGGGATCGAGAAGGTCGATGCCGGCGATAAGGGCGCTTCGATCGCGTTCCGCCATAACCGCTTCGACAATCCGGGCGGCTTGGTCGTCTTTCTGCAGGATCAAAAAGGTACGGCGAAACTTCGCCCGGATCAGCGCTTGCTCGTCATGCGGAGTTGGGAAGATGCCAACGAAAGGCTGCGCGGCTTAAGCGCCATCTTGCAGCAGTTGGCCAAAATCGCGATAGCACCGGCGAAAGCGAAATAAACGATCGGTGGGCAGCCGTTCTACTTACCCGCCGCGGCATCGTTCTGTGCCAGGTCGAAGACCGGGAAGAAAAACTCCGGCTCCTGCGCACCGGAAATCGCGTATTGACCGGCGAAGATAAAACAGGGGACCGCGCTGACGCCGAGGCGGCGGGCGTTACGGTCTTCCGCGATGATCTCCTCGCGTTCGGCGGGGCCGGCGAGAAAGCTCTTTGCTTCGGCACGATCGAGTCCGGCTTGACCTGCAATAAGAGCAAGCGTGTCGAGGTCGCCGATATCATGGCCTTCAAGGAAATAGCCGCGAAATAACCGATCCACGACATTGCCGCTCAATCCCTGCCGAGTTGCCCAGCGTATGAGGCGATGCGCGTTGCGGGTGTTGGGACTGCGCTGGATACGGTCGAAGGCGAAATCGATGCCGACAGACTTGCCGGCGTCTCCGATGGTTTTGTGAATACGGTGCGACTGGCTGCTATCGCCGAATTTCGAGGCGATGTAATCCGCCCGAGACATGCCGCCTTCGGGCATATCCGGATTCAGTTGAAAAGGCCGCCAGGTGATCTCGGGCTGGATTTCCGGCCGAAGGGAGAGTGCCTTTTCGAGGCGGCGCTTGCCGATGAAGCACCAGGGGCAGACGACGTCGGAAATGATGTCGATTCGCATGGCGGCATTATAGCACTCTCGCCGCTGCCGTGCAGGCTGAACCGAAAACCGCTGTTCAGGCGGCCGCGAGGCAATTTTCCACCCGGCTCAATAGGTCGTCGGGATCGAAGGGTTTCGGCAAAATATCGCGTGCGCCGAGCTTGCGCGCCGCATCGAGGAAATCGATATGGCCCATGCGGCCACCGCCGGAGATGGCGATGATTTTCGCATCGGGCTGATCGCCAAGAATTTGCCGGATGGTCTCGATACCCTCTTGTTCCGGCATGATGATGTCCGTGATGACGAGGTCGGGCCGTTGGCGGCGAAACATGGCCATGCCCTTGCGGCCATCCTCGGCGATGGTGACGTCATAACCGCCGGATTGCAGTATCCGGCAGACGGTGTTGCGTACCGCCGTGTTGTCTTCGATCACCAGAATTGTCGCCATCACTCGAATCTTTCTATCAAAAATCCCGGGGTTACGCGACCGCGCGGGGTTCGGCTTCTTCCGATGTATCGGCTTCTTGCGCCGGAAGGCGGACAATAAAGGTCGAGCCTTCGCCCAGGGTGGTTTGAAGATCGATGGTGCCGCCATGGCTCGCGACGATGCCATGGACGACCGAAAGTCCAAGCCCGGTACCCTCGCCGACGGGTTTTGTGGTGAAAAACGGTTCGAAGATGCGCGAAATCATTTCGTCGCTTATGCCGCGGCCCGTATCCGTGATGCTCAACTCGATCGTCTCACGGCCGAGGGCGTCCGCCGGCGCAGACGATAGCGATACCGTGATGCGGCCGATTTTGTCGCCGATGGCTTGTGCGGCATTGGTGACGAGGTTGATGATAACTTGCTGAACTTGGCTGTTGTCGGCCAAAATCGGCGGTACGGATTCAATTTTCTCGACCAATTCGATGGTGCGCGGCACGCTGGCGCGCAACATGGTCAAGGACGTGCGTATCGTCGCGACAAGATCGATCGATTGCTTGACGATGTTCTGCTTGCGGCTGAAAGCCAATATCTGCTGAACCAGATCGCGCGCCTGAAGGCTGGCGTCGAGGATCGTTTCCAGATCTTCACGCGTCTGACCTGCGTCGGGGAATTCACGCAGCAATAATTTCGACAATGCTTGAATCGGGACAAGCGTGTTGTTCAGATCGTGCGCGATACCACCGGCTAATGTTCCCAAAGCCGTAAGCTTTTCGGAATGGTTCAACTGCGCCTCGAGATCGGCCTGGCGGCGCGTCGCGAGTTCGCTTTCGGTGACGTCGGTAAGGGCGGCGACGATACGTTCCGGATTGTCATCGGCGTCATAGATCACCGAGGGCTCTCCGCGAACGATGCGCTCAGTGCCATCGGGCCTTATGACGCGGTATCGCAATGTCGTGCCGATATGCTTTTCCGGATCGACCAACATCTTTTCGACGAAACTGGCGCGATCGTCGGGATGTACCAATGCGGTGGTCGTATCAGGGCTTGGCGAAAATTCGCCGCGCGTGACTCCGAAGATGCGATAGGTCTCGTCCGACCATTCGACTTTCCCCGTCCGTAAATCGCGATCGACGCTGCCGGTATGCGAAATACGCTGCGTCCGTTCAAGCCGCTCCTGACTCTCCCGCCAGGAATTCTGCACGGCTTTAAGGGCGGTGATATCGACGCGCAATCCTGCCGTTCCACCGTCGGACATGCGGCGGTCGAAGGCCAAAATCCATCGCCCGTCGGCCATTTTTTGTTCGACCGGTTCGCCAAGTTCACCGCGCTGACGCAACTGTGCGGCGATCCAAGCTTCTTTGTTGCCTTCGATCGTCGGATCGCCGAGCGCGATCAGCTTATGGCGAAGAATATCTTCGAACGGCGTTCCCGGAACCAGCAGGGCAGAAACCTGCGGATAAAGATCGCGATAGGCTTGGTTGCACGTTACCAGCCGGTCTTCGGGATCGAAGATCACGAAGCCTTCCGAGATGCTTTCGATCGCATCGCGTAAAAGCCTCTCGAGCTGCATTTGGCGGACTTCGGCCAGATGACGCGCCGTGACATCGCGATAAGTGCTCAGCCGCCCGATCATGACGCCGGCGCTGTCGAACCAAATTTGCGTGTCGCGATAAACCCATCGGATCGCGCCGTCGCTATGGACGACCCGAAACTGCATGGCTTTAGGGTTCGGGCCCTTGTCATTGGCGATAAGTTCCGCCTCGACGGCATCGCGATCTTCGGGATGGATCAGATCGAGGAACAACGCGGTACGCGGCTTGAAGGTTTCGCGCGTGACGCCGAAAATGCGATAAAGCTCGTCCGACCATTCGATTCTGTCGCCGTCGAAATATCGCATCGCGCTGCCGGTCTGAGCGACACGTTGCGCGCGATTGAGAACAGCCTGGCTGTCATGGAGTGATTCTTGGACGTGTTTCAGCGCGGTGATGTCGATGCGAAGTCCGGCGATGCCGCCATTGGCCATACGCCGCTCGCAAACGAGTATGCAAGTGCCGTCGGCCAAACGGGCCTCGGTCTGTGCACCGGGATTGCGGTGGCGGGCCAGCCGTCGCGTGATCCATTGCTCTTCTTGTCCGATGGCATCAGGATGCTGACCTGCCTTAACACCGGCGCGTAGGATGTCTTCATATCGACGACCCGGGACCATTTGATCCGCACTGCCGGGATAAAGCGAGCGGTAGGCGTCGTTGCACATCACGTAGCGATCGTCTTCGTCGAAAATGACGAAGCCCTCGGAAAGACTTTCGATCGCATCGCGAAGTAACATATCGGCGCGTTCGGCGCGTTCGCGCGCCGAGACAAGCGCGGTTTCATTGGTGACGGTGCCGCGATAACCTTTGAAAGTTCCATTGTCAAAGACCGGCTTACCGGTCGCCATGACATGTTCGATCTGTCCGTTCGGAAGCTTGAACGAAAACCGGAATCCCTGAAACGGAACATGAGAATCGAGGTCCGCTTTATGACGCCGCCATTGGGCGTCCGTGTTGGGGTCGCCGTGAATGCCTTCCCATCTGGTTTTGCCGATAAGATCGAGTAGGCCCTGAGCCCGGCCCGCGACCATGGTGAAACGATGCTGCTCGTCGGTTTCCCATATCCAATCGCTACCGACTTCGGCGATATCGCGAAACCGTTCTTCACTGCGTTTAAGATCGTCCATCGCTGTCTGGGCGATATCGACGGCGACCTGAAGCGATTGTCGTGCCTCGATTTCGCGTTCCGCTTCCGACCGTGCTTCGGCGACCAGACGGAGCGCGACGACCTGGCGAATCATCAACCAAGCGGCGAGGGTGATAACACCAATAAGAAAAACGGCCCCGATCGATAGAACAATCGCTTGGCGTCGCCACGAGGCCAGGATTGATTCTTCAGTTCGAGTCGTTGTCGCAATGATCGGAAACTGACCCAGCCGCCGTTCCGCAATCGCCCGGCGCCCGTATTTGATCTTGCCGTCGATCCATAGCGTGGCGCTGCCGCCGTTCGCGTCCAGCTCTTGGAAGCTCGTGGTCATATCGAAACGCTTGCCGATGGTATCGTCGAGCATCGGGTAGCGGGCGAGGAGAGTACCGTCGTCTCGCCAGAGCGTCGCCGACCGGCCGCCGGTGGCCAGGGCGTCGCGATAGAAGTTGTTGAAATAATCGAGCGCGATGGCGCCAAGCAGAACCCCGGCAAGACTGCCGTCGGGGGCGTTGATGCGGCGCGCGATGAAGATCGTCCAGGTATTGGTGCCTCGGCTTACGACCGGTGCGCCAATGAAATATCTCAATTCGGGATGGTCTCGAAGGGCAACGAAATAGTCGCGGTCGGCGACGCTGCCACCCCCGGTCGGGTAGTGGTGGCTGCTATTAATCACGGTGCCTTTTGCATCGACGAGCAGCAAGTTATTGAGCTGCGGTAGGCTGGTTGCCTTTTTGCTCAAGAAGCGATGAGTGGATTCACCGGACTGACGGGCGCCGAATGTGTCCGGATCGATTCCCTCGGCGGCGATCATCTCGTCGATCGTGTCGGTGAGGACCAGTTCGACGCTTTCGAAATTCCGCTCTGTCTGCGCGGCGAGCACCAGATCGAAGGCGGTTAGATCGGCAAGGCCGGTGTCCATATCGGCTTGGCGAAGCTGCCAAAGGATCACGACGGTCGCCGCGATAACCATTATGGCGGCGACGATGACGCCGAGAATGATGTTCTGGGCAAAGTTCCGTACGGCCACCGGGGCTGGAATGCCCGGATCCGGCTGGACGAGATGTGGGAGCGATAAAGCCACTATCGTCGGCCTATGACCATGATCGTGGGGTTGTTCGATAACGACACAGCGGCTCCCCGCAAACGACTTTCTGCGACCTTCCGCACGTTAGGGAGGCATGGCTAATAAAACATTAAGTGTCTTAACAAATATGAGGACTAAATTGAGAGGCTGGGCGGTTGGCCTGCTCCCATCGTCTGGTCATTGAGATGCGCTTGCGAGCTTGTACAATTGGGCTGCGGCGCGTGCGTCGAAGTTGTTGCACCTGAACTGGCTAATAATGCATAAGATTCAAATGCTTGAAGCTGTCATCTGCGGGGGAATATGAGCATCGAAGTCGTCGTCGCGCCTAAGCTTTACGACCCCGTCACCAAAGGGCTCGAAGCAGGGTTTAAGGTTCATCCGCTTTGGCAGGCGAAAGAGCCAATGGCTTTCCTCGCGCCGTTGAAGGATCGGGTGCGGGCCTTCGCCAGTTTCACGTCCTATCCGATCTCCGCGGCGATGATGGATGCCTTGCCGAAACTGGAGATCATTTCGACAATGAGCGTCGGGGTCGATCACATTGATCTTGCAGCCGCAAAACAGCGCGGCATTGTTGTGACAAATGCCCCTGATGTGCTGACCGACTGCGTCGCCGATCTCGGCATGGGGCTGGTTCTGGCGGTGGCGCGTAACATGGTCGTTGCCGACCGGTTCGTGCGCGCCGGCGGCTGGCTCAAGGGTGTCTTTCCCCTCGCGACGAAGGTCGGCGGGGCGACGATGGGCATCGTCGGGCTCGGCCGTATCGGCAAGGCGGTTGCTCGTCGGGCCGAGGGTTTCGGCATGAAGATCGCCTATTTCGGGCGGCGGCGGCAGGACGACGTTGCCTATCAATTTTTCGACGATCTCGAAGCCTTGGCGCGGGACAGCGATTACCTGATGCTGACCTGTCCGGGTGGTGCGGCGACGCGGCATCTGGTCGATGCCAAGGTTATCGCGGCGTTGGGGCCGGAGGGCATGCTGATCAATATCGCTCGCGGCTCTGTCGTTGACGAGACGGCGCTGGTTGCGGCGTTGGTGTCAGGGAAATTGGGCGGGGCGGGGCTCGATGTCTATGAAGACGAACCGCGCGTACCCGAGGCTTTGATGGCGCTCGATAATGTCGTGCTATTACCGCACATCGCCAGCGCGACCCATGCGACGCGTGCCCAGATGGGGCAGTTGATGATCGATAATCTCAAGGCGCACTTTGCCGGCGAGAAGCTGATCACGCCGGTCGGCTAAAAATTAGGAAGCGCGGGTCTGTTGAGCGGTGACTTGGCGGTTGCCTTGCCACAACTCGAAGCCGCTGGCGGTGCTTCGGCCGGCAAAGCGTTGATAGGATTCGGCAATGGCAGTTTCGTCATTGCCGCATTCGATCGTTTCGGCGCCGACGAGGCGTCCGTTTCCCGCCAAGAAATAACAGCGATACCGCGTCACGTTCTTCTCCATCACCGTTCCGCCAGGTTACGCGGCAGCGATGGCAGAATTATGGATGACGGTTCCTAATCACCCATTGATAGGCGGTTTTTTGTCCGGTGCGTCACCTAGTCGCGCCGGCGCGTTCATGCGCTCCAGTTCCAATAGCACCGCATTCTGATCCAACTCGCTGCCGCCGTGATCGACGAGGTCGCGATAGAGCGCGGTCACCGCTTCCGTCAGAGGCAGGTGCAGATCGGCATCCTTAGCTGCGGCGAGGATGGTGTTCTGGTCCTTCAACTGAACCCGGGCGCGGCCGCCGGGGATGAAATCGCGCTCGATCATGCGCTTGCCATGCAGGGTCAGGATGCGGCTATCGGCAAAGCCGCCCATCAGTGCCTCGCGCACCGCCGCCGGATCGGCACCACTGGCTGCCGCCAACAGCAACGCCTCGGAAACCGCGCCGATGGTGATGGCGACGATCGCTTGGTTGCAGCATTTGGCGAGTTGGCCGCTACCGGCCGGACCAACCAGAGTCGCGCGGCCCAGCTTGTCGAAGATCGGCTTGGCACGAGCGAAGTCGGTGGCGGTGCCGCCGGCCATGATCGCCAAAGTCCCAGCAGCGGCCCCGACCACACCACCCGAAACCGGCGCATCGAGATAGCCGATCTTCCGTTCGGCAAAACGCTTGGCGTGTTCGCGCGCCTGGGGCGGGGGGCTGGAACTCATATCGATCACCAGTGCGCCCGGCTTCAACGCGGCTGCCGCGCCGTCGGGGCCGAACATCACCGCATCGACGATCGGTCCTGTCTCCAGCATCGTAATCAGGATGTCGGCATCGGCAGCCGCCTCAGCGGGCGTCGCCGCGACGCGCGTTCCCGCTTTCGCCAACGCTTCGGCCTTGCTGCTTGTCCGGTTCCATAAGGTCATAGATTCGCCGGCCGCGATAAGGCGTTCCGCCATCGGGGCGCCCATCAGCCCCATTCCCAAAAACGCCACCCGCTCAACCATGCAGTGCTCCTGATTCTTATGCCAAGGCAACCTCCTCGGCTTTCGCTCGTTTTATAGCAAGGGTTTCCCTGTCCGCATCACCAGGAGTGAGAGTATGGCTCGGCCTTTTGCCGGTATTGCGCGCCATCCCTATCTGACCGCAGTCGGCGTGGTTGTTGCTGGTCTCGTTCTTGTCGTTGTTTTCTTTGATTGGAATTGGCTTCGCCCCTTTGCCGAGCGAACTGCATCAAGCGGTTTGGGCCGGCCTGTGACGATTCAGAATCTCAGTGTCCGCGATTTTTTCTCGCGTGAACCGACATTGGTCGCCGATGGAATCGTGGTCGGCAATCCGCCTGGATTTCCGGACGGCAGCCATCTCGGCACGGTCGATGAATTGACAGCCCGAATCGATCTGCATGCGATAATTGCAAGCTTCGGTCGCAACCTGGTTGTCGAGGAAGTTGCTCTCGATCATCCGCAAGGCGATCTACGCCCGGGTCCGGACGGCAAGCCGAATTGGGCATTCGATTTCAATAATGCCCCGAATGAAGATTCCCATCCGCCACGTATCGGTTCCGTCGTCATCAAGGACGGCAGCTTCCATATCATCGATCCGACTCTGAAGGCCGACGTGGTGATCAAGACTCATACCACGGCGCCGACGGACGGCAGTGAAGCGAAACTGGTTGCCACGGCCACGGGCACATACGGCGGCGTCGCGATGACAGCGAGTTTTACCGGCGGCTCTCTATTGTCGCTGGGCGATTCAGCGAAGCCTTATCCGCTCGATCTTCAGGCATCGGCGGGTAAGACCAAAATTCATCTCAAGGGAACGTTGCAGGACCCACAGAAGCTGACGGGCGCCGATCTGCAACTCGAACTATCGGGTGAAGATCTCGCAGATCTCTATCCGCTTCTGCACATCCCGTTGGCGCCGACGCCGCTCTACAATCTTAGGGGCCATCTCGAATACAGCGGCGATCACCATCACATCAAATTCAGCAATTTCGTCGGGCAGGTCGGCGACAGCGATCTCGAAGGGTTCCTCGACGTCGATCGCGGTTATGAACGGCCGCTAATCACCGCCGACATCAAATCGAAGAATGTGGCGTTGGCGGATTTGGGTGGCTTCATCGGTGCGGCTCCCGGCAAAGCGGACAGCGCCAATCTCGGCCAGAAACAAAAACAAGAACATAAGAAGCAAGAGCAGGAATCAACCCTACTGCCGAACACCGAAATCGATCTGGCAAAAATTCGCTCGACCGATTTTCGTGTCCATTACAAAGGCGCGCATATCGTCAGCGACTGGGTTCCGGTCGATGATCTCGATACCAATCTCAGTATCGATAATGGGCGCATCACGCTTGATCCGCTCAATTTCACGGTCGGTAAAGGCAAGATCAAAACCAAGATCGAATTGGACGGGCGTGTCAATCCGATCAAAGCGGATGCCGATATCGAATTTCAAAATGTCGATCTGGGCCGCGTGATGCAGGCGACCAAGACTTTCCACGGATTTGGCAATATCGGTGGGCGGGCGATCATCGATGGCCGCGGCAATTCGCTGGCGAAGATTCTCGGTGACGGTAACGGCGATCTCAAACTCTATATGGCCGATGGCGAGTTGAGCGCCATCCTCGTCAATCTCGCTGGGCTCGACTTCGGCAGCACATTGGCGTCGGCGATCGGTCTTCCCGAGCAGGCAAAAATCCGCTGCCTACTGAGCGATTTCCAAATGAAGACCGGCGTTCTCTATACGCGGGCACTGGTGCTTGACACGGATCAGGCGAATATCGTCGGTACCGGCACGGTCAATCTGCGCAAGGAATGGATCGATTATCAGATCAACCAGGAACCGAAACATCCCAGCATCGGCGCGTTGCATGCACCGATCGATGTGACCGGACCGCTGAAGAGCCCCAGCGTTAAACCGGACCTCGTTGCCGTCGGTGCGCGGCTTGGCGTTGCGGCGGCGTTGGGCGTGATCTTTCCGCCGGCAGCGTTGTTACCGACGATCCAACTTGGCACCGGCGAAGACAATAACTGCCACGACCTGTTGCAGAATGCGTATGCTGCAACCCAAGGCGAGCAGCATATTCCTGATCACGCCGTACCGGCGACGCAGCAGAAACCGACCAAGCGCCGCGGCTAATTGCTAACCGAAGTCGGTCGCCAAGTTCTCTGCCAGTGCCGCGCACTGGATACGAATGTCCGGAACGGCAGTGATCTCCCACAAGACGCCGCGCGTCGGAGGGCCGAGCGCATAGAGCCGTGATGACGGCGGCCCCTCTTTCGTAATCGCCTTTCCATCAGGCGCGATATCGAAACCAAGTCCCAAACCGTCTAATCGGATCGTGCCGCTATCGAGAAGGTCGCGCACGAGACGATCCGGGCCTTTGGCGTAATGGCTGGTCGGTCCTGTGCAGTTGAGAATCCAATCGACATCAAGCGTGCGTTCGGAAGCCTCGCCACGCGGCGCGATGGAAAGCGCGATTTTGTCGGCCGTACATTCGATCTTTGCGATCCGTCCAGCGGTGACGGTTAGTTGCCCGCTTGTTCGCAATGCGTCGATGCGTGCGGCAACCGCCGGCGCGGTGCGATGGCGATGAACGTCCCAATAGGCGCGGCAATGGCGCAAGAAGCGCTTTCGCTCCGACTTCGATAGCGCGCGCCAGAATAACTGAATGTGCGGCCGTACCGCATCGATGACGGCGCGCCAATCGATACCAGCGCCGGCGGCTTTCGCGACATGCGCCCTCATCCAACGAAGCTGACCGCGTATTGTGCCGGGAATGTCGAAAGCGTCGATCGTGTAGGCGTGTGAGGCGGCATGGGCGTTGGGCAGTAAGCCGTGGCGAGATACCGCGTGCAGGGTACCGCGATGGCCTCGTCCGGCAAGATCGATGACGATGTCGATCATCGTCAGTCCGCTGCCGATCAAGGCGACTTGATCGTCCGGCCTAATCCTCTGTAACGCGTCCGTCGTCCAAGGGTCGTCAACCACCCGGCCCGCAAGCGATGCCGTGTCGTCATACCGCGCCGGTAGATAAGGAATGGGATTGCCGAGGCACAGTACCGCTTGATCGGCGATGAGGGTGCGTCCGTCCGACAATCCAATGGCGGTGTGATGTTCCCCGCTATCAAGCGTCGCGACTTCGCCGGTAATCAATTCGATCCGCACATTCAACGGTGCGGCTTTGACGGCGGCGGCGAGACTGTCCTGAAGATATTTTCCGTAATCGGCGCGCGGCAGGAAGGCGTGGGCCAGGTCTGCGTCGTTGGCCGCAGGATGATTCGTCAGCTTTAGCCAAGATAGGAAATGATCTGGCTCGTCGGGAAACAAGCTCATGCGGCCGGCATGAACGTTCAGAAGATGATCCCGATTTGTCGTCGAATAAGCGAGACCGAGGCCAAAAACGCCGGATCGATCGATGAGCAGAATTTCCGTCGGTGTCGTGACGCGACGCAAAAGCTGGATCGCGAGTGTCGTGCCGGAAAATCCGGCGCCAATGATGGCGATGCGCCGACATCGGTCTGTCATAAACGCGCTGCCTCAATTGCCCATGCTCAGTCCATATTGCCCGACCATGACGCGAGATGAAAGCAACCCATCGTTGCGACTACGTTGTTTTTGCACACGGGCATTTTCTTGCGTGCGACGGGTAATTCCCTGATGTTTTAATTCACTCTATCATCCGAAAAACGGGGAGATACGCGATGGCGGACGACGACAAGAAGAAACCAGCGTTACGCAGCGCCGCCTGGTTCGGCAATCAGGATCGCGACGGTTTCAATCATCGTGCCTGGATGCGCAATCAGGGACTGCCGAGCCACGTGTTCGATGGCCGCCCCGTCATCGGTATTTGCAACACTTGGTCGGAACTGACACCGTGCAATGCGCATTTTCGCCAGCTCGCCGAGCATGTGAAACGCGGCGTCTGGGAGATGGGCGGGTTTCCGCTGGAATTTCCGGTGATGAGTTTGGGCGAAACGTTGATGCGCCCGACGACGATGCTCTATCGCAATCTCGCCAGCATGGATGTGGAAGAATCGATCCGCGCTAATCCGCTTGATGGGTTGATACTGCTGGTTGGCTGCGACAAGACCACGCCCGCCTTGATGATGGGCGCGGCGAGTTGTGATCTGCCGGCGATCGTCGTTTCCGGCGGGCCGATGCTCAACGGCTATTTCCAGGGCAAAACGATCGGATCGGGCACGGCCGTATGGTCGATGAGCGAAGACGTGCGCGCCGGCAAGATGCCGCTGTCCGCTTTCATGGAAGCGGAATCATGTCTCTCGCGGTCGGCCGGCCATTGCATGACGATGGGAACCGCCTCGACGATGGCGAGCATGGTCGAAGCGCTAGGTATGGGCTTACCGCAGAACGCCGCGATCCCGGCGGTCGATTCACGCCGCTCCGTATTGGCGCATATGGCGGGCCGCCGCATCGTCGAGATGGTGCATGAAGATCTGCGCATGTCGAAAATTCTGACGCGCGAAGCGTTCGAGAATGCGATCCGGGTCAATGCCGCCATTGGCGGTTCGACCAATGCGATCCCGCATCTTCTCGCCATCGCCGGACGGATCGGCGTGAAGCTGACGCTCGACGATTTCGACAAGCTGGGTCACGAGATGCCGCTGCTGGTCGATCTGATGCCGCATGGCCGCTTCCTGATGGAAGACTTTTATTATGCCGGCGGGCTCGCGACAGTGATCAAGGCGCTGGGCGATTTGATTCATCGCGATGCGCCGACGGTGAACGGAATGACCATCGGCGAGAACACCGCCGAAGCGCCGAACTGGAACGAAGAGGTCATTCGTTCGCCCGAGAAACCGCTGAAAGAACGTGCCGGCATCGCCGTGCTGCGCGGCAATCTCTGCCCCGACGGCGCCGTGATCAAGCCGTCGGCGGCAACGGCCTCTTTATTAAAGCATCGTGGCCGCGCTGTGGTGTTCGAAACCATCGAAGACTTCAAAGCCCGCATCGACGACCCCGCGCTCGATATCGACGAGACCTGCGTAATGGTGCTGAAAGGGGCGGGGCCGAAGGGCTATCCCGGCTTCCCCGAACTCGGCAATCTGCCGCTGCCGAAGAAGGTCCTCCAAAAAGGCATCACCGACATGGTGCGAATTTCCGACGCGCGCATGAGTGGCACCGCTTATGGCGCTGTTGTGCTGCATATCTCGCCGGAATCCGCCGTGGGCGGCGCACTCGCACTGGTGCAGGACGGCGACATGATCACCCTCGATGTCGAGCAGCGGAAACTCGAACTCGAGATCAGCGACGAGGAACTTGCACGCCGCCGCGCCGCCTGGAAGCCGTCACCGCCGCCGTCCGATCGCGGCTGGGTGAAACTCTATGTCGAGCATGTCACACAAGCACATCTCGGCTGCGATCTCGATTTCCTCGTCGGGGGCAGTGGGGCGAAAGTGCCGCGTCCGGCGCATTAACGCGGTCCGGACGCGGGGTGTAGCGTCAGGTTTCGCTAAGGATCATCCAGGAGACACCGAACTTATCGGCAACCATGCCGAAGCGCGGCGAGAAAAAGGTTTTGGCGATCGGCATTTGAATCTGGCCGCCGTCGGCGAGGGCAGCGAAAACCTTGTCCGCTTCGGCGGCATTGGCCACGGTCAAAGCCTGGCCGATGCCCTGGAAGTTCGGCTTGCCCTGACAGCGCCCATCGGAGGCCAATAGTTCTGTATCGCCGATGCGGAAGGCGACGTGCATAATCTTTTCTTCGGAACCAGCTGGGATCATGCCTTCGGGGCAAGGCTCTGGGCTTTCCTTGTAGCGCATAAGTCCTGAGATCTCGGCACCCAGAGTCTTCTTATAGAAGTTGAGTGCTTCCTCGCAGCGGCCGTCGAAAAACAGATAGGATTGAACTTTCATCTTCGTCTCCAGGGATGGGTTATCAGGAAAGTGCGCGCAATTCGTCGCGGAATGTGTCGGGGCTCGACGGCTTCAGCCGTTGCTCGATCAGGGCGTGATTGCTCTTCCACACCGGCAGCGCGCGCATCAGCAGCGCGTGGCCGCCAGGGGTAAGGGCGAGGCGGCGGCCGCGCTTGTCGGCCTCGTCGATGGCGACGGTCAGCAACCCGCGCCGTTCCAGCGGCTTGAGGCCGGCCGTGAGGGTCGTGCGATCGACGCCCAGGGTGATTGAGATCATGCCGATGGTTGGCGGGTCAGGGCGGTTGAGCGACATCAGCAGCGAGAATTGGCCATTGGTCAGATCGAACGGGCGCAAGGCTTCGTCGAAATGCCGCGCCACGACCCTCGCCGCCCGCTGCAGATAAAGGCAGAGGCAATTGTCGCGGACATTCAGCGTATCCTCGAAGGAAACCCGCGCGTGTTTTGACATACCGATATAGTGTTGATATCAACGTAATTGTCAAGCGAGTGTGCTGGGGAGGGATCGATGACCGCAGGTGGATTGTCCGAGCGCCGCCTCACACATGTGCGCCGAGTTCTCGTCGGCCATGTCGAGCGCGGCCTTTTGCCGGGCGCGGTGACGCTGATCAGCCGCAAGGGCGAAACCCGGGTCGAGACGATCGGCGCCAAATCCTTCGACGGCGACGCGATGCGCCGCAACACGATCTTTCGGATCACTTCGATGACCAAGCCGATTACGGCGGTGGCGGCGATGATCCTGGTCGAGGAATGCAGGCTGCGGCTCGACGATCCGATCGATGGGTTCCTGCCGGAACTCACCAACCGCAAAGTACTGAAGCGCCTCGATGGGCCACTCGATGAAACCGTCCCGGCGCACCGTTCGATCACGTTGCGCGACCTGCTGACCTTCCGGCTCGGCTGGGGCATCGTCATGGGGCCGTCCGACCGGTATCCGATTTTGCAGGCAATCGACGCGCTCGGCATCGTCGGGTTCGGACCGCCGCGTCCATCGATGGTCCACGACTCCGACGAATGGTTGAAGCGGCTGGGCAGTCTGCCGCTGATGAACCAACCGGGGGAGACCTGGCGCTACAACACCGGCTCCTATGTCCTCGGCGTGCTGATCGCGCGGGTTACCGGCCGTCCGCTCGAGACGTTTCTGCGCGAACGGATCTTCGATCCCTTGGGCATGGTGGATACCGGCTTCAGCGTGCCGGCGGCCAAGCTCGACCGGTTCGCGACCAGCTATTGGGCGAACGGAAAGACCGGCAATCTCGATCTTCACGACGGCGTCGCCGATAGCGACTGGGCGCAGCCGCCAGCTTTCCCCGACGGTGCTGCGGGTCTCGTCTCGACGGTCGATGATTATGGGGTCTTCGCCCGGATGCTGCTCGATAAGGGGCAGCACGGGCACGAGCGGATTTTGTCGCGGCCTTCGGTCGAACTGATGACCTCTGATCAACTGACCGCCGATCAAAAGGCTTCGTCCGGCTTTCTACCCGGCTATTGGGACCACCGCGGCTGGGGCTTCGGCCTCAGCGTCACCACCGGCCGCGACGAACTCTCGGGAAATCCCGGCCGGTTCGGCTGGGACGGCGGCTTCGGCACCTCGTGGTACAGCGACCCGCGCGAGGACCTGACCGCGATCCTGATGACCCAGCGCGCCGAATTCCCGCTGATGTCCGAGGTCTATCGTGACTTCTGGACCTCGGTTTATCAGGCGATCGACGACTGATTATTTGCCGGGTTTCATCCCGCAATCGGTGAAGACCTTGGCGGCCTCGGGCGAGCTGAGAAACTTGATCAGCGCCTGGGCGGCGTCTGGTTCTTTCGACTGTGCGTTCACGAAGGCGACGAAGCCGGTCGGGGTCGAAAGGTCGAGCGGCATCGCGCCCAGCATCTCGACCCGGGGATCGGCATCCATTTCGCTGGCGAAGGTGACACCGATATCGACCTCGCCCCGGGCCAGCATGGTGATGGCTTCCCAGCCGGACTGAGAATTCTTGACCTTCGGCGCCATGGCATCGGAGATGCCGAGCTTGGCCATTGTCCCCTCGAAACTGACGCCGCACGCCGCGCCGCGCGCTGCGGCAGGATAGGCGATCGATTTCGCGCCGAGCAGGAATCGTTTGATGCCTTCCGCCGAGGCGAAATCCGGTTTGGGTGTTCCGGCGGGAATGCCCACCACGACGCTGACCGTAGCGATCGGGGTTTCGGTGCTGGGGATCACTTTGCCCGAGGCGATGACGGTATCGAGCGGTGGCTGGACCACCGGTACGTCGAACATCTCGCCGTCGATGGTGCGGGACTTGGCCGCGCCGCCCGAACCAAAGGTCGGGGTGACTTTGTGGCCGGTCGCCTTCTCGAAGGCGGGGATAAGGGTCTGGATCGCGGTACGGATGCCGCCCGGCGCCACCAAGGTGATCTCGCTCATGATTTCCTCCCGTTTGTTGTGAGGGAAGATAGAACAGCCGGATCGCCGTGACGATGGGGCTAACAGTACGAAAAGAGGCAGATGCAACCTTATGCCCGGGCCGCACTTGGTCATTCAGGTGATTGTGGTCCGGTGGGCCGGCGCCTCGCTAATGAGTTGTAATCGTTAACGAAGACGTCGTCGTTAACGATTCGTTAACCATAGTTAGCGCAATGCTAATGGCTGGCGTTAACTATTCCGCCGGTAGGAGTGACGAGAAATGCGCGAAGGTGTGACGGGATATGTTCCCGGAAGCGTCGTCTGGGTGCCCTGGTCGGTTGCACGTCCGCGGGACGAAGCGGTTGAAACTGAACCGTCATGGATTTCGCGCCTATTTAAGCGTGAAAAACCAAGCCTTTATCACCGTTGTCTCGCGCTTCACATGATGAATGTGAACCAACGCGAGAAATTTGCTTCTTAAAGCACTGATTTTAAAAAATAATCGGCTACTTTAAGGCGCGGGTGGCCTGCCAAATCGGCCAATCCGATCTGCTGTAGGCTGGCAAGCGTCTTCTGAAAATGCACTGCTGCGCTGGCCCGTCCGGCGCCCTCGAGCCAGTTCTGATCGAGGAAAGAGGCCAAGCCCGGTTGGCCTAATTCGACTTCCCACAGAATTCCCAAAAGTGACGACATCGCTTCCTCGGCTTCGCGTTCGACGCCGAAGACGGTGGCTGCTTGTTCGGCCTCTGCCGCTTTGCCGGTTTCCGGTCCGGTACCCAAGCCAAAATCGATCATCGTCCGGCGCTCTGGCGGGGCGATCTGGAAATGGGCGATCTCGTGCAGCAAGACATAGGCTTCGGTCTCGCACCGCAGCGCTTGGCCGTTCCAGCAAAAATCTAGCGACGGACTGCCGGGAAGGATGCCCATCCCGAATTTCCGGGCGAGTGCGATCGCAGCCTGGTGATGGGCCACAGCTTCGTCGCCCTGCGCCCGATCGGCGGCTCCGATGTCGGCGATACGCTCGAAAACCACGCGGGCGGAATCGGTAAGGCTCTCGGCGAAACGGCGAATGGTATCGGGAAGCCGCTCCGCCGGAATCGGCGTGAGAATCATGTCGGCTAGTTAGCGCGGCAGCGGCGGGGCGCGCAAATTCTTCCGGACGAAGGCGTCGCTGCTATGCAGAACCGCGCTGCCCTTTTGCGCCACAGACGTTGCTTCCGCGCGATCGGGCAGGCCCTCGGCCCGGATCAGATACAGCGTCTGAGGAACCTGAATAGTTTTTTTAGTTACAGTGGCTTGAATTCCACTCTTTGCAAGTTGATTTGCAATTTCGCGGGCGCCTTGCTCGCTACTGTAGGCACCGAACTGAACCCAATAAGCACCTGTTTTTGGCGAGGGTTTTGGTGCCGATGCTGTCGCTGCCGGAGCAACAGCTGCCTTGGGCGGTGCGATGGTCGCTGCCGCCGCGGTGCGATGCAGGAGCGGCGTGATCTTGAACGCCGTGCGGGCCTTTTCAACCTGAGCTTCGGCGGTGGCTTGATCGCTTTCATTGGCCGTACGGACACGGAGGTATCTCGTTCCATTCCGGCCGGGTGCGGTGGTGATCGTGGCCTTGATGCCGAGATCGTCGAGGCTTTTGGTGAGCTTGTCGGCGAAGAACTTGCCCTCATAGACGCCAAATTCCACCCAATAGCGCGGCCCCGCGGCTGCGGCGACCATGGCCGGCGCGGCGGCGGGTGCGATCTGTTCGAGTTTTGGCGCGATGTCGGCGAGCGGTGTGACCGTCGAGGCGGTAGTAGGCTGAGCCTGGGCGACTTCAGGCGCAGGCGACTCCGGGGGCGTAACGGCTTGGGCAACCGGCGGATTTTCGGGCGGCGTTACGGTGGCGGATGGGCCGGCTTCCGGCGGTGTCGCGCTGGCGACGACGGGCGCGGTTTTGCGTAGGACGATGTCGGGACCGGTATGGGCGCGGAACTGATCGAGATAGACCGCGCCGAAAACGCCCAAAACCAAGGCGAGCAAACAGCCCAGCAGGAGCGCCGCCGCCAACGTACCGCGAGAAGGCGGTGTTTTGTTTTTCGTCTCGTACAAAGTTCGAAATGCCCCAGCCGCCGTCGCTTGGAAACAATAACATACGTGGTTAAGCGCGGCGACCCGCTCACGGACAGCGATGTGTTTTTTTCTGTGGATGAGATGCTGGAAAACAACGTGATGCTGCATTTCCCTTATGCAGAACCCACAGCGTAACTGTGGACTTGTCATGGTTGCGAAGGTCCCACCGATGGGGCAGAGTGAGTGGCCTTTAACGATCGGTACCGCGCGTCTCCGGCTGAAATTCTTCAGTCGATCGCCGAGTAACCAAGGGGAGGAGACGCAGGTCGCCGACCGTATAATGGGCACGCCGCCGGACATCGCGCGGCGCTTGGGTGGAGCGTGAGGGAGAAAAGGCGTTGGAGCCTACGAATATCGCGGCCCCGGAGTATTTCCACAAAGTCGTCGATTGTCAGTGGGCCTGTCCGGCCCACACGCCCGTTCCGGAATATATCCGTCTGATCGCTGCCGGGCGTTACAGCGACGCCTACATGGTCAATTGGCGCTCGAATGTGTTCCCGGGAATCCTGGGACGTACCTGCGACCGTCCGTGCGAGCCGGCTTGCCGCCGTGGCCGCGTCGAGAAAGAACCGGTCGCGATCTGCCGACTCAAGCGCGTCGCCGCCGATAATAAAGACGACATTCGCGATCGCCTGCCGGGCATCCCGGTTCAAAAGAACGGCAAGCGCATCGCCCTGATCGGCGCGGGACCTGCCTCGCTGACCGTGGCGCGCGATCTTGCGCCGCTCGGCTACGAGATCGTGCTGTTCGACGGCGATCCGAAGGCCGGCGGCATGATGCGCACTCAAATCCCGCGTTTTCGCCTTCCCGAAGCCGTCACCGACGAGGAAACCGGCTATATTACCGAGATGGGGCTCGATTTACGCCTTGGACAGCGCATCGACAGCCTCAAACAGCTCCTGACCGAAGGTTATGACGCGATTTTCGTCGGTTCCGGCGCGCCGCGCGGCCGCGAACTCGAGCTGCCGGGCCGTCAGGAAGCCGCCGCCAATATTCATATCGGCATCGACTGGCTGTCCTCGGTTTCGTTCGGCCATACCGACAAGATCGGCAAGCGGGTGATCGTCCTCGGCGGCGGCAACACGGCGATGGATTGCTGCCGCACCTCGCGGCGTCTCGGCGGTGAAGAAGTAAAGGTCATCGTCCGGTCCGGCTTCGAGGAGATGAAGGCGAGTCCGTGGGAAAAAGAGGACGCGCAGCACGAGGACATTCCGATCCTCAACATGCTGGTCCCCAAAGAGTTTCGGCACAAGAACGGCAAGCTGACCGGCGTTGTCTTCGAGAAGGTGCAGGCGGTCTATGACGCGAAGGGCAAGCGGTCCCTCGTTCCGACCGGTGAACCGGACCCGTTCTTCGAGTGCGACGACGTGCTGCTCGCTGTCGGCCAGGAGAACGCCTTCCCCTGGATCGAGCGCGACATCGGCATGGATTTCGACAAGTGGGATATGCCCGCCGTCGATGCTGTGACTTTCCAGTCGGCGATCCCCAATGTCTTCTTCGGCGGAGACGCCGCGTTCGGGCCCAAGAACATCATCTGGGCCGTCGCGCATGGCCACGAAGCGGCCGTCTCGATCGACAAGTTCTGCCATGGCGAAGACGTGAAAGACCGTCCGGCGCCGGACGTGGCCCTCATCAGCCAGAAGATGGGCATCCACGAATGGAGTTACGACAACGACATTTCCAACGACCAGCGGTACCGGGTGCCGCAGCGGGATAAGGAAGTCTCTTTGAAGGACGTGCGGGTCGAGGTCGAACTCGGCTTCGATCAAAAGCTCGGCTATGCCGAGGCCGAACGCTGCCTCAATTGCGACGTGCAGACGGTGTTCACCCCGTCGCTCTGCATCGAGTGCGACGCCTGCGTCGATATCTGCCCGATGGACTGCATCACCTTCACCGCCAACGAACCGGAAGAAGAGCTGCGCCATCACCTCCAGGCGCCGGCGAACAACCGCACCCAGGACATCTATGTCTCGCCCGAGCTCAAGACGAGCCGCATTATGGCGAAGGACGAAGACGTCTGTCTCCATTGCAGTCTCTGCGCCGAACGCTGCCCCACCGGCGCGTGGGACATGCAGAAATTCCTCCTCGATACCACACAGGCCGGGCCCGCATGTCGAAGCCGATAGAATCCGTCAACGATTTCGTCGTTAAGTTCGCCAACGTCAACGGCTCGGGATCGGCCAGCGCGAACGAATTGTTCGCCCGCTCGATCCTCCGCATGGGCGTGCCGGTTGCTTCGCGCAACATCTTCCCCTCGAACATTCAGGGCCTTCCGACCTGGTACGAGGTACGCATTTCCGAGGCCGGTCACATGGGCCGGCGCGGCGGCGTCGATCTCATGGTGGCGATGAACCCGCAGACCTGGGCCGCCGACGTGGCCGAGATCGAGGTCGGCGGTTATCTGTTCTATGACTCGACCAAGCCGATGCCGCCGTCGAAGTTCCGCGAGGATATTAATGTCGTCGGCGTGCCGCTGACCGACATCTGCAATCGCGCCTTCACCGACCCGCGCCAGCGTCAGTTGTTCAAGAACATCATCTATGTCGGCGCGCTCGCCGCGTTGCTCAACATGGATGTCGCCCAGATCGAGAAGCTGATCGGGGAACAGTTCCAGGGCAAAGACCGGCTGATCGCGCCGAACGTCAAAGCCCTCCACATGGGCATCGACTATGTGAAGGAAAATCTGGCGCCGTTGACGCTGCGCGTGCGCAGCTCGGACAAGGTCGGCGACCGCATCTTCATCGACGGCAACAGCGCCGCAGCGTTGGGCGCCGTTTATGGCGGCGCGACGGTTTGCGCCTGGTACCCGATCACGCCTTCGACCTCGGTGGCCGAAGCCTTCATGAAATATTGCAAGAAGTTCCGTACCGACAAGGAAACCGGCAAGGCGAAATACGGCATCGTTCAGGGCGAAGACGAACTCGCCTCGATCGGCATCGTGCTCGGCGCGGCCTGGAACGGCGCGCGGTCCTTTACTTGCACATCCGGGCCGGGCGTGTCGCTGATGACCGAATTCGTCGGCCTTGCCTACTACGCCGAAATCCCAGCGGTGATCATGGACGTGCAGCGCGGCGGTCCCTCGACCGGCATGCCGACCCGCACGCAGCAGGCCGACCTCATCGGTGCGGCTTACGCCTCGCACGGCGACACCAAGCATCCGTTGCTGTTCCCGGAAGATCCGACCGAGAGCTTCGAGATGGCCTCTTTGTCTTTCGATCTGGCGGACCGGCTGCAGACGCCGATCTTCCTGATGCTCGATCTCGATATCGGCATGAACGATTGGCTGTGTAAGCCTTTCGAATGGGACGACAGCCGCCAGCTCGATCGCGGCAAAGTCTTGAACGCCGAAGAACTAGAAGCCGGCAAGGTGCTGCAGCGTTATACCGATCTCGAAGGCGACGGCATCGGCTATCGCACCTATCCGGGTACACACCCGACCAAGGGTTCGTATTTCACCCGCGGGTCGTCGCATGACCGTCTCGCCAAATACAGCGAGAATGGAACTGTCTATGTCGAGAACGTGCAGCGCCTGCTGCGCAAGTTCGAGACGGCGAAGAAGCTGATCCCGGCGCCGATCCGCCACGACGCGAAACAGAAGACCAAATACGGTATCCTCTATTACGGTTCGACCGCGCCCTCAATGTATGAGGCCCTGGAGCTGTTCGAAACCGAGGGATTCCATCTCAACGCGATGCGGGTGAGGGGCTTCCCCTTCGCCGACGAGGTCGCCGCCTTCGTCCTTGAACATGACCAGGTATTCCTCGTCGAGCAGAACCGCGACGCGCAATTGCGGACGTTGCTGGTGACGGAAACCAACCTCGACCCTGCGCGGATCGTGCCCGTCCTGCATTACGACGGTACGCCGATCACCGCGCGCTTCATCATCGACAAGATCACCGCTCTTCTGAAGGCGCGCAACGTTGCGCCGCTTCGTGAAGTGGCACGGTAAGGGGATCACGGCATGACCTATATTCCGAAGCCCAAGCTGCATCACCCGCAGCTTCCGACCAACAAGCTCGGTTTCACCCATCGCGATTACGAAGGCTCGATCTCGACGCTCTGCGCCGGCTGCGGCCATGATTCGATCAGCGCCGCGGTGATCCAGGCCTGCTTCGAGTTGGATATCCAGCCGCATCGCATTGCCAAGATGTCGGGCATCGGTTGCTCGTCCAAGACGCCCGATTACTTCCTCGGCAATTCGCACGGCTTCAATTCGGTCCATGGCCGTATGCCGTCGGTGCTGACCGGTGCAAACGTCGCCAACAAGGACCTGATCTATCTCGGCGTCTCTGGTGACGGCGACAGCGCTTCGATCGGTTTCGGCCAATTCGCGCACAGCATCCGCCGCGGCGTGAACATGCTCTATATCGTCGAGAACAACGGCGTGTACGGTCTGACCAAGGGCCAGTTCTCGGCGACCTCGGATAAAGGCTCAAAAAGCAAATACGGTGCGATCAACGGCGACAGCGCCATCGACATGGTCAGCATCGCGATGCAGCTCGGCGCGACCTATGTTGCGCGCAGCTTCTCGGGCGACAAGTCGCAACTCGTGCCGTTGATCAAGGCCGGCATGAGCCATCATGGCGCCGCTTTCATCGATTGCATCAGCCCCTGCGTCGCCTTCAACAACCATGTCGGTTCGACCAAGAGCCTCGATTATGTGCGTGAGCATAACGAGACAGTGAACAAGCTCGACATGATGGTCGATCACGAGGCGATCGTCGCGGACTATGCGCCCGGCACGGTGGAGATGGTAACCCAGCATGACGGTTCGGTCCTGCGCTTGCGCAAGACCTCACCGCACTACGATCCGAGTGATCGCATCCAGGCGATGAACTATCTCCAGGAACGGGCTGCTGCCGGCGAGATCGTCACCGGTCTGCTCTATGTCGATCCGGAAGGCACGGACCTGCACGATTATCTCAACACGGTCGATAAGCCGCTGAACGAATTGCAGACGGAGGATCTGGTGCCCGGTTCCGAGGCGCTGAAGAAGCTGAACGAGAGCTTGCGCTAGGGGATCAGCACGACCTTTCCGGTCGTCTGACGCGATTCCAGCGCGCGGTGTGCATCGGCGGCTTGCGAAAGCTTGAATCGCTGATCGACCTGCAAGCGTAGCCGTCCGTCGCGGACATAGCCGCCGAGTTCGGCCAGCAAGGCTTCGGTGAAGGCTTTGCCGTCAGCGCCCTGCGCCTGAACGAAGCCGCTTAGGAAGAAGCCCGTCACCGACTGATTGAGCGGCAACAACCTTTGCACGTTGAGCGTCATGGGTTGGCGGCTGGCGTTGCCGTAAGCGACCATGCGCCCGAACGGGGCAAGGCAGTCGAGCGCCTTTTCGAAGACGTCGCCGCCGGTCATCTCTAAAATCACATCGACCGGCTTGCCACCGTTCGCGGCCCGAACCTGGTCCGGCCATTCGGGCTGGGTGTAGTCTATCGCAACGTCCGCGCCGAGGCTCAGCACGAGATCGCGTTTTTCTTTCGTGCTGGCCATGCCGATGATTTTGCCTGCGCCGTAGATTTTGGCGAGCTGTAACGCGATCACGCCGACACCGCCGGCCGCACCTTCGATCAGCACGGTTTCGCCGGTTTGGAGACGCGCGCTTCGTTTGACGATCAACGCCGCACTCAGCCCCTGGATGATCAACGCCAAAGCCTCGGCGGGTGCGACACCGGCCAGAACCGGAAGCAGCTCGGTCGCATCCGCGACGGCGAGCTCCGCATAGCCGCCTTGGGGCAGCCAAGCGATGACGGTCGTGCCGAGCGCGATGTTCGTGACGCCCGGGCCGAGTTTATCGATGACGCCGACGACTTCGCTACCGGGGGTAAAGGGAAGGGGCGTCGGACGGGGATAATGATGGCCGCTGCGCCGCGTTGCATCGGCATAGTTGACGCCCGATGCGAGCACACGAAGTAGTACCTGGCCCGGTCCCGGCGTCGGATCGGCGACATCCTCATAGACCAGAACCTCGGGCGCGCCTTTTTGATGGTAACGAACGGCTTTCATCTTGCGTCTTCATCCCTTTGTCGGCGACCGCTTCGCGCTGCGTCGCGCGTTATGTCGGTGAGCGTATCGGACGATATTATCGACAACAAGATGCTTCCGGCTGTGGCCTTCGGCGACGTCGATCAGCCGATTAGGCTGCTTGATCGCGGGCCGTTGCGAAGGCCTTCGAACAGATGCAACATGAAGGCGATGCCGATAAGCGGCGCGATCAGGCTGACAAACGGAATTGCCAACAACACCGCCATGACGACGCCGGCGGCGAGAAGCCGTATCCGGTGGGCGTGCCACATTGCTTTGACGCCTCGGGCGTCGAGCCGGCGATAGGCGACGGCGGCGAAATATTCGCGCCCGACGATATAGCCGTTGATGCCGCAGAACAGCACGACGTTGGCGAGCGGCAGCAGCAGATAGAGCGGCAACGCGATGATATTCAGCAGTAGAGCCAAGCCCGCGAGGCGAAGCGCCGCGATCAGCGATTCACGCAAGCCCACATGCCGCGGCGGCGGGAGATCGGGGTAACGGCGTTGCTCGATCGAGGTGATGACGCTGTCGAGGAAAAATCCGAGGATGAGCGCCGTCATCGCCGGGAACATCACCCAGGCAACGAAAAGGGCGGCGAGGCTGCCGAGAATATTGATCACGACATCGAGCCAGCCGATGCCGCTCAGATGCAATGTCGAAAGTAAGAATGTCGCGCTGAACCAGAGCGCCACGATCAACAGGACCGTGCCGAGAACCGTGATGATCAGCGTCCGGCGTTGCGCCGGCGCAAAGGTATCGGCGACGGCAAGCGAGAAGGCCAACCACATCGTCTGCTCCAGACTATTGTCGGGGGTGTATCAGCGTAACGTCGGCATGACTTTGTCGGCGAAGAGCTGAACATTACGCTTCGCCAATTCATCGCTGAGGGTGCCGAATTGGAACATCGGTAACAAGATGCCGAGACCGGTCTTGTCACGGACCTCGGCGATCTTTGAACGCACCGTCTCGACACTGCCGATCAAAGCGGTGCCGCTGCTAATGAGACTGTCGGCGGTCGGCTTGGTGCCGGACGCGATCGCCGTGCGCATCTTGAAGAAGTTCTTCATCGATTGCAGCGAGGTGTAACCGGGGGGTAGCAGCATCTCCATCGGCATGCGGAGATAGTTGTTATAGAGCGCTTCGATTGCCGGTCCCGCTTCGGCACGGGCGCGCTCGTCGGTGTCGGCGACATAAACGGGGCAGGCCCAACCGAACTGCCCTTCCTCAGCTTCGTAGCCGAATTGCCGCGCCTGATCGCGATAGGTGTTGAGATAGCGGATCACAAGTTCCATCGCCGAGAAGGTGACGAGGAACGGATATTTGCGGCTCGGGTCTGCAGCCCAGACGACCGTCTCGGTCGAACCTTGTGACGGAATCCAGATCGGCGGATGCGGCGTCTGATAGGGCCGCGGCCACAGATTGACGTAGCGGATATTGTAATGTTCGCCCTCGAACGGGAAGGGGCCGGGCTTCGTCCATGCCTGCACAATCAGGTCGTGCGCTTCATGAAAGCGTGCATGCGAAAAATAGGGATTAACGCCGGTCGAATGATATTCGGCGCCGATGCCGCGCACGAAGCCGCAGATCAAACGGCCACGCGAGAGATTGTCGAGCATCGCATATTCTTCGGCGATGGAGATCGGGTTCTCTTGGATCGGCAGCGCGCGGCCGATAATCGCGATCTTGATCGTCTTGGTGCGCTGGATCAGGGCGCTGGCGATGAGGTTCGGCGCCGGCATAAGGCCATAGGCGTTCTGATGATGCTCGTTGACGCTGATCGCGTCGAAGCCCAGCGCCTCGCAATCGACCAGGAAGTTGATATAGGCCTCGTACTCGTCCGCGCCTTTGACGGGATCATAGAGGCTGTTCGGCAGTACGACCCAGGCCGAGCGATGCTTGGACGCTTCTTCGAAATCGAGAGGGCGATAGGGCATCAGATGAAAGGAAACGAACTTCATCGCTCAATCCCCTTTAGGAAAGCCTGAATATGCGGCGTGACGATCTTGTCCTGCTCCACATGGGGGAGGTGCCCGCATTCCTTGGCGATGAAGAGTCGCACGTCGGGCAATCGCTTTTGCCACAGATCGGCATAGGCAGTCGGCATCACCTTGTCGTCATCGCCCCAGACGACGAGAGACGGAATCCGTATGCGGTGCAGCCACTTCTCGAGATCGGGATTGTACCAGCGCGGCTTCCAGCCGAGCTTCGCCGAGGTGAAACGGTTCTTGAGCATGGTATCGACCTGCTCCTCGCTCGGCTTTAGCGCCAGCAGGATCTCGGCATAAGCCTGATCGTGAAACAGGTTACGGGTGGATTCTTCCGCGTTCCAGATGAAGCCATCGCCGCTGGGAACGCCGAGGACGCGGATGCCGGCCGGCGCGATCAAGGTCAGACTTTGGACACGGGAGCGGTCGCGCACAAGAATTTCGGCGGCGATCCATCCGCCCATCGAATGGCCGATCAGATGAATATCGTCGAGGCCCAGAGTCTCGATGAATTCGAGATAGAACATCGCCATGTCGGGGATGGTGCGAATGAGATCGGCATCGTCCGATCCGCCATAACCGGGATGTTCCGGCACGATCACTTCGTAATGCTCAGTCAGAGCGTGAAAGAAGGGAAGCCATTGCGTGTAACCACCTGCACCATGCAGGAATAACACCGGCATGCCTTTGCCGGCGCGGCGCACCTTGATTGTTACATCGCCGATCTTCACGTCGTCGGCTTGAACCCGCATCGCCATTTTCTGTGATCGCTCTATTCCGCTGCTTCAGGAAGACCGGTCTTCGGCACCAAGACGCCATCGGGATGCCGCCATTGCTTCAATGGCGTTCCTTCGGCGAGGGCGCGCAGTTCGCGTTCCCAGATTCGCCGCACCAGAACCGTGCCGATATCGGATCGGCCGAGCCGTTCGACGCTGCGATCGACGATCGCGCCTTGCGCCAGGATCGCGACATTGTCCTGCACTGCGACCAGCAGGCGGCGGTCGCTCGGGTCAATGTCCGTCATCTTCATCTGGCCGGCGACGATCTTCTGGGCATATTCGACCGCATGTTCCAGCGACTTCGGCAGTGGGCTCCAACGGGCGCGAAAATCCGGATCGCTCATCAAAAGGCTTTTCACCTCGTGATTCACTTTGACGCGTCGGACGCTGTAGCTGCGATAGCTCTGGTCATCGACGGCGACGCGCCAGGTCATGAACAGCGCCCAGCCGACTTCGCCAGGACCCGGCGGGATTTGGATGAAGTTCATCGTCGGCATGTGGAAATGCGCGGTCTTCACCGTTCCGTTGGCGCGGATACCTTCCTGCAGAACGCCGTAATCGGTTTCGGTAACGCGCACTTCGGGAATCTCGGCGATGCCCAACGATTTGAACAAATCGCCATGAGCGAACATGATGTGGACTTCGTCGGTCGCGTTCTCGATCCGCTGAAAATAGTTATGCGGGATCGGCACCGGGTCCATGTCGGCCCATAGCACGCCGGCCTCTTCATCTTCCAATACGGGATAGCGCGGAAATTCCGGCGCTTCGCCTTCGCCCAGGTAGGCGAAGATCATGCCGAGATACTCGCGGGTCGGATAAGCGCCGATCTTGACGGTGCTCTCGAGGCCGGGTTTCTCTGCCGGCATCTCGGTGCATTGGCCGGCGCCGTCGAATTTCCAGCCGTGATAAAAGCAGCGAATGTCTTCGCCTTCAACCCAACCGACCGACAGCATGGTCGAGCGGTGGGCACAACGATCGGCCACGACATAGGGCGTGCCGCTTTCGCCGCGATAGAGCGTGAAATGCTCGCCGAGGATCTGAATGCGCTTGGCCTGGCCCGCTTCCAGCTCGCGGCCGGGATGAACCGGCGTCCAAAAGCGGCGGAGGTAGCGGCCGGCCAGCGTTCCCGGGCCGATATGGACAAAGTCCGTGTAATCGTTCGCTGCCGCCATGATCTTGCCGCCTCCCACGAATAGTTCGCTCGATGATGATGGCTTGGTATTATGCCGTCAACGATAAGGGGAAAAAGTATGCGGGGATGGATCGTCGGGATCGCGTTGGCGGCTTTTGTCATCGGCACGGCCAATGCTCAGGCGCCGTTAAAGATCGGCTTCCTGGGCGAACTATCGGGGTCGCTGGGCTCGACCGGCAGCAGCCAGCGCGCGGGCTTCCTGCTTTATCTCAAACTGCACGACAACAAGCTTGGTGGCCGGCCGGTGACGGTCGTGACCGAGGACACGGCAGGCGATCCTTCAACCGCGATCGGAAAAGCCAAGAAGCTCGTGGAATCCGACAAGATCGATGCGCTGGTCGGGCCGATCAGCTCGGCATCGGGCGCTGCGATCCGTGATTACCTTATCGACCAGCATATGCCGGTGCTGATGGGCTCGACGGTCGATGATGTTCTCGACGGCAAATATATCTTCCGCACGACCTTCTCGGGCGATAGCGAAGGCTATCTCGACGGCTATCTGGCCGGGACGGCGGGGCATAAGCGCGCCATCGCGGTCGCGCCGAATTACTCGGCAGGCCAGACCTCCGTCGCCAATGTCGAGAAAGGATTTCAGGCCACCGGCGGCGTCATGGTGCAGAAACTGTTCCCGCGTTTGGGCATGGCTGACTTCGCTTCGGTGATCGGACAGTTCGATACCAGCGCCGATGTCGCGATCGTCTTTCTGCCGGGCGCTGACGGTGTGCGCTTCATCAAGCAATATGCCGATTACGGGAAGCCGCTGCCGCTGCACGGTCCTTCGGCCACCGTCGATGAAGCTTCACTTCCGGCGGAAGGAAAGGCGGCGGCAGGTTTTATCGGCTCGTCGCCTTATTTCTCGACCATCGATACGCCTGAGAACAAAATCTTCGCTAAGGCGTTTTTCGAAGAGACCAAGAACATGCCGTCATGGCCTGCGGCTGCCGGTTACATCTCAGGTCAATTGCTCGACACCGCGCTGACGAAACTCGGCGGTAAATCGGACGACCGCGAGGCGATGGTCGCCGCTTTGAAGGCCATCGACATCGCAACACCCGAGGGCCGCTTTCGCTATGACGCGATGAACAACCCGATCTCGCCGCGCTACGCGATGCAAATCCGCGAAGTGGAGGGCGTGATGAAGCCGATCATCTTTGGCATCATCCCCGAATATCCGCGCGGCACGGTAAAGCCAGATCTGCCAACAAACCTGACCTTTCCGAAGGCTGCACAATAAAAAAGGCCGCAGTAAAACCGCGGCCCTAAGTTTAGGGAGGAACGCCCTCGAAGGGCGTACTCCGATAACGCGCAAAGCCGGAAAAGTATTCCTGGCCCAGTGTATTTTTTTTACCCGGCACTAGCCGCCATAAAACACATTCTCGCCCAAATCCTTCATCTCGAGGATGGCGGCGTCTGCGCGACCTGTCGGCGGCTTCATTAGATGTGCCTCGGTGACTTCGGCGACGACGATGTGATGATCGCCTTGCTCAACGATGGTCGTCACTTTGCACTCGATCGCGGCCGGCGCGTCGGAGAGGATCGGCTGACCGTTGGTGCCTTTGTGATAAGCCTGGCCGCTGATCTTGCCGTCGGCAACCTGCGCCGGCTTGAAGAAGGTGAAGGCGAGACCCTTCTGGTCCTTGCCGAGCATGTTCAGCGCAAAGCTCTTAGTCTCTTTGACGATGGCGTAAGCGCCTGAATCGGTTTTGACGCCAATCACCACCAGCGGCGGCGCGAAGGCGGTCTGTGTAACCCAGTTGACGGTCGCGGCGGCGATATTACCTTTGCCGTCATCAGCGGTGAGCACGTAGATCCCGTAGGGGATCATCCGCAGGGTTATTTTTTTTGCATCGGCATTCATGGGTTTTTCCTCCTCGTGAAACGATCTGTCGGGCCGGATGGTAGCAGTGTGGTCCCGCGCTCGCCAGATTGCCGAAAAACGGCGGCGAAGAATTTGCCCGGCCTGATGTAACTCTTTCGATCGCGGGACGAATTGATGGTTATGGGCGACGGCATCGCGACGCCCCAACCAAAGACCCGAGGAGAGATTGCTATGAAGACCGTTTCCACACGTATCGCCGTTGTTTTTGCTTCGCTGCTGGGCGTCATGGCTGCCTTGCCGTTATCGGCCCGCGCCGAGACGGCCTTGCCAGGCATGGCCGGCGCCGATACGACGGCCAGTGCCGTCGAGCAGCGCGGCGCGCCCTATATGGTGATGCTGATTTCCAACAAAGGTATGATGACCGAACGCGAAGTCAGCATGGCCACAGCGACCGAGCTGATGAAACATTCGAAGCCGCTGGCCGGCATGGTGCTGGTGCATGACGGCAAGGCCTATCTTGTCGATGACATGAAGACCAAAGACGGCAAAAGCCTGATGACGATGTTGATGACGCCCTATAGCCAGGGCTTCTGACCGCAGGCATCCCGAGCTTGTTTCCCCCAGACAAGCTCGGGATGTTGCTTCTATTCGGCGGCCAGGGTGATGATGGAGGCGTCGTAATCGCCGCTGCCCAAATTGCCGTCGGGGAAGATGCCGCGTGCGGCGATCCATCGCTGGGATTCCTCGAAGACTTCCTTGGTGTAGGGCTCGAACACGATCCGTTCACCCGGACCCCACCGGCGCGTGTCCATCATGTCGTGAAAGCGCAGCGGAAATTCTTTCTTGTAATAATGCGTATAAAGCTCGGGCCGCAGGTCGATGTCGCGCTGTGCGCGCCGCAAGGCTTTATAATATTTCCGCACGTCTTCCATATCGGGGTTTCCGTTGACGCTCATCGCCATCATGAAAGTGCTGTCGATGATTTTGCGGAAACCCAACTGTTCCATGAAGTAGTACGGACCGCTGAAGACAGACACTGCGGGCACTTTGCGATCGAACAGCATTTCCATGCGGCTGAACAGCAAGCCATCGGCGAAAGAAAGTTTGATATCGGCGAGGGGCATATATTGCTCAAGCGCCTGGATCGTCGCGTAATGGCTCCCGGATTGATAACCGACCGAGATCGGCACGCCGGCGAGATCCTTGGGTTCCTTGACCGGTGAATCAGCCGGTACGAACACGCCGGCCGGCGAAACCGAATAGGCATCGGCATAGAGCTTGCCGTGTCCCGACGAGGCGGCGACATTGACCGTCCAATGACAGGCGCCGGAGATGTTGCAGGTACGGCCGGCCTCGATGGTTTGAAACGCGCCGACTTGATTGCCAAGGTGATGCGCCGCGCCGCTGGTCGATGGCATGGTTTCCTGGAACTCGTAATCGAGCCCCTCATCGCGGAAATAGCCTTTTTCTTCCGCCACCCATTCCTGCAAACGGAAATGCGGCCCGATGATGAATTTATCCATGGCGTCCTCCTCGTTGAGCGATGCGCAAGCTTGGACCTCTCGCCGGGAATGTTCCAGCCATCACTAAAGCTTGAACCGCCCATAACTAAAGCTTGAATGCCAGCAGATTGAGAACAGGGGCGGACGCGCCTAAGCTTCAATCCGAAAGTCATACGGGAGGCATGATGAAAACCGCACTGATGTTGATCGGTCTTGTCGCCATCCTCGCTGCCTGCACGGCCGACAATCCGATGCCGTCTGCTGGTACCGGTCCTTACGATCAATCGGACCGTTTTCTCGATGCGCAGGGATTTCCGCTGCCCGGCTGGCTCTATGTTCGGGACAGTCCTGGCGGGCCGTCGAATTAGAGTTTCGCGGCCGTCTTCACCGGAATAAGACACCAAGCCCAACCGCAGACTTGCAGCACGATCATCGCAGCGAAAGCGAGTTGATAGGCGAGGGCGGGGTAATGCCCGGGCGTGGTTGCCGGCACGAGATCGATGACCACGCCGATCATGAACTGGACGAAGAACGCACCGACGAAGAAGAACGAGTTGAGTGCCGTCGTCGCGCGGCCGGTCATGGTCGCGGGAAAATGCTTCGACAGAATCGAATAGCTGAGCGTATTCGAATTCGAGAACAGCCCGACGCCGAGCAAGACGCTCCATACCCAGTTACCGTTGCTGAACAGAAGCGGCGTCAGCATCACGATATAAATCGCCGATCCGGTCATCATGATCCGGGTCAGCGGCACGTTGCGCTTGCCCAATTCCGTCGCTACCCAGCCGACGCCGAAATAGCTGACGATCTGCAGTAAGGTCATAGCCAACAGATGCACAGCAATGTCGGTCGGGGCGAAACCGGCGACATCGTTCAGCCAAGGACCCGCCCAGAGGCTTTGAAAGGCGATGGTGCTGCCGATGGTGACGAGGTACAGCGGCGCGAAACGCCAGAACAGGCGGTCGCGATAAATCTCTCCCATGCCGCTGAGCTGTTGCCGCAGCGTCTCGCCTTTCGGCGGGCGCTTCTTTTCCGGCACCATACCGAATAGCCAGAAGCTGGCGAAGAAACTGACCACCGCGACCCCGACCAGGACATGATGCCAATCGACGAGATCGAGCAGCCACCGGGTCGGCAAGGTCGCGACCAAGGCACCGAAGGCGCCGGTGCTGAAGACCATGCCGTTGAAGAACGGCCAACGCGGGGCGGGAAACCATAAGGTCACAGCCTGGATCGCCGTCATCAGCCCACCGGCTGCGCCGATCCCCATGACTACACGGCCAAGCAACAGGACCGGCCAGGTTGTGCCAAGGGCGAAGATGAGAACGCCGCAGCCGCCGATCAGGATCAGCGCACCCTGCACGCGACGTGGCCCGTACCGGTCCATTAGCAAGCCCAGGGGCGCTTGGAAGAGGGCCGACACCAGAAAATAGATCGATATCAGCAGGCCGAGTTGTCCGGCCGAGAGGTGAAAGCCGTTGATAAGATCGGGCGCCAGCACGGCGTTGACCGTGCGGTAGTAATTACAAAGCCCGAAGATCAGCGCGAAGGGGGCGAGGACGGACCAGATCGGTAGGCGCGCGACAACGGGTTCTTCGACGCGCGCAGCTTGGGCCATGAGAAAAAGTCCTAGATCGAAAACAAAAATCGCGCCGTTGTTTCGACGGCCGGTTGAACCACGCGTCCAACCGGGACGCTCAGATCCAACGGCTTCAGGATCATCTTTACCGCCATTTCATACGGAAAGGCAGTCCTGCCGATGCGGCGGAAGCTGGCGCGGAATTTGTCGTAACCTTCGATCGTAAAAGCCTCACCCTTGCTGCGTTCGAGGAAGACATGCTTGTAGGCGATATAGGCATCCTCGGACTTGACGCAGGTGCCGCGTTGCCAAAGCTGTTTGAGGACGGAGAAGCGGCTCGGCCGCTCGCGATCACGGTATTCGAGGAAATAGCGATAGAAGTGTTTGTAGTGCCGGACTTCATCGTTGCTGATATTCGTGGTGATCAATTTGAGCACCGGCTCGGGCGACGCTTCGGACAAGGTTCGGTAGAACGAAGCCGTACCGGTTTCGATCACGCATCGCGCAACCATCTCCAGCGACCGGTTCGCGGCGAGGTTCTCCATCTGGCAGGTCGTTGAATATTCATCGACGAAGTCGTGATAGGCTTTTTCCCACTGAAAATCGGGCCAGACGGTTTCGACGTAGAGCTTTAGTGCGGCGCCATGCTGCAGTTCTTCGCGTTCCCAATAATTTTCGAGCCAATGCTCGATCTCGGGATTGCCGTGATAATAATCGATCAGATTACGGGTATAGAGATCAGACGTGATCTCTATAAAGGACGCTGCCGTAATAAGATAAAACAGCTCGCTGTTATCGACGATCAGGGAATGATCGATTTCGTCGAACGGAATGTCGGCGACCGTCCACGAAGCGTTGCCAACACCGTCTTTTAAATTACTTGCCATCCGATTTGCCATTCCTTCGCCCAGGTGTTGAAGTCTAGGAAAGCTGCTTGGCTAAAATAAGATGATGGTAGTTTGCACAAATTTTTCGCGTTTGGGAATGTGCCTTGAATAAGCCGCATATCCACCATGAACCGGACGCAATACACCGATGAATGCACCGCGAATCGATAATTATCCGGCGTTTTGGCGGTATTACCTGCGTGAACACGCGCGGCCCGCGACACGCGGTTGGCACTATATCGGTACGACCCTAACGCTGTGCTGCCTCGCTGTGGCCATCGCTACCCGCAACGGCTGGTGGCTGCTGGCAATGGTTGTGCTTGGCTATGGGCCAGCCTGGATCGGTCATTTCACAATCGAGCGAAATCGGCCAGCGACCTTCCGATATCCCGTTTGGTCATTGGCGAGTGACCTAAAGCTCTATCTGTTCTGGCTGTCGGGAAGGTTACCCGGCGAACTCGAAAAAGCGGGGATAAGCCCAAAATAAAAAAGGCCGGCTTGGAAGCCGGCCTTTCTCCGAAATGGTCTCTGTTTAGCGCGGCGTATCGGCGGCGGGGGTTTTTGACGACCCACCGGCGCTCGGCGTGCAACCCGGCATCGAGGCCGAACAATTGTTCGGATTTTCCGCGCTTTGCGGCTGGCTCATGGTCGAGCTGCTGTTGAGCGCGCGCGGCGAAGTCGGTGACATCGTCGAGCCGGAAGATTGAGACATTCCGCTGTTGCTGGTGTTGGACATGCCGCTATTGCTCGACATGCCGCTACCGTTCATTCCGTTGCTGTTGTCGGAACGCTGGCCGCCCATACCAGAAAGCTGCTGTTGATTGAGCTGCTGGGTGGCCGGGTTCTCGGCGTTATCCAGGCTGGCACGTGACCCTTTCGACCGGCGGCTGCTCGAGCCGCTGTTCATTTTATCCATGGAGTCGCTGCTCTTGGAGTGCATCGCTTTGCTGTGGGTGCTCGCCGAACTCTTTGTTTTGCTCATGTCGCTTTTGGCTGAGCTGCTGCCCATCGTGGAATTCGAGTTCGAATTCATCGCACCGCCCGAATTCGGCTTGTCGCTGCTGATCGCCGGTTTGGCCATCGAACTGCCCATGCTCGAATTGGAGTTCGAAGAGCCGCTACCCATGTTCGCGGCGGCAGGCGGATTGGTTGGTGACATACCGGTCGAGTTGCTCTGCGCGAACGCGACGCTCGCTGTCGAAAGCGCGATCACCGCCGCAAATGTAAGCATCTTCATGACGTTCTCCAGTGAAGGCGGCGCGCCTTTCGCACCGGTTGAGGAGGTAACGTAATCGTTGCTGTGCGGTTCCAAATTATTAAGGGAGTTGGGGCGGGAAAAAGGCAGTCGGCGTTAGACTGGGAATTCGTCCTGCATGCGTTTGCCGATATCGAACGATTCTTGAAAACGATGAATCGTTTTTAATTGACGGCGTCGTTCGGCGCGGGGCAGGGACTGCATATTGAGATAGAAGCGCCGGCAATCGAAGGCTCGGCAAATCGCCGGGTGCCGCCCATGGATGGTGCAGCCGGTTTCACTCAGATAAATGCAGTCGCCATTGTCTTTATGTTTAAGGGCGTGGGCCGGTTGGCCGTTGATCGGATTGACGATCTCGGTCGTATCGTAAAGCTCAAGCACATCGCCCTTTGCCGGGTCGATGATGATCCATTCATGCTTGCAGCAATGCTGGCAGGTGCCGCAGGGCACGCCAAAGTTTTTCTCGGCTTCAACCGGTTTATCTTGAGGGGTAGGCCGCGAACTGTCCAGTTCTGCCAATTGCCAAAGCCCACGGTGAGGCGGTAGTTTTCCGCATCCGCCCGATCCGAACCAGGGTGGCGATCAGGGAGAAGACAATGGCGCTCGAGACGATCAGCGACGGCGCAGTCGATAATTTCAGCGATTTCGACAATCGCTATCTCGGCCAGGGCATTGCCCGCAATAACCTCGCATCGCTGCCAATCATCGACCTGTCGCCTTTCACGAAAAACGGTGATCCGGCCGAACGGGAGCGTGTTGCCCAACAGGTCCGGCAAGCATCGATCGATATCGGGTTCTTCTATGCTACGGGCCATGGTTTCAGCCAGGCCGAACTCGATACGCTGCTGAGTTGGGGCAAGCGCTTCTTCGCCCTGCCGCTTACCGAGAAGAAAAAGCTGCAATGGAACCAGGGTAAAGGCTATGTGCCGCCGGGCGGTCTCAATGCGACGCCCGGTTCGGAAAAAATCGTCGATGTGAAAGAGCGGCTTTATTTCGCCCGCGAGTATGCGATGAGCGCGAGCGATCACCTGAGTGCCTATCCGCCTGCCACGCATTTATGGCCCGACGAGGCAGCCTTGCCGGGATTTCGCGATTACGTCACCAATACGCTTTATCGCACCAACGCGCTGACGCAGAAGATCAGCTGGGCCATCGCGCGCGGCCTCGGGTTGGACGAGACTTATTTCGAAACTGAGAACGGCCGTTTCGGCGACACGATGGTGTTCAATTATTATCCGCCGCTGGATCCCGCAACCCTCAGCAGCACGCAGTGGAACTTCTCGCCGCATACCGACTACGGCTCTTTCACCATTGTCGCACAGGACAAGCTGGGCGGGCTGCAGGTTCGGAATTCGGCAGGGCAGTGGGTCGATGTCGTGCCGATCCCGGGTACGCTAATCGTCAATATCGGTGATTTGATTGCGCTTCAGACCAACGATCTTTTCACTTCGAATCTTCATCGCGTCGCCAATTTCAGCGGCGAGGAGCGAATTTCCGTAACGTTCTTCGTCGGCCCGCCGGCGACGGCCGAGATAAAATGTATCGAGACATGCCAGAGTCCCGACAACCCGGCGCTCTATCCGCCGGTCAATGCCGAGGAATATACCCAGATGCTGATCGAGCAATATCATCGTACCGGTCGTCCCGGAATCGCGGTGCAAACCGCCAGCCGTTTCCAGAAGCGTTCGTGATCGTCCGATGAAATTCGGTTACTTCACGCTGAGCGACAATAACTATCGGGGCAATCCGCGTACGCCGAACGAGTTCGTCAAAACGATCGCCGCTGAAGCGATCTACGCCGAGGAACTCGGGTTTCATTCGGCTTGGGTCGGCGAGCATCATTTCAGCACCCTCGGCGTCAATTCATCGCCCGAGATGGTGCTGATGTATGTCGCGGCGAAGACGAAACGCATTCGCCTCGCCCCGGCGATCACGGTGTTGCCGCTGCATCATCCCATCCGTGTCGCCGAGCAATGGGCGACGCTGGACTTGCTCAGCGACGGCCGCGTCGATTTCGCCACCGGCCGCGGTTACGACCGGCGCGAATACCAACCCTTCGGCGCGAAGTTCGAGGAGAATTCGGCGGTGTTCGCCGAAGGCCTCGAGATCGTGCAGCGTTTGTGGGAAAGCGACGGCGCGATTTCGCATCACGGCAAATACTATAACTTCGACGATGTGTGGGTGACGCCGACCCCGGTGCAGAAACCGATGCCGATCTATGTCGCGTCATTCTCGCAGCCCTCGATCGAGTTGGCGGCGCGGTTGGGGACGGGGTTGGTCGTGGCGGCCGGGGCGGCAAATTCCGTCCATGGCGGCTTGATGCAAGTCGGTAAGCTCTACCGCGAAGCCTGTGCTGCCAGGGGCAGAGCGCCGAAGCGGCTGATTACCAGCTATTTTATTCACTTCGCCGATACGCCGGAACAGGAGCGCGCCGCACGCGAACGCCAGCTTCGCTATCATCAAGAATGTACCTCGCCGGCTTTCCCCGGCGATCCCAAGACAGCGCCCGAGGACTACAAATACTTCGTCAAAATCGTCGAACGTTATCAGTCGATGAAGGCCGAGGATTTCAACGAGAACGCGGTTCTGATCGGTTCGCCACAACAGATTATCGACACGCTGAAGCGCAAAGTAGAAGCCGCTGGCTTCGACGAGGTCATCCTCTATTTCAACATGGGACTGAAGCCCCATGCACAGGTGAAAGAAGAGATGGCTCGCTTCATGGCCGAGGTCGCGCCGGCCTTCGCGTGATATCGGCGCTGGACGCCACTTGGAAATCGGATTTGTTTGGACGTGCTCTTGATCCGAACGACCGACCTTACCAAATCGATTGCGCTGGTAACGTGCGTCCCTCGACTGCGCTCGGGACGAGGTTGTTTATGCGTTGCATTTATCGATGCAAGAACTGGGAATACCTCGTCCCGAGCGTCGTCGAGGGACGCACGACCGTCATGCAAGCGCTAACGTCTTGGGCTTAAACGAAAAACAGGAAAATTACGAAACGAACCCAATTTTAGGCGGTCGGCAAGCCCAGCAGCTTCTCGGCATTACCGTGCGCCAGCTTTTCCTTGTCGCTGGCGCTGAGCGGCAGGCTGTTGAGGAATTCGACGCCCATCTTATTCGATTCATAAGGCCAATCGACCGAGAAAATCACGCGGTCGATGCCGAGTACGGCGACCGTACACATCAACGCCGGCACCGAGAAATTGCCGCTCGTCGTGACAATGACGTTTTGCATCATCACGTCGGTGATCGTCTTCTTGAAGCCGTGTTCCTTCATCCCGATGGCGGTGTGGTTCTCGAGCCGGTCGAGATAGAAGGGAATGCCTTCGCCGTTATGGCCAAGCATGAATTTGAGATTGGGAAAGGTCTCGAACACGCCGGCGAAGCACAGGCGCAGGAAATGCGCGACGGTGTCCATCGTGAAGCCCCAGGCGGCGCTGGCGATCTCGGGATAACCCTCGAAATAGGGCTTGGAGCAGGGATGCGGGTCGCGCGGGTGCATATAGACCGGCACGTCCAGCGCCTGGGCCGCTTCGAAGATCGGCCAGAACTTCTTGTTGTCGAGGAATTCGCCGTTGGTGTGGCCGTTGATCATCGCGCCTTTGAAGCCGAGCTTCGTCACCGTGCGCTCCAGCTCCTTCACCGAGGCGGCGACATCGGGTGTCGGCAGGCAGGCGAACGCGCCGAAACGGGTGGGGTGGGTGCGCATCGCGTCGGCCATGCGTTCATTGGCGTCGAGCGCCACGGCAACGGCTTCGGCGGTGGGAAGTCCCTGCGGGCCGGGCATGGTCATCGACAGCATCTGGAAGTCGATGCCGGCCTCGTTCATGGCGGCGACGCGGCTGTTGGAAACGTCGAGCAGTTCTTCCTCGACGTCGTGGCCCAGCAACTCACGCCGGTGGCGCATCGAGTTGAGGCGCCGCGGCGTCGGCACGTTGTGCTCGTTATAGAGCGGGGTGGTCATATGCTCTTCGATAGCGATGATCCGCATGCCGATTCCTCCCTGATTTCCGGACTCATACCCAGATTTCCCACTGCAATCCACGTTGCGGCAGGCCCAAAAAAAGGGCATCTTGGCCTACAGTCGTTGCCCACCCGGCGAATGTCGGATTCCACGGGGCGGCGAAAGGGGGAGAGACGTACATGAAAGACCTACTCAAGAAGTATCTCGACAGCGGAATCTCGCGCCGGCAGTTGATGCGCGGCCTCAGCGCCGTCGGCGTCAGTGGCGTGGCTGCGAAGACCCTGGCCGATTCCTTCGCGCCGACGCCCGCCATGGCGCAGGCCGCGGCGCCGGGCGGCACCGACGGCATCCGCGAGGTGAAGGGCAATGGCGGCATGCTGTACATGCAGCAGCTCAAGTCCGCCGGCGTTAAATATATGTTCTTCAATCCTTCGACCGGCGATGCGCCGTTCTATGATGCCGCGGTCGATGTGCCCGAAATCCAGCTCATCAAGGGCATCCAGGAAGGCGCCGTTGTCGCCATGGCCGATGGCTATGCGCGGCTCTCGGGCAATGTCGGCGTGGCCCATATCGCCAATGTCGGCTTGCCGAACGGCATGACCCAATTGGTCAATAGCTGGAAGGATCAGATTCCGGTCCTGCTGACCGTTGCCGCGTTCGGCACCGAAACGGCGGGCCGCGATTACGCGCAGGATTACGATCACCAGGAGCCGATGCTCCAGCCGATCACCAAATGGTTCTGGGTCGCTGAATCGACCGCGGGCATTGCTGACGTGACGCGCCGCGCGCTGAAGTTCGCGACGACGCCGCCGTCCGGTCCAGTCTTCCTGTCGATCCCCGACGATCTGCTGAAGGCGCAAGCCACCGCGCAGGTCTATGACAAGAAACTGTTCAGCGTCCCGATGCGCATTCGACCGGATCAAAAGGATACCGAGGCCGTCGCCAAGATGTTGATCGAGGCGAAGAACCCGCTGATCACCGTCGGCGACGAAGTGACGATGTGCCAGGCCGAGATGGAAGTGCTGCAGCTCGCCGAGCTGCTGGGCATTCCGGTTGCCGGCCAAGGCGGGCAGGGCAACTGGTCGAAGCCGTTCCCGACCAAGCATCCGCTGTTCATCGGCGCCTTCGTACGCAACATGCGCTTCCCCGGTCCGGTCGATGTGCATTTCAACATCGGCGATCAGGGTGCCGAAAAGCAGATGCAGGGAACGACTCTCATCTCGATGCGTCGCGATCCGACTGGCCTCGCGCGTGCCTGGCCGGTGAACATGCCGCTGGTTTCGGATATCAAACTCGGCGTCGCCGACATCATCACCGCCGTCAAGGCGATGGCGACGAAGGAGAAGCTGAAGCAGATCGCCGATGGCCGCGCCGGACGCGCGGGCGAGTACAGCGCCGGTATGGCCAAGCTGCGTCAGGCGATGGCGACCGACAAAGACGCCGGCAGCGGCAACTCGATCAACATGGTACGGCTGGGCGTCGAGCTCGAAAAAGGGCTCGAGAAAGACACCATCTATGTGTCGGATTGCGATTCCGGCCGTTCGATGGACCCGTTCCTCGCGTGGGGCGGTGCGGACAAGTCCTACATCTCGACCGGGCCGAACATCCTCGGGTGGGGCGTCGCTGCGGCGATGGGCGCCAAGCTGGCGCGGCCGGATCGTCCGGTCGTCTCGTGCGTCGGCGACGGCAGCTTCATGTTCGGCGGCCCGCAGCCGCTGTGGAGCCAGTCGCGCTACAAGGCGCCGGTGACGAATATCGTCGTCAACAACATGAGCTACAACAACGAGCGCAACCGAATCTGGACCTTCATCGCCGGACAACAGTTCAAGACCGGCAAGGACATGACCTGTTACAACGGCAGCCCCGACGTCAATCACGCCAAGGCGTCGGAAGCCTTCGGCGTCGAAGCCGAGGTCGTTATCGAGCCGGGCAAAATCCAGGATGCGCTCGGCCGCGCCAAGCGGGCCAACATCGAGGGCCGGCCTTATCTGTTGGACATCCATGTCGATCGCGCCGGTGTCGGTGCGGCCTCGGAATGGTATCCGCCGTTCTCCATCGCCGATATGCGTACGCGGAAGGTTTGATCATGAGAAAGCTCATTTTAGCGATCGCCTTCGTGGCTACGACCTTCGGCGTTGCGATGTCGGCTCAGGCACAACAGGGCAATCCTTTCCCCGAAGGGCCGGGTCGCGAGATCGTCGCTGTCGCCTGCACGCAATGTCATGCGCCGAATGCGATCACCCAGCTTCGGATGAACGAAGCCGGCTGGCGCAATCAGATCTATGACATGGTGCTGCGCGGCGCGCAGATCGGACCGAACGACATCGACGCTGCCACCAAATATCTGGCGACGTCTTTCGGTCCGGGCGTGCCGTTCCCCAATCAACAGCCGGTGGACGTAAAGCTGCCGGATGGCGCGGGCAAGGAATTGGTCGAGGGCGGTTGCGCGCTGTGCCATGGCGTCGATCGCGTGGCGGCGACCAACCGGTCTAAGGATCAATGGGAAAAGATCGTCAATCGGATGGTCTTCTACGGCTCGCCGATTTCGGGCGATCAGGTGACGAGCATCGTCACCTATCTCGACCAGAATTTCGGTGTGAAACAGACAGCCGCCAAATAGGGGCGACCGGGCGCAAGCCTGTCCTTCAGCGCGCAGCTCCCTTGGGGCTGCGCGTTTTTCTTTGCCTTTGACAGCCCGGCGCGGCGGCGCGCATCATCCCCCGATACATAAAGCGCGGCGCGAACAGGCAGCCGCCTATCGGAGGGAACGGGCATGGATGGCATCACGAAAGTGGGCGGTAAGTTCAGTGTCGGCGGGGTCTTGTTGGACCGGCCGTTCAAGATCCGGCGCCTCGGGCATTTCGGTTACAACATGACCAACATGGAAGACGGGATCGCGTTCTATCGTGATCTTCTCGGCTTCCGCATCACCGACATGCTCGACTTTGCCAAGGTCCGGCCGCCCGGTGCGTTGGATGGGCTCGGTTCTACGGTTGGGTATTTCACCAGCCATGGCACTGACCATCACTCGCATGTTCTTTTCCCGAAGCGGGCGATGGACCAGATGGCGCAAGGCCATGGTCCCTTCAATCCCGAGATCACGACCAACCAGATCACCTGGCAGGTCGGCACGTTGCGCGAGGTCGGTGACGGCATCGACTGGTTCAAGTCCATCGGCGTTAATCCGGGCCGCATCGGACGCGACGTGCCCGGCTCCAACTGGCATTCCTATCCGCCCGATCCGGAAGGCCATACCAACGAAATCTATTACGGTATCGAGCAGATCGGTTGGGACCTGCGCGCCAAGCCGCCGGGCGTGCGCAAGCGCCGCTTCGATGACAAGCCGTCGCTGCCGCAGATGTGCGAGTACCAGGAACTCGAGATGTTCAAGGGCGAGGGCATGGATCTCGGCGAGGGCTTCCGCCATGTCGAGAAGGGGCCGTTCAAATACGATGTCGGCGGCGTGATGCTGGCCCGGCCGTTCAAGGTCATCAAGATCGGACCGGTGCGGCTGTTCGTCAAAGACATGGAGAAGTGTCTCGCTTTCTACACGGGCACGATGGGCCTGCGCATCACCGAGGAAGTGACGTATCAGGGGCATCGCTGCGTCTTCCTACGCTGCAACACCGAGCATCATTCGCTGGCGCTCTATCCGATCGCGCTGCGCGAGAAGCTTGGACTCTCCCCGCACACGACCTGCATGAGCTTCGGAAATCAACTCGGCGATTATCAGCAGCTTCGCAATGCTGTCGATTTCCTTAAGGCCAGCGGCGTCACGATCAAATACCTGCCGCCCGAATTGTTCCCCGGTATCGACTATTCGGCCTTCGCCGTCGATCCCGATGGCCACCTGGTTCAGCTTTACTACTACATGGAACAGCTCGGTTGGGACGGGAAGGCGCGCCCCGCGTCGGCGCGGACCAAGGTCGATAACGACAAATGGCCCGAGACAGTCGAGGCAAAATCGGATTCCTTCGACGGCGAAACGCTGCTGGGACCGCTCGGATAAAGACGCCGTCGAAAGGCGTCGCAACGAAGGGGAGGATTCATGCGTAGCATCGGTACGGTCGCGACGAGACTGTCTGCAATCCTGGCGTTGGTCTTACTGCTCAACCTGGCTACCCCAGCACGGGCGGCGACCGAGAAGGTGACAATCGCGCTGCCGGCCCTGGCGCTGATCTTCTTGTCGGACTATGTCGCCGAGGCGGCGCATCTTTATGAAAAAGAAGGCCTCGACGCGAACGTCATTCTCGTGACCGGCGTCGGGGCCTTTAACGCGGTAGTGTCCGGCAGCGCCGACTTCTCGATGTCGAGCGGCCTGACTCTCAATCGCGCGGCGGCGCACGGTCAGCGGATGCTCGCCATCGCTAACACGATCGACAAGCTGCCCGGCGAGGTCATCCTGCGTAAAGACGTGGCCGAGGCGATTCATTTCGATCCCAAGGCGCCGTTGGCGGCGCGGGCGCAGATGCTGCTGGGCCGGACGATGGGTGTCGATTCCATCAACTCGATCGTCCATGCCTATCTTCGCGTCGTCGCCAAGGCAGGCGGCTACGATCCCGAGAAGGTCGTCGTCGCGCCGTTGCAGCCGGCCGACATGCTGGCCGCTCTCGATCGCAAGGCGATCGATGGCTTCTCGTTCGGCCCGCCCTGGCCAGAGAAAGTCATTACCGAGGGCAAGGCTGTGCTGATCGCGAGCGGCCTCAATGGCGACCCGCCGGGCATCACGCCCTTCGCCTACAACGTCGTCGTGACCCGTCCGGATTATTGCAAGGAACACGCCTCGATCTGCACGAAGGTCGGCCACGCAATGATTGCAGCGGCGCATTTCATCCATGAGCATCCTGACGAGACGCTGGGCTTCCTCAAAGAACGCTACAAGGATATCAGCGTCGCCGCGCTGGAACGGTCGCTTGCCGAGATCACGGACGCGACGCCGCTGATGCCGGGCATCAACGCGATCGAATTGGCGAATGCCGACCGTCTCAATGTCGAGGCGGGACTGATGAAGCCAGAAGATCAGGTCAAATCCTATGACGGTCTATTCACCGAGGAATTCTTGCACTGATCTTTTTATCTCGTCATTGCCCGGCTCGACCCGGCAATCCATCGATGGCCCCCCGGGTCGTGAAGCTTGTCCTCGGGCCAGCCAAAGGCTGGAACCGAGGGCCCGGGGGGGACGTCGAGGGCGATACGGCGCGGTAAAGACTTGCGCTGAAGCTACCCTTCAATTACTCGCCTCGGATGGCGCCTCCCTCCGAACCGCAAGCACATCCGCATCGCTGGGCGATGCTCGCCGGCGTCTGGATGCTCTATTTCTGCTTCGGCTCAACCGCCGCGGCGATTGCCCCGTTGGTCTCGCACATCACCACCGAACTGGATCTCAGCTACACCCAGATGGGCAGCATCCTCGGGGCGTGGCAACTCGTCTATATCGGCGCGGCGATTCCGTGCGGTGCCTTGTTGGACCGGCTGGGACCGCGGCGCGGCTTGGCGCTGGGTGCGCTGGTGGTTGCGGCCTCGGGTATCGCACGCGGCTTTGCGACCGACTACGTCACGTTGCTGTTGGCGGTTGCGGCCTTTGGCATCGGCGGACCGTTGGTTTCGGTCGGCGCACCGACCGTCATCAGCCAATGGTTCGTCGGCCGCGAGCGTGGCCTTGCTATGGGGCTTTATAACGCCGGTCAGTCGATCGGGACGATCGGTGCGCTGTCGCTGACCTCGAGCCTCGGCTTGTCGATCGCCGGCGGCAGTTGGCGTGTCGTGCTGATTGGGTACGGCTGTCTCGCGTTGTTGGCGACGATCGGTTGGACCATCATCAGCAGCCAAGGCGCCAGCCGGGCGATGGAAAAGAGCCGCGCGGCCGAACCGCGCCAATCCCATGCCGGCGTCTATCGCGAATTGTTCCGCGCCCCGGCGATGCGGGTGGTGCTCTTTCTCGCCATCGGCACGTTCTTCTTCGGACACGGTCTTAACAACTGGCTGCCTGAGATGCTGCGCTATGGCGGTATGGACCCGGCCAGTGCCGGGCTCTGGGCCAGCGTACCGGTGTTGGTCGGTGTTGTCGGTGCCCTAGTCTTTCCGCGCTATGCCGTGCCGCAACGCCGGATGAAGATGCTCGCGGCATTGTTCACGGCACAGATGCTGGCGCCGTTGCTGTTGCAATGGAGCAGTCATGGCGCGCTGGTGCTGGGTCTCATTCTCCAAGGGCTGGCGCGGGGCTCGCTCTCGGTCATCGTCGTGCTGGTGATGATGGAATTGAAGGAAGTCGATACGCGCCGTATGGGCGCGGCGGGCGGCATGTATTTCACCGCCGGCGAGATCGGCGGCGTGTTGGGACCTCTGACGATCGGCACGCTCTATGACGTCACGGGCGGCTTCGCCGTTGGGCTTTATCTCCTCGCCGGGCTATGCGCCTGGCAGCTTGGTCTGCTCGGACGTTTGAGGACGGCGCTGCGCTAGTCGATATCGCCTCGGCTGAAGAATTTGTCGTAGCGTCCTTCGCCGTTGTCTTGGCCGCCGCCGACATACTGGAATTCCCAGTAATTGGCGTCGAGGTCGCGGAAATAGAATGAGTAGCTATCGTGGTGATCGGTGATCCGCGAGATTTGATGGATGCCGTATTTGTCGGCGAGATCATGCGCCAGCTTGAGTGCGCGATCGACAGCTTCGCGGGATTCGAGATCGAGGCCCCAGTGATGCTGGCGATCGACCGGCTTCACATGCTCGCCGACTTCGAGACAGACGATAACGAGATAGCCGCCTTTACGAAGCAGCAGGCCGCGTCCTGTGTGATGAACACAATCGAGCCCGAGAAACTCCTCGTAGAAGCGGCGCGACGCTTCAAGATTGCGACAGCTGATCGTACCATGCGAGAGCATGACCGGCTGGTTCAGCACGGGCCCTTGGGCGATATCGCTTTGGCTGGTCGTCATCATTCCCTCCTATTTTTCGTCTTCAGCGGACGAACTCGTCGGTGAACATCCCATCATAGGATTTCAGCACGTTTTCCGGTTTGGTCAACCCGCCATTGACCTCGAAGGTCTGGGAATTGGTCAGCACCGCCGGGGTAACCGCAGGCGGTACGGGCGAGGCGGACCGGTAATTCTGCAGCGCGGTCGCTAGCGTTACCTCGCTAAGCTGTGGGAAGCGCGGCTTGATAATGGCCAGTGTCTCATCCGGATGTTCCTGAATGAAGCGGTTGGCGGCGACGATGCCGCGGCCCATGGCGACGCAGATGCTGTGCTTCTCGGTGCAGAAGGTCGGGCGGGTGACGATCAGCCCGCCACCGAAAGGCCGAAGCTCGGGGAAGTCGCCGTTGGGAACACTGGCCAGCGTCACGGCGTTGCCATCAACCACGACGGCCGTCGTCCAAGGCACCGATATCGACATGCCGTCGATCGCCTTCGACACCAAGGCCGCCGCCATGGTGGGCGATTGCATCGGTGCGACGGTGATATCGCGGTCGGGGTCGAGCCCGCCCTTCTTGGCGACGTAGCGCAGGAAGCCATGATTGATCGTGTTGATCGCATCGACGGCGATATTGAGGCCCTTGAGCAATGCAGCCCGTTCGACGAGCGGTGCTTTGGCATCGAAATTCAGGCGGGCGGCGACATCCTTGCGCAGCACGATCTCGTCCATCGGCCTGTCGGTCAGGTTGGCGATGGCCATCATTCTTTGCCCGGCCGCGGCGGCGCGGATCAAGGTTCCGGCGGTACTGCCCGAAAAATCGATGCTGCCGGCGATGACGGCATTGATCGTGCCGACACCGGCAATCTGCGAGACTTTGACCGTCAGTCCCTGATCACGCCAAAAGCCACGGTCCTCGGCAACATAGATGGCCGTGAAACCCGGAGTTATGGAGGGCAGGGCGAGCGAGGTGTCTTCAGCGAACGCGGTCTTGGCGGCAAGAACGGCTGTCAGCCCAATCCAAACAGTGATCCCGATCCTCATGCCCGCAAGCCTCCCATGGTCAGGCTTCCGCGGGCACCGCCGAACCTGACGGGTGGGGCGCCGCATTGCCGTTTCCACTTCCATACGCGTGTCTAGAGAACAAGGCAATAAGCGAAAGGCTCGTGCCACATGACCCGTCGTCGCGACGGCGTTAAATGCGATGCGCCTACTAACGATTTTTGGGAAGATGCTTTCGCCTATTTCGCGAGTGAGGTGACAAGCTGGCAATGCTATTCACGCATAGGCTGCACACCGATCGCTTGTATAAGTGAGAAGCGTACCCGATCCCAATGTCATCTCGACCGAGGGGTTCACTGATTGGAATCGGTCGGCAAGGATAAAGACGCGAGTCGGTACGGCAATCAAAACCATCGATACTTAGATTCCTATCTTTCATGGTGTTTAGAATCATGCACATGAAATTTATCGCATAGGGTGGCGTGATCCCGATCTGCATGTTAGAAACCTGTAGGTTTTATTTGCAGGGATTCAAGGAAATTGGCAGCAGGTCGTAAGGCAAAAGCATCTTCGGTGAAAAAATCAGACGGGCATGTCGAAGCCTCGACCGATCAAGTTTCAAGCCAGCTCGTTCGTCACGTCAATCGCGCTCTACAGCAGGTTCTGGAAATACGCATTGCAACGTCCGGCATCAAGCGCGGTCAATGGTATTTCCTGCGCGTCTTGTGGGAAGAAGATGGTCTTTCGCAGCGGGAACTCAGCAAGCGCGTGGGGACCAAAGAGCCGACGGCGGCGATGGCGCTGCGGACGATGGAAAAGTCAGGCTTCATTCGCCGCGTTCGCAGCAAGGAAGACAGCCGCCGCGCGCAAGTGTGGCTGACGCCGAAGGCGAACAAGCTGCGCGATAAGATGCTGAAAGTGGTCCAGTCGATCACGAAGGATGCCGAAAAAGGCATCGCCAAAGCGCAGTTGGATAATTTCCGCAAAACGTCCGTTCAGATGATCAACAATCTAACCAAGCTGACCAAGTAGTTTTGACCGCCTCGGGCCGAGGCTTTTACGTCTCGGCCCAAATGCGCAGCAGATTATTATAAACACCGTGCAGCCGCATGATGCCCGGGTTATTCGGGCCGGCGGCGTTGCATTCCTCGATCGCCCGATCGAGATCGGCGAGCAGCGAACGTTTGCTGTCGTCGCGGATAGCGCTTTGCGCCCAGAAAAATCCGACAAAGCGTTTGCCGCCGGTTACGGGCTCGACCTTGTGAAGGCTTGAGGCGGGATAGACGATCATATCGCCCGCCGGCAGCTTGACGCTGTGGCTGCCGAAGGTGTCGTGGATGGTCAACTCGCCGCCTTCATACTCATCGGGCGAGCAGAGAAAGACGGTTGCGGCCAGATCGCCGCGCATCGGCAGGTTCGGCGACGGCATCTGAAAAAGACCACCATCGGTATGCTCGCCATAGGTCTCGCCGGCGCCGCCGACATAGCGGCTGAACAAGGGCGGGCAAATTCGGATCGGCAAGGCGCGGGTGACGAAGGTCACATTGTTCTGCAAGGCGGCGAAGATCATCTTGCCGATCTGTTGCGAGACCGGGTGATGGCTGGGAATCTCGTGGTTCTTTTTGACATCGGCAACAACGCCCATCGCGCTGCCGGCGCCATCGACCCATTCCGCGCGATCGAGTGCCCGCCGGGCCTCGGCGACTTGCTCGCGTTTCAAGAGTGCGGGGACGTGAAGTATCATCGATCCTCCTGAGCCCTCGCCTCGGGCTTCCTTGGTCAGGATTATCTAACAGTCTCTTCGGCGAGCCGCAATGTGCCGGCCGGGCTCAGATAAAACCGAACAGCCGCGCCGGGTTATCCACCAGGATGCGCTGGCGCATTGCGGGATCTGGCATGTAGCGATAGGCCAGTTCCAGCAGGTCGCCATCGTTCGGCATTTTCTGGAAATAACGAACGTGCGGCCAGTCCGTGCCCCAGACCAGACTGTCGGGTGCAACCGCCATCAAAGCCTCGGCAAAGGGTATCGTGTCGTCCCAGGGGTAACCGGTCGCCGAATTGCGGTCGCCGTTCGACAGCATCATCCAGATATTCGGTTCGCGCATCAGCTTCAGCAGAAGCTGGAAGGCCGGTTGGTCGAGGCCAAGGCCGATATTCGTGCCGCCGATATGGTCGATGACCAGCGGAATTTTCGCCGATCGTAAGGTCGGCTCCAGCTCGAACACTTCCTCGCCGCCGAAATGGACTTTTACGCACCAACCCATGGGCGCGATGCGTTCCAGCGTGCGTTGAAACAGTTCCGCGCGGGGCCGAATGTTCAAGACGCGCAGAAAGCTGAATCGAACTCCCCGCACGCCCGCGTCATGCATCCGCTGCAGCTCTTTGTCGCTGACGTCATCGTTGATGACCGCGATACCGCGATAATTTGGTCCGGCCTGCTTCAGCACTTCGAACAAAAGGCTGTTGTCTGTGCCGTATGGGATGGGATGAACCAGCACACCGCGGTCGATTCCCAGCGTGCGGTGCATCTTCAGGACATCGTCGAGCGTCGCATCCGGCGCCGGGTAGGATGGATTTTGAATCTGCGGAAAGCGCGGCGACTTTGTGAAGTAATGTACCTGGCTGTCGCACGTTAGCGGCGGCGGCGCGATGATCGGTTTGCGCGGGTTAGGATCGAAGTTGGGAAAATTATCCATGTGATGATGCCCTGGCTAATGCAGAATATCGCGCCACGCCGACGGCAGGACGACGCCGTCAAAGCCTCTGCCTATGTAATAATCCCAAAGCTTCGCGACGTGCCGCGGGCGGTGGAAATCATTCCGGAAAGCGGCCATCTCGGTCGCGTTGAGAGGAATGACATTGCCGAGTGTCATCGCGCGATAAAGCGCCTCGGCATTCTCGGTGAAGTGCATGCAGTCGGTCAGAAGCGACGGTAAATCTTCGGCAACCACGACTTGACCATGCGCGCGGATCAGCATCGCGTGATGCTTGCCCAGTGTGTCGGCAGCGGCGCGGCCCAGCGCGGGCGTCGAAACATGGCTCGGATCGGAATGGGTCGGGATGCCGCTTTCCCAGCGCACGGCGTGATTCTTGACCGGAACCAGGGCGGTACCCTCGACCAGCGTGAAGGTCGTCGTCAGATCATGGTGGAAATGGGCGATGGCCTCGACGTCGGGACGGGCGCGGAATATCTCCGCATGGATATAGACCTCGGACGGCGGCCTTTCCTTGTTTGACAGGCTACGCGATTTACCGTCCATGCCGCAGACCAACAGATGTTCCGGCCGCAACTGCCCGCGGCTTTGATCGCCCGGCTGGATCAGGAACGTGTCGGTCCCCGGCAAGCGGACGCTGATATGCCCGCTATAGCCGAGGATGTTTTCGGCATTGAGGATCAGGCTAACGGCAGCGACCTGATGGCGCAGCTTTTCCTCAATGCCGCTCATGATGTCAGTCAACGACCTCGGTCACGCCGGGGATGGTCAGCTTGTCGATGCTGACTTCCTCCTCGTAATCGCCGATCGCCTTCATGTCGGTGATGATATGGCGCAGCGTGGCGCGCGAAACCTTGTCGTCGGGCGCAAAGAAATTGATTTTGTGCAGGAGATCATAGCTACGCGAGACATCGGCTTCACTCATGCTGAGGCGCGTCATCAAAATCTTGATCGCTTCGTCGCGGTTGGCCTTGTCGTTAAACCAGGCGAGCCCATCATCGAACGCTGAAAGGATACCTTTGGCGAGCGCCTGATGCTTGGTCGCCCACGGAATCGAAAGGACGGCGGCACTGAATGGCAAGTCGGAAGCGTAATCGACGGCGAGGCCGATATCGTTGAAACCTTGCGCTTCCGCCTGGAAGCTATAGGGCGGTAACAGCATGGTCGCGGCGACAGCGCCGGATTTGAGCGCGGCCATCCGTCCGGTGGTCGCGCCGATGACGATCGGATCGTACTCGCCCCATTTGACGCCGTTGGGAATCAACATCCGGTCGAAATAGAGCCGGCTGATATCGACCAACCCGCCGATCGCGACCGTCTTGCCTTTCAGTTCCTTGAGCGAATGGATGCTGGGCTGGGCGAGGATGGAATAGGGCGGCACCCGGCCGAGGATGCGCAGGATGCCGACCGGCGCGCCTTTTGCGGCGGCATGGATTGGTTCGTTAATACCGGTGCTGGCGACCAGATCGACGGAACCGCCGACAAGCTGCTGCAGCACGCTGGCCGCGCTCGGCGCATAGATAAGGTCGAATTCAATGCCGTGTTTGGCAAGGAAACCCTTTTCCATGGCGATGGTGAAAGGCCAGGTCATCGGCGACGCCTGACCGGCGATCCCGGCGACCAGTTTTTCGGTGGCTTGTGCCTGAACGGCAAGCGACCCACAGAGAGCCGCGCCCATCGCCATGCGCCAAAAATATTTGCGAATCATGCCTTTATCCTCCCTCGGAGTGCCGATCTTTCCGCGAGTATAGAGGGCCGGGCGGGTCCGTGCAGAAGGATTTGAAGCAACGCCCCGGGGGCCGCTAAACTCAGTCCCAGAACACATCGCCGGCCGGACGATCCGGGAACCGGGGCAACCGCGATATTGAGGAGACACCTGATGGACGGCGTTACCGGCGTGGGCAAAGTCGATACCGAAAAATTCCGTTTGCGGCGCTTCGTCGATCAGTTGATCGCGATGGGCGAGGTCGAGATCCACGAAGAACATGTGGGGCTGACCGATCTCGGCCGTATCATAGAGAGTTCGGACAAGGCCCAGCTTTTCAAGAGCGCCGGCCCACAGAATCTCGAGGTCGTCGCCAAGACAGCCGGCAACCGCCGCCGTCTCGCTGCCGCGTTCGGCGTCAGCGAAGACAAATTGTTCGACGAGTATTTCCGCCGTCTCGCGACGCCGCAGCCTTTGGTCGAAATGTCGTCGAAGGATGCGCCGGTTCATCAGCTCGTCTTCAAAGGCGATGAAGTCGATCTGACCAAGCTGCCGTTCTATCCGCATCATGCCTTCGACGGCAGCTGCTATATGAGCTCGGCAATCGATTTCGTGATCGATCCAGCGACCGGCCGCCGCAACGTCGGCTGCCGCCGTCTCAGCCTGCGCAACCGCAACGAAACCGGCACCAACATCACGGCGCCGTCCGACTTGAAGCGCATCTATCAGGCGAGCGTTGCGCGTGGCGAGCGGCTTCCGGTCACTTTCACCGTCGGTGGCCATCCGCTCGATTTCATCGGCGCGACCGGCCGCAGCCCTGGCGATGAACTGGCTTTGATCGCCAACTTCCGCGGCGAGCCGATGGGCATCGTCAAAAGCATCACCAACGACATCTGGGTGCCCGCCGATGCCGAGATGACCCTCGAAGGTTATTTCGACGAGCGCGGCTATATCGAGCCGGAAGGTCCGTTCGGCGAATATATGGGCTATTACGGCGCCATTCACATGGACCCGATCTTCCATTGCACGGCGATCACGATGCGCCGCGATGCGATCCATCACACGCTGCAGCATGGCGTCGCGTTCAATCTTGATCAGACCGACAGCGCGAACATCACCGCGATGCGCACCGAGGCCGAAGCGATCCGTCTCTTGAAGGCGGCGGGACGTCAGCCGGTCGATGCCTGCATGCGCATGGTCGGCGGCGGTTCGAACACGCTGCGCATCTCGCTCAAACAGCGCACGGCGGGCGAGGCCAAGCAGGCGATCCATTCGCTGTTCGGCGCGATTATGCGGTTGAAGCATATCTATGTCTTCGACGAAGACATCGATATCCGGGACGAGCGTCATGTCGAATGGGCGATGGGAACCCGGTTCCAGGCCGACGAGGACCTGATCGTCCTTAAGGGCATCTCCGGTATGCCGATGGACCCGTCGCTCAACGGCCGCCGTATCGGCGCCAAGGCCGGCTTCGATTGCACGCGTCCGATCGGCCGTGCCGATGAAATCCCGCTAACGCGCAGCGCGGCGAAAGTCTTCAAAGGTCCGGCGCGCTTCCAGACGGTCGAGCAAGCGCTGACCGCATCGCCGATGTTCTATGCGGATGTCGTGGAGAGCGTCGGCAGCGACGACGGACGCGAAGTGGCCGCCGCACTCGATGCTTTGCGCGCTGCCGGTAAGCTTGGCCGCGATAAGAACGGCAAATACTATCTGGCCAAGTCGGAGCCGGGCGTTACCGCGATCGTCGGCGAACTTTATCACGATCCGAACGACGGGCTCTGAGCCCAAGGTTTCGGCTAAAATTAAGATGGGCGGCACTTCGGTGCTGCCCATTTTGCTTTGGCGATATGGGCAATCGTCACGGCCATTCATACAGCCCCCTATCCATTGGAGGGGGATCGCCGATATGATCCGTCTTAAAGAACGGAATAGGGTGGGGGAAATGTCGAAGATCGGATATCCGGTAGGGTGTTGCGCCGCAGCGGCGATGCTCGTCGCGCTGTTCGCAACCAATGCCCAGGCTAACGATAAAGTTCGCGTCGGCACACCGGAAGCGGCGGGCTTCTCGTTTGCCGGCCCCGACGTTGGCAACGAGGCCGGCATCTTTAAGAAATACGGCCTCGATGTCGAACGCATCGATTTCGCCGGCGGTGCGAAGGTTCACCAAGCCATGAACGCCGGCGCGGTCGATGTCATCGTCGGCACCGGTTCCGACATGTTGTTCCTCACGAAGGGTGCGCCGGAGCGCGGCGTCGCAGCGTTTGGAAACGATCTCGCGTCGCTATCCTTGGTGGTACGCGACGACGATAAGATCAAAAAGGTCGAAGACCTTAAAGGCAAGATCATCGCCAGCAGCACAACCGGTTCCTTCACGAGCTGGATCGCCCTGACCATCTTGAAGCAGCATGGTATCACCGCGGATCAAGTCACCGTCGCTTATCTCGGCTCACAAAGTGGACTCTATGCCGGGCTGACCGCGAAGAGCGCCGATGCGATCGTCGGCACGACGGCGCGCGTGATGATGCCGGAAAGCAAAGGCCGGTTCCGGGCTCTCGCCAATGCCGGCGACGAGATTCAAAATTTCATCGCGAATGTTATCTATGCGTCCGAACCGATGATGAAAGAACATCCGGACACGCTGCGCCGGTTTCTTGCCGCCTGGTTCGAAACCATGCGCTATATGAAGGACCATAAGGCCGAGACAGTCAAAATCACCCAGAGATCGACGCAGCTACCCGACGAGGCTGCGGCGATAGGGTACGATATAGAGATGCCTTACTTTTTTATGGACGGGCATTTCGACCGCAAGAAACTGGCGGCGGTCAAACAGTCGCTGATCGATCTTGGTCTAACCGATAAAACAGCACCCGACGAAGACCTGATCACCGAAGCATTTCTGCCCTAATCAATTTTCGCGAAACGACAAACAAGGAGAGAGTTCATGGGACGGCCGACAATTCGCCATATCGCCATCATGACGCGGGACCCGGATAAGGTCGCCGCCTTCTATCAAGACGTCTTCAAGATGGACGTCGCGCACAAAGCGGAAGCGACCAAGACCGAAGGCAAAGCCTGGTTTTTGACCGATGGCTATTTGAGCCTCGCCATCCTACCGCATCGTCTCGACGGCGAAGCGGCATGCGGCATCAATCATTTCGGCTTCACGGTCGATGACACCGCCGATATTTCCCAGCAGTTGGTTGAAGCCGGCGTCGAAGAACCCAAGAAGCGGCCGGCGACGCGGCCCTATGCCGAATATCGCGGCTGCGATCCGGAGGGAAATTGGTTCGATATCTCGGAGCACGGCTTCGACGATGTCGAGACTGAAGACCAGCGCGTGCAGCGCAAGAAGCTCGTCACGACTTGATCTAGAACATCGTCCGCCGGCCAAATGCGGTCGGCGGACGATGATGCTATTGCGATAGTTTACGATCGTCGGCGATACGCTTCAGCGTTGCCTCGACGGCGCTGGCGCTGTCCTCGCGTTGCGGCGTCACATATTTCGCGCCTTTCACCGGGATAGAATCAGACTGCGCGATCGAGGTCAGATCTTGCCGCCGTGAATCCTGATCGAGCGCCACGGCCATGTCATGCTGGACCTGCTTGCTGAGCAGCCAGTTGATGAAGACCTTGGTCGCGTTCGGATGCGGGCGATTCTTGAAAATGAAAAGCCCGGAGCCGCCGACGCCTTCCAGTGCGACCTCGCTTGACGTGCCGAAGGTACGGATATCGGTTTTGATGCCGGCTTGAGCGTAAGGCGCTATCAACGATCGCACCGGCGGGCCCATGCCGATCCAGGCCGTGCCGCGCGCCATCGCCTCGACGACCTGGAATTGCTGCGCGACGAAGGTGACTTTCTGATCGACGATAAGCTGCTTCAGGCCATCGTCCCCGAGTTTCTGATTGACCAAATAGCCATAAGACGTTCCCGAGCCCGGCTCGGTCGGATCGTGCCAGATGACTTTGCCTTTATAGGCTGGGTCGAGCAGCACCTTCATCCCAAGCTGCGCGACCTTCTCTTGTGGAATGCGCAGCGCGTCATACCAGGGCCCCGCGATATATTTCGACATCGCGAAGACGTATTTGCCCTGCGCATCAATGAAGGCCGAATCCCATCCGTCCCAGGTGTCGGGGCTCTTGATGTCGGGCGCGATGAATTCCGGCTGGACCGGGTCAAGGGCGCCCTCTTTGGCTAGGGCGAAGCCGCTGGGTGGACCGGCGAGGGCGACGTCCCACAGATAATTATTGGTTTGTTGTTCGTTGCGGACGCGCAGGATGAATTGTCCTGGCGGCAGCACGGACATCGACAGCTTAATCTCGGGATAGGCTTTACTGAATTCGTGGGTCAGGAAATCGCGTGCGGCTTGGTTCGGCTGGGAATTGATGACCAGCGTGCCTTCTTTATTGGCGGCGGCGACGGTTCGATCCAATTCCGCCTTCCAATCCTGCGCAGCGACAGGGGCGGACAGCGCCAGCAAAACCGTTGCCGCGCAACCGAGAGACCGAGCGATGTTGATGGATTTGTCGGGCATATTTCCTCCGAACGGTCGCCATTCACGCGGGCTTTGACCTGTGATTGTTGTCATGACACTATGCGTGACAAAGAGCAAGGGAGTTGAGGATGTTCGGGCAACGGGAAGGCGGGATCGCGCGGGGCGGAATGCCGCGCGGAAAGTCGATCTGAAGCCGTGTCCCACTTCGCTACGATTGCCGGACTCAACACTCATTATCACCACGCTGGATCAGGCCCGGCGCTGTTCCTGTTGCATGGGCAGCTTCCAGGATCGACCGCCGCGATCGAGTTCGCCTCGACGGTCGATCATTTCGCGCGTGCCGGCTATTCGGTCTATGCGCCGGATCTGGCCGGCTATGGCCTCACCGACAATCCGACGGATTTTGCGATCGAGGCGCGCATCGCGCACGCGCGCGCCTTCATCGATTTCGTCAATCCGGATCGCTACGCGATCTGGGGCTGCTCGATGGGCACTTATATCGGCGCGTCGATCGCGCTGGCGGATCCGCGCGTCGAACGGCTCGTCATTATGCCCAGCAACGTACTGCCGCCACAGGCGGCGCCGCGCGATCCGGCGCGGCCGACTGTCGGCGCAGTGGTGCAGGAATACACACCGACGTTCGAGAATGCCCGTGCATTGCTGTCGCTCGTCCTCGTGAACCGCGACCAATTGACCAACGAGCTTGTGCAGCAGTTCTGTGAGGCCAGCAGCGGCAAGAATGCCGAGGCCGAACGGCAACGCCGGTTAGCGCCGCGCCCGCCGTCGCTTTACGGCGAACTGCATCGTTTGACGATCCCGAGCCTACTGATCTGGGGCGCGGATGATCCGTCGGCCACGCCGGAACGCGGGCTGGCGATGCTTCATCTGATGCGCAATGCGGAAATGCACGTGCTGCAGCAATGCGGTCACTGGCCGCAACGCGACAGACGCGCGCGGACCTTCCGCCTCGTCGAAGATTTTTTGCGCGCACCGTCCCACGCGCAATCGTAAGGAGACATCCATGACCGAAGCCCCTTCGACCACGCCGTCGCTCGGCCATAACCATCCCGGCCCCGAGATCACCTATCACGATTTCCTGCGCACCGGGCCGGACACGATCGGCGGCCGCTATCTGCGCTCGTTCTGGCAGCCGGTTCATCGTGCCGAGGACGTGCCGGTCGGCAAGGCGAAGCCGGTGCGCATCATGAGCGAGGACTTCGTGCTGTTCCGCGGAGGGGACGGCGCGATTCGGATGTTGGAGGCACGTTGCGCCCATCGCGGCGCGAAGCTCTCGGTCGGTTGGGTCGAGGGCAACGACATCAAATGCGCCTATCACGGCTGGGCTTACGATGGCGTCGGGCAATGTGTGAAGCAGCCGGCAGAGCCCCGCCCGTTCTGCGACAAGGTCAAGGTACGGGCTTATCCGGTCCAAGAATATCTGGGCCTGATCTTCGCGTATCTGGGTGAGGGAGAGCCGCCGGTTTTTCCGCGCTCGCCGGAATTCGAAGGCGATAAATATTTCACCCTGCTGACCACCGACGTTTGGCCGGCGAACTATTGGACGCAGCTCGAAAACGCAATCGACTATGCCCATACCGAATTCCTGCATTGGCATTTTCATTTCAAGACGCCGTCGCGGATCGACGTCAACGAAACCAAGTATGGCGTGAAGGTCTGCGTGCCGGGCCTCAGCGATACCTCGATCGATTACGACACGATGTATCTGGTGATGCCGAATATGCATGAATGGGCCGGGCCGCCGGGAAAAGACCCGACGATGGGAAATTTTGCACGCAGCTGGCGTATCCCGCTCGACGATGAATCACATATACGCTTCGATTACCGCGCCTTCCCATTTGGCGACAAAAACGATGCGGCTTTTCGCGACAAGGTCGTTGAGCGCAATCCGCCGCGTGACCAAGGCAAGACCGGCGAGGTGGCGCAGAAGATCATTTCGGGCGAGATGGACCTGCAGATGATCAAGGATGATCCAACGACTTACAGCGGCCCGTTTCTGACCACGATTCAGGATTGCACGGTCATGACCAGCATGGGGCCGATGGCAAGCCGCGACCATAAAGAAATGCTAGGCCAGACCGATCTCGGCATCTTGCATCTGCGCCGCTTGTGGAAACAAGAACTGCAGGCATTTGCCGCCGGCCGCGAACTGCGCGATTGGCAGCGGCCATCATCCTTGTGGGACGCCATGGCCCCCACCGGCAACGCCGCGGAATAGGAAGAAAATCATGCCCGACATGAACGAAACCCGCGACATCGATATCACCTTTCATGATTTCCTACGAACTGGACCCGACACCATCGCCGGACGCTACCTGCGCTCTTTCTGGCAACCGGTGTATCGCGGTGTCGATCTGCTGAAAGGCAAGGCCAAGCCCGTCCGTATCATGAGTGAGGATTTCACGCTATTTCGCGGCGAGGACGGCATCGCGCGCATGCTCGAGGCGCGTTGCGCCCATCGCGGCGCGAAGCTGTCGGTCGGCTGGGTTGAGGGCAACGACATCAAATGCGCCTATCACGGCTGGGCCTATGACGGCACGGGCCAATGCGTGAAGCAGCCGGCAGAGCCGCGTCCCTTCTGCGACAAGGTCAAGGTGCGGGCCTATCCGATCGAGGAATATCTCGGTTTGATCTTCGCCTATCTCGGCGATGGCGAGCCGCCGGTGTTCGAGCGCTTTCCCGAATTCGAGAACAGCGCGTATGTGACTTTACTGACAACGGGAACGTGGAACGCGAATTACTGGGCGCAGCTCGAAAATTCGATCGACTACGCTCATACCGAATTCCTGCATTGGCATTTCCATTTCAAAACGCCGCAACGGGTCAACGTCGATCAGACGGAATTCGGTATTCGCGTCAGCGTGCCGGGTCTCAGCGGCGGCTTGTCGGCCTACGACACGATGATTTTCACTATGCCCAATACGCATGAATGGGCGGTGCCGCCCTTGAACGGCGAGAAGGTCGGGGCTTTCGCGCGCAGCTGGCGCATCCCGCGCGACGACGAATCGCATATCCGTTTCGATCTACGGATTTACCCGCTGAAGGCCGAAGAAGCCGAGGCCTTCAAAAAACGTGGCGAGGCGCTGGGGATGACGCAGCAGGCGGGACAGGTTCCGGCTATCGCGCAATCGATCATCGACGGGACGACGGACTTCGCCGCGATCAAGGAAAACCGGTCGATCGGCGGCGGTCAGCTCGTTCAGGTGCAGGATTGTACCGTGATGACGAGCCTAGGCCCGATGGCGACGCGCGAGCATAAGGAAATGCTGGGCCAGACCGATGTCGCGATTGCGCTGCTGCGGCGGTTGTGGAAGCAAGAGCTTCAGGCCTTCGCGGCAGGGCGCCCGTTGCAGCAATGGAAGCGGCCGGATCGGCTATGGGCCGAGATGACCGACGCGCCGGCGAGCGGCAATTAGGAAAGACCACAGCATGAAGATCGATGTACACGCGCACATCATCGGACGCGCCTATTACGAGGCGATGATGAAGATTCCGGGCGTCACGACGGCGCCGAGCCAATACGGCCTTGGCCTTTTGAAAGACGGCGAGACCATCATCAATATCAATCCCGAGTGGTACGATCCGCGTCATCACATCGGCGAGATGGACAAGCGCGGCATCGATATGTCGCTGATCTCGCTCACCACGCCCAATCTCTACATCTTCCCGAAGGAGATGCAGGCCGAAGTCGCGGTCATCGCCAATGACGAGGTGGTCGATCGTGCGCGGATGTTCCCGGACCGAATTCGCGCCTTGGCCAGTCTGCCGCTCGACGATGTCCCGGCGTCGGTCAAGGAAATCGATCGCATTGCCGCCATGCCCGAGGTCTGCGGCATCTCGGTCGGCTCCAACGTCAATGGCGTGCCGCTGTCTGACGAGCGGTTCGAACCCGTCTGGGCGCGCATCAATCATCACAAGATGGCGGTCGTCGAGCATCCGAATTTCCCGCCCTTTGCCGATGATCTGCCGGAATATAATCTGTCGCTGATGATGGGGTTCTTCTTCGAGACCCAGATCTGCGTGACGCGTATGATCCTCAACGGTGTCTTCGCGAGGAACCCGGATATGAAGTTCATCGTCGCTCATACGGGTGCGGGCATGCTGGCGATTATGAACCGGCTGCAGGCGATTCCACGCAGCCAGCCGGTCGCACGCGAGAAAATGAAGAACCGACCGTTCGAGGAATATGCCAAGAATCTTTATTACGATTCCTGCGCGATCGATCAGAACGCCCTCATGCTGGCGCATAACTATGTCGGACGCGATCATATGATGTTCGGCACCGATTATCCTTATACGGCGCACGGTCCTGGTCATGTCGAAAGCCTGCCGATCACCGCCGAAGACAAGGCGCTGATGCTTGGCGGCAATGCCGAGAAGGTATTTCGCTTACGGTGACGACGAGGCCCCCTCAGTCGTCGGCGCTCATCTCCAGCAAGTCATCGAGGAGCGCGCCCAATTGTGCCATGCCCTCGGCCCCGACCTGGCCGAAATAGCGCTGCTCGGTTTCGGCCCAAAGTGGCCGCGCCTGTTCCAACGCGCGCCGTCCGTCCGCCGTCAGATCGACGCGTTTCGCCTTGGGGATCGAGGGATGGGTGTCGCGCTCGACCAACCCTTTTTGGGTTAGCAGCGTCAGCACCTTTGAAATCATCATCCGGTCGAACAGGGTGAAATTGGCGAGCCGCGCTTGCGACGGCACTTCGCCGGACCGTTCCAGCCAATCGATCGTGGCCAACAAGATGAATTGCAGATGGGTGAGGCCCACCGGCTCGAGCGCCTTTTCCAGCCGGCGCTGCCACCGTTGCGCGACATGAACGGCCTTGAAACCGAAACTGGCGCGGCCGAGCATATAGACACGGGGCGGCGGTGAAGAAGCTTTCTTGGGCATGACGTTAAGGGGTAGCGCAATCGCCTGCTTTTAGGAAGGCGAGGGCTGCTTACCCTCTATTTATTTCATGACGAGATTGGTCACGTCGATATCTTTGGTCAGCATCCGCTGACGTTTCATCACGGTTGACCACCAGGCAAGCTGGTCGGGCCCGATGTCAGGCACCTGCTCGCTGATCTCGATCGTCTTCATGATCTGCGGCGGAAGCTTGGCGTAGATATTGACGTCTTCGCGCGTCTTGTCGGGTTCGGTCTTGGCGAAATTGCCGCCTTCGATGATCGCATCGCGGAACGCTTTGATGTCCGCGGCATGGTGTTCCGACCAGGACCGCGTGGCGGTGTACATGACCATAGGCTTCCCGACCGGAAGTTCATCGCTCAGCGACAGGGCTTTATAACCGACATTCGCACCGAGAATTTGCGAAACGAAGGGTTCGACCGCGACGACGGCGTCGATCCTTTTGGCGGCAAGCGTATCCCGCATTTGCGGCATCGAAATTTCAGCGAATTCGATCTTGGCAGGGTCGATGCCGTTCTGGTCCAGCCAATAGCGGAAGAGAACATGGAGACCGGCGCCGATGCCCGGCACGCCGATCTTACGGCCGATATAGTCTTGCGCTGTTTTGATCCCGCTGCCGTTCGCGGCAATGACGGCCTGATCGGCCGGTGCCCGCGTTGTTACCGTGCCACCGGCAAGGACGACGAGATCGATCCCGCCTTCGATGGCCTGGAAAAAGGTCGGCGTCGTCATAAGAGCGATATCGATCGAGCCGGCGATGAGCGCGGGCGGGAAATCCGGATTGAGCCGGATCATGACGATGGAGGCATCGAGGCCGCGCTTTGCAAAGAAGCCTTCATGCTTTGCGGCGAAAAGAGCCGCACCGGCGGTGCCTGCGCTGCCGATGGTGATTTTGGTTTCCGCTCGTACCGGCGCGACGCCGAGTGATAAGACCAACGCGAAAATCCACAAAACGCGAATGACATATCTCATCGATGTCTCCCCCCATCTTTGAAGTACTCTCTGCTAGACGCGGCTGATTTTGTCTCCGGTGATATGCACGCCGTATTCGAGTTTCGCCCCTTCCGGCGTGATGTACCCCCGCGTCAGATCGCGGCGTATCGCGTCGAGCGAACGGTCCTCGGGTTTACCCCAGCCGCCGCCGCCGCCGGTTTCGAGCACGACGATATCGCCCGGGACGAGCTTGTGGTTTTTCACCTTCGAAACGATCTCCGTCGTCCCGTCGGTCCGATAAAGCGTGACGCGGCCGGGCTTCGCTTCCTTGCCGCCTTGAACACCCCAGGGCGGATACTTCGTACGATCGACGTTCGTCTGCAGAAAGCAAGGCGCCAAGATTACGTATTTCTTACGGAAGCCCATACCGCCGCGGAACTTACCTGCACCGCCTGAGTCTGCGCGAAGTTCGAGCGCATCGACGCGGAACGGCAAGATGCTTTCTTGCAATTCCATCGGGATGAGGCGGGTGTCGCCATGCGCCATCGTCCGGAATGGCCCGGCGCCGTCATGGAACGAGCCCGCGCCCCAACCGCCATGGCCGCTATCGTGGCCAAGGAAGCGGCTGCCATCGGCACGGCGGCCATGCACCATGAAGCCGGAATGAGTGCCGAAATGTGCGCCGGTCACGCGGTCGGGTACAGCCCGCTCCAATGCATGGATGACGCAGTCCATCACGCTAGGAAGCGGGAAGGGATAGCCGCCCATCGGCGAGCCCGGACGCGCGCTGATGATCTTGCCTTCGGGTAGGATCAGCTTCAGCGGCCGATAGACGCCTTCATTGGCGGGCTCGCGCGGCATGACCAGATATTTGAAGGCGCACCGCGCCGCCGTCATGCCGCCGCCGAAATAGCCGGAATTGATGTTCCCGGCGGCTTCGTCGGCGATCTCGCTGAAATCGACCGTGAGTTCGTCGCCCGCGACGGTGATCTTGCAGCGGATCGGAACCGGCACATCGGTGACCGTATCATTGTCGAGGAAGGTTTCCGCTTCATATACCCCATCCGGCATCGCCCGGATCGCGGCGCGCGATGCAGCCTCGCTTTGATCGAGGATGATGTCGATCGCCGACAAGAAAGTCTCGACGCCATAGCGATTTGCGAGCGCGATGGTGAGGTCGCGGCCGAGCAGGCATCCGGCAAGCTGCGCCGAGATATCGCCCATCAGATCGACCGGCAGGCGCGTGTTGTTTTCAATGATGCGATAGACTTCCTCAATCGGTTCGCCCTTCGACCATAGTTTGATCGAGCGAAGCTGAAGGCCTTCCATGAAGATGTCGGTCGTCTGGCCGCTGACCACGCCGCCGATATCGATCCAATGAACATTGATGGCGAAAAATCCTACGAGGGTCTTTTCGCCCGTTCCGGCATAGATCGGTGTGTACATCACCGTGTTGTTGAGATGCTGGCCTTGCACCGTCGAATGATTGCAGACGACGACATCGCCTTCGAACAACCGTTCGCGCCCGTAAATCTTGAGCCCGTCGCGCACCGCGGTGCCGACCGAATCCGCGACGAAGGGCGGCATGCCGCCGGTCGATTGCGCGACGAGATGCCCCTCGACATCGACAAGACCGACGGCGAAATCCTTATATTCATAGACATACGGGCTGAAGGCCGTGCGGGTGATGTTGGCGTCGATTTGGTCCGTGATCGAAACGACACCGTAACGCAGCACTTCGAGCGTGATCGGATCGAGCTTGGTCTGTTGGCGGATCGTGTCCATGTCGCTTCCCCTCACGTGCCGCTGCAATTGATGCGAATTTCGCCCATCCGTCCGACCTCGAACCGATCCTTGGGGCCGATGACGGTGGTTGAGCCGTATTCTTCGATCACGGCAGGCCCCGCCGCGGTGAAACCGGCGGGAAGGGTGCCGCGGTCATAGACTTTGGTCGGCACCATGCCGCCGGCGGCCTTGAAATAGACGGGCCGTGTGGTCTCAGCTTGGCCGGCTCCGGCACGACGTGGCAGATGGGCGATATCGGGCCGACGCAATTTCGCAAAGGCCGAGACCATTAGCACCTGAATCTCGCAAGGCGCCTTTGAATCGGCAAAGCCGTAACGCCGTTTGTAATCGCGGGTGAATGCCTCATGGATGGAATCGACGTTGTCGAGCCCGGTCAGCTCGACCTTAATATTGTGCCGCTGGCCGCGAAAACGCATTTCGGCATGACGCTGGAAGAATACCTCGGTCGCGCCGAATTCGCGCGCCAGCGCTTCCTGCGCCTCGTCTTCCACCGTGCCGTATTGGTGCCGCATCGTTTCGACCATCTGCTCGTCCAGCAGCCCGGTGAGCGTCTTCGCGTTATCGATCCGCGCGTCGGCCAGCAACATGCCGATGGCCGAGAAATTCCCCGGCTCTGGGGGGATGATGACGGTCGGGATCGAAAGTTCGCGTGCGATCGCCGCGGCGTGAAGTGGTCCGCAACCGCCATAAGCAAAGAGCGCGAAGTCGCGTGGATCGAGCCCGTGCTCGATCGATACGCGGCGAATGGCCCCCGCCATAACCACCGTCGCGATGGCAAGGCTACCCTCGGCCATCTCGATCGCGCCTTGTTCGCCGGGATAGCCGAGCGGCCCCGCGATTTTTTCCGACATCGCTTTCAATGCGCCGGCAGGATCGAGCGTCAGCTCGCCACCCAGAAACCGTTCGGCGTTGAGCCGGCCCAGAATCAGATTTGCATCGGTCACAGTCGGCTCGGTGCCGCCACGACGATAACAGACCGGACCAGGCGTCGAGCTGGCGCTTTGCGGCCCGACGTGAATCCGTTTTTGGTCATCGAGCCAAAGGATCGACCCGCCGCCGGAACCGACCTCGACGATGTTGATGACGGGCGACTTGATCGGGAACCCCTTCACATAGCCGTCGGCGTAATAGACGGAATCGACGGCGAAGCGGCCATGCTCGACCAGCGCGCATTTGGCCGTCGTGCCGCCCATGTCGAAGGCGACGACGTTGTCGATGCCCAACGCTTCGGCGAATGCGCCTGCGCCGATGCAGCCGCCGATGGGGCCTGATTCAACGAGGCCGATCGGCTGGCGGCAGGTTCGCGATACCGACAGCAAGCCGCCGTTCGATCCCATCATAAAGATGGGACCATCGTAACCCTTGCTTTGGAATTCACTTTCGAGGCGGCGGATGTAGTTGCTCACCTGGGGGCCGACATATGCATTGGCCGCGGCTGTCGAGCAACGCTCATACTCGTACCATTCCCGCGTCAACTCGGTGCTGCAGGTGATATAGACGTCGGGCAACAACCGACGGAGCGTTTCGGCGGCGCGCAACTCATGGTCTGGGTCGCGATAGGAATTCATGAAGAAGACGGCAATGGCCTCGATCTCCAGCCGCTTCAGTTCCGCCGCCAGGGTTTCGAGCGCCGTGTGATCGAGTGGCACGATGACCTCGCCGGCGGCGTTCATGCGTTCGGGAACTTCGAAACGCAGTTCACGCGGGATCAGCGGTTCATCGCGTTGGTAATGCAGGTCGAAGGGGTCGGGGCGGTTGGCGCGGGCGATTTCGAGGACGTCACGAAATCCCGCCGAGGTAACAAGGGCGGTCTTCGCACCACGGCGTTGGATCAGGGCATTGATGACAAGCGTCGTGCCGTGATTGAGGAAGTTTGCATCGGCCGGGGTGATTTTGCCTTTGTCGAAGCAGTCGATGATGCCTTCGACCAGATTGTGATAGGTCGTCGGACTTTTGGTGTAGATCACCTTCTGCGTATCGTGATCGTAGGCGACGAGATCGGTGAAGGTGCCGCCGATATCAACTGCCACCACGTAGGCCATGTCTCAACTCCCTAAACACGTACTCTTCGCTCTCGCGGGAGATACGCCCCGCCGGCCGGTCTTCTACCACTATAGCGCAAGGGGCGGGTTCATCACGAGCCACATACGGAAAGGTTTCCGCCTCAAGGGACGGACTGCTATGCTACTGATCGAAGCCCCAAAAAGGGGAGCGTCAATGATATCTGTTTGGGGAGCGCCATGAAGTTCGATCGCTGCCGCATTTTCAGCGCCGCTGCCGCGGCATTCGTCGGAACGACAGTCCTATTCGGCCCCGCGCGTGCCGAAACGATTCCGATGTCGCCCGCCCTACAGAAGATAATCGACGGTGCCAAGCAGGAAGGAAAGCTCACGCTGTCCTATGCCGTGAACATCCTCGGCGGTCCCGAAGGTGCGCGCATCGGAAAGGCCGGGGTTAAGCAGATGTTCGGCGTCGATCTCGACATCACCTATTTCCCAGGACCGTCCTTCGCGCCGATGGTGGCGAAGATTCAGACAGAGAAGCAAGCGGGGCAGCCTGCAACCACCGACCTCTATAACGGCACCGCGGTCGAATTCACGCCGACGCTGACGCGCGGCGTGTTCATGCAGGTGCCTTGGACCGAGCTTTATCCTGGCCGCATCACGCCCGAAATCGCCGAGGCGAACGGCCAAGCGCTTCGGATCGTCACGAAGGTGCCGGGAATTCTCTACAACAAAAAGATCGAACCCCAATTCGCCAAAGCCACGGTGATGAACGACCTGTTGAAACCGGAATATAAGGGCAAGATTTATACGACGCCCTATCTCGCCGGGTTCGACGTTCTGTTGGCGAAGGATGTTTGGGGCTACGAAAAGACCGAAGCGTTTCTGCGCCAGCTTGCACCGAATATCGGTGGCCTCGTCGCCTGTGCGGGCATCGACCGGATCGCGTCGGGTGAAATTCCCGGCTTGGCGCTATCATGTTCGGGGTCGGAGGCCAATATCGAACATTATCGCGGCGTGCTCGATCAGGCCGTGCTGCATGATGCCGGCGAGCGGCGCTACGATTATGTCGGCGTGCCGACCAATGCAGCGCATCCCAACGCCGCGATTCTTTTCGCGCTCTACGCCTCGTCGCCGGAAGGGCAGAGCAAAATCCTGCGCGATCTGTTCGGCACCGAGCTCGATACCTATCCCGATACCGATACGCATAAGGAGATAACGGCGCTGCAAAAAGAAGGCATGACCTTTACCAGCGTCACGACCGACTGGTGGGGATCGCATCCCGGTATTAACGAAGATCTGGGCAAGCTGATTAAGATCGTGCTGAAGCAGTAACGCCAAAGCGAAAGCCGAAGGGATTTTTTCCCCTTCGGCTTTTTGTTCTATTCGCCTTGCCAGTTCGGCGTGCGTTTATTCAGAAACGCATCCAAACCTTCGCGGAAGTCTTTGCTCATATAGCACATCAGAATGAGGTCCTGACCTTCACCGGGAGGGATGCGTGGCGCCAAGCGGTACATGGCTTCCTTGGTCGCACGCAGCGTCAGCGGTGCCAGATTGGCGACGGTCTTGGCCAGGGCGTCGGCCCGTACCATCAGCGCCGCTTCGTCGGGTAGGACTTCGCTTACGAGACCGATACGCAAAGCCTCATCGGCATCGACCAGCCTTGCGGTGAAGATGATCTCCTTGGCGCGCGGAATGCCGATCAAGGCAACCAGCCGTGCGTAATTTCCCATCGACAGGCAATTGCCGAGGGTACGGGCAACCGGGAAGCCGAAACGCGAATTGGCGGTGGCGATGCGCAGATCGCAAGCTGCGGCAATCGCACCACCGCCGCCGGTGCAGGCCCCGGCGATCGCGGCGATCGTTGGCACGCTGCATTTCTCGAGTGTGCCGATAACGCGATCGATGCGGCTTTCGTAAGTAAGAACATCTTCGTTCGTCTTGAACTCTTTGAATTGGGAGATGTCCGTGCCGGAGGCAAATGCCTTTTCACCGGCACCCGTCAAGACGATCACTTTGATCGAACGATCCTGCTCGGCAGTCTGGCAAATCTCAGCCAGACGCTCGTACATGGCGAAGGTGAAGGCATTGCGCGCCTGGGGGCGGTTGAAGGTGACGCGGGCGATGCCATCGGTCACTTTGTAAAGAATATCGTCTGCCACGTTACGCTCCGATCAAAACGAGAAAGGTTATTGAAAGATGGTTCATATCACGGCTTCACGGGGGTGAAGCGTGTCGTGAAGAGCTGCTCGTCCTTTGGCTTTTCCGGCAGCATGGCCATATCGACCAGGGAATCTTTAATCACGGCGACCGCCGCCGGATCGAAATGCCCGTCATCTTCGAACATGGCGATTTCGTCGTCATAGCTGTGATCCATCGCCGTTTTGGACTGGCGCAGGACGTCCATGGCGATGGCGGTCGTTTTGTCCTTGTTCGCTTTCTCGAAAGCGACACTGGCAAAAAAGCCCTTGAGGAAGCGTGTGACGAGATCGGGATTGTCGTTGACCAGATCGTTACGCGCGAAAATGACATGGGTGATGAAATGCGGGGCGTATTTCGCCATCCGGACAAAAATCTTTCCCTGGCCTTTTTCTTCAAGTCCGTAGCCGCTTTCGACCGACGCCATAACGCCATCGACCTGTCCTGTCCTCATCGCGGCAAGCGCGGGAGCGAACGAGCCAAGCGCGATCGTCTTGACGCCGTCTGGACCCCAGCCTTCTTGGGCCGAGAGATGATGGACGAACCAATCGGTGAGGGACCCGACCGTCGTCACAGCGATGAGCTTGCCTTTAAGGTCTGCCGCCGTTTTGAGCGGGGAGTCCATGTTTACGACAATGGCGATATTGCGCGGTTCAGCGGCGAAAGCCGCGACGGCGATGACGGGAGCGCCTTTGACGGAAAAGGCCATCGACGGGCCGCCCCCCAGGCCGAACTCGATGCTGTTTGCGGCCAGCGCCTGCTGAACCTTGGCGTCACCGGCGAGCGCGCTTACTTCGACATCCAGACCGTATTTCGCGAAGATACCTTCACGCGCACCGACATCCAGCAAAACCTGTGTCCAGGCGACGTCGGCCGATTTGGCAACCCGTACCTTATCGGCGGCGAACGCCGTTTGACCAAACGCGATCGAGCCGATGGCCGTGGCGATCATCAGCGACGAAATCCATTGAGCCTTCTTCTTCGTCATTTTCCTCACCTTTCCATTTTGTTGCGCGCGAAGATCATCGCGCCGTTTCATATGGCAAAAACTGTCGAACCAATTGTTTTGCGCGCCGCGAGATCGCGGTGCGCCTGTGCCGCCTCTTTGAGGGGGTAGGTCTGTCCGATATGCGCCTTCAAGATACCTTTGGCCACGAGGTCGAACATCTCCTTTGCCGCCGTGCGCAACGTCTCGGTTGTCGGCGCGTAATGGGCGAGGGTGGGGCGCGTGACATAAAGTGCCCCCTTCATCGCGAGCAGGTCCGTGGTGAAGGGTTCGACGGCCCCAGATGCCGACCCGAAGGAAGCGAGAACACCCCGCGGCGCGAGGCAATCGATGGACTTGAGAAAAGTGTCCTTGCCGACAGAATCGAAAACCACGGGTACTTTCTTGCCCTCGGTAATGTCGATGACGCGTTGGACAAAATCTTCCTTGGTGTAATCGATGACGTGCGTTGCGCCGTTTGCTTTGGCGAGCGCTATCTTCGACGTGCTACACGTGCCGATCACGTTGACGCCGAGATGCCGTGCCCATTGGCAGGCCAAGACACCGACACCCCCGGCGATGGCGTGAAAAAGAATCGTTTCACCGTATTTCACGCGATAGGCTTCGCGAAGCAAATACCAGGCTGTCAGCCCCTTCAGCAGTGTTGCCGCTGCGTCCTGATCGCTGACGCCGTCGGGAATTTTGATCAGTTTCTCTGCCGGTACGAGCCGTGCTTCGGCGTAGGAGCCGGTGGGGGCGGTGCAGTAGGCGACGCGATCGCCGATGCTGAAGTCGGTAACGTCTGGACCCAATTCTTCGACGATACCCGCGCCCTCATTGCCAAGAACGGTGGGGAGCGCGACGGGAAAATTTCCTTCGCGGATGGTAATGTCGAAGAAATTCAGGCCCGCTGCCGTTTGCCGAATGCGCACTTGGCCTGGATCGGGCTTGCCGACGGTGACTTCTTCCCAGGACAGAACCTCTGGGCCGCCGGTCTTATGAATCCGAATTGCATGAACCATCGATCGATATCCTCCCTCGTTTGAAGCGCGCCCGATTTGCGTCGAGACGGCGTCTGCTTCTCAGTATCAGTATGTCTGAATGCGTTTCTTGAAGTGGCGATTCAGCGCCGTCCGAGTGCCCCCTCGCGAGGCTGGAGCCCGGATATTTGCAAGGCGAGCATTCGGCGCAAGCGTGCGAGGCCTTTGGAAAGATCAGGATCATCGGTGGCGATCCAACGGCGAATCTCTTGGCTGAAGGTCGCCATCAGTGCCTGAGCTAGGATAACCGGTTGTTCCGATGTCCCCAGCGTGCCGCTTGTCTGCGCTGTCTCGGCCAAAGAGGCGAGATGGTGATAAATACGGCTGACGCCGTCTCGAAATTGTTCTGCCTGATGACCTTTGACATAAAAAGTCATCTCGCGCAGGACGAGGCGCGATAGCTCGGGCTGGGGCAGGAAAAAGCGATAGAAGTTCTCGAAATAAGCGATCAGTTGTTCGAGGAAAATTCGCTTGGCCGTTGCGTGTTTGAACGCAGCGTCAGCCGTCTCATCCAGGTTATCATTGAAGATCAGGAACAACAGATCGCGCTTATCGGACGCATAGGTAAAAAGGGTACCGAAACCGATATCGGCGCGCTCGGCGATGCTTCGCATCGTCGTTTCGTCATATCCCTGTTTGATGAAAAGCGTTCGCGCGGCATCGCGAAGCCGTCGCAACTTCTCGGCCTTATTTCTTTCGCGCAGGCCGAGTGGCAGGTCGGAAGCTGATCCTGCGTTGATCACCTCGGTCAAAACAATCTCCCAGCCTTTCGCGACCTTGACGCACTTCGGCAAATCCGATCATACTCTAAATAGATTGTGATCTAAATTCAATCAGCGCTCAAGGGAGGAGCCGTCGATGATCGCGGATCCCGTTCACGTCAGCGGTGGCCTTGTTTCGGGCGTGAGTGACGGTGCTGTCCGCGCCTATAAGGGCATTCCCTTTGCGGCGCCGCCCGTCGGTGACTTGCGTTGGCGCGATCCTCAACCGGTAAAGTCCTGGGACGGAATACGCCTGTGCGACCGGTTCGGATCGGTCTGCCAACAACCGCTCGTTCCGCGAAACGCAATCATGAGTCTCTTTTCGTTCGACGACCCGCCCGAATGCGGCATGAGCGAGGATTGCCTCTATCTCAACGTCTGGACCGGCGCGCGTGCGCCAAGTGATCGCCTGCCCGTGATCGTCTGGATTTTCGGCGGGGGCCACCGCGTCGGGGGCGGATCGCATCCGGTATCCTGGGGTACAAATCTCGCTTCAAAGGGCGCCGTGGTTGTCACGTTCAACTATCGGCTCGGCGCGCTTGGCTTTCTTGCACATCCGGCGTTGAGCAAAGAAGCCGGTACGTCCGGTAATTACGGCTCCATGGATATCATCGCGGCGTTGCGTTGGGTGAAGGAGAACATCGCGGCGTTTGGCGGCGATCCCGATCGGGTCACGATCTATGGTCAATCGGCCGGCGCTGCCGAAGTCAGCATCATGATGGCCTCGGAGGCGGCGCGCGGTCTTTTTCATCGCGCGATTGGCGGCAGCGGCGGCCGGTTCAACGGCGGCATCATGACGGCGCCGATGGCCGATTTTGCCAGCGCGGAAAAAGCCGGCGAAGAGTTCCTGGAGAAACTGGGTGCTCGAACTCTGGAGGAGATGCGCGACCTGCCAGCGGATTCGTTCTATTCCGGACGCGGCCAATGGGGGCCGATCATCGATGGTCGTCTGCTCAGTCGCAGCGTCGATGCCGTTTTCGCGAACGGGGAGCAGGCGCCCGTTCCGCTGATCACGGGATTTACGAGTGAGGATTCTTCGCCCTATCCGATGGCGCCGCTACAGAGCCTGGCGGGGCTCCAGGATTTTGCACGCACCACCTTCGGCGATGCGGCTCCCGCGTTTCTCGATCTATATCCGGCCGCCGATGACGCCGAGGCAATCGCCCAAAGCTATCGTGTCCGTCGTGACGGGACCTTTGCCCATCAAACATGGCGTTGGGCCAGTCTCCACGCCGCGACGTCGAAAGCGCCGGTATTCAATTACTATTTCTGTCATCCGACACCGTTGCCATCCGAACGGCAATTTCGCGAACCGGTACCCCCCGGCGGTTATGGGGCCTGGCATGGATCGGAATTGTGGTACGCATTTGACTCGCTCGATACGAAACCGTTTCCCTGGCGGGCATCGGATCGCGCGTTGGCCCATAAGATGAGCGAGGCGATCATCGCGTTTGCCCGCGATGGCGCGCCGGGACCGGAATGGCCGGAATTCACCACGTCGGGCGGCCAAGCCCTCTTTCTCGATGGTCAAATGAAATCGGGGCTCTTACCCAATCGCGCCGTTCTCGAATTCTACGCGGCGCGCCGGAACAGCGAACATCGTTCTTCCCACTAGGCGGATTGCAGGAGAATCGAAATGACTGCGACCTTAATCAAAAATGTATCGATCTTCGATGGAACGGGATTTGAGCCATTTCCTGGCGAGGTTTTAGTCGAGAACGAGAAAATCTCAGTCGTCGCGCGAGGTTCCGGCCAGATCAATGTTCCCGGCGCCGACGTGATCGATGGTTACGGCGGGACGCTGATGCCGGGGCTTATCGAACCTCATTCGCATCTTACGTTTCCGCACGCGATCGATCGTGTTGCGCGGAGTTTCATGCCCGGGCCCGAAGAACATGCCTACATCACGGCCCACAACGCCAAGACATTGCTCGATCATGGCTATACCTCGGCATTCTCGGGCGGTGCGACCAACCCCGCGGTTGAGGTTCGGCTTCGCGACGAGATCGCGGGGGGCTATCTGCCAGGCCCGCGTTTGAAGGCGGCGTCTTTCGAGCGGTCGGTGCAGGGCAATTCCGGGCGCAACAGTAAATCCTCTGGCCCCGGTGTCGAGGAGTTGGAAAAATTCTGCCGCGAAATGATCGAGCTTGGTGTCGATACCTTTAAGTTCATCGTGTCGGGACCGGGATCGGTCTTCCCGCAAAATTTTCAAATCTTGACCTACACGCCCGACGAAATCGCACTGGCATCGCGTATCGCGAAGGAAAACGGCAAGGCGATCGCCGGGCACTGTTACAGTTCGGAATCCATCAAGCTGGCGATCCTTCACGGTTTCGACGCGATCTATCACTGCAATTTCGCCGATGAAGAGACGCTCGATCTGATGGAATCTCAAAAAGAAAAATTCGTCGTCGTGCCGGCGAACGGCATCATCGAGGCCGGTCTGACAAAGCGGCATCTCATTCCCGACGGTGCGCCGGAGAAACATCCGGATGCGCAGGGGGGACTTGAAATGATCGACGAAGCGCAACGCCGCGTCATTCCGGAAATGCGAAAGCGCGGCATACGCGTTCTGCCAGGCGGCGACTATGGCTTCCCGCACAATCCTCACGGCCGCGAAGCGTGGGAACTGGAGCTGTTTCAGACAAAGTTTGGGTATGAACCGGCGGAAATACTTTCAGCCGCCACCCACGGCAGCGCATGGCTTATGCGCATGGCCGACGAAATCGGATTGGTGAAGAGCGGTTATCTTGCCGACTTGCTCATTGTGGAAGGAAATCCGTTAAACGATATCGCCATTCTTCAAAACAAGAACGCGATGAAGCTCATTATGAAAGCGGGAGCGATCCATAAGCTGAGCATGGACGCTCTTACCGCAAATTGGGAATCCTAGGGCGATCACTTCGACTTCGGCAGGAAGGCTTCGGTAAATAGCTCGCTATCGGCGGGCGTTCGATCCAGCACCTTTGTATCGATGAAACTCTGTTTCAACAGCGCGACTGCCTCCGGATCGAAGCGATCCGTGTGCGAAAATTCCGGCATTTCCCAATCGTAGATCCGCGCCATCAGTTCGGTGGAATGATTAAGGACACGGGCGGTAATCTCGACCGTCTTATCTTTATGCGTGTGCATGTACTCGGTCGTTTCGAGCCATGCGGCTGCGAAACGCCGGACCATCTCCGGGTTATCCGCAACGAGTTCTTTACGGGCCACGACGACGTCGGTGATGAACTTCGGGACGAGGTCGGCAAAGTTATATATTTCTTTGACCCGGTCTTTCTGCTGCAACGAGAAGGTCAGTTCCGTCGAGTTCACGATGCCATCGACTTGATGAGTTTGAAGCGCAGCAAATCGGGCCTGCGGCGCTTCCAGCGCGACGGGCGTAATTCCGTCCACGCCCCAGCCCATCTTGTCCGACAGCCGTTGGACCAGCCAATAGGTCAGCGAGCCGGGTGTCGAAACGGCGAGCTTCTTGCCTTTGAAATCCGCCACGGTCATCGTCGAATCCTCGGGAACTGCGATACCCAGATTACGCGGCGCAAGCAGATAGGCTGCGATGGATATCCCGCCGCCGCCCTTAGCGCTGAATGCCATGCCGGGTCCCGAGGCGAGACCGAAATCGATATCCTTGGTCAGCAGCCCTTGTTGCAACTTGGCGTCGCCGCCGAACGACACGATCTCCACCTTGTCGAAGCCGTGCTCTCTGAAAAAGCCGAGTTCGACGCCGACGTCGATCGGCGTGAAAGGCCATGCGGTCGCGACCGACTTGCCGACCGTGATGGTGTCGCCTGCGGCAGCATTCGACATCGCTGCCGTCATTAGCGCGAACGTCGCGACGATCGCGGCCGAGCAGCGTCGCGCATTGATGTGGATAGCCATGGTTCTTCCCCCCGAAAGCTCCGTTGTAAATTTTCTCGGAGCCTTTCAGAGAGTTTTTATGTCTGTTCGTGGGACTGTCAATCGGAGAGCGAGGAGTGCCTACGGCCCCATCTTCTGGATGGGTTGGCCGTGTGTCGTTTGTGAGCGCGCGGCAACTTCGCTGGTCACGTCGATCAAGAGGGACAGGGCCGGCGATGTATTGTCGCGCCGCCATGCTAGATTGAACGAAGACGGTAGTTTCAGGCCATGAATAGGCTTCAGCACCACGCCATTCGGGCGCTCATATTGCTCGGCGGCGCTGACAAGGCCGAGACCGAAGCCGAGGGACACCAATGTCATCACCTGGGACGCCGAGCTGACTTCTTCGGTAAAGCGCAGCGTCACGCCGGCCCGGCCGAACGCGGATGTGAAGACATCGTGGAACGGCGGATGGACGCCCGGATAGATACGGATGAGGGGCTGATCCACGAGATGGGCGAGCCGAATTTCGCGGCGGCGGGCGAGTTTGTGATGAGACGGTATCGCCAGCAGGACGTTATCGGCGCTCAATTGCAGATGCCCGAATTCGGGCCAGCTTTCGGGCTTCAGATAAAGAAAGGCCGCATCGATCTGGCCGCTCCGCAAAGCGTCTTCCTGCAGGGTGGATGACATCGGCCGCAGGATCAATTCGACCTGCGGCGCGGCGGCGCGGAAGGCGTGAACACAGGCCGGCGTTACGCCATGGGCGCTGCCGACGACGGAATAGTTCACCCGCAGGGAGCCGGTATGGCCTTTGTCGGCGCGCGGCAACTTCGCTGGCTTCGTCCAGTTGGGCGAGGATCGCCTTGGCTTCGACCATGAAGCGCCGCCCTGCGTGCGACAGGCGAACGCCACGCGGTAGGCGCTCGAACAAGAGCGTGCCCAACTCCTTTTCGAGATTGGTGATCTGGCGCGACAAGGCGGGCTGAGCGATGGACAGATTTTCCGCCGCCAAACGGAAGTTTTCGACCTCGCCGATCGCGATAAAATAGCGTAATTGCGTCAACTCCATTCGGAAACCGATATCGTATTGATATCAATCGCGCAAGTTTTCTATTGGACGTTACGGGGGCGGCCGGACGTAAGCTTCGGCCATGGTCGCCAATCAATCTCTGCCGCTCGCGGGTATCCGGGTGCTCGATTTCGGGCATATCGTCGCCGGGCCGTTTTGCGCCCGGATGCTGGCCGATCTCGGCGCGGACGTCGTCAAAGTCGAAACCGCGACGCGGCGTGGCCGGACCGGCGCCAAACGCGGCGGCGGCGAATGTCTTCGTTAAACCGGACGGCGCGACGATGGCTGAATTGGCAAAGCTCGCGGATAGCGGCAAACTGCGCCCGCATATCGATGCTGTCTTTCCACTGGTGGAAACCCCGCGTGCTCACGAGCATGTCGCGGGCGGACATACCCGGGGAAAAGTCGTTCTATCTCTGGAGTAATTCGGATGGAATGCCGCCGGGCGGCATTCCATCGTCTGTGCTTTAGGACGCCATTGCCGGCATGACCTGTTCTTTGAACAGGCGAACGCTGCGATGAAGTTGCGGCAGGTTGTCGATGTCGATGAGGAACGCGGAGGTCATCACGCTCACGCCGGCCGCCGCAAATTCGCGCATCTTGCGCGTGACGGTTTCCGGGCTGCCGCAGATCATATCGTCAGGGTTGCGCGCGATCGCCCCAGTCGGATTCTTGATGAAGAAAGCTTCGGCTTCCGATCGGGCCTGCGCATCCGTCTCCGCCACGTGTAGCGCCTTGCCCAATCCCGACCATTCTTTGGCGGTCGCAACTGTCTCCGCGTCGTGGCCGGAGGCATCGAGCAGCGCATAATACTTGGCCAGCACATCGCGCGCGGTCGCGGCGTCTTTGATCGCCGTAAACAGCGGCCAGCCGCGTGCGGCGCAATCGGCGATGGCTGCCTGATTCATGGTTCCGCGTCCCATGATCGGGCGCGGCTTACGGAAGGAAGACGGGTTGACGGCGGTCGCGAGCGTTCCGCGGTCGGCGCCGGCGACGTATTCGAGCGGTCCGCCCTTGCCGTCATAGGCCCAAATGTCGAGGGCCGCTTGCAGCCCTTCCTCGAACAGCCGGTTGCGCTGCTCTAGATCGCGTCCGAACGCGATGAGGTCGGTGTCCTTGAAGCCGGAGCCGAACACGACGACAAACCGCCCGCCGTTCAACTGGTCGATCAGGTTGCAGGATTCGACCAGCCGCACCGGGTGATGCAGCGCCGGATTCACCGTGGAAAGAATGAGTGTCGCATTTTTAAGCCGCGGCGCGAGCGCGCAGGCGAACAGCAGCGAATTCTGGTAGCCCTGGTTCTCGTGGAGATGATGCTCGGTCAGGGAGATCGCGCCAAATCCACTGGCATCCGCGTCAAGCGCGAGGTCGGTCAGGCAGTTGAGGAGCGAAAGCTCTTTCCCTTTGTCCTGAATACGTGTGCTGAGATGCATGCAGAACTTCATGGTAGTGCTCCCGTCATTACTTATTTGTCAAACTGAGGCCAGCCGCGACCGGTAATGCCGCGTAGCGTAGGTATTCATATCATATTGCGCTTCCGCCGTATCCTCAAGCGGGCAACGTATCTTCAGACGACTGAAGTATTCATGTCATCGAGACGAATGTAGATTCGAACAATCCTATTTAAGGCTTTTTATTGTCGAAACTCTGTATCTGGAAAGAAATCAACCGAGGTCATTCGACAAATTCCTCAAATAGAAATCCAAACTACCGGCGATATATGTGCTATTATTATAACCGTGAGATGCCGCGTGCTTTATCGAGCTATTCGAAGTCCACGGCGCCTTCAATGTCTGTCGCATTATTCGGCGTATTTCCGAGATCGGTGAAACCTCCGATCAAGCGATGCCGATACTTATTGGTTGAGGAAACCGCGTATCCGGATTCCGAAGCCTTCCAAGTAGAAAGGGAAAATTGAAATCTCTGTTTGGTCGGGGAATTCCTCGATCGCCGATGAATGCCGCCTGGGCGACCGACGAGCCGGTTCGCGCCGAGCTTTTTAGTGCCGAGCGTCTCGAGCAGCACGGCGAGAGCCTCGCCGCGGCGCAGAGCGTTTCACCGAAACAGAGGGCAGGACGCCCTTTAGCCAAACGGCTCGATGAAAATAGCCAGGTTCTCCTCGCGGCCTATCGCACGATGGCGGATGCGACCGGCGATGATGATCCGATCACGCCGGCCGCCGAATGGTTGGTCGATAATTTTCATATCATCGCCGCACAGATTAATGAGATCAAAGATGATCTGCCGCCTGCCTATTATCGCGAGCTTCCGAAATTAGCTGACGGACCCTTCGAAGGCTTTCCGCGCGTCTTTGGGCTGGCCTGGGCCTTTGTCGCGCACACCGACAGCCGGTTCGACGCCGAGATGCTGTGCCGGTTCGTGCAGGCATATCAGCGTGTTCAGCCCCTGACCATCGGCGAACTCTGGGCGATTGCGATTACCTTGCGGATCGTATTGGTGGAGAATCTGCGCCGGCTGGCCGAGCAAATCGTTGCGCGGCGCTCGGCGCGGCGGGACGCGGATATTCTGGCGACGCACCTGTTGGGCGTCGATACCGTGGAAACGGAAACAGCCGAGAAGGCGTTAGGTCATCTCAACCACGTCAAGCTGCCGCAGGCTTTCGCAGTGCAGTTGGTGCAACGGCTTCGCGATCAAGATCCCAAGGTAACGCCGGCGCTTCTCTGGCTCGATCGCCGTCTCAAGGCGCAAGGCACCTCCGCGGACGAAATCGTCCGCGAGGAACATCAAAGCCAGGGCGAAGACAACGTCACCGTCCGCAACATCATCACGAGCATGCGGCTGATCTCCGCCGTGAATTGGCGCAATCTCTTCGAGCAATTTAGCCTCGTCGATGCCACGCTTCGTGCCGGCAGCGATTTTGCCGCGATGGATTTTCCAAGCCGCGATCTCTATCGCCGCGCTATCGAAGAACTCGCGCGTGGTTCGGACAATTCGGAACTCGAAATTGCACAACGTGTTCTTTCGGCCTGCGCAGCGATGGAAGGTAATCTCCAAAAGGCCGATCCGGGATATTATCTGATCGCCAATGGTCGTCGCTCTTTCGAGAAAGAGCTTGGCTTTCGGCTCCCCGTTACGAAATGGCTAGGCCGGGCGAATGCGATTGCCGGCATTTCCGGGTATCTCGGCGTTATTACCCTTGCGACCGCGCTTCTCGTTGCTCTTGTTCTGCGCTGGGGCACTGAATCGGCCGGCGTTTGGGTCCTTACCGGTCTCGCGTTCATTGTCATGATACCGGCATCAGACTTGGTGATTGCGCTGGTGAACTGCTTTGCAAGCAATCGGTTCGGGGCAACGACCTTGCCGGGGTTGGCGCTCCGCGACGGCGTCCCACCTGATCTGCGAACCATAATCGTCGTGCCGACGCTTCTAACGACACCAGCAGCGATCGCCGAGCAGATCGAGCATCTGGAGGTCCATTACCTCGCAAGCCCTGATGGCGATCTTCACTTCGCGCTGTTGTCGGATTGGACGGATTCGGCAACGGAGAGCGCACCGGGTGACAACGATCTTCTCGACGCCGCTTATGCCGGGGTTGCCGACCTCAATCGTCGGTACGGCCCGGCGCCCCATGGCCAAAGATTCCTGCTCCTACATCGCCGACGCCTCTGGAACCCGGCGCAAGGGAAATGGATTGGATGGGAACGGAAGCGCGGAAAGCTTCATGAGCTCAATCGTTGGCTTCGCGGTTCGACAGATACGACATTTCTGACCGATGAGGCCCATACGCCCTTCATTTCAGGCGTTCGTTATGTCGTCACGTTGGACGGGGATACCCGCTTGCCCCGTGCTGCGGCCAGGCGTCTGGTCGGAAAGATGGCGCACCCGCTCAATCGGCCGGTCCTCGACGCGCATGGCCAGCGTGTGGTCGAGGGACATGCCATTTTGCAGCCGCGGGTTACCCCGTCGCTTCCGATAGGTCGTGAGGGATCGCTTTACCAACGGGTCTTTTCCAGCGCGAGTGGCCTCGACCCCTATGCCTTCGCCGTGTCCGATGTGTATCAGGATCTTTTCGGCGAGGGGTCCTATTCCGGCAAGGGCATTTACGATGTGGACTTCTTCGAGGCCGCACTAAAGGACCGTATTCCGGAAAACACGCTTCTCAGCCACGATCTGTTCGAGGGAATCTTCGCGCGTGCGGGATTGGTCTCCGATATCGAAGTCGTCGAAGAGTTCCCGTCGCGATATGACATCGCGGCCGCGCGGCAACATCGCTGGGCGCGCGGCGATTGGCAATTGCTGCCATGGCTTATCGGCCGGGGGCGGTATTCGAATGGCAAAGCCCTGGCCGCCGATATTCCGATCATCGGCTACTGGAAGATGATCGACAATCTTCGCCGCTCGCTTTCAGCGCCGCTGTTGGTTGTGGCTTTGCTTTGCGGTTGGGCTCTTCCTTTTGTCTCCGCTTCGGTCTTTACCGGATTCGTCGTCGCGACGATCGCGCTGCCCGCTCTTTTGCCCTTTATCCTCGGGTTTGTACCTCGTCCGGGCCGTGTCTCAGCGCACCATCATGTGCGCGCTGTTGGCGGCGATCTGCAATTGGCGGCGATGCAGATTATCCTCGTTATCACCTTCTTGGCTCATCAGGCTTGGTTGATGGGTGACGCCGTTCTACGTACGCTCTTTCGTCTTGGGTTCTCACACCGTTTTCTCCTCGAGTGGGTGACAGCCGCGCAGGCGAAAATCGGCGTGCGCTTAAATATCGGGGGCTTCTATCGCCAGATGGTCGGGAGCCTCGTGATCGCCGTCGCGGCGATGGCATTACTCGCTGTCGATAAACCCGGTGCATGGCTGATCGCCGCACCTTTTCTGGCTCTATGGATATTGTCGCCCGCGGTCGCGCGATGGACGAGCCAACCACCTGCACCGGCTGATCTGGGGCTGATCTCTACTGCGCAAGCCCAGTCGCTGCGTCTCGTCGCCCGTCGTACGTGGCAGTTCTTCGCAACCTTCGTGACGGCGGAAGATCACATGCTGCCGCCGGACAATTTTCAAGAAGAGCCAAAGGCTGTTTTGGCCCACCGAACGTCGCCGACGAATATCGGCATGTATCTGCTTTCGGTGATTGCCGCGCGTGATTTCGGCTGGATCGGGACCCTCGAAACTGTCGAGCGCCTTGAGGCGACATTCGCAACGCTGAATGACCTCGAAAGCTTCCGCGGGCATTTCTATAATTGGTATGACACGCGGGATCTCCGCCCGCTCGATCCCAAATATATATCCTCGGTCGATAGCGGAAATCTCGCCGGCCATCTCATTGCCCTTTCCAATGCTTGCCGTGGAATGAGCGGGGAGAGAGCTATCGCCGTAAATTGGACGACAGGGATCGCCGATAGCTTGGCGTTGGCGCGTGATGCGTTGCACGACCTTGTCGATATCGACGGCAGACCGACAAAAGCACAAAAGGACCTAGGCCAGACTTTCGATATCCTTTCGGCTGCCCTAAAGCCGATATCGGCGACACCAATCGATGTAGCCCGGCAATTGGCGGACCTTAAAACCGCTGTCGATAAGGCGACGACTTATGCTCGGACGGTCGTCATTGAACGCGGCGATGCTGCTGATTTACTCTGCTGGGTCGAGGCTGTCGGTTCTTGCATCTTGAGCCATCAACGCGATCTTCAAGTCTTATTTCCGTGGATCGACAAAACCCCATCGGAGGGGGACACCACTCTCGCTGGGGCGTCGATGCCAAACCTGCACGACGTGCCGGATCGTTGCGAAGATTCTGCCGTTGCCATAAAGATTCGTCGCGCGGACGGTGTTAAGTCACCCACCGAAACCGCAGGCGTGGATGCGCTTATCGAGGCTCTCGAAACCTCTGCCCGCGCTGCAGACATGCTCATGCGCCGTATCGCTACGATTTCCGATCGTGCGCAAACGATGTTCACCGCGACGGAATTCGGCTTTCTTCTCGATAAAGAACGTCAACTTCTGTCGATCGGCTATCGGCTCGATGATGGAACACTCGATCCAAGTTGCTACGACCTGCTGGCTTCCGAGGCGAGACTGGCAAGTTTCATCGCGATCGCTAAAGGCGATGTGCCGGGGCGGCATTGGTTTCGGCTGGGTCGTTCGCTGGCACCGGTTGATCGAGGCTCTGCCCTGATCTCTTGGTCGGGTTCGATGTTTGAATATCTGATGCCGTCTTTGGTGATGCGCGCACCGACGGGCAGCGTGTTGGAACAAACCGCGCGCCTTATTGTCCGACGGCAGATACAATACGGCGCGGAACTGGGTATCCCTTGGGGGATTTCAGAGTCCGCCTTTAATGCGCGCGATTTGGAATTCACCTACCAATATTCCAATTTCGGAATTCCCGGCCTCGGACTTAAGCGAGGACTCGGCGAGAATGCTGTTATACGCTCCGTATGCGACGGCTCTTGCGGCAATGATCGATCCGGATGCCGCAGCGAAGAATTTCGCCCGGCTGAAAAACGCGGGCGGCCGTGGACGGTATGGCTGGTACGAGTCCTTGGACTACACCAAGGCTCGTCTGCCTGACGGCAAAACCGTTGCGGTCGTTCGGGCGTATATGGCGCATCACCAGGGAATGACGGTCGTCGCGATTCTCAATGCCCTTCAGAACGGCATTATGCGTGCGCGCTTTCACGCCGAACCGTTGGTGCAAGCGACGGAGTTGCTGCTTCAGGAACGACTGCCGCGCGATATCACGTTCGCCGATCCCCTTATCGAAGGCGGGAAAGCGGCTGCGAATGTCCGCGATCTTATCCCGCCGATGGTTCGCCGTTTCCAGTCGCCGCATGATCTTGTTCCGCGCGCTCATCTTCTTTCGAATAGCAATTATGCGGTGATGATCACCAGTGCGGGGTCGGGTTACAGCCATTGGAAAGATCTCGCGGTAACCCGGTGGCGTGAAGACGTCACGGCGGATGCCTGGGGCTCCTATATATTTCTGCGCGATGTACGCAGCGGTGTCGTCTGGTCTGCCGGATATCAGCCCAGCGGCGCCGAACCGGATAGCTACGACGTCGCTTTTTCCGAGGATCGCGCCGAAATCATCCGCCGCGACGGAACGATGACAACGACGCTCGAAGTCGCTGTCTCGCCGGAAGACGATGCCGAGGTACGCAGGATCTCCATTACCAATCTCGGCAGGCAAACGCGGGAGATCGAATTGACCTCCTATGCCGAGCTGGTTCTGGCGCCCATGGCGGCCGATACCGCACACCCGGCTTTTTCCAAGCTTTTCGTTGAAACCGAATTTGTCGAAGACGGAGCCACATTGCTGGCCACGCGCCGGAAGCGGTCACCCGGCGAGCCCGATATCTGGGCGGCGCATCTGGCGGTGATTGAAGGCTCGGCCGTCGGCGACATCCAATACGAAACCGATCGATCCCGCTTCATTGGACGTGGGCACGCAATTCGGACACCTATGGCGATGATCGACGGACGCGGGCTTTCCAATACGGTCGGAACTGTCCTCGATCCGATCTTCAGCTTGCGTTGTCGCGTGCGTATTGCGCCAGGCAGCACTGCGCGGATCGCATTTTGGACCCTGGTGGCGCCGTCGCGGATCGAAGCGCTCGACCTGGCCGATAAGCATCGCGATGCCGCAGCCTATGCGCGGGCGGTGACACGGGCTTGGACCCAAGCGCAGGTACAGCTCCGATATCTCGGCATTTCATCGGATGAGGCGCATCTGTTTCAGCGGCTTGCCAATCGAGTGATTTACTCCGATCCGACCTTGCGCCCATCCTCGGATATTCTGAAACGAAACGAGCTGGGCCCTTCGGCGCTTTGGGTCCATGGAATATCCGGCGACTTGCCGATCGTTCTTCTTCGGATCGACGAGGTTGAGGATTTAGAAATCGGCCGCCAACTGGTTCGCGCGCATGAATATTGGCGCATGAAGAAATTGCCGGTCGATCTCGTGATTCTGAACGAACGACCGGCTTCCTATACCCAAGATTTGCAGGCCGCCCTTGAAACGGTCGCGCGCACTAATCAGTCTCGATCGCCTTCTTTAGGCGAAGGCGTTCGGGGTGCCGTCTTTATTTTGCGGGCCGATCTTGTCTCGATCGATACGCGCAATGCATTGCAAACGATCGCCCGCGTCGTTCTTTTGAGCCGTCGCGGGACTCTTGCCGAGCAGGTTAAGCGTCTGATGGATGCCAAGCCGATCGTTGCGCCGACGAAACGTAACCTCCTCGTGCGGCGCACGCCGGGGCCGGTTCCTGCGTTCCTCGATTTGCGCTTCTTCAATGGATTTGGCGGCTTCACGCCGGATGGCCGCGAATATGTGACGATTTTGACCGGATCGCGTTGCACACCGGCGCCTTGGATCAATGTGATCGCCAATCCCTCTTTCGGCTTCCAGGTTTCGGCTGAAGGCAGCAGCTATAGCTGGTCGGCCAACAGCCGGGAAAACCAACTGACGCCATGGTCGAACGATCCGATCAGCGATCCGCCGGGCGAGGCTATCTACATCCGTGACGAGGAGAACGGTGAGGTCTGGGGACCGACGGCGTTGCCTATCCGCGAAGAAGATTCGTCTTACGTCATCCGTCATGGTCAAGGTTACAGCCGGTTCGAGCATGAATCACATGGAATCGCCCTGACGCTGTTGCAGTATGTGCCGATAGACGATCCGATTAAGATTTCGCGCCTGACGATCAAGAACAATTCGGGCCGGGCTCGCCGGCTCTCGGTAACGGCTTATGTCGAGTGGGTGCTGGGCACGGTGCGCGGCGCAACCGCGCATGCGCTGGTCACAGAGATCGATCCCGCAAGCAGCGCGTTACTGGCGCGAAATCCATGGCGAGCGGAAAACGGCGCGCGCGTAGCGTTCATGGATCTTGGTGGACGCCAACAAGGATGGACCGGCGACCGTACGGAGTTTCTCGGCCGCAACGGTACGCTCGATTATCCCGCCGCGCTGGCCCGCAATAGTCTTCTGTCAAATCGAACCGGCGCTGGGTTCGATCCATGTGGTGTGCTGCAAACGCATGTCACGTTGGAGATCAATGGCGCAACCGAGATCGTCTTCTGTCTCGGTGAGGCAGGTTCGAAAGGCGAGGCGCTGTCGCTGATCGCGCGTTATCGCGCTGCCGATCTTAATGCCGTGTTGGCAGCGGTAAAGAGACAATGGGACGACGTTCTTGGAACGGTACAGGTCAAGACGCCGGAACCCGCCATGGATATCATGGTCAACCGCTGGCTGCTTTATCAGGCGCTCGTGTGCCGGATTTGGGCGCGTTCGGGGTTTTATCAGGCGAGCGGCGCTTTTGGATTCCGAGACCAGCTTCAAGACGGCATGGCACTGGCCGTATCGAAGCCGGCACTGACCCGTGCGCATTTGCTGCGTGCCGCCGCGCGACAATTCCGCGAAGGTGACGTGCAGCATTGGTGGCTACCGCAATCGGGGCAGGGGGTGCGGACACGCGTCTCCGACGACCGCGCTTGGCTGGCTTATACGGTGGCGCACTATGTCGAGGTCACAAACGATCGCAGTGTTCTCGACGAACCCGTTGCCTTTCTCGAAGGCCCAAGTCTCGATCCTGGTGCCCATGACGCGTTCTTTCAGCCAATAACCTCGGATTCACGCGCGACGCTTTTCGAGCATTGCGCTCTGGCCTTGGATCAAAGCCTGGCGGTCGGCAGTCACGGCTTGCCGTTGATGGGGACGGGCGACTGGAACGACGGCATGAATCGTGTCGGTGAAGGCGGGAAGGGCGAAAGTATTTGGCTCGGCTGGTTCCTTCACACGACGCTATCGGCGTTCGCAGCTTTGGCCGAAGAACGCGGTGAATCGGCGCGGGCAACTGCCTGGCGGCAACATGCGCTGACTTTGCAGGTGGCCCTCGAAAAAGAAGGCTGGGATGGTGGCTGGTATCGTCGCGGCTATTTCGATGACGGTGCCGCTCTGGGATCTGCCGGTAGTACCGAATGCCGGATCGATTCGATCGCCCAATCTTGGAGCGTCATCTCCGGGGCGGCGATAGCGGAGCGCAGTACGCGCGCGATGGCGGCGGTGAACGAGCAGCTTGTGCGCCGCGAAGACGGCCTTCTCCTGTTGTTCACGCCGCCCTTCGATAAGGGGGTACAAGAGCCCGGATACATCAAGGGCTATCCCCCGGGAGTGCGTGAGAACGGCGGGCAATATACCCATGCCGCCATCTGGTCGGTGATGGCTTTTGCGATGCTCGGCGACGGCGATAAGGCAACCGAGCTGTTCTCGATGCTCAATCCGATCCACCACGCCGATACCCCCGCAGGCGCATTACGGTACCGCGTCGAGCCTTATGTCGTGTGTGCCGATGTGTATGCAGAGCCGCCTCATGTAGGACGCGGCGGATGGACCTGGTACACGGGGTCGGCGGGATGGATGTATCGCGCCGGGCTGGAATGGATTCTTGGTTTCCGCGTGAAGGGCGACGCACTGCTGATCGAGCCGTGCGTACCGAACGCCTGGCCGCGGTTTGAAATTCGCTTCCGCTATCAGGAAACCGAATACCTGATTGCAGTCGAAAATCCCCACGGGGTTAATCGCGGCATCTCACAGGTAGAACTTGATGGTGTTTTGATCTCGGAACGGCCCATGAAGATTGGGTTGGTGAATGACGGTGCGACCCATCACCTAAATCTCGTTCTCGGATAAAGAGCTGCGTCTCGCTAAGAATGATTCGCTGGCTTCGGGATTTTGTTCATCTGGTCGAGCTGGTCGGTGGATAGCGTGAACTTATCGGCCATGGCGAGAAGTTCGGCTTTTACGACCGCGTCTGTTACGGACCGTGCGACGGTCATGCACTTTGTTGCTGCATCGCGGAGCGTTTGTGGTTCGGTCATGGACGTTGCCTCATAGCGCGACGTCCTGTGCTTCAGGATTCGGCGAGGTCTCGACCAAGGCAAATCGCGTCGCGTCCGCCACCACCGAAAGCGCCAGCGTTTTATGCTGGGTATGGTCTGACGCCGATCGCAGGTCGGCATATTGAACGGCGTCGGTGCCTTTGAAGATGGCGTTGACGATCCACTCCGCGTTCCAAAATGAGGAACCCAGATTCCGATAGCGTTGTCCGAGAACGGGTTGTTTGTTCGCCATATACTGCCTTAACGCTGGAATGCATGGTTGGATTGTCGTTCTGTCGATGACGGGAACTTCTCACCCGTGCCCTTATGCAGGCACGGATGAGAAACATTCCGCAATCGGTTAGAAGCCCATACCGCCCATTCCACCCATGCCGCCGCCCGGCGGCATGCCGGAACCACCGTCGGAATCAGGAGCGTTGGCGATCATCGCTTCGGTCATGATCAGAAGCCCTGCGACCGACGCGGCGTTCTGAAGGGTCAGACGGACGACCTTCGCCGGGTCGATGATGCCGGCTTTCACCATGTCGGTATAAGTGCCGTTCTGTGCGTCGAAGCCGTAGTTCGCATTGTCCTTGTCGAGAAGCTTCCCGACCACGATCGATCCGTCTTCGCCGGCATTTTCGGCGATCAAGCGGACAGGCGTTTGCAACGCGCGGCGGACGATGTCGATGCCGACTTTCTGATCGTTGTTCGCGGGCTTCAATCCGGTCAAGGCCTTGGTGGCGTAGAGCAGCGCGGAGCCGCCACCGCTCATGATGCCTTCTTCAACGGCAGCGCGGGTTGCGTGCATCGCATCATCGACGCGATCCTTGCGTTCTTTGACCTCGATTTCACTGCCGCCGCCGACACGGATGATGGCAACGCCGCCGGCGAGCTTCGCCAGCCGCTCTTGCAGCTTTTCCTTGTCGTAATCGGATTCGGTTTCCTCGACTTGTGCCCGAATCTGGGTAACGCGCGCCTGGATTTCTTTTTTTGTCCCGGCGCCGTCGATGATGGTCGTGTTTTCTTTGTCGATACGGACCTTCTTCGCCGTGCCGAGCATCGCCAACGTCACTGTTTCCAGCTTCATGCCGAGTTCTTCGGAAATGACTTGGCCGCCGGTCAAAATGGCGATGTCGTCGAGCATCGCCTTACGCCGATCGCCGAAGCCCGGGGCTTTCACCGCCGCGACCTTCAATCCGCCACGCAACTTATTGACGACGAGCGTTGCCAAAGCCTCGCCCTCGATATCTTCCGAGATGATCAGCAGTGGCCGGCCGGCTTGTACGACGGCTTCGAGAAGTGGCAGCATGGGCTGAAGATTGGACAGCTTCTTTTCGTGAAGCAGGATGTAAGGCGCATCCAGTTCGACGATCATCTTTTCGGCATTGGTGACGAAATACGGCGACAGATAACCACGATCGAATTGCATCCCCTCGACGATATCGAGTTCGGTTTCGATGCCTTTGGCTTCTTCGATCGTGATGACGCCTTCGTTGCCGACCTTCTGCATCGCCTTGGCGATCATCTCACCGATCTCGCGATCGCCGTTGGCGGAGATCGTGCCGACTTGGGCGATCTCGGAATTGGTCGAGACTTTCTTGGCGCGTGCCTTCACATCTTGAACGACGGCCGCGACCGCCATGTCGATTCCGCGCTTCAGGTCCATCGGGCTCATGCCGGCGGCCACCGCTTTGCATCCCGCATGGATCAGGGCTTGGGCGAGCACCGTCGCGGTCGTAGTGCCGTCACCGGCGAGGTCGCTTGTTTTCGAAGCGACCTCCCGAACCATCTGCGCGCCCATATTTTCGAATTTATCGGAAAGCTCGATCTCCTTGGCGACCGTCACACCGTCTTTGGTGATACGTGGTGCGCCATAGGATTTGTCGAGAACGACATTGCGGCCCTTGGGTCCCAGCGTCACCTTGACCGCGTTGGCCAACACATCGACGCCGCGCAGAATATGTTCGCGCGCGTCGCCGTAAAATCTGACTTGTTTTGCTGCCATGTGATTGTTCCTCAGGCTGCTTTCTTTTTCGGGGGAGTCGGCTGACTCTTTTTCGCGACGGGCTGCTCAATGATGCCCATGATGTCCGATCCGGACATGATGATGAGATCTTCACCGTCGATCTTGACCTCGGTGCCCGACCATTTGCCGAACAAAACCCGATCGCCTGCCTTGATATCGAGCGGCACGACATCGCCCTTTTCGTTACGGGCGCCCGGACCAACGGCGACCGCTTCGCCTTCCGAAGGCTTTTCTTGCGCCGTATCGGGAATGATGATTCCTCCCGATGTCTTTTCTTCGGAGGTGAGGCGCCGAACGACCACACGGTCATGCAACGGACGGAATTTCATAATGATGTCTTTCAAACAAACGGGATTGCGGCGCGGGGGCGCGCTTGGCAGTCTAATGGCGTGAGTGCTAACCCCCTTGGCCCTCGGGGGGCTTAAAGTCAAAGTAATTGCGCGATTGTCCCCAATTCGACGGATTTGCAATGAGCACCGTGGCCTGATAATCGGCCTTTATCGGTTTTAGCGGATCGGCGTATCCGGCGCTGAACGGGTAAACTGTTGCTCTAAAAGCAACGGCCCGTTTCATAGAATCTGGATTTACTCGCTCTCCGCACGGCTTGATCATCGTGCCGGGTCTGCTGCATGGCCCGTGGAGCACGGATGGCGATCGACCGTTTCGATTATTTGCCCAGCATCGACCGGCCGGTCATCCGGTGGCCGAACGGCGCGCGGCTCGCCTTCTGGATCGCCCCCAACATCGGCCATTACGAATATCTGCCCTTGCCGGACAAGGTGCGGAATTACTGGCCGCGTATGGCTCATCCCGATACCAAGTTTTACGCCCACCACGATTACGGCAACCGGGTCGGTTTCTGGCGCCTCGCCGAAGTGTTCGAGCAGCATAAGCTGCGCCCGACCGTCGCCCTTGGCATCGCGATGCTGGAGCATTTTCCGGAACTGCGCGACGCCATGGTCAAGCGCGATTGGGCCTTCATGTCGCACGGGCTCTATCCGATGCGGACGCTCTATAATCTTAGCATCGAGGATGAACGCGCTTATTACCGCGAATCCTGCGATCTCGTTTTGCGCCATACCGGCAAGCCGCTCAAAGGCATGTTCGGGCCGTTGCAGTCCAAGACCGACCGCACGCCCGAATTGATGGTCGAGGCGGGGCTCATCTATCACACCGACTGGTTCCATGACGATCAGCCGTTCCCGCTCAAGGTCGCGGGCGGGGCGCGGATGGTCTCGGTTCCCTATACCCAAGAACTGAATGACTCCTCGCTCTTCAAGCTCAATTATGAAGGCGAAGACTTCCTGCGTATGGTCAAAGATCAGTTCGACGTGCTCTATGCCGAGGGGGAGCAGTCGGGGAGGGTGCTGTGCATTTCGCTGCATCCCTTCCTGACCGGCCAGGCGCACCGCATCCGCTATCTCGACGAAGCTCTTTCCTACATCCTTTCCCATGAGGGTGTGTGGCGGACGACGGCGGATGAGATCGCCGAATATTATCTGGCGAATTATTACGACGAGACACAGCGCCACGTCGCCCAGCATCGGCAGCAATGGCCGGTACGGAATCTCGACGAGGCCGGCTCGTGACCGCGCGTCAGCCCGGCATGGACCATCCCTATTATGCGCTGCGCGCGTATCCAGATCCGACGGTTGTGCCGTGGCCGAAGAATGCGCCGCTTGCCGTCTGTGCGATCGTTCATCTCGAGCATTTCGAGCCGCCGACGGCGGTTCAGCAGTCGGAATATTCTCGCCGCGACTATGGCAACCGGGTCGGCATCTTCCGGATCATGGAAGCGATGGCGCACGTCGGTCTGCGCGGCACGGCGGCGTTGGATATTCACACGGCAAAGCACAATCCGTTTCTGGTCGATGTCTGCCGTAAGGCCGGGTGGGAATTCATCGGCCATGGTCTCGTCGGTAATGCGCCGATCAGCAGCGCGATGAGCGAAGAGGAAGAGCGCGGCTATATCCAGAAATCGCTGTCGCTGTTCGAAAGCTACACAGGCGTTCGTCCGGTCGGTTGGCTCGGCCCGGAATTTGGCGAATCCACACGCACTCCGGCGCTGCTCGCCGAGGAGGGCGTGCGATATGTCTGCGATTGGCCCAATGACGAGCGGCCTTATGCGATGACCGTGCCGAAGGGCACGTTGGCGTCGCTGCCGATTCTCGTGGAACTCGATGATGCCTTCATGATCGAACAGCGGCGTCTCACGGCCTGGCGCTGGCGCCGCGCGGTCGAGGAAGCAGCCGATGTCATGATCGCCGATACTGGCGATATCGCGCCGCTGATGGCGCTGAGCATCCACCCCTGGATCATGGGACAGCCCCACCGCATCCGTTTTATGGCCGAAGCGCTGCAAAATCTCGCAGCGCGCGGCGTTTGGTTTGCCACCGGACGGGACGTGGTCGAAGCGGCCATCCCGGCGTTGCCGACTCATTGACGATTTTGCCTAAAGGAGAAACGACATGTTGACCGCGGAACAGAATGAACGGCTGACCCAAACCAGCGCCGGGACGCCGATGGGTAATCTGCTGCGGCAGTATTGGCATCCGATCGCCGCGACGGCGCAGCTCGCAAAGAATCCCGTGATGTCGGTGCGCGTCCTCGGCGAAGACCTGACGCTGTTCCGCGCACGCAACGGGACATTGGGTCTTGTCGGCAAGCGTTGCGCGCATCGTCTCGTCGATCTGAAATACGGCTTTCCTTCGCCGCATCACGACGATGCGATCGTTTGCCCCTATCACGGCTGGGCTTACAGCCGAACCGGCAAGTGCATCGATCAGCCGATGGAGCCCGAGGGCAGCACCTTCAAGGACAAGGTGCAGATCGACGGTTATCACGCGCGCGAACTGGCCGGGATGATCTTCGCCTATCTCGGCCCGTCACCGGTTCCCGAGCTGCCGGCGTGGGAGCCGATGGTGATGGCCGACACGCTGCGTTACATCGAATACGGCACCGTTCCCTGCAACTGGGTCCAGCTTCAGGAAAATTCGCCGGATCGTAAACACACCCAATGGCTCCATGGCCATTTTTCGAAATGGACGCTCAACCGGCGCGGCGTCGGCGAAGACGATCCGCAATATCAATCGACCATGCGCTTCGTCGATTTCCCGACCGATGAATTCTTTATGGAGCCGTTCGAATACGGCCATATTCGCCGCAACACGATCAAAGGCAGCGACAAGAACGAGGGCAGTTACACGGTCGGCACGCCGCTGATCTTCCCGAACATGAACATCACGGCGTCGGGTGCGCGCTTCACGATGATTTGGCGCACGCCGGTCGATGATGTCACGACGATGTCCTGGTTTCTCTATGGCGTTTATCCCGGCGAAGGCGTCGAAATCCCGCTGCAAAAAGCCATCGAGACGGTTGAGATTCCGACTTACGACAAAGACGGCAATCTCAACGATCACCTCACGGCGGTGCAGGATCACATCGCTTGCTTTGCACAAGGCGCGATCCTCGACCGTACCAAGGAGCGTCTCGGCGCGACGGATCACGACATCATCGTCTGGCGCAAGACGGTGATGGAACAATTGGCGCTGCTCGAAGCGGGTGGAACGCCGATGAATATTTTCCATGATCCGGAAATGGGCAAGTTCATCAAGGTGCCGCTGATCTGCAAGGACGATCCGAACCGTTTCGGCGCCTGGAGCCTGACCGCCGATCGCAAATATCAGAAGCGTTCCGCGACCGTGAATTATTCGGTGCCCGAGCTTCCCATCGTGGATGAGATGGAAGCTGCCGCCGAGAAGGGTGCCGCGGCGTGGACCAAACGCCGGCTCGCGGAATACGAAGCCGGAGAATAACGCCGAATAGACGACACTGCGCAATCACAGGCTCGGGGAATGGCAATTATGATGAAGATATCGTCCGGACATTTTGGTCGTTGTTGCTATCTCGGTGTGGGAACGCTTGTCGCGCTCGGCCTGATGGCCGGCGCGGCGCAGGCCGCCGATATCGATCTGGGCCCGGTGCCGGCCGGGGTTGATCCTGCCGCCATTCAAAAGCTCTATGCCGATGCCATCGCCAACGGCGAAAAGCAGGTCGTTATCGTCTCGAACGATCGGCGGTTCGGGCCGCTCGTCGAATTCACCAAGCGCTTTCCCGGCATTACGATTTCAAACGATGTGGTTTCCGCCGTCGAACGGGTGACGTTGATCATCAGTCAGCATCGTACCCGTCACATGCAATATGATTTGGTGGAAGGCACCGGCGGGGTTCTCGATCCGCTCAACCAGACCGGCGCGTTTATCAAAACGGATTACGCCGCGCTGGGTTATCCGGTGGATGACGTGATCGCCAATCTTGGCATTTATGCCGACAGCGTTCAGGTCCACGCCTACAACACGAACGTCGTAAAGAAAGAAGACCTGCCGAAAAAGCTCGAAGATTTTGAAGACCCGCGCTGGAAGGGGAAATTGGTTGCCGATCCTTTTTCTTACGCCTCGGGGGCTTCGTACGAAGGGCTGACGCATGATGAAGCCTACGCCGTAAAAACGGCGACCGACATCCGTGATGCGTCGGGCCTCGTTCTGACCGGCACGGCGCAAGACCTGATCAATTCTGGCGAAAAGTCGTTCTTCCTCTTCGATAACGTCACGCGCGTCATTCAGGCGCAGAAGGCCGGCGCGCCGGTCGCTCTTTTGTTCCTTGAAGGGATGGGCGTCGGACGTTTCGGCATCGGCATGACGACGCTATCGCCCAATCCGAACGCCGCGAAACTCTTCATCTATTGGATTCATACGCCCGAAGGGCAGGCGGCGATGTTCGAACATTCCTCTGCGGCGCTCGCCAAAAACGCCGACAGCCCTATTTCGCGGCTGGTCGCGAACGCCCACAGCAAGTTCACCTTCGAGACCGAACAGAATTGGAAGGAGCGTGGTCGGTTGACCGGAGTCATTCAAAAGGCGGTTACCCAGGCGCGTTGAAAATGAGCGTCATGTCCAGCCAAGAAAGCATTCTTTCCGGCCGGCGCATCAGTCTTACCTGGGTCATCCAGGCAGCAGCGGTTCTGATCCTGCTGTATCTCGTTTCGGTGCCATTGTTCATGAATCTGGTGACCGCGTTTCGCGGGCCTCCCGAATCTCTGCCGCTCGATCCGGGCACCTTCTTCACGTTCGATAACTTCAAGAGCATTTACCAGTTCCCGCGGGTTCTGACGATCTTTCGCGATACCTTTGCTTTCGCGTTGGGGTCGGTCGCACTGGCTTTCGTCTTCGGCTTCACTTTGGCCTTCTTGGTCGAGCGCACGGATATGCCTTTCAAGACGGTGGTCTATGTCACGGCGCTAACGCCGTTGATGATGCCGACAATCGTCGTCGTGCTGGCCTGGATGTTTATGCTGGGGAATAGCGGCGGTCTGATCAACGTCTTGATCCGAACGGTTCTGCATTTGCCGGGAACCGGTCCGTTCGACGTCTTCTCCCTTTATGGAATGATCATCATCCAAGGCGCGAGCCTCATCCCGCTCGCGTTTCTTTTCAGCAGCAGTGCTCTCAAAGGCATGGCGCCTTCGTTCGAGGAGGCCAGCGCCGCCTCGGGCGCCTTCTTTTTAACGACGTTACGGCGCGTCACCTTGCCGGTCTTGCGTCCGCATCTTCTCAGCCTGCTGATACTGATGTTCATCCTCAGCATCGAAACCTTCGAAGTGCCGGCGCTGGTCGGTGTCGGGGCGCAGCGTCAGGTCTTCGCGACGGAAATCTATTGGAGCCTCAATCCCTCGATTGGCCTGCCGCAATACGGCGAAGCTGCATCGCTGGCGCTTACCTTTCTCGCCATCGCTTATTTCCTCTTCTTCGAATATTCGCGCCAAATGCGGGACGCCGCGCGTTTTGCCACGGTGACCGGCAAGGGTTTCCGGCCGCGTCAAATCGAATTGGGCCGATGGAAGGCCGCTGCTTTTGCGTTCGTCGCTGTGATCGGTCTGGTGCAGGTCGTCTTCCCGATCGTCGTACTGCTCATGGCGAGCTTCATGAATCGCTTCGTGGTGCCGTTCCTGCAGCCCTTGCCGCCGTTGACGCTTCACGCTTATCGCGACGTCCTCACCGACCCGCGCTTTCTCGCGGCCATTCCGAATACGATCTTTGTCGCCGGTACGAGCGCCTTCATCGTCTCCACGGTTTCATCGGCGATTGCTTGGCTCGTTGGACGCAGCAGCTTTCCGGGACGAAAGCTGCTCGATTTCATCGCGTCCTCCTCGGTCACCGTGCCGAGCGTCGTGGTCGCTTTTTCGTTCCTGATTTTCTATCTGTCGATCGTCGATTGGCTGCCGGTTTACGGCACGATCTGGATTCTCGTCCTGGTCTTTTCCTATCGCATGACGGTGGGGTATCGGATCAATCTGGCAGCGATTACCCAGCTTTCGCGCGAATTGGAAGAAGCCTCCGAGGCAAGTGGCGCTGCCTGGCCGACGACGTTCCGGCGGATCGTCATTCCGTTGATCATGCCGAGCTTCGTCGCTTCCTTTTTGCTGGTCTTCTTCCTCGGTTTCCGCGACGCGACGTTGCCGCTTATCATCGGCAGCCGAGATACGCCCATGCTGACGCCGTTGATATGGGAACATATCCAAGTCGGCGAATTGGGACCGGCGGCGGCGGAATCGGTGATCAGTCTGATCATCATGCTGATCATCGGCACGTTGATGCGCAAATTCTTGTTCGGATACGTCAAATGACGACGCTCGGCATGGAACTTGCTCCACTTTCGGCAAGGAAGTAGGACACAGCATGCTGAAGGTCGAAAACCTGGTGAAGTCGTACCGCACCGTTCACGGCACGGTTCAGGCGGTCAAAAAGGTCAGTTTCGAGGTCGGAACCGGCGAAATCGTTACGTTGTTGGGCCCCAGCGGTTGCGGCAAGACAACCATTCTTCGCTGTGTTGCGGGATTGGAACGCCCCGATAGCGGTACGATTTCGATCGATGGCGAGCCGGTTTTTTCCGACAGCGCGCGGCGTTACGTGCCGACACATGCTCGTCCCATCGCCATGGTGTTCCAATCTTATGCGATCTGGCCGCATATGACGGTGGCCGAGAACGTCGCTTATCCGCTGACGGTCGGCCGTAATAAACCCAACAAGCGCGAGATTGCTGACCGCGTGGCACATGCGCTGGAACTAGTCAGAATACCAGAACTGGCGCAGCGCAGCGCCACTTTGCTTTCCGGCGGCCAGCAACAGCGCGTCGCCGTGGCGCGAGCGCTGATCCGCAAGGCTAAGCTCATTCTGTTCGATGAGCCGCTATCCAACCTCGACGCGAAGCTGCGCGAAGAAATGCGGATCGAATTCAAGGAGCTTTTCAGCCGCGAGGCGGTTTCGGCGCTTTATGTCACGCATGACTTGCTTGAGGCGCTGGTCCTTTCGCATCGCGTCGTGGTCATGAACAGCGGCAATATCGCGCAATCCGGTTCGCCGCGTGATGTCTATTCCCATCCGCGCGATGAGTTCATGGCCGATTTCATGGGTGCCGGTAACGTAATCGAAGGCAAGGTCGCTGGTGAATCAAACGGCTTCATCCAGGTCGATGTCGGCTTCGGCACGTTGAGTTCGGCATCGAACGGCCAGAGCTTCAGCAAAGGCCAATCGGTCATCGTCGCGATCCGCCCCGAAGCGATTACCCTTTCGGGTGACGTCGGTCTGCTCTCTTTCCCATGCCGCGTTTTGACCGATGCGTTCCTCGGTACCGGCATGGAATATCTCATTGCCTTGCAGGAGCACCGCTTGCGCGTTCGCATGCCACCGACGGCCGCGGCCTTCGATATCGATGACGAGGCTTTTATCAATATCCGTCCTGAAAGCTGCGTCGTGTTGCAGCGCCTCAATTGAATTCGTTGGGCGCGTCAGCAGTTGGAAATTAGAGAATGATGAAACAACGCAAGATTGGCGGCAGCGACGTCCTGAGCAGCGTGTTCGGTGTGGGCTGCAATAAATTGCTGGACCCGAGTAATCCCGACATGGTCAAGACCGCGAACGATGCGCTCGACCTCGGCATGAACCAGTTCGATTGTGCAGATGCCTATGGCGGCGGCTTAGCTGAAGAATTTCTTGGTCAAGTCGTGCAATCACGCCGGAACGAGGCGGTTATCGTATCGAAATTTGGCGTCGTCAGTTCAACTGACGCCCAAACCAGGATGCTCGACACCTCGCCATCTTATGTGCGGCAAGCCTGTGAGCGCAGTCTCCAACGCCTGCGCACCGATCACATCGATCTTTATTACCAGCATCGCATGAATCCGTCCGTTCCGATTGAAGACACAGTGGGGGCGATGGCGGAGCTCGTTGTTGCGGGGAAGATTCGCGCCATCGGCCTTTGCAACACCACGCCCGACTTCATTCGCCGCGCCCACGCGGTTTACCCGCTTGCGGCGGTCCAGATGGAATACTCGCTGATGGCGCGCGAGGTCGAGGCTGAGATTTTGCCGCTCTGCCGTGAACTCGGCATCACCTTTGTCGCGTACGGGCCGCTCACCTATGCGTTCCTGACGGGCGCGGTGCGTAGCAAGGCGGATTTGCCGCAAGGCGATATGTTCCGCCACCGGCAGTCGCGGTTCGAGGATGATAACATCGGTCATAACATCCAAATGTTGGAGACACTGACCGCGATCGGTGCCGAGGTTGGTGCAACGCCGACCCAGGTCGCACTTGCCTGGTGCCTCTATCGGCCGTTCGACGTTCTGCCGATCCCCGGCTCCACCAAGCCTCATCATTTGCACGAAAACGCGGCGGCAGCTGCGGTTGCGCTAAACGCAGACCATGTCGCCGAGCTCGATAATGCCTTTGCGTATGGTGCGGCAAAGGGAGACGGCGCCGGGGCGTTAACGCCGACGAACTAATCAGGGTACGGCGGCAGAGCTAAGATGGATGGTTCCCGGAAAATAGCGATGCGGCGCAGTCAGGCGGCGAAGCTGCATGCGCGCTGGATCGCCTATTTCGATGAGGTCGTAAGAGTCGGATCGATCAGAGGCGCGGCCAAAGTTCTTAACGTCGCGCCCTCCGTCATCAGCCGCCAGATCAAGGATATCGAAGGGATCATCGGCGATCAGCTACTGGAGCGGGTGGCAAAGCGCCTCGTGCCGACGCCGGCGGGTGAGGTCGTCGCGGACCACGTCAGTCAGATTCTACGCGGCGTTGCCAATATGCAGGGCTCGCTCGACGCAATTCGCGGATTGCAACGCGGACATATTTCGATCGCGGCCTTTGCCTCGACGGCGATCGAATTGATGCCGCGCATTCTGGTTCCATTCGTCAAGAAACATCCGACGATTACGTTGACGTGCGATTTCATTGAATCGACGGTGGTCGCCAGTCAGGTCTTGGCTGGCGAGGTGGATATCGGCATCGCCTTCAATCCGCCCCCGTCGCCAGGACTTCGTACCCTCATCTCGGTGCCGGTACCGCTCGGCGCCGTCTTAAGTCCGACGAACGAACTCGCACGCCGAAAATCGTTGCGGCTGTACGATCTCGTCGATTCCGGTACGCCACTTATCTTTCCCGATAAATGGCTGCATGCGCGCGCGGCGATTGAGGAGATTCTTAGTCAAAGCCGGCTCGAGGCTTATCCTCTCATCCGGACTTCCGACCAGAATCTTGTCCTCTCCCTGGCGCAGGCCGGTGTCGGTGTTGCGTTCCAGACACCCATCGGCATCGAACGCGAATTGCGCGACGGTTCGCTGGTCTTCGTGCCGCTGAGCGATCCGGGACTGAAACCGCGCCAGTTGAGCGTGATCATTTCGGCGGTGCGGCGTCCCTCGTTGATTGCGACGCTGCTCGCCGAAGCGGCGCGCGTCGGCGCTGCCGAGTTGTTGAAATGATTCACTCTCCCGGCACGAACGAGAAATAGGTCATGACAGCCGACGTCGAAGACATCCTGATCAAGGGATCGATTGCCGACTTACAATCTGCTTACACGACGCGCCGGCTTTCCGTATCCGAAGCAGTAAGGTTTTATCTGGCGCGGATCGAAGCGTTGAGCCGCAATGGTCCTGGCCTCAATGCAGTACGGTCGGTCGCAGGCGATGCGCTCGCTGTGGCTGCGCACGCCGACGAAGCACTCGCTGTCGATACGGCGCGTGGTCCCTTGTTCGGCATCCCGGTGCTGCTGAAGGACAATATCCTCACCGACGATGGCATGCCGGCGAGTGCCGGTGCAGCGGCGCTTGCGGGTTTCGTACCGCAACGCGCGGCGACTTTGGTGCATCGCTTGCGCCGGGCCGGTGCGATTGTTCTCGGCAAGACCAATATGACCGAGTTCGCGGATTATGTTTCGGACGTCATGCCGTCGGAATTCAGCGGAGCGGGCGGTGTTGTCGCCAATCCCCATGGTTGCCGTTATGACCGCGGGCAGGGATCGAGCGTTGGCTCCGCTGCTGCGGTCGCCGCCGGCTTGGCTCCTATCGCCATCGGCAGCGAGACGCAGAACTCGATTCAGACGCCGGCCTCGGTTACGTCGGTTTTCGGTTTTAAGCCGACCGTCGGTTTGGTGAGCCGGGCAGGGGTCGTGCCGCTGGTGCCGAGCCAGGATTCACCGGGTCCTTTGACGCGTTCGGTTGGCGATGCAGCGCGCGTCGTCGCTGTGCTGAGTGGTGCCGATAGCCGTGACAGCCTCAGCCTCTTCGCGCGCGCTGATCTCGTTGATAGCGCGCTTATGACCCTGGCGCCTTGCGATCTGAGGATCGGTGTGTTGCGCCGAACCTTTACGGATCGTGCCGAACTTGAGTCTGTCATGCCACAATACGAAGCCGCCCTGTCGAAATTGGCGCGCGCCGGCGCGACACTCATTGACCCTTGCGATTTGCCCAGCGCCGACGCATTGCAGGCGGTGCGATCGTCGGTCTTCCGGACCGAGTTCAAAGCAGCGCTCGATGACTTCCTTACCGATCACGGCGCGCCTTGCGGTATCGCCTCGCTGGATGATTTGATCGCCTGGAACGAGAAACACCCGGAAGCTGTGCCTTACGGCCAAGGGCTGCTTTTGGCGGCGCAAGCAACGGCGGGGTTCGATGATCCGCAATACCGGCTCGATCGCGCGCGCGATCTGGCGCTCAGCCGCGCGGGCGGGATCGAGGCGGCATTGAGTCTTGGTGTGCAGGTGTTGATCGCCCCGATGGGCACGGCGGCGAAATGCAGCGGCAAGGCGGGTTCACCCGTATTGGCGATTCCCGTTGGTCTCGATCCGGCAGGACTTCCCTTTGGCGTTACACTTCTTGCCGCACCGGGACAGGATGCCTTACTGCTCGCGGTCGGCGCGGCTGTCGGGTCGGTTATCGGCGACCGCCGCGTTCCGCAGCTTCATGATAGCGGTGCCGCCAGCCGGTTCAGGCGTTGAAGCCCATCGCTTCCAATTCTTCCTGCCGCAGGTCCTGGGGATCCGGCGTGCCAAACGAGGTTGCCGGCTTGCCGGCAGCGAGTAATTCCAGTTCGCGCCGCCACATTCTGCGCAGCATGACCAGCGCAGCGTCGGATCGTCCCAATTGTTCCCGCGAACGGTCCTCGATCTTTCCCTGCCCGCAGATCGACACCCCATCCTGAATACGGATGATGTTCGGGTGTTTGGCGACGTCTTCCCAGGTCTTCTGACCGGAAAGGATCGCTTCGATTTCTTCGTGGATCGGCGTCGCTTCGGGTCGTTCGCGGCGCTTGGTGTGATAGACCATGATGAGAACGTGATGGTGGCTCTCGTCATCGATCGGCACGTACCAAAAGAGAGCCTTGAACCAGAACGGCTTGTCGTCGCGCGCCGAGCGTAACTGATGACCGAGAAAACATTGGTTCGGCATGGTGAAGTGAATTTTATCGGCGTGCTCGCCGCGCTCTTGGAATTGCGTCAGTCCGAATGATGTTTCTTCCGCCCAGGTTTTTGTCGGAATGAAAGGGCGCGCCGCCGTATTAACGAGGTGATCGCGGTGCGCGAAATTCACATGGACGTCGTCCATGATGTTCTCCGCACTCTGAAACCAGTTGCACGGGATCATTTCGGCTGTTGCAGAAACGGTCCAATTCTCCTGCGCGCCGTCTTCGAGACCTGGCAAGGGACGAAAGACCGGCGGTTCGCCTTCGCCCATATAAGCGAAGATGAGGCCGTGTGCTTCATGGGTGGGATAAGAGGCGAGTTTCTTCACGCGATCGCAAAACGGTTTCGGCTCGGCCGGCTGTTCGACGCATTGGCCGGATTCATCGAACCGCCAGCCGTGATAGCGGCAGCGAACCGTTTCCCCTTCGATCCAGCCGATATGTAACCGCGTCAGCCGATGGGGGCACTCGTTGGTAATAAGGCGGGCCTTGCCGCTTTCGCCACGATAAAGCGCCAGCTCTTCGCTGAGGATTTTGATCGGAACGATCCGCCCTTGAGGAAGCTTGTCGGCGACGAAAACAGGCTGCCAGTAGCGTCGCATATATTGCCCGCCCAGCGTTCCCGGACCCGTATGAACGAACTCGAAGGGTTCGACGGTATGCTCGTTTTGGCCGGCCGATTCGATCGTCGTCGTCATTTTTCGCCTCTATCAACCCAAGTCTTGAGTCTAACGGTGGGAGGATAACAACCAGAGCGGCGCAGGTCCACGCAGCCAGTCCTAGGATGGGGAACCTGGTTTTTGGGGCGCATCGAACCCGATTGCCGCTTGCGGCGTGTTGGAGCGGCTTGGTAACGGTATGGCGAAGCCATAAGTAGGTAAGAAACGATCAGGGGGTGGGGATGAAAGGAAATCCTATGACGGATCATCAAGAACTCGTCGCGCGTGCGGCGGCGCTCATTCCCATCTTGAGTTCCCGAGCGGCCGAGGCAGAACAACTGCGTCGTTTGCCGACCGAAAATGTGGCCGCCCTAAAAGAAACCGGGCTTTTGAAAGTGCTGCAGCCAAGGCGATATGGCGGATATCAGTTGTCGTTGCGCGCGCATGTTGATGTGGTCTCTACGCTGGGGCAGGGGTGCGGTGCGACCGCTTGGTGTGTTGGCGTGATCCATGCCCACAGCTGGCTGATCGGATCGTTTCCGCAGGCCGCGCAAGAAGAAACCTACGGTGCGAATCCGAATGCGGTCATATCGGCCGTTGTCGCGCCCCGCGGCAAAGCAATCCCTGTCGATGGCGGGTATCGTCTGACGGGAACTTGGCCTTTCGCATCGGGATGTCAGCATTCGGACTGGTTGTTGCTCGGCGCTCAAATCCTCGACGACAGCGGAACGCCAAGCGATGAGGCGGATTTGCTTATTCCGACCGCCGATCTGGTGATCAACGACGACTGGAATGTCGCCGGCTTGCGCGGAACGGGAAGCTGCAGCGTCACCGCACAAGATGTGTTCGTGCCTAAGCATCGATATCTGTCGCTGCCGGGGATGGCCTTTGGCAAGGCACCCAACGCTTCCCAGCACGGAGGGAGCCTCTATAAGAGCGCGATCGTGCCGGTTCTCGCGCTGGCGCTGGCACCGGCGGCTGTAGGGATGGCGACGGCGGCGCTCGATGCTTTCATGGCGCGGCTTCCCGGCCGTGAAATTGCCTATACCAATCACGAACGGCAGCTTGAAAGTCCGACGACACATCGGCAGGTCGCTGAGGCTTCAACGAAGATCGGTGTCGCCCGTCTCCTTCTTCATCGATGCGCCGACGATATAGAAGTCGCAGCCGAGAGCGGTGACGTTATGGCGTTCACGGCCCGTGCGAAGGTTCGCATGGATTGTGCGCATGCCGTTCGGCAGTGCCTGGAAGCCGTCGAAACGCTCTATCTCGCGTGTGGCGGGTCGGGAATTGCTGAATCTAACCCAATCCAACGCGCGTGGCGTGATCTACATGCCATCAACATGCACGGCGCGCTCGCGTTCGAGACGAATCAGGAGATGTTTGGACGTGTTATGTTAGGTCTTCCACCGAACACGACATTGATCTGATGCCGATATGCTCGGCTCTGAGGTCGAGGGTTGGATAGCAGGGATCGGAGCAGGGGGAGGCCGGCGAACGGCATTGTGGCGGATGGGGTGAGATTCGAACTCACGGAGAGCTTGCACCCTCGCCGGTTTTCAAGACCGGTGCCTTAAACCGCTCGGCCACCCATCCAACGCCTGGAAGCCGTCTCATTAGGAGATTTTGTGGCTGTCGAAAAGCCCGTCGCATCGGATTTGTGAGAGCGGCGTTTAGGCCGCCGCGGCGGCGCTCGTGCTGGCTGTTTCGCCGATCCGCCGGGGCAGCGACATCGTGATGGTCGTGCCTTTGCCCAAGACGGACTCGATATCGAGGCTGCCGCCATGCAGCTCGACGAGAACTTTCGCGAGCGGAAGTCCCAGTCCGGTGCCTTCATATTGGCGGGCGAGCCCGCTATCGACCTGACCGAAGGGGGCGAGGGCGACGGACATGCTCTCGGGGCCCATCCCGATACCGGTGTCGATGACTTGGATTTCCATGCGGTCGTTCGGACGCAGCCGCGCAAGGAGCCACACCCGCCCGCCCGGTTTCGTAAATTTGACGGCGTTCGATAGAAGGTTGCCGAGGATCTGGCGCAGCTTTTTCGGATCGGCCTCGAGATAAAAATCGTCCTCGGGCCAATCCAGCTTGAGATCGACTTCGCCTTTCTCGCACAACGGCCGGATGATCTTGACGCAGCTTGTGAGGATCGACGCCATATCGACGGCATCGAGGTCCAGCTTGAGATTGCCGGCATCGCTCTTGGCCAGATCGAGAACGTTGTTGATGATCTCAAGCAGGTTACGGCCGCTGATCGCGATATTGTCGGCATATTCGCTGTAACGTGCATCGCCCAACGGACCGAAATAGGCGCCTTGCATGACTTCGGAAAAGCCGATGATGGCATTGAGCGGCGTGCGAAGCTCGTGGCTCATATTGGCCAGGAACGCGTTCTTGGCGGTGTTGGCGATTTCGGCCTGCTGTTTGGCTTCCTTGTAGCTCTGTTCGCGCTGCTTGATCTCGGTGAAGTCGGTAAAAAACAGGAAGAATCCGCCTTCCTGGGTCGGACTACGGCTGCAACGCAGCCAGCGACCGTCTTCGAGTTGGAATTCGCCGCCGCTGGCCACGGTCTCGATCCATTGCGGATAGATGAAGCCGAACATCGCGGCGAAATCGGCGCCTTCCATTGTCGTGGTTGTCAGCGACGGAAATAACTGTGTGAACTCGCTGTTGGTGATGACGACTCTGCCGTCGGCGCCGACCAAGGCCATGCCTTCTTGAGAGCTTTCAAGCGCATCGACGAGGCGGGCTTGGGCCGAGCGGCGTTGTGCCGCTTCGTGTTCCATCATCGCGGCGATGTTGTCGCGCATGAGTCGCATGGAGCGCAACAAGATGCCGGTTTCGTCCGTGCCGCCGTCAGGAATATGAGTCTGCAGCTCGCCGCGGGAAATTCTATCGGCGGTGTTGGCGGCTGCCGCCAGCGGGCGGATGATGCGCCGCCGCAGCAGATAGGCGATGACGGCCCCGACGCTGAGCGCCGCCACCAATGCGCCGAGCGCGGTATATTCGAGATAGGAGATGGACCAGACAGCTTGCCGGCGTTCGACGAAGCCATGGTCAGCGATCATTTCCGTCAGACGATCGAAATCTTCGAGAAGCGCATCGCCGGTCTTTTCAATCTCGGCATCGCCAAGATTTACGTCGCTCGCGAGACGCTGTTTGTTCCAGTCATCGACTTTGGATTTTATGTTCTGGGCCAGAGCGCGCGCTTGCGGGGTTCGCGCTCTGTCGGCGACGACATCGAGATCGCCGGCCATGCTGCTCGACAGCTGCTCGATTTCGGCCTCGATATCGGCGCGTTGATTCGGCGGCAAAAAATGGCGCCGTAACTCGTCGCGGTCGATCAGCGTAAAGGTCGCGTTTGCCGAGCGGGCGTAATTGATCGCTTGCAACGATCCGTCATACGTATCGATGATGATACGTGCGGCGGTCAAGAGCTCGTAGATGCCGTAGCCGCCGACCAAGCCGGTGATAAGACTCATCACCGCGAAAGCGCCGAATATTTTCGCGCCGATAGATGCCCTGATTCTGCGGAGAGAGAGGATGTTACTTGACATCGACCTTTAGCAGCATCTTCGGATGGATGTGACAGCGGACCTCGAAATTACCCGCCGTCGGAAACTTTATCGATATGACCTGACCAATCGACTGTTCCGGTGAATCGTAATTGAGTGTCGGCGACTGGACATAGACCTGATGGATGAATTCGTCTTCATTGCTGAAGTCGAGCGTATCGCCGGCAGCAATCGAAACCGTCGCGACTTTGAACGCGCGGCCTTGCTGAACGATTTTATGGCTTTCGGCGGCGACGGCGATCAGGCAAAGCGCCTCGATCGTGATGAGGCAGCAAGCACCGAACAATAGCGCGCGCGTCGATAGGCGGCCGAGCCACGACAGTGGCCGCTCGAACGGGGAAAGAACTTTCGCGGTCATTGCGTCACCACTGCCGATTTCATCGGCGCAAGGAGGGCGAGGAAACGGTTCTGGGTCCGTGACGAGATACCGACCTTATCCATGGCGTCTTGAAGATCCTCGACCACGGCGTTGAATTTTGCGACGGTGAGATGCAATCCCTTGTGGGTGGCGGCCATGTCGCGGCCGGTATATTTGCAGGGACCGCCGGTCAGTTCGCAGAACTGATCGAAGAATCGGCTGCGCAGCCGATCGAGATTGATGTTGTCCAGGTCGTCGCGGATGCGCGGATCGGCCATGTAATTATCGACCGAATATTGAACGATCTTGGTAAGGCCTTCTTTGCCGCCCAGATCTTCATAGAGCGTACTATCGGCGCGGCTCGCGACTGAACCGCCCAGGAGGAAGGCCAGACCGAGAACGAAACACAGTCCTTGAAGGCGACGGTTGATCATGGCTGCTCGCTTAAAGTCCGGTTTGAAGAGAGACGTAGAGGCCGTGCTGATCTTTCTGCGTGGCGATATCGCCCATCTGGAGAAAAGCCAGCGTGCCCGAGAGATGCTTGTTGAAGAAGTAAGAGACGAAAGCGTCGGCGGCGTTGCTTTCGTGGGCGAAACGCAGATTGTCGGGCTTGGTTCGGAACTCCGCGCCGATCGCGAGGTCGCGCGAGAGAAGATAGACGACTGATCCCTCAAACTGGGTGGTGTAATCGCTGTTGCGATCGCCGCCGAAGCCGAGGATGCCGAATTGATTGGCCTTGGTCTCGCGGATCGTCGCATTCACGAGCAGACTCTCGGCAAGGAATATCTTCGTTGCCGCAACATAGAAATCGAACCCGTTCGCATGCTTGCCGCCGATGGCGCGGATGACCGCAGCCTGGTTGTTCGTTTTGTACTGCGTGCCGATGGCGATCTGCGGCAGCCACGAATCCTGAGCATAGACGGCGTCGCCGATCACTTTCAGTTTTGCGCCGAGAACATCTTCGTGAAAGGTGAAGCCGTTGCCGAGGCCGAGCGTCCTGCCCGTCGAACGCGTGTCGAAGGCCAAGCGCGCAAAGGTGAATTCGACCCGGTCATAAAGCCCGACCCCGACGCCGGCGCTGTGGACCGTATAGTTCGGCAGATAGATATAGGTGTAATGGGCCGTGGCGCCGATTGCGTGTTCGGTGCCGTAGCCGTTGATGAGCGCCCAACTGGCGAGCCCACCGCCACCGGCGCCTTCGACCTGGGAGACGCCACCCGTCGCCAACAGCTTGCCGCTATCGAAGAGAGGCGCCCCGAGCGTGCTGCTGGGAACCGGGTTTTCCGGCGCGGGTGCGGTTGTCGGTTCGTCGGCGAAGGCAGCGGGGGAAACGGCGAGGAAAAGCGCCGTCATTGCTGCAAAACGTACTCCGGACATCGGAAGCCACACCCATTGAAAGGTTTAAAGGTACGGCATTGTCCGGCTTTTGTAGTTAAAGCCTCTTTAATATGTCGAGGTCGAAGAGCGAGATCATGTTTCGCCAGGACGATTCCCCGAGAAGTGGAAGATAATTTGGCATCCACGGCAGGACGGACCTAAAATGTCGGCAATTCGATCGCATAACAATGAAGGGGGAGGATCCTATGAAACGCATCGTTCGTCGCGATTTTCTAAAGGGCACGGCGGCTGTCGGCACCACGGCGGCGATGACGCCGCGCATGTCCTGGGCGCAGCCCGCAGATAAGGCAGCGAGCGGCGGTTACGCCACGCTTCCCACGCGGGGCGAGTTTCTGATCCGCAGCGCCTATGTCCTGACGATGGACGACAAGCTGGGCGATGTGCCGAATGGCGATATCCATGTCCGCAACGGCGCGATCGTTGCTGTCGGCAAGGGCATTCAGGCGCCGGGTGCGAAAATCATCGACGGCAAGGATATGATCGCCTTGCCGGGTCTCGTCGAAACTCATTGGCATATGTGGGGCACTGCGGCGAGCAATACGGCCGGCGACGATCCCAAAATGGGCTATTTCAGTTTCGCTAAAGCGGTCGGCGCGATTTTCAAACCAGAAGACAATGCCCGCGGCGTTCGGTTGGCGATTGCCGAGGCGATCAATTCCGGCCTCACCACCGTTCATAATTGGTCGCATAACCTGGTCACGCCGGAATTTGCCGACGCCGAGCTTCAGGCGCATCGCTCGATGGGGCACCGCGCCTTGTTCGGTTACGGCTATTTCGGCATCGGCATGCAGAACCAGACTGCTAATATAGGCGATCTGGGCCGGGTCAATGAACGCTGGATAAAGCCGAGCGAGGGGCTTCTCACGCTTGGGGTTTGCTCGCGCGGTCCCGAAAATAACAACATCGATCTGTGCAAGACCGAGTGGGACGCAGCCCGGAAGATGGGTCTCCATATCTCCACCCATATCGGCACCAGCATGGCGCGGATGAAAGAGAAGCAGCCGGTCAAGCAACTTAACGATGCCGGCTTGCTCGGCCCCGACGTCATCCTGGTTCACGATACGAACACGATCGAGGGCGATACCGATATCCTCGCGCGGACTAAGACCAATATCAGCTTCAGCCCCTTCACCGAAATGCGCACCGGTTTCGGCATCCCGCCGATGGGCGAATTGTCGAAGGCCGGTGTACCGCTCAGCCTGTCAGTCGATACCACCGTGCTGGCGGGCAATTGCGATATGTTCGCGATCATGAAGGCGATTCTCAATGTCGGCGACGGCGAGGCGAAGAACGAATTCGCGATGCCGGCCCGTAAGGCGCTTGAGATGGGCACTATGGGCGGCGCGCGGGCGTTGGGCCTTGCCGATAAGATCGGATCGCTGACCCCCGGCAAGCGGGCCGACATCATCCTTGTTCGCACCACCGATTTGAACATGGCGCCGTTCACCGATCCGGTTCACATGGTCATCCAATCGGCCAATCCGTCCAACGTCGATATGGTCATGATCGACGGCCGGGTGATGAAGCGTGGCGGTCAGCTGATCGGCGTCGATACGGCGCGTATTGTCCGAGACGCCAACGACACGGCGATGCGGGTACGGGCCGAAGCGGAACGTATCAACCGGACCTAGTCAATTCGGCATCTGCCGCGCATGGGTTACCTCTCATGCGCGGCAGCCGGCACCTTTCAGATATTTAAGACTCTGCCTGAAAATAATTTCGCCGGGCCTCTGGTTCGCGGGTATGCGAGCAGAAAAGTCACACATGATGGTGTGCGGGCGGGGAGAGAACGCGTTCTTAAAAGCTAAGTTTTACGGGCACTTTCGTCATTCGAAAGATTGGATTTTAGATAATTTTATCGCGTCTTCGTTCTCCGAAAATGCATTAGTATCTTAAGTAATTCATATCCTCGCGGCCTTAGAACGTACGTGTGCGGAACGCCTATTCGCTCACGACATTCGAGGGTACGAGATCATGAACACGACGCAGAAATTCTATCGAGGCCTTGGCATCACGGTCATCGCGTTCGGAACCGGCATGAGCTGGACCGCCATGAACGCACCGTTCAACGCCGCTTCGTTCAGCCTGCCGTCTTTCAATCTGGCGGCATCCGATCCGTCCCCCAATACGCACAGCGATCCGCGCGTCACCGATGCGCGCTACGCCGCGCTCGATGAGCGGTTCCGCAAGGCCACCGGCGTTGGCGCCAAACCTTCAGAGGCGACGCGCTATTCCGACAGCAGCAAAGCTGGCGTGACGGGCTCACCCCTCGGCTTCAACCTGGTAGGCCAGGTCGCTTCGGCGTCGAACGGCGCAAACGGTACGTCGGCCGATTGCGAAGCAGCACCGATCTCTTCGGCGAGTGCAGCGGCTCGTAATGGCCAAAGCAACTTTACGGCCGGCGACGGCAATGCCTGCAGCAGCGGCGGCGATCTGCCGAACACGTCGTCGATCCCGACTTTCTCGATGGGCAGCGCGATGGCCTGGAACCAGCCGGTCGATCCGAACCTGGACCCGATTCCGGGGCCGACGCCGTTCCCAAGCCCAGCACCGATCCCGGGCCCAATTATCTTGCCCCCCATTCCGTCCGACGGCGGCGGTGGCATCGATATCAGCGCGCTCACCGGCAAGAAAACCAACGACGGCAATGGCGGTCTCCAACTCGGTCTTCAGGATACCGACGGCAACGTCCAAGGCGCCAAGTTCAAGGGCTTGAGCGTCGCGACGGTCGATCCGACCACTGCCAATTCCCAGACCAATGGCGGTAATGTTTACCTCGGCACGCGCGCCATCAACAGTTCGACGACAGGGGATGGCGATGGCCTTCGCGTCGATCTCGGCACAGTTTCGGGAACGAACACGGGCACGACGACTAGCACCGCGAATCCTCAAGCGCTGCGCATCGGTCGAGGCACATCTTCCGATGTCGGCGGCACCAGCCGTGGCGGCGTCTATCTAAGCGGCCCAACCACGGGCACGGGCACCGATGCGTCGCGTAACCAGCTTGCCATCACGGCTCCGATCGGCACCACGCCGAACAATATGGCGGTTGCGGATGTTGCAGGTATCGCTTCCTCGACCGGTCAGATTCTTCATGCCGCCGGTAACAGCCTGCTCGCGCAGACCAGCGGTTCGCCCGTCGGACTGCCGACGCTCGGCACCACCATTCCGGTGAAGTTGGCCGATGCGGTCAGCAATGTCGGTGCGACCTTGAGCCAACAGGGCCTAAGCGGCCTGAAAATCGTCGGCCAGTCGGTCGGCAAGTTGACCCGTTCTGCTTCTTCAGGGGCGGGACTTGCCAAAGTCGTCGTGCTCAATAGCACTGCGGTGGGCGATACGGCGGCGAATAGCCGTCAGCTTCTGGCCGTCAACGCCTTCTCGCCAACTGACGACGCGACGAAAAATTCCACGATCGCGGCGGACGTTCTTGCCGGGCATAACGCGGTTGCCTTGGCTTATGACGGTTCATCGTTGATCGCAATCCCGCTCAATGGCGGCGGTACCGATGCTCTCAGCGACCTGGCGGCGGCGCTTGGTCCGAACGGCACGGTGAATGGCGGCATCATTCTGGGTGTGACCAGTCTCCTGTCCAGTTCGGGCAGCACGACCGGCGCGCCGATGATCGCGGCGTTGACGCCGATTACTGATGCGATCGCCGGTCTTCCCGCGACGGTCAACGGCATACAGCTTGCTTCCGCTTCGCCGGTCGGCGGGCTCGTCAACAGCGTGAAAACCGTGGCTGACGGCGCGACCGGGGCATCGAATTCGCAAGCCGGCACCGCGGTGTCTGGTGTGACGTCGGGTATCGGCGGCACGGTGGCGGGCGTCGGCAGCACGATCTCAGACGTCGCCGGCGGCGTGTCCGGCACGGTTTCGGGTGTAGCGAACACAGCGGGTGCTGTCGTCGGCGGTGTTGCCGGTGGTGTCGGTGCCGTTGTCGGCAGCGTGACCGGCGGCACAGGTTCGAGCGTTGTCGGCGGCACGGTAGGCAGCGTCGTTGGCGGCGCGGTCGGTACGGTCGGCAGTGTGCTTTCAGGCACCAGCGGTGCCGGTGGTACGACCGGTAGCGTCCTCTCAGGTACCAGCGGCGCCAGCGGTACGCTCGGCAGCGTCGTCGGCGGTGTCGGCAGCACGCTGGGCACGACGGTCGGCACGGTGAACAGCGTTGTCGGCAGCACCACCAACACGGTCGGCGGCGTCGTCAGCGGGGCGGTCAACACCGTCAACTCCGTGACTGGCGGCGTCAACAAGACTCTCAACAATCTTTTGAAGCACTAAAGCTCGGTTCCTCTAACGGCGGTCGGAAGAAAATCCGGCCGCCAGATATACGGATAGAAAATGTTCTCGTTTGAAACGTCAGCACTTCCTTGCCGGGGCAAGCGCCCGGGCGAGGGCAGCCGGAAACGGCAGGTTCTTTCGGCCGGCATGATCGCGATCGGTGCTTGGCTCGCACTTCCGGCGGCTGGTTACGCACAGACCGGTACGCGTATCCTCGATACGGGCCGTGTCGATGCGGAACCCAGCAACACGCAGCTCGCCGTACCCGGCACTCAGCTGCCGCAGATCCAAAACAAGTCGGTGGTTCCTCAAAACGCGGACAAGCGCTTCATCCTGAAAAGGATCAAGATTGACGGCGCGGGCGTCTTGGGTGGGAACGATTTTCTACCGCTCTATCAGCGCACACTGGACCACGAGATCACGGTACGCGAAATCTATGCGATCGCGGATGGAATAGCGGCCGCGTATAAAAGCGCCGGCTATGCGTTATTCAGCGTGTTCGTGCCCGATCAGTCTTTTGCGGACGGCAATGTAGTCATTAAAGTCGTCGAGGGACATGTTCGTCGCGTCGTTGTCGGCGGCGATACCGACGGTGCCGACCTTGCGCTTTTATCGGCGTACGGCGAGAAGATCGCCAATGAAATACCACTGCGCCAGGCGACGCTCGAACGTTACACATTGCTCATGGGCGATATTCACGGTTTGACGGTCGGCAGCCGTTTCGCGCCGGTCGCGGATGAGCCAGGTGCGGTCGATCTCGTCCTGACCCTCAAGCGCAAGACAATCGATGCGTCGCTCGGCATCAATAATTACGGTTCGCCGCTTCTGGGTCAGACCCAAGCGATCGGCATCGTCGGCGCAAACTCGCTGCTGCGTGAAGGCGACAATACGTTGCTGACATACGGCACACCGGTCGATTTCGACAAATTCCAATATGTCTCGCTCAGCCACGCAACGCCGATCGGCACCGAAGGAACGATGGTGCAGGCGAGCGGCGGCTATCTTCAGACGACGCCGAAATCGCCAAATCCCGCGGGCCGGGCTTATGTCATGGGCGCGCAAATCTCGCATCCCGTATTGCGCGGCGTCGATACGAACCTGACGCTGATCGGGGCGCTCGACGTGCTCGAAAGTGAAAGTGCGGTTCTCGGCAACACGACCTCAGCGGAAAAGACCCGCGTTCTGCGCGGCGGCGCCTCGCTCTCGGTGAACGACAACTTCCTGAGTGGTGATGACAAGAAGGCGACGACGGCCACCAATCTCGTGGTCAGCCATGGCCTCGACGTGTTCAAGGCAAAGATGCAGGGCCAGTCGGGTGCCACGTCGGATTTTACCAAGGTCAATCTGCGCGTCGGCCGTGACCAGCCGCTCGCTGGCGATTTCATCGCCCGCCTGCGCACCTTCGGTCAGTACACCAACGATACGCTGACCGCGTCCGAGCAGTTCACCTATGGCGGTGCCGAATTCGGCCGCGCCTTCAACAACGCGGCGCTTCAGGGTGATCAGGGTATTGCGGGCTCGATGGAAATCGCGTTTGCACCGCCGAACATGTCCGAGATGCTGGGCTTCCTCAAATTCGCCGAGGTCTATACCTTCGTCGATGGCAGCAAAATCTGGAATGTCCGTCCTAACGGTAATGCCGGTTCAGACACGGCGTCATCGGGCGGGGTCGGCATTCGCCTGACGGCGCTCGACAAGGCGATCATCGGTCTTGAGACCGGAACACCGCTGACCACGCCGACCTATACCATGGCGGATCGCAGTTGGAATTTCCGCTTCTCGGTCAAAGCGGCCTACTAGCCTGACGTAGCGAAGCCTTTCCGGATGGACCACAATAGGGTGGTCTGTTATCCGGGGAGGACTACCGATGGAATCGTTACCGCGCGGCGCGAACTTTATTCGTTCGAAAATGCTGTGGGAAATCGGCCTGCATATCGCCGGTAATCCGCTGACGCCTTACGGCGGAAACCGCGATATGTGCATCACCGTCGGCAGCGGCGGTGGCGATCAGTTCAAGCCCTCGCTTCGTCTCGCGACAGGTTCGGCGATTATGGCCGAGGATGTGGCCAAAGGCGCCATCGAGATGGCCTTCGTCAATCCGTCGGCGATGCTGACTCAAGCCTATCGCGGCGTCGGGATTTTCAAGAAACCGTTGCCGGTACGCGTCGTCGCAGTTTATCCGAGTTGGGATCGCTTCGTCATTGCCGTAAAGGCCGATGCCGGCGTGCGGTCGCTGAAAGACATCAAAGAAAAACGTCTTCCGCTGCGGATTTCCGTTCGCGAAGACCCGACCCATTCGACTCATGTCCTGATCGACCAGTTGCTGTCGCTGCACGGGTTCAGCCTGAAGGACATCGAATCTTGGGGCGGAAAGATTGTCACATGCGGTGGCCCCAGCGACAAAAGGCGGATCGAACCTTTACAGAGCGGCGAGATGGACGCAGTCTTCGATGAAGGCATTCGGACCTGGCTGCCGGTTGCGCTCGAGAACGGTTTGGTGCCGCTCGATCTGACCGAAGAAGAGTTTTCGCATGTGTCGTCGCTTGGCTGGCGCAAGACGTCGATTAAAGCCGGAAAATATCCGAACCTTACGCGCGACCATTCCTGCATCGATTTCGGCGGCTGGCCGATCTACACGCGGGAATCCATGCCTGAGAAGGACGTCTATGACGTCTGCGCGGCGATTGCAGCCCGCGATGCGGAAATGCCTTGGGAACAATCGGCCTATCACGGGCTGGCGCAGCTTGGTAGCGACACAGAGGAAACACCTCTGGATGTTCCGCTCCATCCCGGCGCCGAGCGTTGGTTTCGCGATCACGCGGCGAAAAAATAGGCAGCCGCATCAAAGATCAGGAAATGGATTCACCTCTGGAAACGGCACGTTATAGTGATCGTCTCGATATTGCTTTGAAGGGGCGGGGGATGAAGGTCGTTTTCGGTTTGATTGCGGTCGCTATGTTGGCTGGGTGTGTTCCTTCGTCGGAACTTAAAAATCCGAAGACCGGCGAAACGGTCACTTGCGGGGCTTACACGTTGCGGGGGCTTGGGATGTCGGATGCGCCGGCGACCTCGCGCGAGGCTAACTGCATCGCAGACTATAAAAAGCAGGGTTACGTCGAGGTCAAACTGCCCGATTGAGAACGGTCAGATGCGACCGCTCACCTGATCGATGATGGTGTCGGCGTTCGCTGGAACAACATCGGCGCGCCAAGCGACATGTCCGTCCGGCCGAACCAGAACCAGCCGCCGTTCGTAGAGCGCGGCGATTGCCGGATCGGCGATATCGACGATTTTGAGCGGCACCTGCCGGGTCTCCGCCGCCGTCGCGAAGGCTTCGCCGGAAGGCGGGTTAGCGCCGAAGCGCATTAATACGAAGCCGGTACCAAAAAAATCGAGGGTTGAACGGCCTTCCCCGATCCAGGCATGCGGCGCGCGCGTGCCGGGCCGCGCCGAGGGTACGAACTTCGGGGTCTCGAATGGTATCGCAGGAGTTCCGTCGAGAATGCAGATCGGCGACCGGTCATAGCAGTAACCGAGCCGAAGATTGTCCGTGAACATCGGGCTGTTGGCATGGTTCGAACCGTAAAACGCCGTTTCCCAACGTTGGCGCAATGCGTCACCTTCCGGCGTCATTTTGCCGATGGCTGGGCCGGTCGGTAGCGCCGACAGCATCTCGAATTCATGGGTACAAGCGCGGACATTGTTGAGCGCCACAGGCTTGCGTTCGATTTCGTACGACCGCAGCAGATTCTCGCCGCCCCATCCTTGCAGGACCGCGGTCAGCTTCCAGCCGATATCGACGGCGTCGCCCAACCCGGTATGAAGGCCGAGGCCGCCGGTCGGCGAATTCTGGTGCGCGGCATCCCCCGCGATGAAGACCCGGCGGTCGCGATATCGCGTGGCGACACGCTCGCGCCGTTCCCATTCCATCATCGACAGGACTTCATAGGCGAAGTCCCGGCCCGCCATACGGCGCATATAGGCAGCCGTGTCATAGCCGGGCAGGGCGCGTAGCACCGACAGACGCCAAGTCTCGTGACCATCGATACCGATCACTTCACCCCATGTGCCTTCGGCATCGGTGAAGCGGAAGAAGCGCGACCAGCCCTTGTCGTGCATCTCCATAAATTCGCGCGAGCGGAAATAGATGTTCACGCTGTTGGCGACGACACCCTGGCCTTCGTAATCGAGCGCGAGGGCCGTTGCGACCGTTCCGTCGGCACCATCGCAACCGACGAGATACTGCGCCTGGATCGTCTCGCTTTGTCCGCTCAGCCGATCGGTGATGACCGCCTGGACGTTCGCGGAATCCTGGGTAAAGGAATCAAGGCTCGTCATGTGCCGGACTGTTACCGACGGCAACGTTCGTGCACGTTCCAGCAATATCGGGTCGTAAAATATTTGCGCACAGCCGCAAGGCGGCTCGGGCGTGAACGGCAGTCGCATCTGCGCGTAAGGCGGCAGACGCACGCGCGTCAGCTCGGGGCCGATCATATTCGTGCAATAGGTGAAATCGTTGGGCCGATCCTGAGGCCATCCGGCCTGCTTTGCTTTCTCGGCAATGCCCCAGCGGCGGTTCAATTCCATGCTGCGGATCGAGAGGCCGCTCATTTTCGGAACGCTGAGGGTGCCGTCGCGGCGCTCGACTACGATGCACGGCACGCCCGCCATGCCGAATTCAATCGCCAGCGCCAAGCCGACCGGACCACCGCCCGCGATCAGAACGGGTATCGTTTGTTGAGTGGTGCCGTTCATGCCTGGGGTCGGTGTATCACGGCGAGGGATCGAGAATGTCGCGTAACGTATGGCGCAGGCTGGGAAAAGCACCAACCGCCAGGCCTGCGACGAGCGCGATGGCCACAGTCATCGGCGTACTCGCGCCAGCCGGCGTGCCCAATTTCTTGCCGAGCAGCGTGCCCAACTCGTTCGCCCATTGGCCCATGTCCGCGGCGTTATCGATCTTCTTTGGCGTTCGCCGTTCGGTCCTCTGCGAAGCAACCTGGCCGACAACGATGATCAAGCCGGCGACGATCAGCGCCGCAACACCGGTCAAGGCTGCCGCTGCTGGAGTCGAGAGAGTGCCGAGCAACGCGGCATAGAGGGCGTAACAGAAAAACCCGATTGCCGTCGTCAACACCAGGACCGCCGCGAGGAGAACGGCCAGTGCGATCGTCATGCGAGTGAGCCAGCGATCCATGCGGTCCCCCGATCCGAGTTCGGCGTTAATCGCGCCGGCCGCGTAGCAGCGTTGCCACGAGAACGCCAAGACCAAAGGCAGCGGCGGTTGCTGCGAGCGGGTTTGCTTCGATTTCCTTAGCGACACCGTTCAGATGTTCTTTGGCCTCGGCCCAGACACGCTCTCCAGCTTCGCGCGCCGTAGTGACGGCTTCCGCCCCGCGCTCGCGCACAACTTCACGGATTGTGTTACTCAGCGTGCCGAGTTCGGCGCGAAGCTGCTTAATCTCAGCTTGGAGCGTTTCGACATCGATCTCGGCGCCCACGCCTACGTCTTTCCGGGCGCTCAAGCGCCGACCATTTCGGCGGGCCGGACGCGTTTGACGTTGTGTGCCTGCAATGCCGGAAGCACTTCTTCGCCAAAGCGGCGAATCTGCTCCATGAACATCTCGTGCGGCATAGCGCCGAGATTGACGTTTAGTAGCATGTTGTTGACGCCGGCATGTTCCGCTTCGTCGATGATCCGTTCGATCACTTCCTTGGGCGAACCCCAGGCGGTGCGTTCGGCAACCCGCTTTTTTACGTCATCCATCGTGAAGACGCCTGTCTTCACACGATCGCCGGCGAGCAGCGCCTTGTTCTCGGGCCGGATGTAATCGTAGGACGATGGGTTGCGCGCAGAGCCCAAACGGCTCAAGGCCATCGCATTGCCGTGGCCGAACAGCATGTTCTGGAAATAGCAGTAATAGGGGCCGAATTCCTCGACCGCCTTGGCTTGGCTCTCGGCGACGAAGGCGTCGGCGAACAGCATCATGTTGTCGGGTTGAGCCTTGTGGCCTTTGCGGCCAAGGGCCTTGGCATAATAGCCGATGACGTCCTCGATGATCCCGCGCGCAAATTCGGGCAGCACGATCGGATAGTTGCGGTCGGCCGCCCAGTCGAGCGTCTCTTTCGAGCCGGTGACGGGAATCCAAATCGGCGGATGCGGCTGCTGGAAGGGCTTGGGCCAGATCGACAGATCTTTGAAGGACCAGTACTTGCCTTCGTGCGAGAAGGTTTCCTGGGTCCAGGCCTTCATGATGATGTCGTGTGATTCCTCGAACCGCTCGCGCGCTTCGTTCACCGGCATCGAGAAGACGTGATATTCGCGCGGCGCGCCACGGGCGAGGCCGACGATGACGCGGCCATCGGACAGTTGATCCGCCATTGCGGTTTCTTCGGCGATCCGTAGCGGATTGTGCATCGGCAGAAGATGACCCATGACGAAGAATTTCAGCTTCTTCGTCCGTTGCGACGCAGCCGCGATCATCATGTTGGGCGAATTCATCAAGCCATGCGGCGTGGTACGATGTTCGTTGAAGCCGACGCCGTCGAACCCCAAATCTTCCATCAACTGCCAGGCTTGGAAATGTTCCTTATAGGTCCGGTCTTTGAACTGTTCGCCATACGGCACGAGGTCGAAAAGATAAATCTTCATACCGTGACGGCCTTTCGATTTGGAACGATCCTAGTTTCGGCGATAAGCACAAACTGATCCGACACGGGATCGGTTGAGATCCCGCGCCGGTTCGTATGTCTGAACGTGATTAGTCGCGGTAGGATTTATCGACGTTGTCGAGCTTGCGGATGATGGCGGCCCATTGCGGGGCGCCGCCCGTTGCGCGCTGCTTGTCGAATTGCTGCGCGGTATGTTCGCAAATCTCGGGGCTCAACTCGTTGATCTCGCCGCCGCTCGCCATCAGGCGAAGCTGCGCATCGGCGATGCGGATGAGCATCGACATCGTCTGCACCGCGGTGCCGATCGTATGGCCGGTGGTGAGGAGCCCGTGATTGCGTAGGACCACCGTGTGGTTCTTCGCGCCGAGATCGCGGGCGAGGCGGGCGCATTCGTCGGGATCGGTCGCGATGCCTTCGAAGCTGTGATAGCCGGTGCGGCCATAGAAATTCATCGCATCCTGGCAGAAGAATTTGAGGCCGCCCTTCAGCGCCGAAATCGCAATGCCGACTTCGGTGTGGACGTGCATCGCGGCGTTGACGTCGGGGCGCGCCATCAGGACGGCGGTGTGAATGGTGGTCGCCGCCGGGTTGATCGGCTTCGATTCACCTTTGGGACGGCCTTCCATGTCGAGCTTCAGGAGGCTCGAAGCAGTCACTTCCTCGAAGGTCAGCTCATGCGGCTTGATCAGGAAATGGTCGGGTTCGCCCGGAACGCGCAGGGTGATGTGATTGAAAATACCTTCGTTCCAGCCGACGAGCTGCGCATAGCGATAAGCAGCAGCGAGTTCGACACGCGCCTGCCATTCGGCCGGCGGGGTGCTGTTACGGATCGTCGGTTCCTGGCGTAAGGCGGTCGGCTCTCCCATCGTGAACTCCCTCGTCGAAGCTTTATATCTTGCCCAATCGCTACTATAAGGCCGCGTTTTCCCCGCAACAATGCCGTTTCAGGGGAGCCCGTGGGCCGGGATTTAATAGGGAAGAAAGCCGATGCAAATCGTGGTTGTGGCGCCGCCGATTGCCGAATATGCGATCAACCCGGTCGAGGACGAAATGCGCCGGCTGGGGCATGAGGTCATCCGTTACAAGGATGTCGCGGCTTTCATGGCCAAGACGGACGCGCTGGCCGAGGCGGATATCCTGTTCGGCAACGGTTATCCCTGCACGGCGGAGTTGATCGGCCGGGGACCGAAATTGCGGGCCATCGTGACGCCCTGGATCGGCACCGAAGGGTTTGATATGGCCGCGGCCACCGCGCGCGGCATCCTGGTCGCAAACGGTCAGGTCCCGGAGAATTACCTGAGCATGGCAGAAGCGACGATCATGTTGATCCTCGCCAGCCTGCACAATTTTCCCGAGAAGATCGCGGCGATGAAGGCCAACCAACCGGCGCCGGTACGGGCCAAGGCGCGGATGATGCGCGGCAAGACCATCGGCATGATCGGCTTCGGCAATATGGCGCGGGCGATCACCAGCCGGCTCGAGAATTGGGGCGTGACGCTCCAGACTTACGCGCCGCGCATCCGCAAGCCACTGCCGGATGGCGTGACGCGGGTCGAACTCGACGATCTTTTGAAGACCAGCGACATCGTCTGCATCCTCTCGACGCTCAACGACGAGACGCGCGGGATGCTGTCGCTCGAGAAGCTGCGGCTGATGAAGCAGGACGCGATCCTGATCAATACGGCCCGCGGTTATGTCGCGCCGGAAACCGCGATCGAGGCGATTGCCAAGGAAGGCCGGCTGCACAAGATCGCGCTCGATGTCTTCGAGACCGAACCGCTGCCGGCCGACAGCCCGCTACGCGATCTTCCCAACATGATCCTGACGCCTCATTGCGTCGGTCACTCGCGCGAGGGCGCCGAGGCGGTGCCGAAAACGGCCATCGCCAATATCGTCAGCGCCCTCAGCGGCGAGCCGCCGCTTTACACCCTCAATGTGGATGCGATCCCGGCGTGGCGGACGCAGTGGACAAAGTCGTAGCATTGGCGCCGTCTCGCTGTAGCGACGGGGATAGTAGTTCCAGCACCTTGCCCTTGGTTTCGACGGCGAAAAGTATGACCGTCAGACCGCCGATGATGCCGAACACGGCATAGACAGCGTAGGCATTGTTGAGCCCAATGTTCGGGATCGCCCAACCGAGAAAGATCGGGCCGATGACGGCGGCGAGGCGCACCCAGGCATTGCCGACGCCGACGCCCAAAGCGCGCATCTCGGTCGGATAAAGCTCGGCGTTATAGGTGCTCAATCCTAGCGCGAGGATGCTGTTGAACGCCGAGGCCAGCATCGCCAAGCCCATCACCGCAATAATGTTCATGGTGGGGGCGCTATAGTAGGCGAGCAGAAGCAGCGGAATGGCGCTGCAAAGCTGTCCTAAGGCGAAGAGCGGCTTTCGCCCATATTTATCGATGAAGAAGATTCCGGTCACGGTGAAGCACAGCCCGAGACCGCTGGCGAAGAAGCCATAGATGATCGATTGCTCGAGCGACGCGTGATAGACGGTGCGCAGCAGCGACGGCACGGTCGTGTTGAGGCCATAGACGATGATGTAGGTGCAGAACCAGATCGTCCACACCGCCAGCGTCCGCTTGCGGTAGATACCGCTGAGGAGATCGGTGAACCGCGCCGTCGAGGGTTTGACGGGGGCGACATCCGTTGGGATCGGCGGCAACGGCTTGGCGCCATGTTCGGAGATATCGTCTTCGATCTTGGTCAAGATCGCGTCGGCTTCGACATAGCGGCCTTTGTTGGCCAGCCAACGCGGCGATTCCGGCATGAAAGCGCGCATCGGCAGCAAGATCACCGCCGGAATGGCGCCGATGAAGAACATCGCTTCCCAGCCCCAATGCGGCACGACGAAATAGCTGATGCCTGATACGAAGATGAAGCTGATCGAGAACCAAAGCTGGAAGCCGAGGCCGTAACGGCCGCGATGGGTGGCCTTGGCAAATTCGCCGATATAGGCGGCCAGGATCGGAATCTCGCCGCCGAGGCCGAGGCCCTGGATCACACGCATCCAGACCAAGGCGTCGTAGGTCGTGGCGAAGCCGCAAGCGACGCTCATGATGGTGTAGAGGATGAGGGTGTAGCGGAAGACCGGCACGCGCCCGATCTTTTCGCCGAGCCAACCGAAGAAGATTGAACCAATGAGCTGGCCGATATAGCCGGCGCTGATCAGGAATCCGATTTGGCCGAAATTGAGATGCCACATCGGAATGAGGACGGGGAGCACATAGGCGATGGCGAGGGCATCGAAGCCATCGAAGAACCAGCCCGTCGCGACGATCAGCCCCATCTTCATGTGCCAACGCGAGAACGGTAGCCGCTCTATCCGCGCGGAGATTTGATAATGTTCGGCCGTACCGATGGCTTCAGCGACTGCCACTGTTCGATCCTCCCCCCAAATTGGGCGCGACTTTTTGTTGCGTCCTACCGCGCATTATATACGCGAACCGTCACCCTGCAAGGTTGTCGAGACGGTGGCGTTGGCGGGAAAGGAAGCGTACCCTTCCACGTGATCACGACAATAAAATTCGCGCAAATGCGGGTTCACCAGGGGAGAAACGGTCATGGACGGAAGCATTCCGCGTCGTAATTTCTTGAAGGCGGCTGGTGCGGTTACGACAGCCGCCGTTGCGATGTCGCCCAACGCCTCGTCGGCACAGCAGATCGCTGAGGAAGCCCCACCAACAGCTGCCGCGGCGGCGCCAGCAGAGTTCGACCCGAAGAAATTCGTCGTTCAACATCAATTGGTGAAGGCCGGTCACGATCGGATGAGTCCGATCGCCTGGAATTATCTGCTCGGTTGTGCCGACACCGAAACGACGATGCGGCGCAATCGTCAGGGGCTTGATTCGATCGCGTTCAAACCGCGCGCGCTTCGCGGCGTCGGCAAGGTCGATATGACGAGCAAGTTCCTTGGCCAGAAGATGCGTATTCCGGTGCTGCTCTCCGGCGTCGGTTCCGTCGGGTTGATCGATCCGGGTGGCGCGGCGACGGTCATTCGCGCGGCAGCGAAGTTCGGCGTGGCGGCGGGCTATAGCTCGGTCGCCAAGCCCGGTCTCGAAGAAGCCGGCGCGGCCGCGAACTGTCCCAAGATATTGCAGCTCTATGTGCGCGGCGACGATGCCTGGCTGGATAACTACGTTCAGCGCGCGATGAAGGCGGGCTTTAACGCCTTCGGTTTCACCATCGACAGCGCGCATTTCAGCCGCCGCGAACGCGACATCATTCATGCCGGCAACAACGCCGATCTCAGCGACGCATCCGATCCGTATCTCTCGACCCTAACCTGGGACATCGTCAAACGCTTCAAGGACCGCCACAAAGATGTGACGGTCGCGGTGAAAGGCGTTACGACCGGAGAAGATGCGACCTTGGCGCTGAAGGCGGGCGTATCCGTCATCTGGGTTTCGACGCATGGCGGCCGCCAAGCCGATCATGGACGCGGTGCGATCGAGGTTCTTCCCGAAGTCGCCAAAGCGGTCGGCGGCAAAGCCGAGATCATTCTCGATAGCGGCATCTATCGCGGCACCGACGTGGTGAAAGCCTTGTCGCTGGGGGCGACCACGGTCGGTATCGGCCGGCTCTATTGTTATGGGCTCGGCGCCGGCGGCGAGGCCGGCGTTGTGAGGACGCTCGAGATTCTCGAAAAGGAGATCGAGGCCTGCATGGCGAATATCGGCGCCAAGAATGTCGCGGCGCTTAATCGCGGCCTGACGACGCCGACGACACCGGTCAATCACCCGAGCCTGTTCAGCGCATTTCCGTTGCTGGATTCGAGCAACTTCAGTCCGGTGTGACGCCGAACTTTTCGGCGACGCGAGCAATTTCGGCCCAGGTGGCGGCGGGGATGGTGATCCCAGTCTGCTGCCGCTTTTTCAATTCGCGTGAACCGCGTTCCCCCGGCATCAGGATTTCATCGACGTCTTCCTGACGCGGTAAGGCTTTCAGGTCTTTGATCGTCCGTTCGAGGCTGGTGGTGAAGTCATCGAGCAGCCCGAACGCGGCAACGTCGATCGCGATCAGGAACGCATTCTGACGATGCTTGTTAGCAAGCTCGGTGCCTTCCAGCGTATCGACCAGGATCGGATTGTCGGTAATGAGGCTGGCGATACATTCGATCATCAGCGAGAGGCCCGATCCTTTCGGCCCGCCGAGGGGGAGGGGCAAGGTCGCCTTCTTCGGGTCGGTCGTCGGCTTGCCATCATCATCCAACGCCCATCCCAGCGGGATGCTCTGACCGCTGCGCGCGGCATGAACGATTTTGCCCAAGGCGACGACGGCGGTCGCCATGTCGAGCACAAGCGGTTCGTCACCACGCGGCACCGCAATTGAAAATGGATTGGTCGCAACGCCGACCTGGGCGGTGCCATGATAGCCCATATTCGGCCAGGATGCCGACGCTGCAATCGCGGCGATACCTTCCAGTGCGGCGAGACGGGTGTAATAGCCGAGCGCGGCGGTGTGGGTCGTGCGACGGACCAGGGCGAGACCAATGCCGCAGGCACGTGCCTTTTTGGTGGCTTCCGATGCGGCCAGCATCATCGACACTTGGCCCGGCCCACGATCCGCATCGATGATGATGGCTGCGGGAAGATCTTTGACGATCTTGATGTCGGGGCGCGGGTTCATATCGCCCTGCGCGATGATCTCGACATAGCGCGGAACGCGTTGCACGCCATGCGACGGCGCGCCGCGCAGATCGGCCCAGACCAGAACCTCCGCGACCTTGCCGGCATGGGCGGCCGACATGCCGGTGCCGACGAAGATGCTGGACACGAGCTTCGTCAGCGCGTCGGCTGAGATATTTTTGTTATCGGGCATCGCTTTTTCGATATGGCATCAAGACCGTGCGTCCCTCGACTTCGCTCGGGATGAGGAAAATTTTGCGCTGTTTTTCAAATGCAACGCACACTCTGTCCTCATCCCGAGCGAAGTCGAGGGACGAACGATCGTTATGCAACCCTTTAAGCGGCTTTCGCCGGCATGTAAGTATCGAGCCATTCGCGGATTAGCTTGATCACGCGCGTATTCGATTCCGAGAACATAAAGTGATCGACATCGTTGAGCAGATGAAGCTCGCTGGTTGCCTTGCCGGAATGATTGAACAACCCGATCGACTGTTCGGTCGGTGTTACCGAATCATTCGACGAATGGAGCAGGAGGAGCCGGCGCGGCGCGATGTTGCCGACGACTTCGTTGGCGCGGAAGTCGAACATGCTCTCCACTGTCTCGAAGGTGAATTCCATGATCGAGCTGGGCGCAAGATGGCCGCGCAAATGTTCCGGGATCGGCACGATGTCGTAGCGCGACACCATGATGGATTCGCCGGTGCGGGTGCGGGTTTCCTTGCCGCGCGCCATCATCTCGGTGAATTTCCTCCAGGCTGCGGGTGCTTCATGCTGCTTTCGGAACTTGCTTTCGCCGTCACCCCAGCCGCCCGATGACATCACGACCGTGATGCGCTTATCGACGCCGCCGGCATAGACCGCCACGGCCGCACCGAAGGACGAGCCGCCGACGCCGATATTGGCGCCATCGACTTCAGGACGTGAAAGGAGATAGCTGACCGCGTTTTTCGTATCCTCGACCTGTTCGAGGCAGACGGTGTTGGCGCGCTTGCCCTCGCTTTGGCCGCAGCCGCGGAAGGAGAAACGCAGCGCGATGTAGCCCCAATCGGCCAGCATCTGGCAGGGAAGGGTGCAGTTGGTGCTCTCGGCATTCGAGCCGAAGCCGTGCAGCATCATAATGGCGGGGCGCTTTTCGCCGGGCTTCATTCCCGCGGGAAGATGGATGTAGCCGTCGATCTTCAACCCGGCCGATTGGAATGAAATTTGTTCTGCCGCCATGGCAAAGGCTCCCTCATTGGCGCGTCACCGCCGGACGACCGTCCGGATAATGGGATGTACTACAGACTAGGCCACGACACAAAGCGGTCCGGCCATGCAGATTATTTCTGCCAGCCCGGCGGCGTTGCGCCACCCAAGCGCTTTTTGGCTTCCTCGACGAAGCTCAAATCGACGTATTTTTTGACGTCGATGGTGGTTTTCCCGAAGCCCAGTTCGCGGACGAGGTCGATGTTCTTTTGCAGTGCTTCGACATTCGGCACCGCGTAAGGGTCGCGGTAGTAATCCTTTTCCGTCAGGACATAGGATTCATAGTCACTGGCCGGTCGCTTGTTGAATTTCGAGATCAGCGCTAAGGCGGCTGTACGGTTGGCCGGATTAAAGAACCACTGCAGGGCCCGGACATAGTCTTCCATCATGTCGTTCATCGCGGCGTGGTTCTTCTCGAGGAAGCCGGTCCGCGACGCCATCATGATTTCCTGGGCGATACCCATTGAATCGCGCATCGTGAACAGCGCTTTGCCGCCGGCCTTCTTGGCATCCTCGGTCCAGGGCATGCCGACACTGATCATATCGACTTTCTTGCCGACCAAATCGGACACCATGTTTGGTATCTGGATTTCGACCGCCGTATAGTCCCGTTGCTGCGTCAGGCCGTGTTTTTTCAGCATCGCCTGCATCGCGATATCGAGCGCACCGCCGAAGGCATTGGTCGCGACGGTTTTCCCTTTAAGGTCTTCGACCTTATCGATCCCGCCGTCGCCGCGGACCATGTAGGATTCAGCCAGGTAGCTTCCGACGCCGGATTGGAAGATGTCGCCGATAACGCGGATGTCGGTCAGCTTGGCGTTCTCGATCGTGAAGACGAGTGACGAGAAGGCGGGTTGAATGATGTCGATTTCATTCGCGGCGACGGCCGTAATCTGCGGCGCGGAGCCTCGGAACAAGGTCGTCTCGACGGTATAGCTCTTGCCGTAATGCTTCAGCAGGTCGGCGTTGCGATAGGCTTCGTCGAACACCAAGGGAATGATCGTCCCGGGTGCCGATACCCATGCGATCCGGACCTTAACCGGATCGGCTGCATCCGCTGCATGGGAAAGGCCCAAGGTGCCTAAGATCAATGCAGCGCCGAAGAGATGATGCAGCTTACGCACAGGCTTCTCCTAAAATTCGAGACAGGTCACAAACACTTTTGCTTAAGGTGCAATCTTCATGCTCGGCTTGGCGGTATCCACACCCACAAATCCATCAAAAGGGTCGCACCGGGAACCGGCATTGTCGGACCGCATTCGACGGCCGAGAAGGGAAGGGATTGTCCCGGCAGGAACTCGCGCCAGACTTCGGTCGTCGGATGGAATTCGGCGATGTTGGTGTGGAACTGCTCGATACGCACGACATTGGCGAGCGACGTTCCCGCTGCCTCGCAAATCTTCTGCGCTTTGCCGAGAATGCTGCGGGCCTGGCCTTTGATGGTCGATCCGAACCAAGGCTGATGCGGATCGAGGCGTGCTTCTGGAACGAGACCGCTTGGATCGGCTGCCATCAACCCGGTCAGAAGAAGCAAGTCGCCGGCGCGGACCGCATTGGGCATGCCCTCATAGCCGGTGAAGACACCGGCATCGATGACCTCTTTCTTGGTCGCGCCTTCATCGGTCAGGGCGACGAGATTGATTTCTGTCCGCGCGCCTTTGATCCCGAAGGCGGGATCAGGCATCGGCACGATCGTCACCGGCACCGGGCTATCCTTGAAGATGTCTTGCCATGTGGCACTGAAGACGGCGATGTCTTCGACATGCGTGACATAGGCTTGGCCCTTGATCACGTTCTTCAGCGACGAACCGGCAAGTTCCAGGGTCCGCTTCATCTTCTTGGCGACGGCATAGCGCGTCTCCATTTCGATCGGTCGCCCCAGCCAGCGCCAGTGGTCCGCTGCGGTTGCCTCCATCGCGAGGCCGTTGCGGGTCTCCTCCGTCGGCGGCGGCGTCGCCATGCCACCCGATAGGAAGACATAATCGCCGGTACGGAAGCCGGGACTGAAGCCAGACGAAGAAGGCACGCTCAACGATGAATTGCTGATCAGTTCGACGTTGTTCTTGCCGTTCGGCACGACGGCCAACGCGTTCACATCGGTCTCCGCGTCGGCGAGAACGAGCCGCTTCATCAGTACCGAGGTCGAAGGCGGAATGGCCTTCGGGAAGCGTTTGAAACGCGCCATGTGGTAGGGATAGACCGGCGCTGGCGAGGTGTAGAACTGATCGAAGCGAACGACGTTGGCGAATTCCGTGCCGCCGGCCTTGAGAACCGCTTCGAGATTGCTGAACAGCAGATCGGATTCTTTTTCCTGTTTCGGCCGGCCGCCATAAGGCAGCCCCTTGGAAATAACATCGGCGGGGATACCGGTCTTGAAGTCCTGCCCCATCAATCCCGTGGCGAAAACCCAATCGCCGGCCCGCATACCGCGCGCATAGGGGATGCGATCCTGCCCAAGTTCGACCGGCAAGATCGGTGTGGGTTTTTCGGCGCGCTTGGGATCATTGGCTGACATGGCGCTCACCTTAACGAAGTAAGAGAGATGACGGTGGGAGGTTATCGATCATCGTTTTTGCCGACAAGGTCATTGCTTGCCGACGACGGGAAGAAGCAGGCGCGACGGGTATCGTGCGTTGTGCTGAATGGTATCGCGTCCAACCTTGTCGGGTGTGTAAGGATGCGCGAATACCCCTTCGGTCGTGTTTGAATCGCCATTCGCCAGTTCCAACCGGATACGGCTTCCTTTTTTGAAGCGATAAGCTGTCGGCATGACGGCGATGGTCAACGGATAGATCTTGCCCGGCTTCAACGGCTCTGGTTGGGTGAAGGCGTAATGCGGCGCATGGGGCTTCGATAATCTTTTATCGATCGCGCGCATCGAGGCGCGCAGCCAGCCTTTCGTGACGATACGCGACCGCGGCTGAATATCGGATTCCCTGTCGGTATCGCCTTGCGGAAACTGCTCGGACAATTTGACGAAGAAATCCATGTCAGTGCGCGTGCCGGCGGCATAGAGAATCAACTCGATCGGTCCGGCGATTTCGACATCGTCTTCGAGCGCCGGGGTGGTGAAGGTCAGCACCCGCCGTACCGGATCGGGCCGTCCATCCTTGCCGGGACCGACGACGCCGAAGCGCCATCCGGCTTGCGGATAATCGAATACCGTTTCGCTTTGCTTGACCGTTGGCGCAGACGCCAGCAGGGCGCCGTCATTCAGGGAGGAGACACTACCGGTCGGTCCCGCCGCGAGGTGGAAAGCGTCATAGCGAATGTTCTTCGGTGGCCAGGTCGCGGCACTCTCGAAACGATCGGCGCCGGTCACGAAGTAACGCACGTCCGGTTCTTCGAGATAGGTCGTCTTTTGCTCTTTCAGGTAATGGTCATAGAAGGGCAGAAGATATTTCTCGTGAAACGCGATGCTCGAATAATCGGCCACCGCCGCGTAGAGATCGGACGAGCCGAAGACGAGCAGTTTTTTCGGGCCACCACTACGCTGGAAGCCGACGATGTTGCCGTTGAGATGAAGATCTACCTTGCTCCAGACTCCGATGGAGAAAACGGGAACTTTGATCTTCGATAATTTTTCGGCGGCGGAACGTTCCTTCCACCACGCATCATATGTCTGATGCTTTTTGACGCGGCCCGGATAATCCCACTCGACGCGGCGCGGCTTGCCGGCATTCGGATAAAGATTGACGTTGCGGACCTGTTCCCACCATCCGGTCGGATAACCGCCGGGAATGCCGCCGGTGTAAGCCGAATCCCGATAGGTATCGATATGGCCGTCATAAGGCGCAACGCAGGCGAGGTGCGGCGGGTTTTGTGTCGCCATGAACCATTGCGACCGCGCGAAATAAGATTGGCCGATGCCGCCGATCTTGCCGCTGCACCAACGCTGCGCGGCGAGCCACTCGATGACCTCGTAAAGATCGCGCTGCTCGCGCTTGTCTTGATACTTAAACTCGCCGCCTGATCGGCCGGTGCCGCGGACATCCATGTGAATATAAGCGTAGCCGTGTTCGAGATACCAGGCGATCGGCCCGGTCTCGCGCCAGAGAAAGATCGGCATCTCCGGCACGGCGTCGTTGTCGAAACGATAAGGCGACGCCGCGAGCAGAACCGGAAATTTTTCTTTCCCTGGCGGCAGGAACAACGCAGCGGCGATCTTGACGCCGTCGCTCATCGGGATCGACAAAATGCGGGTAGGGGCGATAGGGGGATTCTGATCCGATGCCACTTCTTCTCACCTTCGACGGGACGTTTCTTGAATTCTTTATACGCCCTGAACAGAAAATAGGCAGGATGAATATGAGCGGTTGCAGGATCATGACAAAGAGTCGGTCGAGACTCCTTGTCATGCCATGATGCCGTCTCTCTGCGAGAGAAAACTTACTTCAGCGTATCGCCGATGACGGCGACCGACTGGATTTCGACCAGAAGGTCGGAATTGGCAAAGTCTTTTGCCGTGATCAGCATGCTGGCGGGGAATTTGTTGTGCTTGAAGAATTCGCTGCGGATTTTCACGAACTCATCGCCGTCGCTCTGATTGCGCAGCATCACGGTCATGGTGACGAGATCGTCCAATGTGCCGCCCGCGCTCTTGATCGTCCGTTCGATATTGCGGAAAGCCTGTCGTGTCTGATCCGCGAAGTTGGTAATAGTCTTGCCTTGGGCATCTTTCGTGCCGCCCATGCCGGCAAGCCACACGGTACGGCCACCCTTCGTGACGACGCCGGCGGCATAAGAACGTTCCGCGACCGTCGGCTTTAGATATTGCGCGGCGTGTGCCGGTACGACGGTGGTTCCGGCAAGAGCGATCGCGACGGCGACTAAAATCGGCGTTTTCATCATTCTCGATCTCCTGAGCGTATTGAGGGGAAGCACGCAGCGGCGCCGCGTCCCCAAAATATATCGGGACCGTTCTTTCTTGACCACAAGCTTTATGAAAGGCGAACCGTAACCCCTAGGCCACTGCCTTTTGCATCTTCTCGCCCGGCACGACTTCCTGCTTGGGCGCGGGGTAAGGGTAAGCACCCAGCCCAAAAAACAGCCCACAGGTGATGACGAGCAGAACCTCATACACGGCGAAGATCGGCGTGTAGGAATGGAAGCGGTCGAAGCTCATGCCGCTCAGGGCCGGTCCGACGCCGTTGGCGAGCGCGAACATGGCGAACATCACACCGTAAATCTTCGCATATTCCCGCATGCCGAAATAGCGGCTGACGAAGAAGGCCATGAGATCGACTTCGGCGCCGACGCCAAGACCGCATAGCACAGCCCCCACCAACGGAATGATCCCGCCCACGCCGCTGCCGAGGAGCGCAATGCCGGCCATCGGAATCATGAAGAAGCCGATAGCCACGTAAGGGCCCCAGAAACGGTCGAGGCACCACCCAGCGACGATGCGACCGATGATCAGGGCGATGCCGGCTGCCGATAACGCGCCGACGGCGGTCTGGATCGGAATGCCGCGATCGGTCAGCAGCGCGACGACATGGGTCAACGTGCCATTGATGGCCGTAATGGCAATGAAGAAAGCGAGGGTGAAGGACCAGAAGCGCCACGTCTTGAACGCCATAACCGCGGTGATGCCGGGCAGGAGGTTCGTAGAGGCGGTCGCTGACGCGCGCTTCACGGAAGGCTCATAGCCCGGCGGCTCGCGCAGGAAGATCGAGACCGGAACCCAAGCGATGATCAGGATAGCTATACCCAGCCCGATATAGCCACCGCGCCAACCGAAATGCGCGATGAGCTGCGTCGCGAGCTGCGGTATCAGCGCGACGCCTAGACCGACGCCCGCCATGGCGATACCCAAGGCGAGACCACGACCGCGATCGAACCATTGCGAAACCGAATTAGCGTAAGGGATGGGCGCCTGGCAGCAGAACACCAGTCCGGAGAAACCGAAAAGCAGATAAATACGGAACGTGTCGGGAATGATCGTGGAATAGAGACCCGTTGCGACAGCGCAGAGGATCAGACCCGGGATCATCACCCGTCGCGTTCCGTACTTGTCGAGCAGCCATCCGAGGCCGATGCAACTGAAGGTCGTCATCAAGGAATTGAAGGCGAGGGCCGAGCCGAAGAAACCACGGCCGATGCCGAGTTCCTCGGTCACGGGTTTGAGGAAAACCCCGAAGGCGAAGATATTGATGGAGCCAGATCCGACCAGCAGACCGCAAACACTCGCGAAGACAACCCACCACCGATTGCCGAAAAATTTGCCCATGGCGTTCTCCCTATTTTCCGTAAGACCGGTCGATGCCAGTCGTTTATTTGAGACGGATGCTATCAGACCCGTTGCGGCGGTGCATCGAAAAAGCCACGTGCCATCAAACCGTTGACCGGACGCCGGGTTTGGGGAGAATGGGCGTAAGATAAAAATCCGGAGGGAGACGACATGAACGACATGAACGGCGTGACAAGGCGGATTCGCACATGACGTTGACCGATGGCAATTCGGCCGTCGAAGTGAACGGCATCGAACTCGAAATCAATACGCGCGGCAGCGGCCGCCCTATTCTTTTCCTTCATCCCGAGATCGGCTTCGACCGTGCCGGTCCGATGCTCGATCTTCTGGCGAAAAAGGCGAAGGTGATTTCGCCGACAAATCCAGGCTTCGGCAAAGCCAAGGCCCCGCCGAACTTCAACTCCACCGATGATCTCGCCTATCTTTATCTCGATCTGCTCGAAAAACTCGACCTGCGCGATGTCGCCGTAGTCGGTACCGGACTTGGCGGTTGGGTTGCTGCACAGATGGCGATCAAAAGCACCGCGCGTATGTCGCGCCTGGTGCTGATCGATGCCTTCGGCGTCAAGAACGGCGATCGTGTGACGCGCGATGTGTTCGATATGTACTATGTCACCGAAGCCGATCTGGCAAAGGTCGTTTATTTCGATCAAAAATTTACCGAGCGCGATCTGAGCAAGCTGCCCGACGAAGAACTCTATGCGATGGCGCGGGCGCGTGAATCGACGTCGCTCTATGGTTGGAAGCCGTACATGCACGACCCGAAACTCAAGGGCCGGCTGCATCGCATCCATATTCCGACGCTGTTTCTCTGGGGCGCGGAAGACAAGATTGTCGCGCCGGATTACGGCCGTGCCTACGCCGCCGCCGTGCCGAACGCCAAGTTCGAGTTGATCGACCGCGCCGGGCATTTCCCGCATGTCGAACAGCCCGACGAAACCGCGCGCCGCGCCTTGACCTTCATCGAAGGAAATTAAGCGATGAGAGTTTTCCATTTCACCGAGCAGCCTTATTCGCCGGCCTGGGTCGATCACGGCGGCGCGTTGCGCATCACCATCCCGAACAGCAAGTGCGATCCGAAACTCGCGGGCGATCTGCTGCATCGTTATTACGACGAGTGGCAGCTTGCCGACGAACTCGGCTTCGACATCATGGTCAACGAGCATCACAGCACGGCGACCTGCATGGCCTCGACCGTCGTGGTCACGCTGTCTGTGCTGGCCCGCATCACCAAGAAGGCGCGCTTGCTCGTTCTTGGCTATCCGCTGGCGCATCGGCCTGATCCGCTGCGTGCTGCCGAAGAACTCGCGACCATCGACGTGATCTCGCGCGGCCGTCTCAACATGGGCTTCGTCAAAGGCGTGCCGTCGGAATTCACGCCGTCGAACGCCAATCCGGTCGGCATCGAGGAACGCTACTGGGAAGCGCTCGACTTCATCGTCAAGGCGATGACGACGCATGACGGCCCGTTCAATTGGGAAAGCGAGAATTTCCATTATCGCCAGGTGAATATCTGGCCACGCCCGATGCAGACGCCGCATCCGCCGGTTTGGAGCACCACGGGCAGCAAGCACAACGCGCAACGGCTTGGCGAGCGCGGCTATACGATGGCGACGCTCGGCACCGGCTATGCAACGAAGCCGCTCTACGACGCGTATCGCGAATCTTACCGTGCGAGCTTCCATCGCGAGCCGCCGCCGGATCGTTTCGGCTATCTCGGTCTCGTCGCGGTCGGATCGACCGAAGCCGAGGCACGCCGCCGCGGCGAACTCGTTGCCGATTACCTACGAACTTTGCCTTTCACCCCCGCGCCGTTCCGCAATCCGCCCGGCTATATCTCGGTCGATGACAATGTGCGACTGATGAAAGCCGGCGGCCGGCCGCCCAGCCGGACCCAGACCAAGGATGGCCGCATCATCAATATGATGACCGGCTCGGTGCAGGATCTGATCGACGCGGCAATGATGTTTTGCGGGACGCCGGACCAAGTCTATAACCAGATTACGCAATTCGCGGAATCATGCGGAGGCTTGGGAAATCTGTTGTCGATGACACACGCGGGTTTCATGTCGCACGAGGATACGGTCGAAAATCTTTCGCTGTTCGCGAAGGAAGTTCTGCCACGTCTCAAAGAGTACAAGCAGCCGAACCAGGCCGTGGCGGCGGAATAAAGTGCCGCCGCGTCTGACCCTTCGCGTCGATTTCGGACCGCGCCAATCGATCGGACCGGGCAAGATGCGTTTGCTCGAGGCGATCGACAGCGCGGGCTCGATCAGCGGCGCTGGCCGGGCGCTCGGCATGTCCTATCGCCGGGCCTGGATGCTGATCGACGATCTCAATGGCTGCTTTACCGAAAAGGTCGTCACCACGGCGCTTGGCGGCAAAGAAGGCGGCGGCGCGAAGCTGACGCCGTTCGGGCAAAATCTGTTGAAGCATTACCGCGCGATCGAAACCGAAGCGGCGACGGCCGCCAAGAAGCACATCGCTTTCCTGGCACGCTCGCTGAGCGAAAAACCGCCGGCCGAAGCCAAGCGGACGCGCATCAGCAAATAGCCGTTTATTCGACGGCTGTTTTCCGGCGGTGCCGCACGTCGGCGATGACCGCCCGGACGTCTTGCGGTTCCACGCCGTCACGGCGCATCAATGTTGGGACGATCGGATCGGCGAGCATCTCGTCGAGGGTCAGTTCGTTCACTGAATCCTCCATTTCATTCCTATTGAACCAAAGTGTGTCCCCGATCGGCGAAGGCGTAGGGATGCGGTAAGGCCGCCTCGCTGTGACGCAGCGGCATGTGGAAGCCGCCAAGCGCCATCGCGCTCGCCAATTCCTGCGCCGGCAGCACGGCGAGCGGCATAGCCGTGGGCGGTAGCCAAATCGTCAGTAATGCCCCGCCGTCGGCATAGCGTCCCGCTTGGAAGACGCTGATGAGTTGCAGCAGCCGGGCCTCATCGACGCCCATTTGGGCGCAGCCGAGACAACGGAAATCGAGCGGCCGCGGTATGGCTGCGATCATGATCCGCATCAGGGTTTCGAAGGCCGGGACGGCGTCTTGGTCGATGCCACCGGCCATGAAGCCCGCTCGCCAGTCGCGCACGCGAACCCCAACCTCCTGCGTCGTCATAAATAGCCGCACCGTCGCGACCAGCAGCAGTTCGGCGGTCCGAAGATCGGCCAAAGGCGCGTCGATCGGATAGACGGGCGGCGGGCAAGAACAGGACGGCATCGCAAGACTCCTTCGCATCGGGTCGAGTGAAGCCTATGCGAAAGGTATTGCGATTGCAAATCATTCGCAATTAGAATAGGGAAAGAAAGCGAGGCCCAGCGATGGAAAACCACCAGACGATCCAGCCGGGATGGCACGCAACGGCCCTCAACGAGAGCGAAAGTCTGATTGTAAGAACGTGGCGTAAACTTTTATCTGGACATGGAAATTGTCCGGTTATCGCGCGCGATTTTATGGATGCCTGCGGGACCGAGGCGGTCGAAGTTCTGGCGACCTTTGGGACGGTTTTACGGGCGCTTGCCTATGCCAGCCGCCGCCGTGTTTCCATCGGCTATCCGGGCTGCGGGATGATTACCAACGACGAGCGTCAGCTTTTGACCCTAATCGCCGCCGCCCAAGCCGAGGACGAAGCGTGCTTCGAGGCGCATCTACGATGGATGGCCCGGGCCGATTTGCGTCAGGCTTTGGCGATTGCCGTCAGTGCTTTTGCGACCGCGCTCCGCGAGCACGGTCACTACCTGCCGTTACCGATCGGAATGATGCCCGACGCCAGCGGAGGCGCCGCGGCTCCCTTGCGGGTGCTATGCGGCTGACCTCTTGCGGAATGGGTTAGGCGTGTTGCAGGGCCGGTGCCGGGGTGGTGCCGGCAACGAGCGCGAAGGCGCATTGCTCGATCACCGCGGCCCAATCGCCGGGGGCGGACTGACGGAACAACAGCATGCTGCGGTACCAAGGCGTATCGGTCCGCTTTTCCAGCCAACGCCAATCGGCGCTATGCGGCAACATCAGCCAGGTATTTTTGTCGAGTGCGCCGGCGAGATGCGCGACGGTGCCATCGACGGTGATGACGAGGTCCATCATGCTGATCGCTGCCGCCGCGTCGGCTGCATCGGCCAGATACAGCGTGACGTCGGTGATACGATCGGCGAACGGGCTGTTGGCGAGTTCGACCGAGGCCGCACCGCGTTGCAGGCTGTAGAAGCTGACGCCGCGGGTCGAGAGAATTTGGCGCATCGTATCGAGACGCAGTGAGCGGTTTTCACCGTCTGTCGAGTCCGAGTCCGAACCCCAGGCGAGGCCGATCTTGATGGCGTCGCCGGTGATGACAGGCTCGAGCGCTGCGACACGCGCCGCATCGACCGAGAGATAAGGCTGGGTCGCCGGGATCGAGGCGAGGCTCGTGCCGAGGCGGTGCATCACGCTCATCAGCGGCAAATGCGCGTCGAACGCCGGAATGTTCTCGCCGAGTGCGACCACGCCATCGATGCCGGGCGCCGTCGTCATCAGACGCACCAGCGCCGGATGGCAGGCAAGAATGATACGGCTCGCGAAGGCACGCAGTTGCGGTGCGAAGCGAATGAACTGAATGGTTTCGCCAAGGCCCTGTTCGGACCAGAGCAGCAAGGTCTTGTCGCCCAGCGGCTGGCCGTCCCACAACGGGGCATTGATCGCCGGCATCTTGGCGCCGCGATAACCCAGCCAGCGCCATTCGAATTCGCTGCTGCCCGCACGCAGATCGCCTTTGGCCATCAACGCGGTGGCAAGGCCCATATGCGCGCCGGCATTGCTCGGCTGTGCAGCGATCGCCTGGCGGAAGCAATCGATGCCCGCGTCGCTGTCGCCTTTGGCGCGCAAGGTCGCACCGAGATAGGTCAGTGCTTCCGGATAATTCGGTTTCAGTTCGAGCGCTCGGCGCTCCAACTGTTCGGCCTCATCGAGACGGCCGGCAACGCGTTCGATATTACCGAGATTGGCCAGCGCCTGCGCATGATCCGGCTTCAGGGCCAGGGCATGACGATAATGCAGCACGGCTTGATCGGTGATGTCGGCGCCTTCGAGGGCCATCGCGAGATGGTTATGACCATCGGCGAAGCCGGGCTTCAATTCGATCGCTTTGACGAGGCAGGAAATGGCTTCCTGGTGGTTGCCCTGTTCCTGCAGCGCGATGCCGAGATTGCTGAGCGCGAGCGGATAATCGGCGCGCTTTGAGACGGCACGGCGATAGCAGGCGATGGCATCGTCGAGACGGCCAAAGCGGCGCAGCAGCACACCGAGATTGTTGAAGGTCTCGGCGCGATGATTGCGTTCGCCGACCAGCGCCTGACGCGCGACTTCGCCGAGCAGACGGGCAACGGCCGATTGGCTGTCGCCGCCCTGATCGGGCCAGAAAGCGCGCATCTGCGAATAGGCAGGCATCGCCGAAACGCGATTGAGCCAACCGGCTTCGGTATCGGGCGGCAAGAACACCCACGCGGCGCGATCGAGCGCGCTCGCGAGATGGGCGAAGCCCATGTCGGTGGTAATGACGAGGTCGAGCTGACGCAGGACCGCGGCGTAATGATGGAAGTCGGTCATCTCGGCGGTGAGATCCGTGATACGATCGTTCGACGGACGCGGCGTCAGCGCGAAGAAGCGCACGCCGGGGACTTCGAGCAGCGCGTTGAGCGCATCGTCATGGCCGTTCCAGGCGAGGCCAATCTTCAAATCGTCGCCGCACGGCGGCAAGGCGAAGGAGACAACACGCGCCGGATCGAAGGCAAGACGACGAAGACGACCGAGATAATCCTGCGCTTCGGCGGTGCGGCCCGCTTCGGCGAAGATTGCGCCGATGCGGAACAGCAGATCGCCGTTGTTCGGCTGCATGGCGAGGCTGGCCATCGCTTGATCGAGCACGCCGGGCGCACGGTATTGGCGCAGTGCGGAAAGGAAAGGCGTCCCCGAAGCGGTCGGCGCCATTGGTGCAACGGGGATCGGCAAGGCCATGTCGGCCGGGCTCGATTGACCGAACACGGCAAGCGCGCCGGCGATCTGTTCGATGACGCGATCCCACGCACCGGCTTGCGTCTGCCGATGCAGCAGCAGGCTCGGATACCAGGGATTGTCGCTGCGATCGCGCGACCAGCGCCATTCGCAGACGGTCGGCAGCATGACCCAAGCGGCACGGCCCAGCGCGCCGGCGATATGCGCAACGACGCTATCGACGGTGATGACGAGATCGAGTTGGCTGATCGCGGCGGCCATATCGGCGAGCTCGCCGAGCTTGGGCGAGAGATCGACCATGCGGCCGGCGAAGGGGCTCTGCGCGATTTCGGCAGCGCCTGCTTGATCGAGGCCATAGAAGCGCACGCCGGGAATGGCGAGCAGCGGCGCCATCGCGTTGAGCGCGACGTTGCGGCGGGTTTCTTTATGCGCGCCGTTCCAGACGAGGCCGACCTTGAAGCCGGCGCCGGCGAAGGCGGATTTCATACCGGCAATGCGGGCCGGATCGACACCCAGATAGGGACCGGGATGCGGAATGGTTTCGAGCGTGACGCCAAGCCGGTTGAGCAGGCTGGTCATCGGAATGTAAGCGTGAACCGGCGGTAAGGCTTCGCCGTGCGAGACGACCTGATCGATGCCGGGCGCGGAAGCGGCGAGGCGTGCGAGCGGCGCGGGGCAGGCGAGCACGATGCGGCCGGCGGAACCGCGCAGCATCGGCGCGAAACGAATCATCTGGATCGCGTCGGCGAAACCGGTATCGGCCCAAAGCAGCAAGGTGCGGCCGGCGAGCGGCTTGCCATCCCAGATCGGGGCGTTGATGCGCGGCGCGCCCGGACGGCGCAGACGCCATTCATATTCGAGGCTGCCGCCGGCGAGATCGCCGGCTTCCATCATGCAGAGGCCGAGATTGGTGTGCAGCGTCGCGTCTTCCGGCGCGGCGGTGATGGCATTGCGCAGACCCTCGACCGCTTCGTCGAGTTTGCCCTGATCGCGGCAAGCGAGCGCGAGACCGTTGAGGGCAGCGGGATGGCCGGGACGCAGGTGCAGAACCTGGTCGAAGCATTGGCGTGCATCTTCGATGCGGCCTTCTTCGCCGAGGGCGCTGGCCAGCATGAAAAGGGCTTCGGCATCCTGCGGCCGCAGACGAAGGGCGAGACGGCCGCATTGAATGGCTTGATCGGCACGGCCGAGGGCCAGCAGGGCGAGGCCGAGATTGGTCAGCGCGTCGGGTGAATCGGGATGAATGGTGAGGGCGTGGCGAAGATGGACGACGGCTTCTTCGGGGCGGCCCTTCAAACGCAGAACATTGCCGAGATTGTTGAGGACGCCGACATTATCCGGCATCGCCTTGCGGGTTTCTTCGAGATAAAGGATCGCCTCATCCAGTTTTCCGGAGGCGGCGAGGACTGTCCCGAGAAGAAACTGCAGATCGGAACCTTGAGCCGGTGCGTCCAGCGCGGACCGCAGGGTCTTCTCAGCTTCGCCAAATCGGTTTTGGCGCATCGCTTCTAGAACCCAGTCTTTAAGGCTCGTCGTCGTGACGTTCCCGTCCATTCTCACACCCTCAACAAAATGCGGATAAACCGCTTTTCGGCAAATCTGCGAGAATTTGTAGTGAACAAAGGTAAATCAATTGCTGCCATCAGGCAGGCAGCCGCGAAAAAGCGCGGATTATTTGGCCGGTCGTGACAAAATTGTGGTTATCAGGCCGTTAATACTTGATCCGAGTAGGTGCAGGAAAACTGCCGCATCTAAGCTTCAAATCGTTAATATCGGGAAAAATTGCCCTGAAATGGAGGCGAATTCAGGCGCTCGCCACAAAAGGGCCATGGTTCGCCGGTAATTAGGAAACACGACGAGAAGCTAGGAGGACGTGATGACACAATGGTGGCTCACCGGCGAAGCTACTCTCGAAGATCTGCTCAGTGATGAAATGATGGGACCCGTCGTCGCCAGCGCGGGGATGAATCGTGAGCAGCTGCGTTCAAGTATGGCCGAGGTCGCGCGGCGGCTCGGAACTACTTCCCGCCGCACCCGCGGGTGCCGGGAGGAGGCGGGCCGTTTCGTGCGGTGCTAACACCGTACGATCGACGACACGCGGAAGCTCGAAGACTGCCGTAAGACCGCGGGCTTCCGGGCTCGACTGATTGTCAGCCAGCCAGACCGCGCCTTCGTGCAGCATCGCGACGGCGCGGACGAGGCTAAGCCCCAACCCGTTGCCGGGGCTGCTGCGGCTGCCTTCAAGGCGGACAAAACGATCGAATACGGCGTCGCGGCGATCCGGCGGCACACCCGGTCCGGTATCCGTAACCTCGATCCGCGCCATGCTGCTATTGGCGTGAAGCGACAGCGAAACCGACCCATCGGCGGTATATTTCAGCGCGTTATCGACCAGATTGGCGATCGCTTGGGATAACAAGTGGCGGTCGCCGCGGACCATGACCCGATCGGCGATGTCGATCGGCAGGGCGAGCCCTTTTTCCTCGGCGACGGGCTCGTACAACTCTGCGACGTCACGCGCGATTTCGGACAGATCGACGGTGTCGAGGCTCTCTCGCCGCGATCCGGATTCCGCTTCGGCGATGCTCAGCAGAGCGTTGAAAGTGCCGAGCAAGCGATCGGCCTCGGTGATGGTGTCGCGCAGCGCATCGCCATAACGGACAACATCCGGCTTCTCGATCAAGGTCACTTCTAGTCTGGCACGCAGACGCGACAACGGCGTGCGCAGATCATGGGCGATATTGTCGGTGACCTGACGCATGCCGACCATCAACCGCTCGACCTTGTCCAACATCTCGTTGAGATTCTGCGCAAGCTGATCGAACTCGTCGCCGCTACCGGTCAAGGGCACACGTTGGCTGAGATCGCCGTGGATGATGCGTGTCGAGGTCCGATTTACCGCATCGACCTTTCGCAGCATGTTGCGGGTCATAAAGAATCCGCCGACGATGCCAAGTCCCAGGGTAATTAGTGCGGCCCATCCCAACGTGTGGGTGACGCGGCCGCGGAAGATGCGCGCCTCGCGCTGATCCCGTCCGACGAGAAGATGGAAATTGCCCGGCAGCACGATGACGGACGCACGGGCCTGATCGGTTTCGATGACGCCGTTATGCGTTTCGGACACCGGAAACGCGACCCACCCACCGCCACGCTCGCCGACCGGCGGCCAATGCTCGAGGTTGCCGGCAAGCGAATGCAGCAACGGATCGGTGATCAGATAAAGCGTGTCGTCGATCCGGCTCGGCGTGCGCCGCGCTTCGGCGACGCGCTGCTGAATGACTTCGATCAGACCGGCGAGGCCGTGCTCGCGATATTGTTCGGCGAGGCCGCGAATTTCCGCGTCGATGGTTTCGTCGGTCTGCTGCTCGATAAAATCGGCGGACGAGAAATAGATGAAGGCGAGAAGCGCAAGCACCGAGGTCGCGAAGATCGCGAAATACACCGCGGCCAGACGAAACGCGTTGGTGTTGAAAAACCGCGGCACGGCGTTAATCGGTGCTAAGGCGATAGCCCGCACCCCGAACAGTATGGAGCAGACGCTTGTCGAAACCCTTGTCGATCTTTTGCCGCAACCGGCTCACATGCACGTCGATGACGTTGGTCTGCGGGTCGAAATGATAATCCCAAACATTTTCCAGAAGCATCGTGCGGGTCACGACCTGGCCGGCGTGGCGCATCAGAAATTCGAGCAGCCGGAATTCACGCGGCAGAAGATCGACCTCCTGCTTGCCGCGATGAACGGTGCGCGCCAGCAGATCCATCTCGAGATCGCCGACATTGAGTTTGGTCGTCGTCGGTGCGCCGGTGCCGCGCCGCATCAGCGATTCAAGCCGGGCGAGCAGTTCGGCAAAGGCGAAGGGTTTGACCAGATAGTCGTCGCCGCCGGCGCGCAGGCCTTTGACGCGGTCATCGACCGCACCGAGGGCGCTGAGAATGAGAACCGGCGTCCGCAACTCGGCGGCGCGCAAGGCGGCGATCACGGCCAGCCCGTCCATGCCGGGCAACATGCGATCGACGATCAGCGTGTCGTAATTTCCGGACGTCGCCATGAAGAGGCCTTCACGGCCTTCATGGGCGACATCAACCACGTAACCGCTTTCCTGGAGGCCTTTGACGATATAGGCCGCAGTCTCGTGGTCGTCCTCAATCACCAGAAGTTTCATAGGCCAAGCTTAGCCCGCCGATCCACCTTCTGACAAAGAGGGATACGTGCCCAGGGAATCTCCGGGGCCGCGAATTGGTCAGGTGAGGGTGGTGACGAGGGCGACGGCCCAGCCAAAGACCAGAACCGCGACATACTGACGATCGATTTGAAGGGTCATGATGGATTTCCTCTCGCGTTTAGGAGCAGAGGAATATCATCAGAACAAAACGAGAACAAGAACTTTCTTAGGTCTGTCTCGCTAAAACCAGCTTAGCATAATCGCCGAACCGTTTGAACTCGGATCGGCGCACCGCGCCACGCCGCCAAGCCAAGGCGATTTCGCGTGGCGGCGCATCGCCGCTGAGTGGGCGCGCGACGAGGGTGCTGCCGGGCAGAAGTTCTTGGGCCAAGGCCATGCGCGGGACCAGCGTGACGCCGAGCCCGCCGGCTGCCATCTGGACCACCGTACGAAGGCTGGTACCCTGGAAAACCTCGTTGCGGTCCGGCCCGGCGAGGCGGCAGGCCTCAAGCGCGTGACTGCGCAGACAATGCCCATCTTCCATCAGCAAAAGTTTTTCATTTACGAGGACTTGGGGATCGATCTGATGATACTGCGCGAGCGGGTGAACGCGCGGCATGACGGCCAGAATCGGATCAGAGCCGAGACTCATCGTCTCGAATTCGTTGGTCGCATAGGGCAGGGCCAGCAGCACCAGGTCCAACTTCCCATCGCTCAATTGCGACAACAACGGCGCCGTCTGTTCCTCGCGGAGATACAGTTTCAGCTTGGGGAAGGTCGCCGGGAGGCCCTGCATCAAGGCGGGCACGAGATAGGGCGAGATGGTCGGGATGACCCCCAGCCGCAGCGGGATACTCATCGGCTCGCGGCCGGTTTGGGCCAATTCGGTCAGGTCTTCGGCATCGCGCAGCAGCTTGCGGCCGCGCGTGACAATTTCCTCGCCAAGCGGGGTCAGAATCACCCCGCGTCTGCTGCGCTCCAGCAAGGTCACACCCAGCCTGTTCTCCAATTCTTGAATCCCGGCGCTCAGCGTCGATTGAGTAACGGCACAGGACTCGGCCGCGCGCCCGAAATGGTGGCTTTCGGCAACGGCGGCCAGGAAGCGAAGCTGTTGAAGGCTCGGGAGAGCTATCATCGATTTTTCCGATCAAAACCAATGTAATTATCAGTTAGAACGATTACAAGGTACGCGCCATCTTCTCGTCATCGCGTTGAACAAAGGAGATGAGCGATGCTGACGGTAGGCAACCAATTCCCCACTTTTTCACTCACGGCCGTCACCGGCACCGACCAAGCCAAGGCTTTCAGTCCGGTCGATAATTCGACCTATGACGGCAAATGGCTCGTCGTTTTCGCCTGGCCCAAGGATTTCACCTTCGTCTGCCCGACGGAGATCGTCGGCTTCAACGCCGTCGAAGGCGAGTTCCGCGACCGGGACACCCAGATTCTCGGCCTCTCGATCGATAGCGACTTCGTCCATCTGGCCTGGCGCCAGTCGCGCGAAGATCTCGGCAAGGTCGTCTTTCCCTGGCTCTCGGACGTCAAACGCGAACTGAGCAACGCGCTCGGCATCCTCGATGCCAATGACGGCGTGGCGTTGCGCGCGACCTTCATCGTCGATCCGCAAGGCACCATTCGGTTTGCTTCGGTCAACGATATGAGCGTCGGCCGTAATCCGCAGGAAGTGTTGCGCGTTCTCGATGCGCTGCAAACCGACGAGCTTTGCCCCTGCAATTGGCAAAAGGGCAACCAGACACTGAACGTGGCCTAACAACAGGGACCAGCGGCGCGGGTTTCGGCCCGCGTCGTATTCCCGGAAAAGGATCGAAAGATGGCGTTGGACAACATTCGTGAGCTCATCCCCGATTACGCGAAGGATATAAAGCTCAACCTCTCTTCTTTACTGACCGACAACTTGCTGAGTGATCAGCAGCGCTGGGGAACGCTGCTGGCGACGGCGCTTGCTTCGCGCAACGCGACCTTGATTGCCGCGGTCAACCAGGAAGCGGCAACGTACCTGGAGCCGCAGGCGCTGGCGGCGGCCAAATCCGCGGCGTCGATCATGGCGATGAACAATATCTACTATCGCTTCACGCATCTTGCCTCGGACCCGGATTACGCGACGATGCCGGCCCGGTTACGCATGAACGTGATCGGCAATCCCGGCGTCGATAAGGCTGACTTCGAACTTTGGTCTTTGGCCGTTTCGGCAATCAACGGTTGCGGAAAGTGCATCGACGCACATGACCAGGTGTTGCGCCAGGCGGGCATCACGCGTGAACAGATCCAGCAGGCGGTGCGCATCGCGTCGGTCATTCACGCGGTGGCTGCGATCCTCGACGGCGAAGCAGGCCTCACAGAAATAACGGATTAACCGGAGTAGAAACATGTCCTTGTTCAAGACCCAGAACGATTTGAAATCGAACGCAAAAGCCACGGTGATCGCGCTGTTGAACGCCCGGCTGGCCGAGGGTATCGACCTTGCGCTGCTGACCAAGCAGGCCCATTGGAATTTGAAGGGACCGCAATTCATCGCGATCCATCAAATGATCGACGGCTTCCGTACCGAGCTGGACGATCACGTCGATACCATCGCAGAACGCATCGTCCAGCTTGGCGGCACTGCGCTGGGCACGACCCAGGCGGTCGCCAAAGGCACGACCCTCACGCCCTATCCGACGGATATCTACAAGATCAAAGACCATCTTCATGCTTTGATCGAACGTTACGGCAAGACGGCAAATGCCGCCCGTGCCGGGATCGACGAGGCCGACGAAGCAGGTGATAAGGATACGGCGGATATTCTGACGGCTTATTCACGCGCGCTGGATAAGGCGCTGTGGTTCCTCGAAGCCCACACGCAAGAACCCCAGTAACAATCGGATCACCACCATCGCAATGCACGGTGCCGCCGAATCTATTCATCGGTGTTTTTATAAGGCCAGACGCATCGTGCATTGCAATTCTTGCACTGTACCCGGGCGTAACGACGTGAATGCGTTATATCAAGTTGTCCCTGATATAAGCTATGATCTGTCTTGCAGACATCGTGATTCTACGTACGATTTAAGTGTTCCTATCGCGATTAAAAGCTGTTTAGGATGCCGCATCGCTCGCTTGTCGAGCGGCATAAAATAAGTACGAGCGTTTCTGCGGCCGGGGGGCCAATCGTTAAAACCAGTTGCCTTTAGCGGTCTATCCGCGAAGGAAAATCTGTGCGCGTCGCGATGCTGTGGCATCGCGTCAACGCTGATGCTTGCCCTCGCAATAGAGATGAAGCGTGCGTGTAAATCGAACATGTCGAGAAAACTCGGCGTGGTTTTAATTGGGATGGATAAGCATGCGTACGCAACTAATTCGGCTCGCCGTTATCGGTGCCGTTGCTGGTTTTGTCTCAGCCTGTTCCACTTATATTCCATCGGCGCCGCCGACGATGGCCGAAACCCGTGCGACGCTTGATGAAGTCGGCGGCGCAGATCTTCCCACGATCCAAGATATCGTCGTCGTACCGCGCTCCGATTTTGCAGACCGCTTCGGTGGCAAAGCCAAAGGCGAATACGACGAGACGAAAAAAACCGTCTATCTGCCGGATGATTGGCGATATGGATCGGGCCTGACGACCTTGGCGCATGAGCTCAAGCACTATGCCGATGACGTCAAACGCGTCGCGAAAAACGAATGCAGCGCCAGCAGAGCCGGTGCCGATTACGCCGCATCGCGGGCGTGGCACGAAACGACACAACAAGAGATCAATTACGGCTTGATGTCGGGCTGTTCGCGACAAGCGGTGGATGCACGTTACGCTGAGATTCCCGCAACGCCTGCCGCGATCTCCGCCGATGCGCCCGAAAGGAAACATGTGAAACCAAGTGCGGTTGCGCGCGTGGCGGATAACAAGCCGGTCGTTCCCGCAGACAATCATGCCCAAAGCCTTGGCGAGGAGGTACGCCCCGCCGAAACCGTCGCTGTGGAACAAGCGCCGGTTATCCGGTTACGGCCTGCGGTCGTCGCGATCGGTCATAACACTGCACCCGTTGAAGCGTTGAGTCTTGCCGGCAATCAAAAGACCGCCGCGATCCGCTCGATTGCGTTGGAACATGCCGATGCCGACCGTGACCTCCAGGACCGTGTTGGCGCGACGTATCAAATCGCCAGTGACATACCGCACAACCTATCGAGTGCGTCCGAGATGCCGCCCGCCGAAGTGATGACGACCACCGTGAGTGACACGCTCAAGGCGATGCCTCGATCCTCGGGGCGATGGTGGCGCGCTGCCTAGGGTCTAACCGCTCGCTTGCGTCGTACTCGGGCCGCCGGTATCGGTAGCCCGAAGCGCGGCGCCGTTCGCCGTGCGAAATCTCCTTTGCAGAGGAAGCGGGATGATCGCGCGATCTTCACTCATCGCCATGGCACTAGTCTCGGCGGTGCCGCTGTCCGCCGCCGCTCGATCGGTCTCGGTCAACACGCCCGCCGCCATCGTTGCGGCGATCGGCGCGGCTCGTCCGGGCGATGTCATCTCGGTGCAACCGGGAAAGTATGAACTGCCAGGCCTTCGGCTCCGCAACAGCGGCAGCGGGCAGCAGAAGATCACCTTGCGCGCGGCACAGCGGGGAACGGTGGAGTTTCGTTCAACCGCCGTCGAGTTCATCAAGATCACTGGCTCGGACTGGGTGGTCGAAGGTCTCGACATCGCCGGCATCTGTGCCGACGACAATGAGTGCGAACACGCTTTTCATATCGTCAGCCACGCCGACCGCGCCGTCGTCCGTGACAACCGCATTCGCGATTACAATGCCCATATCAAAGGCAACGGCGAAAATGGGGCCTTTCCCCAGCGTGTCGTTATCCAGAACAATCTGTTGTTCGATACCCGCCCGCGCATGACCGACAATCCGATTGCGCCGATCGATGTCGTCGGCGGATCGGACTGGATCATTCGCGGCAATATCATCGCCGACTTCGGCAAGGCGCTGTCGCATCCGCCGACGCTCAAGGACGATTGGAGCTATGGGATTTTCGTCAAAGGAAATTCCGAACGCGGGATTATCGAGAATAACATCGTCGATTGTAATCTCGGACGCCCGGCCACGCCGGCGATGCGCGGCATTTCCTTCGGCGGCAGCATTACCACCCCGAATATGGGGCTGTGCGACAAAGGCGATGATTGCAGCACCGAGCATCGCGACGGGATCATCCGCAACAATCTGGTGCTGAACTGTCCGAAAGAGCCGGGGATTTATCTCTATCGCTCGGCGCGGACCACGATCACTGGCAATCGCGTCTTATCGACGGCGGGTATCGAGGCGCGGGGTCCGACGACGACGGCCTCGGTGCGGGAGAATGACGTCACCGGCGAGATTTGGGCGGACCAGGATGCCACGATATCGGCGTCGCGTAATCATCCCCTCAAAGATAAAGACACGCCATCGCGCATCCTCAAGAAAGAGGACGCGGCGATGGCATCTTATAAGGCTTATCTCGCGGCGTTGATGAAGCGGTAAGCGCCGGCATCCGGCGGATTCATCGCCGGGCGCGGTTCGACACCGAGCGGATAGGCGTTCTGATATTCCGGCATCAGCTTGAAGCCGGCCATGACGCCCGGATCGACACCGGCGCCGATCGCGGGTGAACCCAGCTTCAGGTGATAATCGAATTTGCTGGTATCGACGAAGCCGGCATCGCGAACGATCTTGTTGCCGCCACCGCCATTGCCGTCCGGATTGTCGGCGCTGCCGCCGGCGATGATATTGTTGATCAGCCGGCCGTTACCCTGCAGCACGGCGCCCGGACCCGAGAAAATATTGCCCGCGGCGATGATCGTTCCCGGCGAACGCGAATGGATGAAGACGCCGCTCGACCGGTCGAGGACCATCGTGTTGCCGACGACGTAAAGTTCCTGCTTCGAATTGCTGGGGCCTTCCATCGCCATGGCGATGAAGGTGAAGTTGTCGGCCTTTGCGCCTTTTTCGATCACGTTGCCAATGATGAAGCCGCGGCCGCCATTGGACATATCGACCGAGTAGCTGGCCGTGCCGTCGGCGAAATCGAGGATTCGGTTGTAAAGAATGTAATCGGTATCGGCGCGCGTCTTGATATGATGACCGATCGAGGTGCCTTGGAAGACGCTGCCGCGCACGAACAGGGTGCGGATGTGATTGATATAGATGCCGTGGACCTGGCCGGACTGCGTGCCGTTTTTGACGAAGGCCGAGCTGTCGATGACGATGTCGCTGTCCGGATTGTCGGCGGCGAGGATGCCTTCCTGATTGTCGTGGAAGTAGCAGTTGAACAGCGTCAGGTTCGCGCCCTCGGCACGGATGCCCGCACCGTTGCCGTCGCCGACCTTGGCGCCCGAGAACTCGATATTCTCGATGCGGATGTTCTTGCCGGCCGTAACCCAGATGCCTTTGCCGCCGGCTGACTCGCCGTCGGCATCGAGATGGGCGCGGCCATTGACGCCGCGGATGACGAGATTGTCAGATTTCCAGATCGCGGTATCGCCGATGTAATTGCCGGCATCGATCTCGATCGTGTCGCCGTCTTTTGTCGCGGCGCCGGCGGCGTGAATGGTTTTGTAATCCCGCGAAGAACCGACATGCAGCACACGGCCGCTGGTTTTGGGCTGCGCACCCAGATTGGGCATTGGCGAGGGCGCGGCGGTTGCCAACGGTGTGGCCACCGGCGGCGCGAGGCTCGGTGCCGAGACACCGGGGATCGGCGCAACGCTGCCGGTCGCCGCGCGAAGGCCGGGGCTGGCAGGCATGACCGGTGAGGATGGAAGCGGCGGCGAGGAGGGGAAGGTGCCACGCGTCGTGGGAGCCGCGCCGCCTGCACCAAAGTCGAAGGACTCGACGTCCTGCGGTTCGATCGGCAGCGTGATGCTGCGGCCGTCTTTGAGCCTGATCGTCATATCCGCAAAGGACGGCGCGGCGAGCAGCGCCAGGAGGGAGATCGCCGAAACGACGGTTGTGAACCGATTCATGAAATCTTGACCATAAAGATGGGGGCAGCTTCCCGAAGCCTGCGCCAAAGTCTTTGATAGACCGTAAAGGCCGGGCTTGTGTTAATTTCGACGGATTGAACCGGCAGCAGACAAACGCCGGGCATCGGGACGGAAACGGGCGGAAGACATGGAATTCGATTACATCATCGTCGGTGGGGGTTCGGCCGGCAGCGTTTTGGCCAATCGCCTGTCGGCACGCTCGGCGAACAAAGTCCTGCTGATCGAGGCCGGACCGGATACGCCGCCGGGCAACGTCCCCGCCGACATTCAAGAGATGTTTCCGAAGGCCGCGCTCAACCCGGCCTATAAATGGATGAAGCTGTTCGCTCATACCCAGGCGCTGCGCCGTAATACGCCGCAGCAGATGCCGCCGGTGCTCTACGACCAGGGCAAGGTGATGGGGGGCGGGTCGAGCATCAATTTCCAAGCCGCCAATCGCGGCGCACCCGCCGATTACGACGAATGGGCCGAGCTGGGCGCGACCGGATGGGGCTGGCAGGACGTGCTGCCCTATTTCAAAAAGCTGGAAGACGACGATGCCGATGGTGAGTTGCACGGCAAAGGCGGTCCGATCCCGGTGCAGCGCATGCCGCGCGGCGAATGGAGCGGTTATTCGGAGGCGACGGCCAAAGCGCTCGAGAAAGCCGGGTTGCCTTATCTGCCCGATCAGAATGGCCCTTTCACCGACGGTTATTTCGCGGCGACGCAAAACAACAAATCCGGCCGTCGTGTTTCGGCGGCGGTCGCTTATCTCAGCGATGAGGTTCGCCGCCGGCCCAATCTCCGCATTCTCGCCGAAAGTTCCGTGAAGGAATTGCTGTTCGAGGGCCGCCGTGTGGTCGGCGCCGTCGTTCAGACCAAAGAAGGCGTGGAGACGGTGCGGGCGAAAGAGACCATTCTCTCGACCGGCGCGGTTCATTCACCGGCGATGCTGATGCGGCACGGCATCGGCCCTGCGGCCCAGCTTGCCGCGCTCGGCATCAGCGTGCGCCAAGACTTACCCGGCGTCGGCGAAAATCTGCGCGACCATCCCGGCGTCGGCATCATGGCCTATGTCACCGGCAATGCACGCGTCACGATGACGGAACGGCCGTTGCAGATTTCCTATCGTTATTCCTCGCAGATCGAGGATTGCCCGCCGACCGATATGTACACGGCGGTGTTCTGCCGCGGTGGTTGGCACGGCGTCGGGCGGCGGCTTGGCATGGCTGTGACCTGGGTGAACAAATCCTATTCCGCCGGCCGCGTGACGTTGCGGACGACCAACCCGCAGGATGAACCGAAGGTCGAACTTAATTTCTTCGACGATCAGCGCGACCTGACGCGGTTGAAAAACGGCATGCGGTTCATCGCTGGCCTTTTCGATGATGAGTCCCTGCAGAAAACGACGCGCTCGCCCTTCGGCGCGCGGCTCAGTCAGCGTTCGCGCGAGGCAAATGCCGTGACGTTCAAGAACAAGCTGGTGATGGGGGCGGCGGGCATGTTGCTTGACGGACCCGCGCCGCTACGTGACGCGCTGATCCGTAACAAGATTACTGAAGGCCCCGATCTACCGACGATGCTGGCGGATGATGCCTTGCTGGAAGATTTCGTCCGCTCGACCGCGATGGGGATCAAGCACCTGTCCTGCACCTGCCGCATGGGTAGCGCGGACGATCCCAAAGCCGTGACGCTGACGGACGGCCGCGTGAAGGGCATCGATGGGCTGCGCGTCATCGACGCTTCGATCATGCCGAACCTGCCGCGATGTAACACCAACCTGACGACGATGATGATCGGCGAGAAGATGTCGGATCAGATTTTAGCAGGATGAGACATCACTTTTCATTTCGTCACTCCCGCGAAAGCGGGAGTCCAGAGACCTCCGAGGTCTGCGTTGCTACTCCTGGATACCCGCTTTCGCGGGTATGACGACAAATAGTAAGGAGACGATTATGGTCCAGACAATCAAGGACGACGCCGTCGGTCTCTATGCCGATTTCGATAATCGCAAGCGGGTCGAAACACTGTCGGCGAAGAAACGATCGGCAAGGGTGTTGCCGGTCATCGACTTCGCAGCTTATTCGGATACCAGCACAACGGCGCAACGGCAAAGCGTTGCGCGTCGCCTTCGTGCTGCCTGTGTCGATACCGGCTTCTTCTATTTGATCAATCACGGCATCAGCCAAGCCGAGTTCGACGTAGCCCATGATTGGGGACAGATGCTGTTCGAATTACCGGGCGCCGAGAAACAGAAACTCGACAAAAGCAAGCACGCGACGCGTCAGGGCTGGATGCCGGTCGGCGGCACCAACCCGGGCGCCAATCCGGACAAGGAAGCCGATCAGAAAGAAACTTTCGTCATTCCGCGTCCCGCGCTGCCCGGTGAAACGCCCGGCGACAATCCCAGCGTCGGCAACGGCAACTGGCCGGATGACTCATTGCTCCCCGGCTTCAAGCCTTTTATCGAGGCCCATATCCTCAAGCGCGTCACGATCGCGCAACGTCTTTGCCGCGCGCTCGCCTTGAGTCTCGATCTGGCCGAGGATTATTTCGATGCTTCGCATCGCTACCTCGCCAGTCAGCTGACGTATAATTATTACCCGTCGCTCGATCCGGAGACTGTCGGGCGCACGCAGTGGGGAATCTCGCCGCATACCGACTATGGCACCTTCACGCTGCTGTCCCAAGACGGACTGGGTGGTCTGGAAGTGCGTGACGGCAATGGCGATTGGATCGACGTGCCGCCGGTGCCGGGCGCGTTGGTCGTCAATATCGCCGATCTCTTTTCGCGTTGGAGCAACGGCGTCTATCGGTCGAGCCTACATCGTGCCTCGAACTTCAACGTGAGCGGCCGCGCGCGCATCTCACTGCCGCTGTTCGTCATCCCGTATTACAAGACGCAGGTTGAATGTCTGCCGACATGCCAGGGACCAGACAACCCGGCGAAATACGAACCGGTGGAGGCGGGGCCTTATGTGAAGACGCTGCTCGAACAGTCCTATCGCACCGGCCGCCCCGGCGTCGCACAGAAGACGGTCGAGGAACGCTTCAAGGCGCTGTAGATCCGTCAGGCTCGTTCCGGGGTTGTCGATTGCGGCGAATCAGGACAGCATGCTGCCAAGTGCCCGCGAAGCCGGGCGACTATCTGTCCTGGGAGGATCGACCGTGCGCCTTATTGCGAAGACTCTCTTTGCTGCTGTTATCTTGATTGCGTGCCGGTCCGGTGGTGCCCTTGCGGCCGATCCGATGCGCATCACGATACCGGGCATGATTTCGGGCTTCGGCGATTATTTTATTGCCATCGACCATGGCTATTTCGCGCAAGAGAACATCGCGGCCGAGTTGGTTCAGGCAGGGGGCAGCACGGCGATCCCGGCATTGCTGGCCGGCGACGTTCAATATGCGACATCGCCCGGCGTCGCGATCAGCGCGATGCTGCGCGGCGGCGAGCTCAAGATCATCTACGTCAATAACGACCACGTGCCGTATCAGCTTTGGTCGCTCAATGCCGATGTGAAGACGCTCGCCGATCTGAAAGGCAAGCAAGTCGGTATCGAGACGCGCGGCGATACCCATGAGTTGTCGATCCGGCGGGCTTTGGTCAATGCCGGTATGGACCCGGCGAGCGTCATCCTGACGCCGCTCAGCAATCGCGGTGCCGTCGTTGCGGGCGTGACCTCCGGTTCGCTCGCCGCGGCCAGCATGATGACCGACGAACTGGAACGTCTGCGTTCCAATGCGACCGCTCATATGGTCTTCGATCTCGAAACCATTCCGCTGATCGCTGGCGGTGGCGTCGTCAGCGAAAAGCTGCTCGCCGAAAACCGCCCGCTGGTTAAGCGGTTCCTGCGCGCCGCGATCAAAGGCCGCCGCCGCGCCGACGCGTTTCCCGACGACGTCGTGACCGCGACGCGCAAACGCAACGCGACCCAGACCCCGGCCGAAATCCGCGCCGCGATGGAATCGACCCGCGATCTCGCGACGAAGGACGGCACGATTTCATTGGATCTGCAAAAACAGGAAATCGCCAACCGTTCCGAGGTCCTCGGCATCCCGCCGGAAAAGCGCCGCGACCCGGCGACAATGTTCGATTTCTCGCTGCTGCGCGAGGTCAATTCTGAGCTGGATAAGGAGGGCTGGAAGCCTTGAATTCGAGGCTGATTGTGGGACGATTCGCGACCATTTAAATAAATGATTGTCCGGGGTTGAAGCTTGCGGTTCGGTACCGATTTGAATAAGGTACCGCAGCGGTCCTAATTCAGGCCCTGATCGAAAGCCCCGAATGGTCATTCTGTCGAAACTCGCCGATTACGGCGTCATTGTCGCCACCCATCTTGCGGTCAATCCGGACCGGCAGATGACGGCGGCCGTGCTTGCGCAGGAGACCAGCCTGCCGCGGGCGACCGTGGCCAAGGTGTTGAAGGCGTTGGCGCATGGCGACATCGTCGCCGGCGCGCGCGGCGCCACCGGTGGCTATCGTCTGGCGCGGGAAGCGGCGTCGATCACGGTGTCTCAGGTCGTCGCGGCCATCGACGGGACCATGGGCGTGACGCAATGCACCGTCCACGGCCCGGACTGCACCCGGGTTCAGATTTGCGCGACCCGCCCGCATTGGAAGCGCATCAATGACGCGGTCGAGACCGCGCTGAGCGCCGTTACGCTCGGCGATATGGCCAATCCGTTCGGGCCGCTGACGCAACGGTCCGCCCTACCCAAGCAAGCTTCGGTGACGCCATGACTTCGCCCGACGATAGCCTCGACACCATCCACGCCCTGACGGGCGAGGGATATAAGTACGGTTTCGTCACCGACATCGAGAGCGATAGCCTGCCGCCGGGTCTCGACGAGAGTACGGTGCGTTTCATTTCGGCCAAGAAGCAGGAGCCGGAATGGCTGCTGGAATGGCGGCTTCAGGCGTTCCGCCATTGGCTGACGATGGAAAATCCCGATTGGGCGAAGCTGAAGGTCGCGCCGATCGACTATCAGGCGTCCAGCTATTACTCGGCGCCGAAAGAAGGCCCGAAGTCGCTCGATGAGGTCGATCCCGAGCTGCTGAAGACCTACGAGAAATTGGGCATCCCGCTCGGCGAGCGCGCGGCGCTGGCCGGCATTGCGGTCGATGCTGTGTTCGACAGTGTTTCGGTCGCGACGACCTTCAAGTCCAAGCTCAACGAAATGGGCATCATCTTCTGCTCCTTCGGCGAGGCGGTGCGTGAGCATCCCGAGCTGGTGCGGAAATATCTCGGCTCGGTCGTACCCCAGGGCGATAACTTCTTCTCGGCGCTCAATTCGGCAGTCTTCAGCGACGGGTCCTTTGCCTATATCCCGCCGGGCATCCGCTGCCCGATGGAGCTTTCGACCTATTTCCGCATCAATGCCGCCAAATCGGGCCAGTTCGAACGCACGCTGCTGATCTGCGACAAGGGCAGCTACGTCTCCTATCTCGAGGGCTGCACCGCGCCGATGCGCGACGAGAACCAGCTTCACGCCGCCGTGGTCGAGCTGATCGCTCTCGAAGACGCCGAGATCAAATATTCGACGGTCCAGAACTGGTATCCGGGCGACGCCCAGGGCAAGGGCGGGATCTATAATTTCGTGACCAAGCGCGGCGCATGCCGCGGCGACCGGGCCAAGATTTCCTGGACTCAGGTCGAAACCGGTTCGGCGATCACCTGGAAATATCCGAGCTGCCTCCTTGAGGGGGATGGGTCGGTCGGGGCGTTCTATTCCGTCGCGATCACCAACAACATGCAGCAGGCCGATACCGGCACCAAGATGATCCATCTTGGCAAGAACACGACCTCGACCATTATTTCTAAAGGAATTTCGGCCGGTCGTGGCCAGAACACTTATCGCGGCCTCGTGCGGATGCAACCCAAGGCGCAGAACGCCCGCAACTTTACTCAGTGCGACTCTTTGCTGATCGGCGACCGCTGCGGCGCCCATACCGTGCCTTATATCGAGGTCCGTAACCCTTCTGCCCGATGCGAGCATGAGGCGACAACGTCGAAGATCAGCGACGACCAGATGTTCTACTGCCAGCAGCGCGGGCTCTCGAAAGAGGACGCTTTATCTTTGATAGTCAATGGTTTCTGTAAGGAAGTTCTGAAAGAACTTCCGATGGAATTCGCGGTCGAAGCGCAAAAGCTGCTCGCCGTGAGCCTTGAGGGCAGCGTCGGCTAACGCCGAATCTTAAAATTACGAAACGAACCCAATTTACGTGTGGCTGAAATGTTGAATATCAAAAACTTGCACGCCAAGATTACCGACGGACGCGAGATCCTGAAGGGCATCAACCTCGACGTAAAGCCAGGTGAAGTCCACGCGATCATGGGGCCGAACGGGTCGGGTAAAAGCACGCTCGCCAGCGTCCTCGCCGGGCGTCCCGGTTATGAAGTTACCGAGGGCAGTGTCACGTTCGACGGCAAGGATTTGCTGCCGCTGGCCGCCGACGAGCGGGCGCGGGAAGGCATCTTCCTCGCGTTCCAGTACCCGGTCGAAATCCCGGGCGTGAACAACATGTATTTCCTTCGGGCGGCGCTCAACGCGGTCCGCCGCCATCGCGGCCAGCCTGACCTCGACGCCGGCCAGTTCCTCAAGGCCGTCCGGGCGAAGCTCAAGGAACTTGAGATCAACGACGACCTGCTTCAGCGTGGGGTCAATGTCGGATTTTCGGGCGGCGAGAAGAAGCGCAATGAAATCTTCCAGATGGCAATGCTGGAGCCCAAGCTGGGCCTCCTCGATGAGACCGATAGCGGCCTCGATATCGACGCCCTGCGCCTCGTCTCCAACGGCATCAACAAGCTGCGCTCGCCGTCGCGGGCGATGGTGCTGATTACCCATTACCAACGCCTCCTCGATTACATCGAGCCGGATCACATCCACGTCCTCAGCGGCGGCAAGATCGTGATGTCGGGCGACAAGACCCTCGCGGCCGAGCTGGAAAAGCGCGGCTATGCGATGCTCGACGAAACGGCAGCCTAAGCCGTCATGACCGCGAAGCCAGAAACCGCGCCGTACCGCGCGGCATTTACCGCCCATCCCGCCGACGCGCTGGCCGATCAGCGCAAAAGCGCCTTCGCGCGGTTCGAGACGCTCGGTTTCCCGACGCGCCGCGAAGAAGCCTGGCGCTTCACCAATCTGCGGCCGCTGCAACAGGCTTATCTCCCGGGAACTGCAACGGCGTCGAAGCCCGACATCGCGGCTTATGCCTTCGACGGCGAGTCCTACCGTCTGGTCTTTGTGAATGGGCGCTTTGCCCCGGACCTTTCCCATACCGGCGCGCTGCCGAAGGGCGTGCGGCTCGACAACACGGCGAAACTGCTGCCGGGCCACCAGGATCTGGCGCAAAGCCTGCTCGATGATACCGATACGGCCGGCGGCCAGGGCTTCGCCGCGCTCAACGCGGCGCTGTTTGCCGACGGTTACGTCCTGGTGCTGGAAGACGGCGTGACGCTCGATCATCCGGTTGAGATCGTCCATTGGGGCGATGCGCCGGATCAATCGTTCCATCTGCGCAACCTTATCAAGCTCGGCACCGGCAGCCGTGCGACGATCCTTGAGACGTACATCGGCGAAGGCCGCTATTGGACCAACGCGGTGACGCTGGTCGATGTCGCGGCGGCGGCAAGCTTGCGTCATGTAAAGCTGCAGGACGAGGCGACGACCGCTATTCACTTTGGTCAGGTCCGCGGCACGCTCGACCGCGCCGCGCGCTATGACGGTTTTGTCCTGACATTGGGCAGCGAATTGTCGCGCCACGACAGCTTCATTCGTTATGCCGGCGAAAACGCGGAATGCGGCTTGTTCGGTGCCTACCTGCTGCGCGGCGCGCAGGAAGCGACCAACATGACGGTCGTCGATCACGCGACGCCGCATTGCACGACGCATGAAGTTTTTAAGGGCGTTGTCGATGAGCGCGCGCATGGCGTGTTCCTCGGCAAGATTACCGTGCGCGAGGACGCGCAGAAGACCAACGCCAATCAGCTCAACAAAAATCTGCTGCTGTCGGCGCGCGCGACGGTCGATACGAAACCCGAACTCGAAATCTTTGCCGACGACGTCAAATGCAGCCACGGCGCGACGGTTGGCGATCTCGACGAAGATGCGATGTTCTATCTCGAAGCGCGCGGCATTTCGCCGGACGAGGCACGGCGTATGCTGATCGAAGCCTTTGCCGCCGATGCAATTGATCGTCTTGAAGGCGAGCCGGCGCTGCGGGCCCATCTCGCGGCCCATGTGCAGCGTTGGCTCAACGTCGCGCGCGTGCCGTCGTGAGTGCGCTTCTCGACCCGCGCCGGGTGAAGCAGGATTTCCCCATCTTCGCCAACAATCCCGGATTGGTGTTTCTCGACACCGCGGCCAGTTCGCAAAAGCCAAACGTCGTGATCGACCGGGTCAGCGATTATTACCGGCATGACTATGCCAACGTGCATCGCGGCGTTTATCGCCTCAGCGCGCGTTCGACCGAGCTTTACGAAGGCGCGCGGGAAACCGCACGCCGCTTCCTCAATGCCGCCGACGCCAGCGAGATCGTCTTCGTGCGCGGCGCGACTGAGGCGATCAATCTCGTCGTGCAAAGCTGGGGCGCGGCCTTCCTCAAGGCCGGCGATGAAGTGCTCATCACCGAGTTGGAGCACCACGCCAATATCGTGCCGTGGCAATTGCTGCGCGACCGTATCGGTTTCACCATCAAGGTTGCGCCGGTCGATGCCACCGGCGGCCTCGATATGGCGGCATTCGAAAGCCTGATCACGCCGCGCACCAAGATGGTGTCGGTGACACAGCTTGCCAATGCCACCGGGGCTTTGCTGCCGGTCGAAGCGATCATCCGTCTGGCGCATGCGCAGGGCGCAAAGGTTTTGATCGACGGTTGCCAGGCTGCGCCGCGGCTGCAGGTCGATGTCCGCGCGCTTGATTGCGACTTCTATGTTTTCTCCGGCCATAAGACCTATGGGCCGACCGGCATCGGCGTCTTGTACGGCAAGCGCGCGATCCTCAACGATATGCCGCCCTGGCAGGCGGGCGGCGACATGATCGAAACCGTCACCTTCGAAAAGACGACGTTTCAACAGCCGCCGGCGCGGTTTGAAGCCGGTACGCCCGACATCTCGGGCGCGATCGGTTTGGCCACGGCGCTCGATTACATCGAGTCACTCGGCCGTGCCGCAATCGAGGCGCATGAGGGAGCGCTGACCGAATACGGCATGGACAAGCTGTCGCGCATCGACGGCATCCGCCTGGTGCCGGCGGGGCAACGGCGCTTCGGCATCTTGTCTTTCGCCGTCGAGGGCATACATCCCCATGACGTCGCGACCTTGCTGGATGGCAAGGGAGTTGCGGTGCGTGCTGGGCATCATTGCGCCCAACCCTTGATGGAAAAGCTTTGCCTTGATGCGACGACGCGGGCGTCGCTCGGCATCTATAACGACGAGAGCGATATCGACGCACTGGCCGACGCCTTGAAGGCGGCGCAGGCGATCTTCGCGCGCTAGGGTAGAACCATGGAATCACGCGATCTCTATCAGGACATCATTCTCGATCACGGCCGCAAGCCGCGTAATTTCCACGCGCTCGAACACCCCAGCCATTTCGCCAATGGGCATAATCCGCTGTGCGGCGATAAGGTGACGGTGTTCCTCGAGATCGAAAACAACGTGATCAAAGACGTCAGCTTTCAGGGACGCGGCTGCGCCATCTCGACCGCGTCGGCGTCGTTGATGACCGAAGTGCTGAAGGGCAAGACGCTCGAAGAAGCAGACAAATTGTTCAAGGCATTCCACGCCGGCGTGACGGGCGGCGAGGTTGAGGCGATGCCGGAAGTTCTGGAAGACGACTTTGAACGGCTTGCGCCGCTGGAAGGCGTCAAAGGCTATCCGACACGGGTTAAATGCGCGACGCTCGCCTGGCACGCTTTCGAGGCGGCGCTGAAAAGCGGCGAGGTCGGCGCGACAGTGAAGACTGAGTAGTGATCATGGCAAGCGACGATCCTTTCCAATTTCAGAACGATGCACCGCCCGCGACCGAAGAGGTCGAACGGCCGCCTGCGGGCGAGAGCGATCCAGACCTGGTCGAGCGCGTGCTCGAAGCGGTGAAGACGGTGCGCGATCCGGAAATCCCGGTCGATATCGTCAATCTTGGTTTGATCTACGAGTTGGTCGCGCAGAAGGACGGCGCTGTTTATATCGAGATGACCCTGACCGCGCCGGCTTGTCCTGTTGCCGGCGAAATGCCGGGGCAGGTGCGTGACGCCGTGGCCGCCGTCGAAGGCGTGAAGGACGCGCGCGTCAAGCTCGTCTGGACGCCGCCGTGGGATCAGTCGCGGATGAGTGAAGAGGCCAAGCTGGAACTCGGCATGCTCTAAGCCGTTTCAGACTCACGCAATCGTTACAGCGTGATGCGACAGCCTATGCCTATCATCACAAAAGCAAATCAGGAGACTGACGGCATGAATTTTCTTCGTACGGGGCTCGTCGCGGCGGGCGTTGGCATTGTTCTCGTATCCGGTGTGTTTGGCGTCTCGGCGCAGGCCAGCAAGGAAGCGGTGATCAAAGAACGCCAAGAGTTCATGAAGGCGCAGGGTGGCGACGCCAAGGCAGTCTCTGATTATGCAAAAGGCCAGGGCGACCAGGCCGCCGCACAAAAGGCCGCTGAAGATTTGATCGCGCGCGCGCCGAAGATCATGGCGTTGTTCCCCGCGGGAACCAGCACGACAGAATTCCCCGACAAGACCAAAGCGAAGCCTGAACTCTTCACCGAGACGGACAAGGTCAAGGCGATGATCACGGCCATGCAGGCCGATCAGACCAAATTGCTTGAGGCGGTGAAAGCCGGCAATGCGGCGGGTGCCGGTGAGCAGCTTGGCGCGATGAACAAGGACGGCTGCGGCGCGTGCCACGGCGCCTATCGCACCAAGAGCTCCTAGTCGATCAAACTCGGTTCGTGTATAGAAGGGCCATGGCGCGACGCGTCCTGGCCCTTCTGATTCTAACGGCTCTTGCTGCCACTGGCGGTTGGAGCTTTTCGGCGTTTGCCGCGGATGATGCTGCTATCGCACGTGGCGCCTATCTCGCCGCAGCGGGCGATTGCACCGGTTGCCACACCGACAAAAAAGCGGGAGGTGCGCTGCTTGCGGGCGGGCGCGCGCTGCCGACGCCGTTCGGCACCTTCTACGGTCCCAACATCACCCCGGATAAAGCGACCGGAATCGGCAAATGGACCGCCGCCGATTTCCACCGCGCCATGCGCGAGGGAAAGAACGAGCACGGCTCGTTTATGTTTCCGGCTTTTCCTTACACGTCTTTCACCAATCTGACTGACGCCGATATCGCCGATCTCTACGCCTATCTGCAGAGCATTCCGGCGGTCGCTCATCAGATGCCGGGGCACGATATGAAGATGCCCTTCGGCTGGCGGCCATTGCTGTTCGGCTGGCGCATGCTGTTCTTCAAGGAAGGACCGTTGCAGCCGGTGGCCGGACAAAGCGACGAATGGAATCGCGGGCGTTATCTCGCAGAGGCCGTTGCGCATTGTCAGGAATGTCACACGCCGCGAAACCTCTTGGGCGGGCTCGATCGCCGTCATGCTTATGCCGGCGATCCGCATGGCGCCGACAAGCAGGATGCGCCGAACATCACCAGTGACAAGAAGGACGGGCTCGGTGACTGGAAGGAAGACGACATCGTCGATCTTCTCAAAAGCGGTATGACGCCCGACGGCGATTCGGTCGGCGGCGGCATGGCCGAGGTTGTCGAAGGCACCGGCAAGCTGACCGACGCCGATCGCAAAGCGATCGCGGTCTATATCAAATCGATCCCGCCGTTACCGAAAACACCCAAATAGCGTGACCGATTCAATCATCCACACGGAAAAGCTCTGCAAGCGTTTTGCGGGGCCGAAGAAAGAGGTCGTCGAGGCGGTTCGCGATCTCGACCTCGATGTCGCCAAAGGCGAAATCTTCGGCCTGCTCGGCCCGAACGGAGCGGGCAAGACCACGACGATGCGGATGCTCTGCACGCTGCTGTCACCGTCGGGGGGCAAGGCGACGATCACGGGATTCGATCTCGCGCGCCAACCGCACGAGATTCGTCGCCATATCGGTTACGTCGGCCAGAAGGGTGGCATGGAGCATGTCGCCAGCGGCCGCGAGAATCTGATGTTGCAGGCGCAGCTTTACCGCATGAGCAAGGACGAGGCGCGGCGGCGCAGCAACGAGCTGATCGAACGGCTAAAACTGACCGCCTTTGCCGACCGCAAGACCGAAACCTATTCGGGCGGCCAACGGCGCATCTTCGATCTTGCCTCGGGCGTCATTCATTCGCCGCAGCTTCTATTTCTCGACGAGCCCTCGACCGGCCTCGATCCGCAAAGCCGCGCTCGCGTTTGGGAAGAAGCAAAGGTCCTGCACGAACAGGGCACCACGGTCTTCTTGACGACGCATTATCTCGAAGAAGCCGATGCGTTATGTGATCGCGTTGCCATCGTGGATCAGGGCCGCATCGCCGCCATCGGCAGCCCGGCCGAACTGAAGAAACAGATCGCCGGCGACATCATCACCCTCGGCTATGAAGACGAGACACGCGCGAAAGCCGCGTTCCAGCTTCTTGAGGGACAGCGCGTCATTCTCGAAAAACACGATCTCGGCACCAGCCTGCAGCTTTATGTCGATCGCGGCGACGAGGCCTTGCCGGAAATCCTGCGCATTGTCGGGCAGGGGAACTATCCGGCGAAATCTGTGTCGCTGACGCGGCCGTCGCTTGACGACGTGTTCCTCAAACTGACGGGCCGCAGCCTGCGCGGTGACGGGGGACAAAGCTGATCATGCGCGACGCGTACCTCATCGCGATGAACGAGTTGCGGGTGACGATCCGCAATCCTTTCTGGGCCGTCAGCAGCTTGTTTCAGCCGATCATTTATCTGCTGCTGTTCGGGCCGCTGTTGAATGGTGTCGCCGCGTCGCGCGGCTTGCCCGGCGGCGACAATGCCGTGCAGTTCTTTGCGCCGGGTCTTCTGGTGATGAACGCGCTGTTCGCTGCTGGCTTCGAAGGATTCACGCTGCGCGACAAGCTCGATTCCGGATTCATCGAACGCTTGCGGGTTACACCGATCAGCCGTCTCGCCCTCACCATGGGCTTCATTTTGCAGTCGGCGATCAACCTGATCATCCAAAGCATCGCGCTGATTGTCTGCGGGGCCTTCTTTGGTCTTCATTTCGATATCGGCGGTTCAATCCTGTTGGTGCTGCTGATCGTGCTGATCGGCATCACCATGTCGTCGATCTCGTTCCGCCTCGCGCTGATCATCCGCGAAGGCGGTATTCTTGCCGGCATCGTCAATACCTTCGTGTTGCCGGCGATGATCCTATCGGGGATCATGCTGCCGATCAGTTTCGGCCCGCCGATCATTCAATTCATCGCCAAGTTCGATCCATTCCTTTATGCCGTGGATGCCAGCCGCGCGCTGATCAACGGTGCGATTGGCGATCCGTCCGTGTGGATGGCGTTCGCCATCTTCATCGCTTTGTCGGTGATCACGCTCGGGGTCTTCATCCGCGGCATGCGCGAGGCCGTCGCCTAACATTAAATCGTCCGAAGAAACGGCTTTTGCCATCGACGCGGCAAGAGGCTGGTTTTATGATTCGGAACGTGGGGATCGGGGACGTCGCGTTTACGTCAGGTGATTGCCATGTTCTTCAAGAAAAGTTCAAGCGGCGGCGCAGAAGAGAATTTCGGCGTGACGGTGGGTCAGCGCTTTCGCGCGATCGGCACCAAATCGATCCTCTGGGAAGTCCAGTCGATCTGTCGCTATGCTTGGGAGCCCTTTACCCATGTGCGGTTGAATCGTGTCGATTCACCAGGCGACCTTAAAACCATCGCCCTCGATGTGCTCCGCGACGATCGCTATTTCACGCCAGAAGCTTAGTTTCCCAGGCCGATTCGCATTTGGCATGGGCGTTAGCGCGTTCTAAATTGACCCCGGGTTAGTGTGGGGGATAGGTGGCCGTAGGTCGGCAACCGAACCCGCGGTCAAGGAACGCACGACAGCATGCTTTATCAAGCCTATCAGGCGCATAGCGATGCCTTCGCCCCTTTCCGCGCGTTGGCACGGTCGGGACAAGAATTTCTTAACAATCCCTGGATGGCCTTTCGCGATCATCCTTTGCTGCGTCAAGCTGCCGCGGCGTGCGAGATGGTTTCGCGCGCGGGCATGTCGCATCTCCGCCCCGATTTCGGTTTCGATCATGTCATGGTCAATGGCGAGCCGGTGGCGGTCGAAGAAGTCGCGATCGAGACCACTCCCTTCTGCACGCTGCTTCATTTCCGCAAAGACACGACTGTCGTCCAGCCGCGTATGCTGGTCATCGCACCGCTCTCGGGTCACTTTGCGACGTTGCTGCGCGGCACGATCGCAACGATGCTTCAAGATCACGATGTCTATGTCACCGACTGGGCCAATGCGCGAAACGTCTCGCTGCTGAATGGCCGTTTCGATCTCGACGATCATATCGCGCTGATAATGCAGTTCATGCGCACGCTTGGCCCCGACCTCAATGTGCTCGCGGTGTGTCAGCCTGCCGTCTCGGCTCTCGCGGCGACGGCGTTGCTGGCGCAAGACAATGATCCGATGCAGCCGAAGACACTTACCTTGATGGGCGGCCCGATCGATACACGCGCTGCGCCGACGAAGGTAAGCCGTTTTGCCGAAGCGCATTCGGTCGAATGGCTGGAGCGTCATGTCATCGATACCGTGCCACTGCGCTATGCCGGTGCGTTGCGGCGCGTCTATCCGGGCTTTCTGCAGCTTGCTGGTTTCATGAGCATGAATCTCGACCGGCACGTCACGGCCCATGTCGATCTCTTTAAGCACCTCGTTGCCGGCGATGGCGATAGCGCTGAAGCGACCAAGAAGTTTTACGACGAATACACAGCCGTGATGGATCTGCCCGCGGATTTTTACCTGCAGACGATCGACCGCGTCTTTCATCGCCAGGCCTTGGCCCGGGGCGAATTCGTGTCGCATGGCGTTAAGGTCGATCCGGGCGCCATCGAAAACACGTCGGTTTATGCGATCGAGGGCGAGAAGGACGATATCTGCGCCGTGGGTCAAACCAGTGCGGTGCACGAGCTGCTGACCGGTCTGTCGAACGGGAAGAAGCGGCATTACGTCCAGCCGGGCGTCGGTCATTACGGTGTTTTCAACGGCCGCGGCTGGCGCAACGAAATCTACCCGCGCATGCGTGATTTCGTTCTCGGCAAGGATTGAGATAAACTCGCCGGGTCCACCGGCGAAAGACTTCACTGCCATGATCGATAAACGTGTCGAGAGCTTCGCGGCGGCGCTCGCCGGCGTCAAAGACGGCGACGTCATTCTGTGCAGCGGTTTCGGCAAGGCTGGAGAGCCGCGCGCCTTGATCGACGCCTTGGCAGAGATCGATGTCCGCGATCTGACGGTCGTTTCCAACAATGGCGGCAGCGGCGTTAACGGCGTTGCGGGTTTGTTGAAGTCGGGCCGGGTACGAAAGCTCATCTGTTCCTATCCGCGGTCCGGCGACCCGGTGGTCTTCGATCAGCTTTATCGCGAGCAAAAGCTTGAGCTTGAGATCGTGCCGCAAGGAACCATGTCCGAACGGATGCGCGCGGCGGGCGCCGGGATCGGCGGTTTCTTTACCCGAACCGGCGCCGGTACCCGGCTGGCCGAGGGCAAGGAAACCCGTATGATCGACGGTCAATTACACATCTTCGAGAAACCGCTGCCGGGCGATTTCGCCCTGATCATGGCGCAATGCGCCGATCGCTGGGGCAATCTGATCTATCGTAAAGCGGCCCGTAACTTCAATCCGGTGATGGCGACGGCGGGGAAAGTGACCGTTGCGCAAATCGCGGAACTCGTCGATCTCGGTACGCTCGATCCGGAAGCGATCGCGACACCCGGCATCTATGTGGATCGCCTTGTGGTGTCGCCATGAAACCGCTGACCCGCCGTCAGATGGCCTGGTGTGCCGCGCGCGACATCGTCGAAGGTTGGTACATCAATCTCGGTATCGGCATGCCAACGATGGTGTCGGATTACATTCCCGACGGGCGCGAAATCATATTTCATAGCGAGAACGGCATCCTCGGCATGGGCGGCGCGCCCAAGCCCGGCGAAGAAGACCCCGACCTGATCAATGCGGGCAGGGGGCTAACGACGCTGGTCCCCGGGGGATCTTTTTTTCATCACAATGAAGCCTTCGTGATGATCCGTGGCGGCCATGTCGATTTGTCGATCATGGGCGCTTACGAGGTTTCGGCCAAAGGCGATCTCGCCAATTGGACCACCGATAGCGACACACTCGCCCCCGGTGTCGGTGGCGCGATGGATCTGGCAGCAGGTGCGAAGCGGGTCTGGGCGTTGATGGAACATAACGCGAAGGATGGCTCGCCGCGTATTCGCGAGACGTGCAGCTTGCCGCTAACGGCGAGCGGCTGCGTAACGCGGATTTATACGAACATGGCTGTGCTCGACATCACGCCGGATGGCGTGGCGGTGCGGGAGATCGTTGAAGGATTGGATTTGGCGGGACTGCAGAAGGTCACGGAGCCAAAGTTGGTACTGGCCAGCGATTGGAAGATGATCGTCGCGCCGGAAATGTAGGCCGTTGCATTCTCACCACGAGCCCTTCGACAGGCTCAGGGTGAGGTGATGGAGGTGCGCTGCGTTTATCGATGCCGCGCGAAATTTATCCTCACCCTGAGCCTGTCGAAGGGCTCGTGTTATTCGTGCAATCAGTTCGCCGTCGCGCCGTTATCTTTCAGCCAGGCGATCAGCTTCTCGGACAGCGGCCGCGGCTTACGCGTGGCGCGGTCCATATAGACCAGCACGGCTTCTTCGGTGCAAAGGCATTTGTCGCCCTGGAAGATGCCGTGGCCGATGCGGAACGAGGTGCGGCCGTATTTGATGCCGCGCAGGCCGATGTCGATGTTGCCGGGAAAGCGAAGCTCGGCTTTGTAATCGAGTTCGATGCGGACGACGTTGAAGTTACAGCCGTCTTCGATGAGATCGAATTGCGGGTCGCGCGTAATTTGCACGCGACCCGATTCGAAATAGATAACGAACACGGCATGATTGACATGCCCGTTGATGTCCGTGTCGCTGAAGCGGACGTGTTCTTTCGACCAGAGCTTGTAGGCGCCGCGCTCGAACGGCGACGGGCCGGTTTCGTCGGCAGAACTCACGCCACGCGCTCGATCACCGCTGCGATGCCTTGCCCGACGCCGATGCACATCGTGACCAACGCGTAACGGCCGCCGGTGCGATGCAACTGACGGGTCGCGGTCAAAGCAAGGCGTGCGCCGGACGCGCCGAGCGGATGGCCGATGGCGATGGCGCCGCCGTTCGGATTGATGCGGTCGTCATTGAGGTCGAGCTTCATCAGCCGCAGGCAACCGAGAACCTGGCTGGCGAAGGCTTCGTTGAGTTCGAGGACATCCATGTCCTTCAAGGTAAGGCCGGCGCGTTCCAGCGCCTTCTGCGAGGCAGGAACCGGGCCGATGCCCATGACACGCGGCGGCACGCCGGCGATGGCGGCGGAGACGATGCGCGACAGCGGCTTCACGCCTGCTTTGTCGCCGGCGGCCTTGGTGCCGACGATCAGCGCGGCGGCGCCGTCATTGATGCCCGAGGCGTTGCCGGCCGTGGTGACGCCGTTTGGATTGAGTGCCTTCAAGGCAGCGAGCTTTTCCATCGTCGATTCGGGACGGGGGTGCTCGTCCGCGCTGACGGTCGTGGTCGCGCCCTTCTTGCCGGGGACGATAACAGCGCTGATTTCCTTGTCGTAGAAACCAGCGGCTTTCGCCTTGGCGTATTTCTCCTGTGACCAGGCGGCGAAGCGGTCGGCTTCTTCGCGGGTGATCTTGTTGTCGCTGGCGACGTTGTCGGCGGTCTCTGCCATGGTGTCCGCGCCGAAGGCCTTTTCGATCTTCGGGTTCGGAAAGCGGGCGCCGATGGTCGAATCGAACATGCGGTATTCGCGTTGGAACGGGGTCTCAGACTTGGCCATGACGAAGGGCGCGCGGCTCATGCTCTCGACGCCGCCGGCGATGAAAATCTCGCCCATGCCGGTCGAGGCGGCACGCGCCGTATCGATGACGGCGGCGAGGCCGCTGCCGCACAGGCGGTTGACGGTCATGCCGCCGGTTTCGACCGGGACGCCGGCCAGCAATAGCGCATGCCGCGCGACGTTGCGGGCATCTTCACCGGCTTGGTTGGTACAGCCGACAATGGTGTCTTCGAAATTCTTGAAAGGATTACGCCCGACGAGTTCCTTGATCACGCCCGCGAGCAGGTCGTCGGGACGGACCGAAGAAAGGCCACCCGCATGCCGGCCGATCGGGGTCCGCAGGCCGTCATAGATGTACGCGTCGAGCATGGGAAATCCTCGTTTTCCTGATTATTCCTAGAAATTAGGCAATGCACGGGCCGCCGACAAGCGATATGGAATAAGCATAAACGAGGGGACACCCATGCGCGATTTTGCCCAACCGAACCGTTCCGCCGCGATCGCCGCCAATGCCATGGCGGCCACCTCGCATCCGCTCGCCACCCTGACGGCGCTGGATATTCTGAGGGCCGGCGGCAACGCCGTCGATGCGGCCATCGCGACCATCGCCGTCCTCTGTGTGGTCGAGCCGCATATGACCGGGATCGGCGGGGATTGCTTCGTCCTTTACGCCAAGAACGGCAAACTGCCGATCGCGCTCAACGGCTCGGGCTGTGCGCCGCAAAAGGCGACGGTCGGCTGGTATCAGGACAACAAGATTCGCGCCATCGGCGCCGAGACGCCGCATGCGGTCAGCGTGCCGGGTGCGATCGACGCGTGGTGCCGCATCCATGCCGATCACGGCAGCAAGGACCTCACCGAACTCTTCGCCCCGGCGATTAAGTTTGCCGAAGAGGGTACCGCCCTGACGCCACGCGTGGCGCACGATTTCGCCGAAGCCGCCGATAAGCTTTTGCATGACGCCGATTTGGCGAAAGTGTTCGCCCCGAATGGCGAGCCAATCGCTCTTGGCCAACGCTTGCGTCAACCGGCCTTGGCGAAGACGCTGCGGAAGATCGCGCGCGAAGGCCGCGCCGGTTTCTATGAAGGCGACGTGGCGCAGGAGATCGTCGCCAAGCTGAACCGACTGGGCGGTCTTCACACGCTGGAAGATTTTGCCAATCAGAAAGCGGAATACGTCACGCCGATCTCGACCGATTATCGCGGCTACGATGTGTTCGAATGTCCGCCGAACGGACAGGGCCTTGCCGCGTTGATGCTGCTGCGCGTTCTGTCGGGCTACGATCTCGATGACGAGCGTCTGGAAGAAGCCGACCGGATTCATCTCCTCGCGGAAGCAACGAAGGCCGTCTATGCCGAGCGTGATGCGCATTTCGGCGATCCGCGCGCAATGAAGATCGACATCAAAAAATACTTATCGGAATCTTACGCCGACGCGGTCCGCGACAAGATCGAACTGGATCGCGCCGGCAAGCCGACGCTGTGGGACGGCGAGGTCCATAAGGACACGGTCTATTTCTCGATCGTCGATCGTGACGGCAACGCGATCTCGTTCATCAACTCGCTGTTCCAGGATTTCGGCAGCGGCATCCTCGTGCCGGATTGCGGCGTGCTGCTGCACAACCGGGCGATCAGCTTTAATCTTGATCCCCATCATCCGAATGCGATCGGTCCGGGTAAGCGGCCCATGCACACCATCATTCCGGGCATGCTGGTCGAGAACGGCGAGGCGGTGATGTCGTTCGGCGTCATGGGTGGGCAGTATCAGGCCGTCGGCCATGCCCATCTGCTGATGCACATGATCGATCTGGGCTACGACCCGCAATCGGCGATCGAAGCGCCGCGCACCTTTGCCATGGACGGGCTGCTGGCCCTCGAGAGCACGATTCCGGACGACATCGCCGACGATCTCAAGGCGCGGGGGCATCGGGTTGCCCGCGCCGGGGCCCTAGGCGGGGCTCAAGCGATCTGGATCGACCGGGACGGCGGCTGCTTGGTCGGCGGGTCGGACCCCCGCAAAGACGGCTGCGCCCTCGGTTATTAATCGAGGCGTGACCCGCACATACCGGCCGGGACAAAGTGCCGCTTGGCAGGCGGGAGACGCTTCGGTAATACAAACGTCTTACCGGGTATAAACAAGATTCCCCAAGAAAATTAAGGGAATAAGGGGCGAGTCCAAGGGATTCGCTGCGATGGTGGATGATGGTCGATTTGCAGTTACAGCACGGTTTGGCGTTCTCCGATCTTTATCAGCGCGACGGTCTCGTCCGCCTCGATGCCGCCTTCATGGCGCATCTGCAGGCGGCGGATGTCGCGCTGTTCAATCGTCTGGCCGCCGGCCGCGCCAAACCCGGCGATCTGGCCGATAAGGACGAATCCGATCTGATCGTCGATATTGCCCCGCACGTCGAAGACTTCGTCGGCGCGCTGTTCGGCATCAGCGCCGAGGTCAAGGCGCTGCAGGAAAAGCACGACGCCCTCGCGCCACTCTACACCGTGAAGCGCCTTTTCGTGCAGCGACGTGCGGTGAAAGGCCAGACACCCGAAAGAGCCGCGGAGATTGACGCGGTCGCTCTCAAGGCGTCGCTCGAAAAACGTTTCGGCGAAGCGCTGACCGAGATCAGCTTTGCGCGCCATGTTTCAAAATGGCTCGAAGCCGAGGCGGACCATGCCGAGGCCTTGGACGAAGCATCGCGCTATGCGACCTGGGCGACTTTGTCGCCGGCCGGCAAGGCAGTGCATCACGCCGGCCTGTTGTTCAAGGTGCCGCATCGTCTCGACATGCAGCATCTCGTCCCGGTCGAAACCATCGTCGATCAGGGCGTCACGATGCTGCGCCTTCCTGAACATGATCATCGTTATCGCGAGGGCTTTAGCCTCACCGACCAAGGCACCGACCTTGCCGGGGCGCTCGATCATGCGAACTACTGCATCTGGTGCCACAACCAGGGCAAGGACAGCTGCTCGCGCGGTTTGAAGGACAAGAAGTCCGGCGGCTTCCAGGGTTCTGCCTTCGGCGTGACGCTCAACGGCTGTCCGCTCGAAGAAAAAATCTCCGAGATGAATCTGGTGAAGTCGCGCGGCTACAGCCTCGGCGCGATGGCGATTGCCGCGATCGACAATCCGATGATGGCTGCGACCGGTCATCGTATCTGCAACGACTGCATGAAGGCCTGCATCTATCAAAAGCAGGACCCGGTCGATATTCCGCAGGTCGAGACACGCACATTGAAAGACGTGCTCGGATTGCCGTGGGGCTTCGAGGTCTATTCGTTGCTGACGCGTTGGAACCCGCTCGATCTCAAACGCCCGCTGCCGAAGCCGGAAACCGGCTACAAGGTGCTGGTCGTCGGTATGGGACCGTCGGGTTTCACCCTGTCGCATCATCTGATGAATGACGGCCATCATGTCGTCGCCATCGACGGTTTGAAGATCGAGCCCTTGCCGGACGGTCTTTCAGGCAAGAGCTTCGGTCCGATCCATAACGTCGAAGATTTGTGGGAAGATCTCGACGACCGCGTGTTGGCGGGCTTCGGTGGTGTCGCCGAATACGGCATCACGGTTCGCTGGAACAAAAATTTTCTTAAAGTCATCCGGCTGCTGATCGACCGTCGCGCGCAATTCGCGCTCTACGACGGCGTACGCTTCGGCGGGACCATCACGATCGACGACGCGTTCAATCTCGGCTTCGATCACATCGCGCTGTGCGCCGGTGCGGGCAAGCCGACCATCGTGCCAATGAAGAACGGCCTTGCACGCGGCGTGCGTCAGGCGTCGGACTTCCTGATGGCGCTGCAATTGACCGGCGCCGCCAAGAAATCGAGCCTCGCCAATCTGACCGTGCGTTTGCCGATCGTCGTCATCGGCGGCGGTCTGACCGCGATCGATACGGCGACGGAATCGCTCGCCTATTATCCGGTTCAGGTCGAGAAATTTCTCAGCCGCTACGAAACACTCGTTGCCGCGCGCGGTGAAGCCGCCGTGCGTTCGACCTGGCGCGAAGAAGATATCGAAGTCGCGACCGACTTCATCGCCCATGCCAAAGCTTTCCGCGAGGAACGCGCGACGGCAGCACGCGAAGGCCGCAAGCCGCGCCTCGCCAAGTTGATGGATGCCTGGGGCGGGGTCACGATGGCCTATCGCCGCCGCTTGATCGATGCGCCTAGCTACACCCTCAATCACGAGGAAGTGGCCAAGGCGATGGAAGAAGGTATTCGCTTCTCCGAATGTCTGGCACCGGAAGCGGTCGAGGTCGATCGCTTCGGCCATGCGGAATCGATCACGCTGATCGCGCACGAAGTGAATGCCGAGACCGGTAAGATCATCGCCACCAACGAGCGCGTCAGCCTCAAGGCGCGCACGATCCTCGTCGCCGCCGGCACGCAGCCGAACACGGTGCTGGGCCGCGAAGATTCGCAGGTCGAAATCGATGGCCGGTACTTCCAGGCTTATGACGAAGACGGCAACAAGGTGAAGCCGGAACGCGTCGCGAAGCCCAGTAAAGTCGATGTGCTGATGAACCATCAGCCCGATGGCCGGATGATCAGCTTCTTCGGCGATCTCCATCCGTCGTTCGCCGGCAATGTCGTGAAGGCCATGGGCAGCGCCAAGCAAGGCTATCCGGTCGTCAGCCGCGCGCTCGCGACCCGCAAGCCGGAACAGCCGAGCCCCGCAGCGTTGATCGCGCGCCTCGATGACGAACTTCGGCCGCGCGTTCATGCGGTTGTCGAGCTTGCGCCGAAGATCGTCGAGGTGATCGTCCGCGCGCCGATCGCGGCGCGCGCGTTCAATCCTGGCCAGTTCTATCGCTTGCAGAATTACGAAACTCAGGCGCCGCGCGCCGGCGGCACCATCCTCGCCATGGAAGGCCTTGCGCTAACCGGCGCGACCGTCGATCGCGAAAAAGGTTTGCTCTCGACCATCGTGCTCGAGATGGGCGGTTCGTCCGATCTTTGCTCGATTCTGAAACCGGGCGAGCCCGTCGTGCTGATGGGACCGACCGGCGCGCCGACGGAAACGCCCGGTGGCGAGAACGTCGTGTTGCTGGGCGGTGGTCTCGGCAATGCCGTGTTGCTGTCGATCGGTGCTGCGGCGCGTGCGGCGGGATCGAAGGTGCTTTATTTCGCCGGCTACAAGAAGCCGGAGGATCGTTACAAAGTTCCCGAGATCGAAGCGGCGGCCGATTGGGTTGTCTGGTGCTCGGATACAGCGCCGGGCTTCACCCCGTCACGGCCGCAGGACAAAGCGTTTGTCGGCAATATCGTCGAAGCGATGCTGGCCTATAACGAAGGCAAGTTCGGGCCGCAGCCGATGCCGCTCAACACCGTCGATCGCCTCGTCGTCATCGGTTCTGATGGCATGATGCGCGCAGTCGCCAATGCGCGAGACGGCGTATTGAAGCCGCATCTAAAGCCCGGTCATCATGCGGTCGCGTCGATCAACTCGCCGATGCAATGCATGATGAAGGAAATCTGCGCCCAGTGTCTTCAGACGCAGAAGGACCCCGTCACCGGCGAAGAGACCGTGGTCTTCACCTGCTTCAACCAGGACCAGGCACTCGACCGCGTCGATTTCTCCTGCCTGCGCGAACGGCTCACGCAGAACAGCCTTGAAGAAAAGCTCGGCGCGCAATGGATCGACCATTGCCTCAAGCAGATCGGCTATCGCGAAGCGGCGGAGTAGCGTCGCTTCGCCGTTATTCAGGCGCAGAAATCAGTTTCCGCGATGATTTCCAGCGGCACGACCTCGACATGACCGCCGCCAACACGCTCTGTCGCTTCCGTGTAGGGGCGAAAGAAAGTCTTTGATTGTAGGGCTTTTGTTGCTTGATCGCTGTCGGTAGCCGCAAGATGATAGTAATCGTCGCCGTCACGCCGCTTCATACAGCGATAAGAGATATGCCCGGCGATGTCGGGATCCGCATTGATTGCGGCGATGAAGTTTTCGACCGCGCGATGCCAGTCTTCTTTCGTGCCGGTCGTGAACCGGTATTTGATCATAAAATGCTTCACGGGACTTCGCTCCTTCAAATCGGGATTATTCGACTGTCCTGTCTATTTGCGATTGCTGGGGCCATTCCTGCAAGTATGGACAAAAATGATACCATCGACTTTTTCCCGACAATCGTTCAGGCTCGATCGTCATTCCTTGCAGGGAAGCATTATGCCGACCACGAAATCAGCGCCGGGCTGTGGATGCCCGGTCTTCGCGTTTCAGAAAATGATCAGCGGAAAATACAAGGTCCGCATCCTATGGGACCTGAAGGATGGCGCATTGCGCTATAGCCAGATCCGTAGCGGTCTTTTGCGTGGCGGCGATCAAAGCCAAGAGATTGCGCCACGCGTTCTCAGCCGAGAACTGAAAGCCTTGACCGAGATGGGACTCCTTAGCCGCAAGGATTACGGCGTCGTGCCGCCCAAGGTCGAATATCGCCTGACGCCCATGGGAAAAAGTTTCATTCCCATCATCGATAAAATTCGTCTGTGGGGTGGCCGCTATCTCGTCACGGCTTAGGTCGTCGGCGCAGGACCTTTTTCGATGATCAGCCGGCGCCAGCCTTGCGGGCCAAGCGCTTCGATCGGGCGGAAGCGCGCCTTGTAGGCCATCTTGGTGCTGTTCGCGATCCAATAGCCGAGATAGACATAGGCGAGCTTGCGCCGTTGCGCTTCCTCGATCAGCGACATGACCAGGAACGTGCCGAGGCTGCGCTTGGGCAGGTCGGGCGTGAAGAAGCTATAGACGGCCGATAGACCGTCATCCAACGGGTCGAACAATCCTGCGCCCATCAGTGCGCCACCATCATCACGCAGTTCCATGATGCCACTCGGGACCGGATTGTCCTCGACCATCGCCTGATAATCGCCGAACGTCATCGCCGCCATGTCGCTGTCGGTGTGGCGTGCGCGCTGATAGCGTTGGAAGAGGCGGAACTGTTCCAGCGTTGCTCCCGACGGCAAGGCGCGTCGGCGCAGATCGCGGTTGAGATTTGCGATCCGGTGCAACGACCGGCTCTCGGTGAAATCAGCGACCGGGATACGCACCGGGACGCAGGCGCTGCATCCCGCGCAAGCCGGGCGATAGGCGAGATGATGGCTGCGGCGAAATCCAGCGCGCGACAGCTCGTTGTAAAATTCCGAGGCGTAGGGGCCTTCCAGTTCGGTGACAAGCTTCCGCTCGACCTTGCCGGGGATATAGGGGCAGGGCAGTGCCGCGGTCCGGTAGAAATGCTGAGGCGCGATGGACAGCCGTTCGGGCGCCGTGGGCGGCTCGCGGCTGACCTTCTTGCTCTCAGCATGCCCTTCGGGCATCGATTTCCACCCGTTCGTCAAAACCAGCCCCGATTATGAACCCAGTTCATGGTCCGGCGCCATAGCTCAACTCAGCCCGACCATGACTCGTTGCTGATAGAATGGACGAGCGCACAACCGCTTGTACCAGTTTTCGACATTCGGAAAGTTTTGCCGCTCGATCGGCAACTCATAGAAGCGATAGGCCAGAATGCCGATCGGAATGTCGCCGATGCTGAAGTCGGCGCCGCCGACATAGGGCGTCTCGCCCAGATACTGATCCAGCATCGCCATCGACTTGTTGCTCTTGGCAATGCCGTCTTTCACCGCGGCGATGTTGCGCTTTTCCGGCGCGGTGCGGATGAGTTCCCGGAAGGGAATGTTCACGGCGTTGGTCAGGGTCGTCAGCGCCCAGTCGAGCCAGCGGTCGCCGCGTGCTCGGTCCTGCGGATCGGCCGGCAGGAATTTGCCGTACTTGGTGGCGAGATAGCGGAGAATCGTGTTCGATTCCCACAGCACGAAATCGCCGTCGATCAGCGTCGGGACGAGTTCGTTCGGATTGAGCTTTTGATACGCGGCGGTGTGGTTGCCGCCGTGATCGAGGCCGTAGAGTTCCAGCGTGAAGGGCACGGCCATCTCGTCGAGAAGCCAAAGCACCTTCTGCACATTATAGGAATTCGGCCGTCCGAGAATCTTGAGCATCGCCGTCCCGAGGTTATCCTTCGGGCAATCATGGCGAAGAGCGACCGGGTGTCAACCGCGTCCAGCCTGTAGATCATGTCTATAACCCTCTCCACCCATTGGAGGGAGAAGGTGGCGAGCACTGCGAGCGGGTGAGGTGGGCGCGCACGATATTGCGGTCGAGGAGGTTGCACGACACCTCACCCTCCCATTGCTTTGCAATGGGCCCCTCCCTCTCCCCGCAAACGCGGAGAGGGGCAGTAGGACCAGGTTATTTCTTTGCGTCGGGAACCTTGATCTTCAACGTCGGGATGGCCTTCGCGTCACGCAACAGGACGATGCTCATGCGGCGATTCTGCGGTGCGGCAGGGTCGATATTCTCGAGCGGTTCCTTGTCGGCGGTGCCGACGATGCGCGACAGACGGTCGGGACTGAAGCCATTGGCGACGAATTCACGCCGTGTTGCATTGGCGCGATCGGCCGAGAGTTCCCAATTGCCGTAGCGGTTACCGATCGCATATTGCGTCGAATCGGTATGGCCGGTGATCGATATCTTGTTCGGCAGCTTCTGAATGACCTGCTCGACGAGGCCCATCAGTTTTTTCGCCGGCTCCGCCATGCTGGAAGAGCCGACCGGGAACATGGCGCTCTTGTCCTGATCGACGAGCTGAATCCGAAGACCTTCGGGCGTTTCGTCGATCATCAGGTTCTTCGACAACCCCTGAAGTTCCGGGCTGTCCTGCAATGCCTTTTCTAGCACCGTTTTTGCTTCCTCGAAGTTTTTCTCTTCGCGCTCGGCAAGCTGCTTTTGCATCTGCTGGTCGGTCATCTTATCGGCCGGGCCGCCACCACCGCCGCTGGTATCGTCTTTGTCTTTGTCGGGACCGGCCGTGCCGCCTTCATCGCCGTCATCGCCTTCGGACGGCTGGCGCAACGCCGCGCGGCTCGGCTCGAAGCTGGGCTTGGAGAAGGAGACGCTTTGCGCGCCCGGCGAACCCATCGTCGTGCCACCCAGAACGCCGCCGGCGCCGCTGTTAGATTTCGAGGTGATGGTCGGTTCGAAGTAATCCGCGATGCCGCGTTTTTGCACGTCGGTCGTGACGTTCAACAGCCACAACAGCAGAAAGAACGCCATCATGGCGGTCACGAAGTCGGCGTAAGCGACCTTCCAAGCGCCGCCATGGTGTCCACCATGACCGCCCTTCTTGATCTTTTTGATGATGGTGACGCCACCATGCGCGCCCTTTGCGGCCATGGTTTAGGCGGCCTGCGGCATTTTCTCGACCGCTTCTTCGACCTCGTAGAAGGTCGGGCGGACGTCGGTGTTCAAAGCCTTACGCGCGAATTCGACCGCGACCGATGGCGCATAACCCTGCATGTAGGCGAGGATGCCGGCCTTCATGCACAGGTAGTAGCGTTCTTCCGCATCGCCACGGCCTTTGACGGCAGCGGCGAGGGGCGCGATGAAACCGTACGACATCAAAATGCCGAGAAAGGTACCGACGAGCGAGCCACCAATCAGTTCGCCGAGGACGGCCGGCGGTTCGGTGATCGAGCCCATGGTGTGAATGATGCCGAGCACGGCTGCGACGATTCCGAGGGCCGGCATGGCGTCCGAGACGTTGCTGATCGCGCCGGCGATCGCATGATGTTCTTCGCGATGCGTCGAAAGATCCTCGTCGATCAGCGTTTCCATCTCGTGATGGTTGTCGGTGCCGAGCGTGAGAAGGCGCAGATAATCGCAGAGGAACGTCACCGCATGATGGTCATGCAGGAAGGTCGGGAATCGGGCGAAGACGGTGCTCTCGTGCGGCTTTTCGACATGCGCTTCGAGGACGAGCGCGCCCTTGGTCTTCGCCATCTTGAAGATGGTGTAGAGCATGGTCAGCAGCTCGAGATAAGCTTCCTTGTTGAAGGCCTCGGCCTTGAACAGGGCCGGGATGGCTTTGGCGGCGCCGGACAGGACCGGTTTGCGGTTCGCCATGAAGAAGCCGCCGACGGCAGCGCCGACGATGATCAGGAATTCGAAGGGCTGAAACAGAACGCCCAGATGGCCGCCGCCAGCCAAGTAGCCGCCCATGACGCTGGCGAGAACGACGACGATACCGACGATGACGAGCATAGGGAGGACACATTCTGTGCGCTGCGGGAATGCGCCTAAATTGCCGGATTGCCGTTAATATTCCCTTTCGCCGCGGAAACTTCCTGCCTATCATCGGCGCCATTCAGAGATTGAAAGTCGAGGGCTATCCCCTTGGTACATAATCCTTCTCAGCCCTTGGGCGCCTACCCGAGGCTGCGGATGCGGCGCAATCGTCGTGACGATTGGGCTCGCCGGCTGGTGGCCGAAACGACCGTCAGCGCCGCCGATTTCCTCTGGCCGGTTTTCGTTCATGACGCGGCCGCGGCACGGACGCCGATCCCATCGATGCTCGGCGTTGACCGTCTCTCGATCCCGGCCTTGGTCGAGGCCGCGGGCGAGGCCCAGGCGCTCGGCATCCCGGTGATCGCGCTTTTCCCGGCAACCCCGTCCGACAAAAAGACCGCCGAGGGCGACGAGGCGCTCAATCCCGAGAATATCGTCTGCCGGGCCATCCGCGCCGTGAAGGCGGCGGTCCCGGACATCGGCATCCTCTGCGACGTCGCGCTCGATCCATTCACGACCCACGGCCATGACGGCGTCCTCCGGGACGGCAAAGTCCATAACGACGATACGGTCGCGATCCTCTGCCGGCAGGCGCTGGTCCAGGCCGAGGCAGGCTGCGACATCATCGCGCCGTCCGACATGATGGATGGCCGCGTCGGCGCGATCCGTGATGCGCTTGACGCCAAGGGGTTCGAGCATGTCTCGATCATGGCCTATGCTGCGAAATACGCCTCGGGCTTCTACGGTCCGTTCCGCGACGCCATCGGCTCGAAATCGTCGCTCGGCAAGGCCGACAAGCGTTCCTACCAGATGGACCCGGCCAACAGCGACGAAGCGCTGCGCGAGATCGCCCTCGACATCGCTGAAGGCGCCGACATGGTGATGGTGAAACCGGCGTTGCCGTATCTCGACATCGTCCGCCGCGTCAAAGACCGCTTCGGCATGCCGACCTTCGGCTATCAGGTCAGCGGCGAATACGCGATGATCAAAGGCGCGATCGAACGCGGATGGCTCGATCCGTCGGTGATGATGGAGTCACTGATGTCGATCAAACGCGCGGGCGCGGATGGGATATTGACCTACGCCGCCGTTGAGATGGCGAAGGCGCTGAAGGCGGGATAACTGCATTCGCATCCTGCGCCCCTCGACTTCGCTCGGGGTGAGGAAATATTTTGCGTGGCATCGTCAAAATCAGCGCACAAACCAACCTCACCCCGAGCGAAGTCGAGGGGCGCTAGATGCTCAAGCAGCCAACCTAACCCACGTCAGCTCATGCTTGTTCACATTGAGATGCATCAGCTTTGATCCGGGGATCGCGGCGAATTTCGCCTGGGTTTCGAAATCGGTATCGCCCTGAAACTTGAGGGTGCAGATGAAATTCTTCACCGTCCCGGCGGCGATGAATTTCTCGATCAGTGTCAGAAGACGCGACGGATAGCAGATCACGTCCGAGAAAAACCAGTCGAGCTTGCCGACATCGCCGGGTTCGAGTGCGAAGGCGCTTTGCTGGCGTTGCTCGACATTGGCGAAGGCCAGGACCTTTGGGTCGAGCGGTGCCTTGTCGATGGCGATCACTTGCGTGCCAAGTTTCGCCAGGACATAACTCCAGCCACCCGGGCAAGCGCCCAGATCGAGACAGACTTCTCCAGCTTGCGGTGAAACACCCAGCACGGTGAAAGCTTCCCACAGCTTCAGATAGGCCCGGCTGGGCGGCACTTTGTCTTCGATGAATTGTGGCGCGCCGTTCGGAAATGGGCTTGAGCATCGTGCCGCGGCAAGCACGGTGTTGGGATCGAGCAGCGCCCAGGAGCCAAGCGGCGCAGTCGGCGCGGGATCGCCGAACCGAAGCGGCTTGGCCGATACCTTCGGCAGCTTCTCTTGGATCAGTGTGGCGCGGCGATGATTCTCGAACGAGTACAGCGCCCAATTGCGTTGAATATTGCGAAGTTGCTTGGCGGCATCGCCGATCGACACGATCTCCAGCCGCACCGGATCGTACCAGATGTTCTGCGCCCAGGCGGTTGGTCGCGGCGGGCCGGGCGCGATCACCAGATGACCGCAGGCCGGCGTTACATCCTCGCCAAGTTCGTGTTCGAGCTCGGGAATGAAACCTTCGGGCGCGAGATAAGCGGTGAAATCAGCCACGCAGAAAATCCCTCACCACGGCGATCTGTTCTTCGACCATCAAGGCGGGCGCATGGCCGATGCCCTCGAATTCAACCAGCTGCGCGCGCGGTCCACGTTGCGTCATCAACTGTGCATCCTCGGCGCGAAGAATGTCCGATTGCGCGCCGCGCGTGACCAGAACGGGACATTTGATCGCGTTCCATTGCAGCCACAGATCGACATCCGCGATCGGGCCTTTCTTGAACGCATCGCCGATCTTCGGATCGTAATTGATGCCGTAGCTGCCATCCGGCTTCAGGCGTGAGGAATGGAACGCCATGTGGTGCCACTGTCCGTCGGTCAGCGGTCCGAACGGGGCGAAGGCGGCGCGCAAGGCTTTCTCCAGCGCGACAAGATCGGTGAAGCTGGGATCGAGCCCGACATACTGGCCGATGCGTTCGAGCCCGGCCTTGGGTACGAACGGACCGACATCGTTGATGACCATACGCCGGATCGGCGTGCCGGGCAGGGCGGCGAGCAGCATCCCGATCAGCCCGCCCATCGACGTGCCGACCCAGTCGATGCGCTCGACATCCAGCCGGGCGATCAGCGCCATACAATCCGCGAGATAAGTCGCATAGCTGTAATCGTCGGAAAAATTCAGCCACTCGCTACGCCCGCGGCCGGGCATGTCGGGGCAGACGACGCGGTACCGTGCGGATAAGGACTGCGCGAGAATGTCGAAATCGCGCGAATTGCGGGTCAGGCCGTGAACGCAAACGAGCGTCGGCGCGCCCTTTGGCCCTGGCCATTCACAATAGGCGAGGCGGTGGAATCCATGCGGTCCGATGGCGGAAAGGCTGCGCTCGATCATCAGGCAACATCGCCCACCCCAGCCGGGCGATCAAGCGGGACGGATGGCCGCATGACTGGTTTGCCGGGCTGTGGCGGGTCCGCTAAGACCTGTCGGCATTCTTGAGGAGCGAGCACCATGCCCAATCGCGGGCCCTTGTCGGGTATCACGGTCATCGATCTGTCGCGCATTCTCGCGGGGCCTTATTGCACCATGCTGATGGCCGAGATGGGCGCGCGGGTGATCAAGGTCGAACCGCCCAAGGGCGGCGACGATGCGCGCGAATACGGCCCCTTCATCGGAGGCCGCTCGACCTATTTCGCCTCGATCAATCGCGGCAAGGAATCGATCGCTCTCGACCTCAAGGCCGACAAGGATAAGGCGATCTTCGAGAAGCTGCTCGAGATCGGCGACGTCATCGTCGAGAATTTCCGCCCCGGCACGATGGAGAAGCTCGGCTATGGCTGGGAAACGCTGCATGCGCGTTATCCGAAGCTGATCTATGCCTGCGCCTCGGGCTTCGGTCACACCGGCCCCAATTCCAAAGACCCCGCCTATGACATGGTCGTGCAAGGCATGGGCGGCATGATGAGCATCACCGGCTATCCCGGTCAGCCGCCGGCGCGCGTCGGCATGTCGATCGGTGATATCGGCTCGGGCCTCTATACCGCGATCGCGGTCAATGCGGCGATCGTTCATCGCCTCAAGACCGGCGAATCAACCAAGATCGATGTGGCGATGTTCGACTGTCAGCTCGCGCTCTTGGAAAACGCGGTGGTGCGTTACACTGTCGAAGGCGAAATTCCGGGACCGCTCGGCGCGCGTCATCCGACAATCACGCCGTTCCAGGCATTCAAGACCGCCGACGGCAACATCATCATCGCCGCCGGCAATGACAGCCTGTTCGTGAAGATGTGCGACGCGCTCGGCGTACCCGAGATGGCGCAGCGGCCCGAGTACAAGACCAATGCTCTACGTTTGAAGCAGCAGGCTCAGTTGCAGGAAACGATCGAAGCGATCCTGTCGAAGAAAACGACCACGGAATGGATCGCGATCGTCGGCAAGGCGGGGGTGCCCTGCGGTCCAATCAACAACATCGCCCAAGCGATGCAGCATCCCCAAGTCGAGGCGCGCAACATGCTGGTCGATGTGCCGGATGGAAGTGGGGGGACGTTGAAGGTGGTCGGCAATCCGCTGAAGATGTCGGCCTTCGCCGATCCGACGACCCGAGAGGTCGCGCCCGATCTCGATGCGAACCGGGCCGCTATCCTAAAAGAACTGGGTCTTTAATTAGGCCGCGACGGAGCGATCCGCGCGTTCGATCTGCTCGGCTTCGTTCTCGATGATGACGGCAAGCTCGTTGAGTTGTTTTGCGAGGAGCGGAGCCGCGCGCGCAGCCTTGAGGCGTGTGCTGCGAGCCATGCGGCGCAGGCGCGTGATCGTATAAATCTGATCGGACCGAGACTGGCCCAAATTGCTGCTCATAACCGTCCTCGTTCGCTGGATAGTTCCGAGCGTGAACATGACGGCGCGTTGGTACACTGAGTAGTTGGGTGTTTTACCTAAGGGATATTACGGATATCCGGCTAACTTTCCCGGCTGGCCCTCAGTGCATAAAGGCTTCGACGACTTCATTTTCGCGGCAGGTGGCGCGGCGCATGTCGCGGGGATAACGCAAATCTTCAAACGGCGTTGCCCGGTGCATGGTGCAGCGATTGTCCCAAATCACGACGTCGCCTTGTGTCCAACGATGGCGATAGACGAAACGCGGCTGGGTCGCGAAATCGGCCAGCTCTTTGATCAGGGCGCGTCCTTCTTCGACCGGCATACCGACGATGTGCGACGCATGCGAGGCGAGATAGAGCGTCTTTCGCCCCGAGGTCGGATGGATCTGGACGATCTTATGCTCGGCGGGCGGGCGCGAGGCGATCTCCTCGGCGGTCGGTTCGGGAAAGCCAGAGAGCATCCGCGAATGCCAGATCGAATGCGACGCGACCAGAGTCTCTATGCGTTCCTTCATGGCGTTCGGCAAAGCGTCGTATGCCGCGCGTTCGTCGGCGAATTCGGTTTCCCCCGCCGACGGCGGAATAAGATGCGAATTCAGCAGCGAATAGGTCGCGCGATTGGGGTGGAACGACATGTCGGTGTGCCACAGCCGGTTGCCGTTGTTGAACGCCCGCGCGCGGCTGTCCGGCGCTTGGATTTTTCCGTCTGGGTCGAGATTGCCGACATCGACCAGCTCGGGCCAATCCGATAACCGTTCCTGACGTCCCGTGACCTTGAGGACGCGGCCGCGCTGCATCGGGCCGAGCTGACGGCCGAAAGCGATGTGCTGATCGTTGGTCAGAGATACCGCATTGGGATAAACGCAGACGGCGTAGCGATCCATCAACGAGCGGACCTCTTGCACCTGATCGGGCGTCAATGTTTGGGTCAGATCGAGCCCGGTAATACGGGCGGCGAAAACCGGATGCAGCGGCTCGGCGGTGAGGGGCATATCAGCCTCCATTTTTCTCATCGCAGAATAGCGCCGGGGCGAGAGCGCCGATAGACTGGCGCCGATGGGACGCATATTCGCTCGGACTTTTCAGCTTCTGTTGTTTGTGGTGGTCGTCGGTGTCGCCGGCGGCTTTCTGTGGCTGCGTTCGTCCCTGCCGCAGACCGATGGGCAATTGGCCCTGCCGGGGCTGAGCGCGCCGGTTCAGGTGACTCGCGATACGAACGGCATCCCGACGATCCGGGCCCAGAACGACAAGGACGGCGCCTTCGCGCTCGGTTTCGTCCATGCCCAGGATCGTCTGTTCCAGATGGACCTGATGCGCCGATACGGCGTGGGCCGGTTGGCGGAATGGTTCGGCGCGCCGGCGGTACAGAGCGACCGCTCGATGCGCACCATGGGGCTCCGCCGGGCGGCAGAGGCCCAATATGCGTCGATGGCGCCGGAAATTCGCGGTGTGTTCGACGCCTATGCCGCCGGGGTGAATGCGTTCCTGACCTCGCGTCGTGGGGCGCTGCCGCCGGAATACACATTGCTCCGCGTTCATGCCGAGCCGTGGACAGCGGTCGATTCCCTTGTCTGGGGAAAAATCATGGATATGCAGCTCACCGGGAATTACCGGTTCGAGCTGCTGCGATCCCGTCTGGCGCGCGACCTCAAGCCCGAGGACATGGCCGTGCTCTATCCGGACTATCCGGCGGAAGCGCCGGTGGTGCTGGGAAAGCTCGGCGTCATCTTGCCCGGCGTACCGCGACAGGAGCCGGCCTCCAATCAATGGGTCGTCGATGGGGCTCATTCCGCATCCGGGAAGCCGATCCTCGCCAATGACACGCATTTGGGCTTCTCGTCGCCCGGTGTCTGGTACCTGGCGCGGATCGTAACGCCGGACGAGACGATGGCCGGCGTGACCTCGGCGGGCGAGCCGATGGTCCTGATCGGGCATAACACCCATATCGCCTGGGGCTTCACGACGACCGGCGGCGACGTCGAAGACATCTTCGTCGAGAAGATCGACCCGGCCGATCCGGCCCGCTATCTCGCGCCCGACGGATCGCTGCCGTTCGTGACCCGCGACGAGAAAATTCTGGTCAAAGATGCTGACGCGGTCACTGTCACCGTGCGCGAGACGCGGCATGGACCGGTGATTGCCGACCCCGCCGATGGAACGGTGCTCGCGCTGCAGGCGACTTGGCAGCAGGCCGAAGACGGCACGCCGCAGGCGTTGTGGGAGGCGGGGCATGCCCATGATTGGGACGGCTTCAAGAACGCGATGCGCAATGCCGTCGCGCCGGAACAGAACATCACCTATGCCGACATCGACGGCCATATCGGCTTTTTCGCCCCCGCGGTCATTCCTATTCGCGGCGCGGGTACCGGCAGCATGCCGTCGCCGGGATGGACCGGCGAATACGACTGGAAAGGGACGGTGCCGTTCGACGAGTTGCCGATCGGGACCGATCCCGCGAGCGGCCGGTTCTTCGCGGCGAATAACAAGATCGTGCCGGATTCCTATCCCTACCTGATCACCAAAGATTGGGAGATCCCTTACCGGGCGCAGCGGATCGGCGAATTGCTGGATGCTTCGCCCAAACTGACCCCGGACCTTGCCGCGAAGATGCAGAGCGACACGCTGTCGATTGCTGCGCGCCGTTTGCTACCCCTGATGCTGACGGTCAATCCGGGTTCGGGCACGGCGCAAGACGCTGTTACGCGGTTGAGGGCATGGGACATGCGGATGACCCGCGACAGCACCGCGCCGTTGCTGTTCATCGCCTGGCTGCGCGAATTCAACCGTCAACTTTTTGCCAACAAGATGCACGACAGCTTCGATAGCTATTGGAGCCTGCATCCCGACGTGGCGGAAAACATCCTCCGCGATCACCGCGACTGGTGCGATAACCGTGAGACGCCGGAAGTCGAAAGCTGCGAGCAGCAGCTCAATGTTGCGCTCGAACGGGCGCTGGACGGGTTGAGCCAGCGTTACGGCGGCACGCTCGATTCATGGCGCTGGGGGACGGCGCATCCTGCGTCTTTCTCTCATCCGATATGGTCACGTGTGCCTTTCGTCGCCAAATGGCTGGCGCTGACCATCCCGGACGACGGCAGCTTCGACACGATCGACAATGCCAGCATGTTCGTCCGCGACGAGGCGCAGCCTTTTACCGCCGTTCATGGCCCGACGATGCGGATGATCGTCGATATGGCCGCCCCAGACGATGCACGCTTCATGGTGACGCCGGGACAATCCGGGAACATCCTATCGCCGCATTACGGCGATCTGATGCGGTCCTGGCGTGACGTCGGTTACGTGCATTTCAGCGACGACGCAAGCGGCGGCAGTCTGACCCTCGCGCCGCGCTAATCCTCGGCGGTAAGTCGAAGGCCTGGAGCACTCCTTTTTATGGTTGACGAAAATTCACCATAAAAGCGCAGCCGATCTGTCCGAAATGTCGCAGTTTTGGCCGGTAATTGGTGTGTTTTCTTCAACATTATCTTAACTGGACGGCCCCTAAACTTCGCCACAAGTTTTACCGGCGAGGACGACATGCAATCCGCCTATTTAGATCTTATTGCCTTGGTTGAGCGCCTTCATCGACAGTTCCTTGAAGTCGTGAAGCTCGAGCTCGACACGAACGGTGTGCACGATATCAACAACGTGCAGGCCATGATTTTGTACAATATCGGCGATCTCGAGATGACCGTCGGCGAACTTACCCTTCGCGGCTGCTATCTCGGCTCCAACGTTTCTTACAACGTGAAGAAGATGCTCGAGAACGATTACATCGTTCAGGAGCGTTCCTCACATGACCGTCGCTCGGTTCGTGTTCGCCTGTCCGACAAGGGCATGGCGCTGCATCAGAAACTGAAGCGCATGCACGAGCGTCATATGTCTTCGCTCTCGCAGGGCGTTGCTCAGGCCGACGATCTGACCGGTGCGCATCGCACGCTGCGTCGGCTCGAACGCTTCTGGACCCATGCGGTCGAGATGGGTTCGCGCGCCGCAGCCTTCCCGCCGGCTGCTTAAAGCTTTCTTCCTTCAAGACGTTTCTTTCGGGCATGCGCGCCGGTCTTCGGACCGGCGCGTTTCTTTTTGTTGAACCAAAGCGGCCGTTGCATCATTGATGGCGCATGGCTGAGCCTTCCGAGAAGCGAAAGAATATTCTGCAAATCCTCGGCCCCGGTCTGATTACCGGCGCGTCGGACGACGATCCCAGCGGCATCGCGACCTATTCGCAAGTCGGTGCCCAGTTCGGTTTCGGTATGAGCTGGGTCATGCTGTTCAGCTATCCGCTGATGACGGCCATCCAGGAAATCAGCGCGCGCATCGGCCGCGTTACCGGCGAGGGTATCGCCGGAAACATCCGTCGCCGCTATCCGCCGCTGCTCTTGCGCACGGTCGTCGGCATCTTGCTGATCGCGAATGTCATCAACCTTGGGGCCGATCTCGGCGCCATGGGCGACGGACTGAAGCTTCTGATCGGCGGGCCGCGCTTGCTCTATGTCGTCTTCTTCGGCGCGCTGTGCGTCGGTCTCGAAATCTTCATGAAATACCGGCGCTACGCCAACCTGCTGAAATGGACCACGATCGCGCTGTTCGCCTATGTCGCGACGGCCTTCTCGATCGATATCCCATGGCGCGAGGTCGCTTTCGCGACGCTGGTGCCGTCGCTGCAGATGAATTCCGACTATATCGTCGCGATCGTCGCGGTCCTGGGCACGACGATCAGTCCCTATCTGTTCTTCTGGCAATCTTCGATCGAAGCCGAAGACGAACGCGAAGACCCGAAGGCGAAGCCGCTGACGGAGTCACCCGATCAGGCCCCGGCTGAAATCCGCCGCATCCGTATCGACACCTATCTCGGCATGTTTCTCTCGAACGCGATCGGCTGGTTCATTCTGATCAGCGTCGCGGCGACGCTTCACGCCCACGGCGTGACCGATATCGGCACGTCCGCGCAGGCAGCCGAGGCGTTGCGTCCGATTGCGGGGCCGTTCGCTTTCTGGCTGTTCGCGATCGGAATCATCGGCACGGGTATGCTCGCGATCCCGGTGTTGGCGGGGTCGGGGGCCTATGCACTCGCCGAAGCGCTTGGCTGGCCGTCCGGGCTGGCGCGCTTGCCGATGGAAGCGAAAGCTTTCTACGGCACTATCGCCGCTGCGACTTTGATCGGCGTGCTCTTCAACCTGTTCCCGATCGATCCGATCAAGGCACTGTTTTGGGCGGCAGTGCTCAATGGCATTGCCGCCGTGCCGATCATGGTCATCACGATGATGATGGCGCGCAGCAAAGACGTCATGGGCGACTTCACCCTGACTTGGCCGCTGACGATCATGGGATGGCTCGCCACGGCGGTGATGGCCGCCGTGGTCGTCGCCCTATTCGTTACTTGGGGTCACTAAAAAGCGGCGAGCCCCGTCATCGACCGGCCGAGGATCAGCGCATGGATGTCGTGCGTGCCCTCGTAGGTGTTGACCGTTTCCAGATTCAGCAAGTGACGAATCACATGATATTCATCGACGATACCGTTGGCTCCATGCATGTCGCGGGCGAGCCGCGCGACGTCGAGCGCTTTGCCAGTTGAATTGCGCTTGAGGATCGACACCATTTCGGGCGTCGCCTTGCCGCTGTCCTTCAAGCGTCCGAGCCGTAGGCAAGCATGAAGACCGAGCGTGATCTCCGTCATCATGTCGGCCAGCTTCTTCTGGATGAGCTGTGTTCCGGCAAGAGGCTTGCCGAAGGCGGTGCGGTTCATGGTGTAGTCGCGAGCCGCAAACCAGCATGATTCCGCCGCACCGAGCGCGCCCCAGGCGATGCCGTAACGGGCATTGTCAAGGCAGGTGAAGGGACCACGCAGGCCGGTAACGCCCGGCAAAATGTTCTCTTCCGGCACGAAGACCTCGTTCATGACGATCTCACCCGTGACCGAGGCCCGTAGCGAGAACTTGCCTTCGATCTTCGGCGTCGAAAGACCCTTCATGCCGCGTTCGAGGATGAAGCCGCGAATGACGTCATCGAGCTTCGCCCAGACGATCATGATGTCGGCGGCGGGCGAGTTGCTGATCCACATCTTGTTGCCGGTCAGGACGTAGCCGCCATCGACCTTCTTGGCGCGGCTCTTCATGCCGCCGGCGTCGGAGCCGTGATCGGGCTCGGTCAGGCCGAAGCAACCCAGCATCTCGCCGGTTGCTAGCTTGGGCAGATATTTCTTCTTTTGTTCCTCGGTGCCGAAATCGTTGATCGGACCCATGACCAGCGAGGACTGGACGCTGAGCGCCGAGCGATAGCCGCCATCGACCTGTTCGACTTCGCGGGCGACGAGGCCATAGCAGACGTAATTCACGCCGGCGCAGCCGTAACCGTTGATCGTCGCGCCGAGGAAGCCGAGTGCGCCCATCTCGTTCATGATCTCGCGGTCGAACCGTTCTTCGCGGAAGGCGGTCTTGATCCGCGGCATCAGCTTTTCCTGCGCGTAGGCGCGGGCGCTGTCGCGCACCATTTTCTCTTCGGCCGACAACTCCTCGTCCAGCAGCAGCGGGTCCTGCCAGTTGAAGGTCGGTCGTTCTTTACGCGGCGCCGTCGCCATTGGTCTTTTCTCCTGGTTACTCGACGAAAAACGGTATTCTAGCGTGATGGGCTCAGAGCGTGAAATCCTGTTTGAATTCCTGCAGGTCGGCCGGTCGGTCAAGGTCACGGCTATCGACGTCGATACCGGCGTCGAGGCCAGCATTGTCGGCGACCCCCATGCAGGACAGGAGACGCTGCGCCGGGTCGCGCGGCAGAAACTGGATTATGTGATCGCCCGGCAGAAAGGCTAGGCGGCCTTCTGCCGCGGTTTGACCGGCCAAATCCAGCCGCGAAGGGCGGCGAGCAGGGCGACCGCTCCGGTCGCGACCAGGACGACGACGGCCGGGCGGACCCCGGTTTCGAGCGACAGATTGGCCATTAGTACCAGGTCGAACGGCGCCCCGAGGGCGATCCCGAAATAGACCGCCTCGCCGATGGCCGTCAGCAGGGCGGCCAGGACACTCACGCTCGCCATCGTCCAAAGCGGTAGCCTGCCGCGGCCGTAGCGCCAGGTGATCCCGCGGCACGCCATCAGCCAGAAAAAGATGCCTGCCATGACGATCGGTTCCCATTCATCCAGCTTCGACTGGATGCAGAAATGGATCATGGCAAGGAGGGCAATCGCATAGACGATCCGGTGCAGCTTCTGCCAACGGCGCGCGCCGAGGCGGCGCTGCCAGCCGTCGGTCGAAGTCACCGCGAGGACGGCGAGGCCGAGCAGGGCGGCGAACCCGATGGTCAGATAAATGCGCAGGACAATCTCGGACGCGACCATCGCCCAGTCCCAGGATTCATCGCCGGCATAGATCACCAGATGAACCAGGCCATAAACGCAGGCCGCGACGCCGATCATCCGGCGGACGTCGAGAAGGCGCGGCCATTGCAGGACGATCCGCGCCGGCGAGATCGCCAGCGAGATGAAGATGAAGCGGATCGTCCAATCGCCGAATTCGTGGATCGCCTGGGTCATCGGGCGGGCGCCGAGATAACCGAGCGGGAACGAGACGATGGTGATGATTCCGGGGACGAACAGCGCCAAGAAAACCGCCGTCTTGAACGGCGAGAATTTACCGGCGTAATCGAACCAGGGAAGCTTGCGGAAATTCATATCGAACCCTTCTAGCGCAGAAGTCCTGGAAGTCCCATCACGATTCGGCGATTCTGCGGTCTTGCCGGGCGGGGTCGAACCCCATAATTTGGGGTCGGCATGAGTTATTTCCTCCAGCAGTTGATCAACGGCCTGACCCTCGGCGCAATCTATGCGCTGATCGCGATCGGTTACACGATGGTCTATGGCATCATCGGCATGATCAATTTCGCCCACGGCGAGATCTACATGATCGGCGCCTTCGTCTCGCTCATTACCTTCTTCGTTCTGGGTGTCGTCGGGGTTACATGGGTGCCGTTGGCTTTGGTGTTGGTGCTGGTGTCGGCAATGGGATTTACGGCCTTCTATGGCTGGACCATCGAGCGCGTCGCCTACCGGCCGCTGCGCGGCTCGTTCCGTCTGGCGCCGCTGATCTCGGCGATCGGCATGTCGATCTTCCTTCAGAATTACGTCCAGCTTTTGCAGGGTGCGCGGGTCAAGTCACTGCCGCCGGTGATCCAGGGCGGATTCAAGCTGATGGAGAGCAACGGCTTCACGGTGCAACTCAGCTATCTCCAAATCATCATCATGCTGCTTACCGTGGCGCTGATGGCCGGCTTCAGTATCATGATTGCGGCGACGCCGCTTGGCCGGGCGCAGCGCGCCTGCGAACAGGACATGACCATGGCCGCGCTGCTCGGCGTCAACGTCGATCGCACCATCTCGACCACCTTCATCATCGGTGCGGCCCTGGCCGCTGTCGCCGGCATGATGGTGACGATGTATTACGGCGTGATCGATTTCTTCATCGGTTTCCTCGCCGGCATGAAGGCGTTCACGGCGGCGGTCCTCGGCGGCATCGGCTCCCTGCCTGGCGCGGTGCTGGGTGGGTTTCTGATCGGTCTGATCGAGGCGTTCTGGTCCGGCTATTTTTCGTCGGCGTATAAGGACGTCGCGGTGTTCGGCGTTCTTATCCTGGTTCTCATCTTCCGGCCCTCCGGCTTGCTGGGACGGCCGGAGGTGGAGAAGGTTTGATGCCGCTGCGGAATCTGTTGAAGGATTCCGCGTTCGCGGCCTTGGTCGCGTTGATTCTCGCCATTCCGCTGGTCGGCTTCAATCCGATCGAAGGCGGCAAGGTCGAGATGCGGCTGAACTGGGTCATCATCGCCGTCGTCGCCGTCTTTATCGGGCGCATCGCGATTGGACTGGTCCCGCGCCGGTCCCGCGCCGTGCGGGCCGCACCGCGCTTTGCGCCGATGACCTCCCGCCATATCCAATGGCTTGGTTGGATGGGGTTGGTCGCTGCAGTGATCTGGCCGCTGCTGCCGTTCTCATCACGTTACTTGGTTGATCTCGCGACGACGGTGCTCATCTACATCATGCTCGGTTGGGGCCTCAACATCGTTGTCGGGCTCGCGGGCCTCCTCAATCTGGGATATGTCGCGTTCTACGCCGTCGGCGCCTATGCCTTCGCGATTTCGGCACAGTATTTCGATCTGAGTTTCTGGGAAGCTTTGCCGATCGCCGGCGCGCTTGCGACCTTCGTCGGCGTGTTGCTGGCTTTGCCCGTCTTGCGTTTGCGCGGCGACTATCTCGCCATCGTCACCTTGGGCTTCGGTGAGATCATCCGGATCATCCTGTTGAACTGGGTTTCCGTAACTGGTGGCCCAAACGGCATCAACAATATCCCGCGCCCGACTTTTTTCGGCCTGCCCCTTGCGGCAAGCGCACCGGGCGGCGGAACCACCTTCGCGAAATTCTTCGGCATACCGTTCAATCCCGGTCAGCGGATCATCTTCCTTTATTTCGTCATTCTTGCGCTGGCGATGGCGACAAATTTTCTGACTGTGCGGCTGCGTCGCCTGCCGGTCGGACGGGCATGGGAAGCGTTGCGCGAAGACGAAATCGCGTCTCGCGCGTTGGGGATCAATCCCACCAACGTGAAGCTCTCTGCTTTTGCTATCGGCGCGTTGTTGGCTGGTTTTGCGGGTGCGTTCTTCGCGACCCGCCAAGGATTCATCAGCCCCGAGAGTTTCACGTTCCAAGAATCGGCGACCGTTCTCGCCATCGTCGTCTTGGGTGGGATGGGCAGTCAACTCGGCGTCGTGCTGGCAGCCATCATCCTCGTTACCCTGCCGGAATTCGGCCGCGAGTTCGCGCAGTTCCGCATGTTGGTGTTTGGTGCATCAATGGTCGGGATCATGATCTGGCGGCCGCGCGGTATCTTTTCCAACCGGACGCCGTCAATTCAACTTGGGGCGCCGCCGGCATGAGCGGAGCGGCGCTACTTCAAGTCGAAGGACTGACGATGCGTTTCGGCGGCCTCTTGGCCGTCGATGGTTTGTCTTTTGCCGCGAACAAGGGCGACATCACCGCGATCATCGGCCCGAACGGCGCCGGCAAAACGACTGTGTTTAACTGCCTGACCGGATTCTATCGACCGAGTTCGGGGACGTTGGCGTTCGATCGCGGCGGTAAAACGCTGGCGTTGGAACGCATGGAGGGGTGGCGGATTACGCGCGACGCCGGTGTCGCACGCACGTTTCAGAACATCCGCTTGTTCACCGGCATGACCGTGCTCGAAAACCTGATCGTCGCGCAGCACAACAAGCTGATGCGCGCGAGCGTCTATAGCCTCGCCGGGTTATTGGGACTGAAACGCTATCGCGATGCAGAAGGCGCTGCTGTCGAAACGGCGCGCTACTGGCTCGATCGTGTCGGCCTCGTCGATCACGCCAATCGTCTTGCTGGCACGTTACCCTATGGTGCGCAGCGCCGGCTCGAAATAGCCCGCGCGATGTGCACCGATCCGTTGCTGCTTTGTCTCGACGAACCCGCGGCGGGCCTCAACCCGCGTGAATCAGCCGAGCTGAATGAATTGCTGTTGGCGATCCGCGAACGCCACAAAGTCGGCATCCTGCTGATCGAGCATGACATGAACGTGGTGATGGGCATTTCCGACCGGATCGTCGTGCTGGATTACGGCAAGAAGATCGCCGAAGGCACACCTGGGGAGATACGCAGCAACCAGGCCGTGATCAAAGCCTATCTTGGCGAGCCTGACGCATGAGCGCGGTGCTGTCGGTCGCCGACATTCATACCTATTACGGCAACATCCATGCGCTGAAAGGCGTCTCGATCGATGTCGAGCCGGGCGAGATCGTCACGCTGATCGGTGCCAACGGCGCCGGCAAATCGACTCTGCTGATGACGATCTGCGGCAAGCCGCAAGCGGAAAAGGGAGCGGTGATCTTCGAGGGTCAGCCGATCACCAAGCTGCCCACCTACGAGATCATGCGGCGCGGCATTTCCCATTCGCCCGAGGGACGGCGCATTTTTCCGCGCATGACCGTGCTCGAAAATCTGCAGATGGGTGCGATCGTTGCCGACCCAAGCCATTTTAAAGATGACCTAGATCGCGTGCTGACGCTGTTCCCGATCCTTAAGGCGCGTCAGGCGCAGCGCGGCGGAACGCTATCAGGCGGCGAGCAGCAGATGCTCGCCATCGCCCGTGCGCTGATGAGCCGACCGAAGCTGCTGCTGCTTGACGAGCCGTCGCTTGGCCTCGCGCCGCTGATAGTGAAGCAAATCTTCGACGTAATCCGCACGATCAACCGCGAACAGAAGATGACGGTGTTCCTGGTCGAACAAAACGCGCATCACGCGTTACGGCTCGCGCATCGCGGCTACGTCATGCAGACGGGTCAGATCATCCTCAAAGGCACCGGCGATGAATTGCTGAACAATGCCGATGTTCAGAAGGCCTATCTCGAAGGCGGTCACTGAGCCTTATGGCTTGATCAGGCTCGCATCGATCATCTTATCGACATCGACCTTTTTCGGTTGAAAACCTAGGCTGACGGTCAAGTCTTGCAGCTTGCGTAAAGTCTCGATTTGCGGAATGCCGTTCTGGGTCGGATTCTTGATCTCGGGCGGGATGATCTGAAGATAGACCGCCGGATCGACCTCGATGATTTTAGAATCAGCGATCGCCTGCCGCGCTTCTTTCTGATGCTGGTTGAGATAATTGCTGACGTTGCGGAAATCCGACGCCCAGGCGCGCACGACCTCACGGTTTTTGGCGATGAAATCGGGTGAGAAGAACACATCGAATTCCTCGCGTACGCCGCTGATGCTGAAGGCAGTGAAGGCCGTCTTCACGCCGCCGGTCTTGTTTTCGACATAGCTATAGAACGTCGGAAACACGCCAAGATCGATTTTGCCGGCGCGCAAGGCCATGCCGATATTGCCAAGCGGCATGATCAGCCAGTTCACGTCGCGTTCAGGATTGAGGCCAAGCTTTTGCACCGCGACCCGCGCGTAAAGTTCGAAGCTGGTGCGGAAACCGCTGAGGCCGATGGTCGCGCCTTTGAGATTGTCCTTGCTGAATTTTGAATCGGCGAGGGTCAGATAATCGGTCGAGAAGAAGTCGGACTCGTCGTAGGTCTCGGCGGCGACCAGCGTCAGCGGGATGTCTTTCGAGGCAGCGAACAAGGCGGCCGACATTGCGGTGCTGCCGGCGTCGAGTTGTCCCGCCTGATAGGCGACGAAGCGCTCGTTGGCGCCGCGGAACATGGTCATTTTGTAATTATAGACTTTGCCTTGATTGGGCGTCAGATCGGGGCGCAGCTTCATCAGCCATAGTTGTTCGTCCGCCGACGGGCCGGCGCCGATGCGAATATCGACTGGATCGGCGTAAGCAACGCCCGCCATCGCAAACATGGTCGCCGCCGAGAGCAGCAGATTTTTGAACATTGGTTTCCCCCGCATGTATTTAAGCCGATCAGACGATCGGCATGCTGTCTTTTTGCCAAAAGATGATGTGCTTGCGCAGCGCGATCAGTAGCCGGTCGATGACGAAGCCGACGACGCCGATGGAGAACATGGCGGCCAGCGACCGGCCATATTCGAACTGCGCCGCGCTGAAGCTGACGATATAGCCGAGGCCTTTGCTCTCGCCGATGATCTCGGTGATGATCGTCACGATCAGCGCGACCGGCACGGCGATACGCAGCCCCGAGAAGATCGTCGGCGCCGCCGACGGCACCAGCACGCGCCAGAAAAGCTGCTGGCTGTTCGCGCCCATGTTGCGGCTGGCCCAAACCAGGACGCGCTCGGCGCTCTTCATGCCGTAATAGGTATGAACCGTGATCGGATAGAGACATTCGAGGAAGATCAGCATGATCTTCGAGAGATCGCCGAAACCGAACACGAAGATGAACACGGGATAGAGCGATATCTTCGGCACCGGATAGCCGAAAGAAAATAGCGGCTCGAACAGGATATCGAACCAACGGATGCGCGCCATCAAGGTGCCGAGGGCAATCCCGCCGAAGATCGCGAGGCCGAACCCAATGAAGGCGCGTTGCAGCGTGATACGGCCGTGGAACAGCAGGTCGCCGCTGGTAACGAGGCCCCAGAATTCGACCGCAATCTTTTCGATCCCCGGCGTCAGGCGCGGTGACACCCAACCGGAATGGGACACGATTTCCCACGCGGCAAGCACGACAAAAATCGAATAGGTCCGCCGGATCAGATCGAGGGCTTTGTGACCGACAGTTTGATTAGCCATGGGCTTGATCCTTGCCCAGCAACTGACCCATCAGGACACGGCTGCGGATCATCAGGAGAATGCGGTCGGCGCAAAAGCCGATGATGCCGATGGTAACGACAGCGACCCACATGATGTCGAACCGCATATTGTCTTCGGCCGCGCCGACGAGATAGCCGAGGCCCTTCTGCGCCGCGATCAGTTCCGACGTCACCATCACGATAAAGGATAGCCCGATCGCAATCCGCAGGCCGTTGAAGATTTGCGGCAGCGCGCTCGGCAGGACGATGCGGAAGAAAATCTGCAGCCGGGTCGCACCCATATTCCGCGCCGACCAGATATGAATGCCAGCGACGGACTTCGCGCCGTAATAAGCGGCGATGTAGCAGGGGTAAAAGATCGAAAGCGTAATCGCGACAATCTTTGCGGCGTCGCCAAGTCCAAACCAGGCAAAGATGATCGGCAAGGCCGCCGTTTTCGGCACCGGGTAGGTCAGGGAGATCAGCGGTTCATAGAACCGTTCGACCGGCCTGACGGAACCGGAGATGAGTCCCGCCGCCGTCCCGCAGATCGAGCCAATGAGAAATCCCATCGCGATGCGGAACATGCTGGCGCCGATATGACCGATGAGCTCGCCGCTGAGCAGCATGCGCCATGTCGTAGAGACGATCAGCGACGGCGGCACGAGATAGCGCGGCAGCATGTGATACTGGCCGCAGAGTTCCCAGATAATGACGAGCGCCAGCGGCGGTATAAGGCCGATGAGCCGAACCGGCACCGCCGGACGGTTCGATCTAGTTCTCGGTGCGCGTTCTGTCGCGGCGATGGTCAATTATATTCTTCCCGCGCACGCATTACTTCCTCGCGCAGCAGGTCCCAGATCAGATTGCGGTATTGGGTGTATTCGGGCGACTTACGGATGTCCGGCCCGCGCGGGCGCGGCAGCTCGATCTTCACGTCTTGCTTGATGCGGCCTGGACGCGCGGTGAAGACGATGACCCGATCGGCGAGATAGATCGCCTCGTCGATATCGTGGGTGACGAAAATGACGGTCTTGCGCGTGCGATCCCAGATCCGGCTGAGTTCTTCCTGCATCAGCTCGCGGTTTTGCGCGTCGAGCGCGCCGAACGGCTCGTCCATCAACAGGATTTTAGGATCGAAGGCGAGCACGCGGGCGAGGGCGACACGCTGCTTCATGCCGCCGGAAAGTTCGGCCGGATAGTGATCGCGAAAATGAGTGAGGCCGACGAGGGACATAAATCGTTCGACGATCGCTGCCCGTTCAGCCTTGGGCACATGCTGAACCTCGAGCGGCCAGATGATGTTGCCATAAACGGTCCGCCACGGATAAAGCGCGTAATCCTGAAACAGCATCCCGCGATCGGGGCCGGGGCCGGTGATCGGCTTGGCGTCCAGTTCAATCGTGCCGCCGTTGGACGGCTCGAACCCGCCGAGCATATGGAGGAAAGTGCTCTTGCCGCAGCCGGACGGGCCGACGATGGCGACAAACTCGCCTTCGTGAACCGTCAGATTGAAATCGTCGAGAGCTTGAACCGCGCGGCCTTGGCGGCTGAAGGTTTTGACGAGCGATTTTACGACAAGGGCAGGGGAAAGCTGTATCGCGGTCGCGGCATCCAATATCTCACTCATGCGCCGCCGACGCTCATCGAGACGTTCCTTCCCTCTTTTCCGCTTATGGATGCGGTAATGCCCCGATCTTATGTCGCGATAAGACGTCTCCGCAAGGCGATGGTCAGCACGATCCAATTCGCCCATACTTGCGGCGACGCAAAACGACAGCGATAAAAAATTAAAGGTCACGTCATCATGGCGGAAATAGGAGCCACTGCTACCTTCGCGCGTTACGCGGCGTCGGCGGCGCTCGACGATGTACCGGACGCGGTTCTGCATGAAGCGACCCGGACCTTTGTTAATTTTATCGGCTGCGCGCTCGGCGGTTCGCGCCATCCGGCTGTCGAGACGGCTGTCCGAGCCTTGATCGCGTACTCTGGAAAAGTGCAGGCGAGCGTCATTGGGCGCGGCATTCAGGCTGACATTCTTCATGCCAGCCTTTTCAACTGCATGAGCTCGGCCGTCCTCTCGTTCGACGACACGCATGCCGAAGCGGTGATTCATCCTGGCGGGCCGGTCTGCGCGGCGTTGCTCGCCTTGGCGGAACGCGCACCGGTTTCCGGCAAGGACTTCGTTCTTGCTTTGATGCTTGGCGTCGAAGCGGCCTGTCGTTTGAGCAAAGCCGTGTCGGTTGCGCCAGCGCGCGGCAATGTTATCTGGCTGCAAACCGGAATCGCGGGCGGGATCGGCGCGGCTGTCGCTGCCGCCAAGCTTTTAGGCCTCGATGAAAAGCAGATGGCCTGGGCCATCGGCATCGCCTTATCGGAAGCCGCCGGAATGCGTTCGGTCGGCGGTATGGGTTTCTCGCTCGTCGCCGGTCATGCGGCGCAAACGGGTCTTCGCGCCGCCTTGCTCGCGCAACAAGGTTTCACCGCAGCGGATGACGCGATCGAGGCGCAGCGTGGCTTCGCCAAGGCACATTCGCCCGAGCCGAACATCGTGGCGATGACCGATGGCCTCGGCGAGAAGTTCGAGATTCTGTCGAATACCTATAAGCCTTATCCGTGCGGGATCGTCATTCATCCCTCGATCGATTGCTGTTTCGCGCTGCAGGCCGACGGGCTCGATTATGCTGCTATCGAACAGCTTCGTCTCAAGGTCAGTTCGGGCGCCGTGGCGATGACCAATAACCGTCACCCCAAAAGCAAGCTCAACGTCCAGACGAGCCATCATCATTGGGTTGCCGCCGCGTTGATTTACGGCACCGCGACGCTGCGCGATGGCGACCGCGTCGATGAGCCCGCGATCGTTGCCTTACGCGAACGGATCGATCTCGAAGTCGATTCTGCCATGGCGGCGGACGCGGTCGAGGCGATCGTGACGCTGAAAGACGGCCGCGTTCTTCACAAAGCCATCGCGCATTGCGTCGGTAGCGCGTCGCGCCCGATGGATGATCGACAACTTGGCGAAAAGTTTCTAAGTCAGGCTCAAACGCGATTGAGCGCTGCCGCTGCGGCTGAACTGCTGCAGTCCTGCTGGAAGCTGATCGATCTCGATGATGTCGGCATCATCGGCCGTGCCGCGGCCGGTGAAAAATAGACGACGTGTTTGGAGGAAGTTGATGGCAGATACCACCGGGCGAACCACCCATGTCTATGCCGGGGTCAACCGGCTGCAAGGCGGCAAGATCAACGGCGTCTTCCGGCTGAAGGTCGGCGAACAGCAGTTCGAAAAGCTGGCCGGCGGTTTGCCCGACGATTGCGACGTGCAAACGGTCGCCCTCCATCCAGCTTCGCCCGACACGGTCTTTGTCGGCACGCAGAACGGCCCGTATTGGACCACCGATCGCGGCGAGCATTGGGCGCGGGCGGGTTTCCCCGACAAGGATTTGCGCGTCTGGTCGCTGCTGGTTCATCCGACCAACCCGAAGATCATCTACGCAGGCACCTCACCGACGGGCATCTATCGCAGCGAAGACGGCGGCGATACCTGGCGGCGTTTACCCGATCCGCAGATTCCGGATCGCGTCCCATTCACTCCGCGCGTGATGCGCCTGACGATCAATCCGGCGCGACCCAATTCGATCTTTGCCATCATCGAAATCAACGGCGTCATGCGCAGCGACGACGGCGGCAAAAGCTGGATCGACTGCAGCCCAGGCCTGATGTCACTGGCCGACGAACGCCCGCATCTGCGCAGCAAAGGATTCTGCGATCATGATTTCGAAGGCATGATCGACGGCCATGCCGTCTGCGTCACGCCGGTCGAACCGGAAAAAATTTTTGCCGGCGTTCGCATGGGCGTGTTCGAAAGCAGCGATAACGGCAAGCACTGGTCCGATGTCGAAATGGGCAAGACCGCGCATCTGACCTATTGCCGCGACCTGCAACTATCGCCGCACGATCCGCGCACGCTCTATGTCGGCGTCGGCATTTCGGTGAAGAACAGCAGCGGCGCAATCTATCGCAGCAAAAATCTTGGACAAAGCTGGGAGCGCTTTGATCATTCGGTGCCGGAAGGCTGCACGATCATGTCGGTCGCCTTGCACCGGAAGGACCCGGACCAGGTCTATGGCTGCGCGCGCTATGGCTATGTCATCGGCACGCAAGACGGTGGAAAGAGTTGGACGAGCCATACGCTGCCCGAGGGCTGCACCGGGGTTTATTCAGTGGATTGCGGGTGAGAAAATGGATTTGAATCTCAAAGGCCGGGTTGCTCTCGTCACCGGATCGTCGCGCGGCATCGGCTATGGCATCGCGAAGGCTTTCGCCGCCGAAGGTTGCGACGTGCATCTGGCTGCGACTAATCCCGATCGGTTACAAACCGCCGCTGCCGAATTGTCGAAGACCTATGGCGTGAAGGTCACGCCGCATGCCAGCGATCTGACCAAGCTCGAAAATGTCGAGGCTTTGGCCAAGGCCGTCGGCGACGTCGATATTTTGATCAACAATGCGGGCGCCATTCCGCGCGGCAAGCTGAGCGAAGTCAGCCCCGCAGCTTGGCGCAAGGGCTGGGACCTCAAGGTCTTCGCCTATATCGATCTGGCGCGATACATCTTTCCCGGCATGTGCGAACGCAAGAAGGGCGTCATCATCAATGTCATCGGCCTCGCCGGCGAACGGCCCGTCGCAAGCTCGATCGCGGTTTCAACGGCGAACGCGGCGCTGATGATGTTCACCGCGTGCCTCGGCGGCGAGGGGGCGCGGCACGGCGTGCGTGTCCTCGGCGTCAATCCTGGTCCGATCCTGTCCGATCGTCTTCTGACCGGCGCGAAAAAGAACGCGATCGCCAAGTTCGGCACCGAAGACCGCTGGCCCGAATTGTTCCACAAACTACCCATCGGCCGGCCGGGCAGCGTCGAAGAAATCGCCGACGTGGTCACCTTTATGGCCTCGGATCGCGCCTCTTACGTCAACGGCGATGTCCTTCGCATCGATGCCGGCCTTCGCGTCCAAGATCCGGGCGAATAATCGCCGATCTCGGGGTTTCGTGCTCGGGGCTAAATCGGTGTATGCTGCCGGCAGCTGATCCCGCTCACGGAGGCAAAAATGCCGGAGAAGGACAAAAGCAAGCCGTCGGCCGTGCCCGAATTGCCGCGCAGCGACCGCCCGGCCTCGGTCATGCCGCCGGACTGGGGCGCCGGCATGATGATGTATGGCGACGTGGCGCGGATGCTGTTCCGCATGCACCGCAACGTTGCCGCCCACATGGACGCTCAGAAAAGATTGGTCGAGCGCATGCAGGCGGTTTTCGCGCATCAGCAGACCATGGTGATGGAACTGGCGAAGCTGGTGGACGAAAGCATGACGCTGGCCGTCCGCTCGTCGAACGAAGCGAAACCACCGCTCGGTCCCGAAAGCCTTGAACGTATTTTCGATCATGCGAGCAATGCCATGCAGGAAACCGGCCGCATGATGACCGATATCCAACTGGAGGCGCTTGGCTTATTGCGCCACTATATCGATGATGCCGGCAAAGGCGCGGATGCCGAGCCGACACCCAACAAAGGAAAAAGCAAAGAATGATGACGAAGTTTGGTGGCCTGCTGGCGGCCGCATTGCTGCTCGCGGCGGGCGTCGCCCGTGCCGACGATATCAAGATCGCGGTCGCGGGTCCGATTACCGGTTCGGATGCCGCCGTCGGCGAGCAGATGCGCCGCGGTGCCGAAATGGCCGTGGCCGACATCAACGCCAAGGGTGGCTTGCTCGGCAAGAAGCTTGTGCTTCAGGTCGGTGACGATGCCTGCGATCCCAAACAAGCCGTCGCCGTCGCCAACAAATTTGCGGTCAGCGGCGTCGCGTTCGTCTCGGGACATTATTGTTCCAGCACCTCGATCCCGGCATCCGCCGTCTATGCCGATTCCGGGATTCTCGAAATCACCCCGGCCTCGACCAATCCTGCCTATACCGACGAAGCGGCCAAGAAAGGCTGGATCAACGTCTTCCGTCTCTGCGGCCGCGACGACGTCCAGGGCAAGGTCGCCGGCCTTTACATCGCGTCACATTTCAAGGGCAAGCCGGTTGCGATCATCGATGACAAGACGACTTACGGCAAAGGCCTCGCCGACGAGACGCGCAAGGCGTTGCATGTCGAAGGCGTCACCGAAGTGATCAATGAATCGATCAACCAAGGTGACAAGGATTTCTCGGCGCTCGTCAGCAAGATGAAACAGGCGAATGTGGGTGTGATCTATTTCGGCGGTTATTACACCGAGGCGGGATTGATCGTGCGCCAGGCCAAAGATCAGGGCCTTGATGCCGTGCTGGCCGGCGGCGACGCGCTCGTCACCAGCGAGTTCTGGAAGATCACCGGTCAAGCCGGGAAGGGCACGCTGATGACCTTCTCACCCGATCCGCGCAACGTGCCGGAAGCCGCCCCGATCGTCGCCGAATTCAAAAAGCAGAATTACGACCCGGAAGGCTACACGCTCTACACCTATGCCACGGTGCAGACCTTTGCCGCCGCCGTCGAAAAAGCAAAGTCGGTCGATATCGAGAAGGTTTCGAAGGTACTGCACAGTGACAAGTTCAGCACCGTTCTCGGCCCGATCGGTTTCGACGAGAAGGGCGATGTGATCGGTCCCGGCTACGTGATGTTCGACTGGGAAGACGGCAAATACGCCGAGATCAAGAAAAGCTAAGGCTCAGAAACCGGTAATCCGCCCGATCAACGCGTCGCAATCGTCCGGCACTTCATTGCCGCGCCACGCGACGTAGTTGTCGGGCCGGATGAGGGCCAAGTCGCGTTCGTAGAGATCGCGTCCCGCTTCCAGATCGACATCGACGATCTTTAACGGCATGCCGCGCGCTGCGGCGGAAGCCTCGAGCCTGCGTGTATCGGATGTCTTGCCGAAACGCAGCAGCGTGAAGCCCGCGCCGAAATGATCGTAAAGCGACGATCTATCTTGCAGCCATAGATGCGGCGTCCGTCCGCCGGGGCGGGAGGTCGGGCGATAATTCGCGATGTCGTCGGCTGGCGGCGCTGCTTGATCATCGGCAATGACCGGTGAAGTGTCGTACCGCGCACCAAGCTGCACCCCAAGCGACGCGAACTCTTCATCGAAATCAGCGAGGAACGCCGTGGCGGCTTTCCGCTCTTCGACGCCGGCCGCGCTGTCTTCGTCCATCGCTTCACCGACCGGCACATTGCCGACATTGCGGGCGAACTGCTTGGCGGCACCGGTATTGCGATGCGCGATCGGCTGGCGTTCGATCTCGTAGCTGGCGAGAAGGCCGGGACCGCCCCAGCCTTGCACCAAGGCCGCCAGCTTCCAGGCGAGATTCACGGCGTCATCGACGCCGGTGTTCATGCCGAAGCCCCCGGTCGGGGTGAAGAGGTGAACCGCATCGCCTGCCAGCAAAACGCGTCCCCGGCCAAAGCTGTCGGCGACCAAGGCACGTCCCGCAGTCCAGGGCCAATGGGCGATGAATTCGAGATCGATGTTCTGACCGAAACTCGCGCAGAATTGCCGCGCGATGATCGCCTCATCGGGCTTGTCGTCGGCATTACGCAGTCGGGTCGTGAACAGCAGGGAGTCCGATCCGTCGAGCACGACCGTATTGCTGCGAATGTCGCGATTGACCGTCCAATATTGCCAGCAGCGTTTATGCGGGATGCGGTCGAAGAATCCCGGGGCACGCAGATAGGTCGAAACCGACGGCCCAGCGGCGTAAGCCTGGGCGCCAAGCGTCTCGCCGCCGTACCGGATACCCAGTTGCCGGCGGACCATGCTCTGCCCGCCGTCGCAACCGACGAGATAGGCCGCGTCGAACGTCTCCTGTCGTCCGCTCGTCACTTCCTCGATGATGAGGGCAACCCCGTCGGTATTTTCCGTAAACGCGACGCAGCGCCAACCGTAACGCCGTGTGATGCCGGGCAGGGTTTGAAGATGCTTGTAGGCGTAAGCCTCGGCATACATCTGGTTGCAGCGGAGCAGGGGCTCCGGCACCTGATCGGTCGGTCCGGCCTCGGTGGCCATGCGCTGCTTTTCGCGGTCGGACGGCATGGCGATGCGGGAAAGCTCCCATCCCGTCAGCCGGGTGAAATAACCGACATCGGTCGGGTAATCGGCGGGCAGGCCTTGGGCGCGGATGCCGGCGGCGATGCCGAGCCGGCGGTAATGCTCCATCGTCCGGGCGTTCTGGGTGCTGCCCTTGGGGTGCCAGCGCGGCCCCGGCTCGGCGTTGACGATCAGGCAATCCACCCCGGCACGTTGCAGGTGCATCGCCAGCATCATACCGACGGGACCGCCGCCGATAATGGCGACAGGGGTCTTAGAGGAGGCAGGATTCGGATCGGACATAAGCAAGGGAAAGCCCGGAATCCGGCACCAAGTCAAGGATTCGGGCGAACCGCGAGGGGTGGTAGGCGACTGGCGGGATAGCCCGACATCTGGTAGAGTCGTATCTCACTTCCTACGTTAGCGATTGCATGACCGAAACCATTGCCGTCGCCGCCGATCACGGCGGATATGACTTGAAGACGATTCTGGTCCCGGAACTGCGCGCGCTCGGCTTCGATGTGCTGGACCTCGGCACCGCCGGTCCCGAGTCCGTCGATTATCCCGATTTTGCCGCCGCCGTCGCGCATGCGCTCTTGGAGGGGAAGGCGCAGCGCGGGGTTCTGCTCTGCGGCACCGGCATCGGTATCAGCATCGCCGCCAATCGCTTCCGTCATGTTCGCTGCGCCCTCGCGCATGACACCACCACGGCGCGGCTGTCGCGCCAGCATAACGATGCGAATGTTCTCGCCATGGGCGCGCGTGTCGTCGGCGTCGAAGTCGCCAAGGATTGCCTGAAGGTTTTTTTCACCACCGCGTTCGAAGGCGGGCGTCACGCTCGCCGCGTCGCATTGATGTCGTAGTCGAGGCTTTAACCGCATGTCGTCCGTCAAATCCAATTCCGACCGTTTCTTCGGTGCATCGCTGGCCGATGCCGATCCCGAAATCGCCAGTGCGATCAACAAAGAACTCGGCCGTCAGCAAAATCAGATCGAATTGATCGCGTCGGAAAACATCGTCTCGCGCGCCGTGCTCGAAGCGCAGGGCTCGGTGCTGACCAATAAATATGCCGAGGGTTATCCAGGTAAGCGTTATTACGGCGGCTGCGAATTCGTCGATATCGCCGAACAGATCGCAATCGACCGGGCGAAAAAGCTGTTCGGTTGCGAATATGTCAACGTGCAACCGCATTCGGGATCGCAAGCCAACCAAGCCGTGATGCTGGCGCTGCTGCAACCCGGCGATACGATCATGGGCCTGTCACTTGCCGCCGGCGGACATCTGACGCATGGCGCGCCGCCGAACATGTCGGGAAAATGGTTCAAAGCGGTTGCTTACGGCGTCAGCCGCGAAACCGCACAGATCGATTATGACGAGGTCGAACGCCTCGCCAAGGCCGAACGCCCCAAGCTGATTATCGCCGGCGGTTCGGCCTATCCGCGCATCATCGATTTCGCCCGCTTCCGCAAAATTGCCGATGAAGTCGGCGCTTACCTGATGGTTGATATGGCGCATTTCGCCGGGCTCGTCGCGGGCGGCGTTCATCCAAGCCCTATTCCGCATGCGCATATCACGACCACCACCACGCATAAAACGTTGCGCGGTCCGCGCGGCGGGATGATCCTCAGCAACGATCTCGATCTCGGCAAGAAGATCAACAGCGCGATCTTCCCAGGTCTGCAAGGCGGACCGCTGATGCACGTCATCGCCGCCAAGGCGGTGATGCTGGGCGAGGCGTTGCAGCCCGAATTCAAGGTCTATGCGCAGGCGGTTGCCGACAACGCGCGTGTCCTTGGCGAAACATTGGTCAAACGCGGGCTCGCCATTGTCTCCGGCGGAACCGACACGCATCTCGTGTTGGTCGATCTGCGTCCCAAGCAATTGACCGGCCGCGTGGCCGAAGTCGCGCTCGAACGAGCGGGCATCACCTGCAACAAGAACGGCATTCCATTCGACCCCGAAAAGCCGACCGTGACATCGGGCGTGCGCCTTGGCAGTCCGGCCGCGACGACGCGCGGTTTCGGTCAAGCGGAATTCCGTCAGGTCGGCGAACTCATCGCCGATGTTCTCGATGGTCTTAAAGGCAATGGCGACGCCGGCAATGCCGGGGTCGAAACGACGGTGCGAGGAAAGGTCGAGACGCTCTGCGCCGCCTTTCCGGTCTATCAGAACTAAAAGCGGGGAAGAGGGAGGGGATCAATGCGTTGCCCATTTTGCGGAACCGAAGATACGCAGGTTAAGGATTCGCGTCCGACCGAAGATAACGCGGCCATCCGCCGGCGGCGGCTCTGTCCCAACTGCGCCGCGCGTTTTACGACGTTCGAGCGCGTACAGCTTCGCGAATTGACCGTCGTCAAAAAGAAAGATCAACGTGAACCGTTCGAGCGCGACAAGCTTGCGCGGTCGATTTACGTCTCGCTGCGTAAACGCCCGGTCGAGCCCGATCGCGTCGAGCGCGTGATCAACTCGATCGTTCGCCAACTCGAAAGCTCCGGCGAAAGCGATATTCCCAGCGACGTTATCGGCGAATTGGTGATGGAAGCATTGGCGACGCTCGATCAGGTTGCCTATGTGCGCTTTGCCTCCGTCTATCGCAACTTCCGCGAAGCCAAGGATTTCGGTGAATTCATCGGACGTATCCGCGCCGACATCGATAACGACTGACCTGTCATGAATGACGCCGATTTCATGCGATCGGCCCTGACGCTGGCGCGGCGTGGTCTCGGTACGGTCTGGCCCAATCCAACCGTTGGATGCGTGCTGGTCAATGACGGCGAAGTCGTCGGCCGCGGCTGGACCCAGCCCGGCGGCAGGCCGCATGGCGAAACCGAAGCGTTGACCCGCGCCGGCACGCGCGCCAAAGGCGCAACCGCTTATGTCAGTCTTGAACCCTGCTGCCATCACGGCAAAACGCCGCCCTGCACCGACGCGCTGATCGCGGCCGGCGTCGCACGCGTCGTCGTCTCGATCGAAGATCCCGATCCGCGCGTCTCGGGTCGTGGCATCGCCAAATTGCGCGATGCCGGGATCGCGGTCGATATCGGTGTCGGCGCGAAGGAAGCAACCGAGATCAATGCCGGTTTTCTGATGCGCGTCGCCAAGGCGCGGCCGTTGGTGACGCTGAAGCTTGCCTCGACGCTGGATGGAAAGATTGCGACGGCGAATGGTGAAAGCCGTTGGATCACGGGTGATGCTGCACGGCAACGTGCGCATCTTTTGCGCGCCACGCATGATGCCATCATGGTCGGCGCAAATACCGTCGTTGCGGACGACCCACTGCTCACTTGCCGTTTGCCGGGGTTGGAAGGCCGTAGCCCCGTCCGCATCGTCGTCGATGGCGGGCTGCGTCTGCCGCTCACCTCGAAGCTGGTCGCCGAAGCAAAAGCGGTTCCGACCTGGATCATCCATCGGCACGGCATCGACAACGTCCGCCGCCAAGTGTTTGTCGATTGCGGCATCGAATTGATTGAAGTGCCGGTATCCGAAACGCTTGAGATGGATTTGACGACAACGCTCGCCGAACTCGGCAAGCGCGGGATCACCCGCGTGCTCGTCGAAGGCGGCGCGCGGCTGGCAGGGGCCTTGTTGGAAGCCGATCTGGTCGATCGTCTTGCCTGGTTTCATGCGCCGATGCTTTTGGGCGGCGACGGACTCAACGCCGTCGAGGCTTTCGGCGCAACGGAGCTGGCGTCTGCACCTCGTTTCAAGCGTCTGTCGGTTGAAACTGTCGGCGGCGACATTCTTGAAAATCTTATGAGAGCGGATTGAGATGTTCACCGGCATCGTGACCGATATCGGCAAGGTTCGCGAAATTCGCCCCGGCGGCGATACGACGTTCGTCATCGGCACGAAACTCGATCTGGGCGACCTTTCGCTTGGCGCGTCGATTGCCTGTTCGGGCGTTTGCCTCACCGTAATCGAGTGGGGCAAAGATTGGTTCACGGTTCAAGCTTCGGCCGAAACCTTGTCGCGATCGGTGTTGGGACAATGGCGTGTCGGATCGCCGATTAATCTCGAACGGGCGTTGCGGGCAGGCGATGAACTCGGCGGGCATATCGTCTCGGGGCATGTCGATGCCGTTGCCGAGATCGTCGAACGCCGGCCCGATGGTGATTCCGAGCGGTTTGCGTTCCGTATTCCGGAAACTTTCGCAACGGCGATCGCGCCGAAAGGATCGGTCACGATCAACGGCGTTTCGCTGACGGTGAACGAGGTTCAGGAAAATCGGTTTGGGGTAAATATCATCCCGCATACACTGGGACGGACGACGTTCGGCGATGCCAAGGTCGGCGATGCCGTCAATATCGAGATCGATATGCTCGCGCGTTACGTCGCGCGGCTGATGGGCAAGACGATCGGCTGATCAGGCCGCCGAGGGCATCAAGGCTTCGACAGCGTTTTCGAGATCGGCCGCACGGAATGGCTTCGGTACGATGCGATGCGCGCCAAGTTTGCGTGCTGCGTTAAGATAAAGTCCCGACCCACCGTCACCGACACCCGAAACCGCGATTATCTTGAGATCGGATGAGAGACGCCGAAGCTGCATGATCGTCTCGATGCCTTCCATGCCCGGCATGATGATGTCGGTGACGACCAGCTCGGGATGATGCTCTTTATAGCGCGCCAATCCATCGAGACCGTTATCGGCTTCGATGACCTCATGACCCATTCCCGTCAAAATCTTGGTGATCAGCCGCCGCATGTTCGGTTGATCGTCGATGACAAGCGCCCTACCCATACCACACCCCAATACAAATAATTCGAACGAGATAAATCGGCCTAGGTAAATTGACTAGGCGGCAAGCATTTCCCGCAATGCGCGGGCGAGATCGGATTTGCGATAAGGTTTATTCAGAAGTTTGATCGACGCATTAAGCGCGCCGCGATCGCCGCTGACTTTGGATTCCGGAAAGCCGGAAGTCAGCAGAACTTTGGTGTCGGGCCAGGTTTCGGAAACGGCATGCGCCAGATCGATGCCGTCTGCCTCGCCGGGCATGACGATATCGGTAAAGACCACATCGACTTTTGCTTCGACGAGGCTTTTGAGAGCGACCGAGGCATTGTCGGCTTCGATGACTTTGTAATCCAGTTCGGTCAGTTGGCGAACGACGGTACGGCGCAGTGCGTCGTTGTCTTCAACCACCAGAACGGTTTCGCCTTTGCCCATGTCGTAGGTCTGCGCTTCCGGCTGTGGTGCCACGGCTGCGGTGCCGATCATGCGCGGCAGGTAGAGCCGGAAGGTCGTACCTTTTTCCGGCTCGCTATCGACACTGATATGGCCGCCAGACTGATTGATGAAGCCGAACACCATGCTGAGCCCGAGGCCGGTGCCCTTGGCACGGTCCTTCGTCGTGAAAAACGGCTCGAAGATATGGTCGATGACTTCCGGATTCATGCCGGCGCCCGTATCCGTGACTTCGATCGAGACATAGTCACCAGGTTTTAGTCCCACGGTCATACCGAAGTCGGTGGCCGGCACCTCGCAATTGCGCGTGGTGATCGTGAGCTTGCCGCCTTTCGGCAGGGCATCGCGCGCGTTGGTGGCCAGATTGATCAGGCTTGCCTCGAGTTGCGCCGGATCAGCGAGGGTGTTCCAGAGATTGCCGTTGAGGTCGAGCCTTACGGTGATGTCGGTGCCGAGCGTACGCTGCAAAAGTTTCGTGACGTCTGAGATCAAGTCGTTGACCGAGATCGACGCAGGCTGAAGCGGTTGCCGGCGGGCAAAAGCGAGAAGACGGCGTGTCAATTCGGCGCCGCGTAAGGCCGCATCCAAAGCGTCCGCGACGATACTTTGCGCATCCTCATTCGATTCCAGAATCGGACCGACGAGGTCGAGATTGCCGATGATGATCCCGAGCAGATTGTTGAAGTCGTGCGCCATGCCGCCGGTCAGCGCGCCGATCGCTTCCATCTTTTGCGCGTGGACCAGTTGGCGTTCGGTGGTGTTGAGTTTGGTGGCATCTTCCATGATGCCGATGAAGCCGGCCAATTCGCCGCTTGCGTAAAAGGCGGACCCGCTGATCCGGACCTCGATCGTCGTTCCGTCACGGCGGCGGCGCACATCGGGGATGCTGTGAATAACGTGACCGGCGCGCAAATGCTCGATGAAGTGGCCTAGGTCTTCGCGGTTGCTCGCCGGCATAAACTTCGACGCGTTGTTGCCGATCATTTCCTCGGCTGAATATCCGAACATCTTTTGCGCGGCGGTATTCCAGAGCAGGCGATTGCCGTCCTTGTCCATTGCCATCATGGCAAACGGAGCGGCCTAGAAGACCGCGTTGATCAATTGCTCCGACCGGCGGGTCGCCATCTCGGCCTGTTGCCGTTCTTGCAGCTCATGAGCAAGTTCGGAGGTCCGGTCTTCGACGAGCTTCTCGCCGACCATACGGCGCCCGCGTTCGCGTTCCAGAAGGATCGAGATGATGACCGTCAGCAGAATGCCGACCATCAGCCAAGCTTCGGGGCCGTAGGATCGCAGCGAGACGACCGTTTCGGGGCCGAAGTGAAAGGCGAGGGTCCACCGACGCCCCAAGGCGGTAAAGTCCCGTTCGATAAGTTCTTCGCCGCGAGCCGCCACGGGGGACGTAACCGAGAGTTTGTGCTGAAGCGTATCGAAGTTCGCCACATAGACCGGCGCGGCGTTTTTTCCATCGTCGATCGAGAAATCGATGCTTTGCGCGATTTCCTGCGTATCGGTGAGAAATCCCGGCAGAATCTCGTCGAAACGGAAACGCGCCACGGCGACGCCGCGGAAAGCGATCCGTCGGGCCTCGATCGTGTCCGGCGGCGAGTCCGTCGTGTAAACCGGCCAGTAAGCTAGAAACCGCAACGGCGACTCGGGATTGGCCGAAAAATGAACGGGAGGCGTTGCCGTCGGTACGCCGGTATCGCGAGCGACGAGGGCCCATTTCTCGCCGCTGCTGTCGGTCAAAAGATCGAAGCCAATTCGGTTAGCACTGTTCTCGAAAATTTTGCCGAACAGCATGGGTAAATAAGCCGGCTGCTCGGGAGCGGTAAAACGTGAGCCATCGCCTCGGGTTTGAAAAATCTCGAAGTCGGGCTCGCTGAGAACACGGGCGTTGGCGGTAAAGGCGGCGCGGTCTTTGTTCTCGACCCATGGCGCCCAGTTGATACCGGCGATGAAGTCATCGGCATCATGACCCAGCTCGACGAACCGCGTGAATTGCCGGGCGTCAATATTTTCCTGCGCGGCAACCAAAGTTGCCAAAGATTCAAGTGGTTGCATCGCTTCGCTAAGACGGCGCTGGAAACTCTGCGCGCGCCATTCCGCATCGAGCGTCAGGATGCCGCGGACCCTGTCGTCATCGCTATGGCGGCTATAGCCATAGATGAGCAGCGACAGGCAGATTCCGGCCGCGACGACGAGCGCCGTGGGGAGCCAGCGGTTGATAAGGTACGTTCTATCTTGCAAGCGACGGCACCTATTCTAGGTGGGTACACGGTATCGGGGATGGTGGATAAGTATTAGCAACTTCTCCCGGCTAACGGGTTGATCTGGATCAAGTCAGCTATATATTAGGGTGGTCGTCAAGACGGTTCTGAAGGTGCTGATTTTGCTGAATACCCGCTTTAGCGGGCAAGGCGGGGCTGCAGGATTAGCGCGTGACCGCTATCGGTAAGGCGGATATAAATTCCCCTAGCCGATTGGCGTCCACGTGACAGGCCAATCAGAACGAGCGTGGTTGAAGCGGCCCATGAGCTTTGTTGACGTCATATCGCCCATTGAGGACATCATCGAGGACGCCAGAAATGGCCGGATGTTTATCCTGGTGGACGATGAGGATCGCGAAAATGAAGGCGATCTGGTTATCCCGGCCCAAATGGCGACGCCGGCGGCGATTAATTTCATGGCAAAACATGGCCGTGGCCTGATCTGCCTGGCGCTGCCACGCGAGCGGGTCGAGCATTTGAAGCTGCCCCTGATGCGCCAGCACAACGCCTCGCGCCTGCAGACGGCGTTCACCGTCTCGATCGAAGCCAAAGAAGGCGTCACCACCGGTATCTCGGCACCCGATCGGGCGCGCACGGTTGCCGTTGCGATCGATCCCTCGAAGGGCCCCAACGATATCGAAACCCCCGGGCACGTCTTCCCGCTGATGGCGCGCGACGGCGGTGTGCTGGTTCGCACCGGCCATACCGAAGCGGCCGTCGATATTTCCCGCCTTGCCGGCCTGACGCCCGCGGGCGTGATCTGCGAGATTATGAACGACGACGGCACCATGGCGCGCCGGCCTGAATTGATCGCCTTCGCCCAGCATCATGGCCTCAAGATCGCGACTATCGCTGATCTGATCGCCTATCGCCTTCGCCACGATCGCGTTATCGAGCGCAAGATCGAAACCAAATTCACCAGCCGCTTCGGCGGCGATTGGCAGCTCCATATCTACGCGAGCAAAGAGCCTTATTCCGAGCATATGGCGCTGGTGAAAGGCGACATCACCAAAGGCGGCCCGGTGATGACCCGCATGCATGGCATCAACATGCTCGATGATGCGTTCGGCAATGTCGATGATCCGACCGGCACATTGCGCGCGGCGATGCTGATGATCGCCAAGGAAGGGCGTGGGGTTGTCGTCGCTATTCGCGAGCCGACGATGACCGTCTTGTCGGAGCGCGTTCGTGGCATGATGCAGGGTGAAAAATTCGTCCCAGCCTTGCGCGATTACGGAATCGGCGCGCAGATCCTGTTGGATCTTGGCGTGCACGACATGGTCCTGCTGTCGAATACCGAACGGCTGATTATCGCGCTCGAAGGTTACGGTCTGACCGTCACCGAGCGCCGCGCGATTGCCGTTCCGGAGAATTGATATGGCACAACCGCGCATCCTGATTATCGAAGCCCCTTATTACAGCCACATCGCGGCCGAACTGATGAAGGGCACCAAAGCGGCGCTTGAAGAAGCACAGGCGCAATTCGATGTCGTGACGGTACCCGGTGCGTTCGAGATTCCGGCGGCAATCCGTTTCGCCGCTCTCAGCAAGAATCCTTACGACGGTTATATCGCACTTGGCTGCGTCATTCGCGGTGAGACGACGCATTACGATTATGTCTGCTCCGAAAGCGCGCATGGCCTGCAACAGCTTGCCCTTGAGCATAAGCTCGCCATCGGTTTCGGTATCCTCACGGTCGAAAATGAGGATCAAGCCCTGGCGCGCGCACGCGTTGATAAGAAGAACAAAGGCGGCGAGGCGGCTAAGGCCTGTCTTGCCATGGTCGAGTTGAAACGCCGCTTCGGCATCACAACGTCCTGATCATGACCGAATTGAACGAATCACCAGCGCCGTCCTCGCCAGGGCGACGGCGAACAGCCGCCCGCCTTGCCGCGGTTCAAGCGCTCTATCAGATCGACCTGACGGACGCGACGGCGCGCGGTGTCGTTTCCGAATTCAAACGGCATCGTTTGGACGGCAAAGGCGAAGACGAAATCTTCGGTAAGGCCGACCAGGCGCTGTTCACCGAATTGGTCGATGGTATCACGACGCGGATCGCCGATCTCGACGCGCAGATCGTAACCGCACTGACAACCGAATGGACGATCGACAGGCTCGAGATCATCCTGCGCGCAATCCTTCGTGCCGGCACCTACGAACTGATGGTGTCGCTGGATGTTCCGGCGCGTGTTGCGATCAGCGAATACATGGAAATCGCGCATTCATTCTATGCCGGTAAAGAGCCCGGCCTTGTGAATGGCGTCCTCGACCGTCTCGCGAAGACCTTGCGGGCGTCCAGCCTGCCGGAGGAAACCGGTGGCAGACGCGGCGCCGGGCCTCGGTGAGTTCGGCCGCATCGCGCGGTTCTTCGCACCCCTGGCGCTTCCGGGTGCGCTCGATCTTAAAGACGACGTTGCGCTGATCGACGGTCCCGATGGGGACCAATATGTGCTGACGACCGACACCATCGTCGAAAGCATCGATTATTTTCCCGACGATCCGCCGTTCCAGGTCGCGCAGAAACTTCTGCGCGTCAATCTCTCGGATCTCGCCGCAAAGGGCGCGCGGCCTTTCGGCTATTTGCTGAATACGTCGCTACCGTCAGAATGCGGCGAGGACTGGCTAACCGCCTTCACCGCTGGTCTTGCCGCCGATCAAAAAGAATTCGGCATCGGCCTTCTCGGTGGCGACAGCACGAAGATTCCGGGACCGACCAGTTTGACCGTGATGGCGATGGGGCGCATCGCCCGCTGTAAAGCCGTGTTGCGTCGCGGCGCTTCAAACGACGAGATCATCTATGTCTCCGGCTCGCTTGGTGATTCCGCACTCGGCCTTCAGGTTCGGCTGGGAGCACTGCAAGGGTTGAGCGCCACGGCAAGCGCCTATCTCATCGACCGCTATCGTCTGCCGCAGCCGCGGCTCGGCCTCGGGCAACAACTCGTTAGCGTCGCGCGTGCGATGATCGATATCTCGGATGGGCTGATCGCGGATCTCGGCCATTTGTGCGCAGCGTCGGGATTGGGCGCCGTCATCGCGGCGGAAAAGCTGCCGCTCTCGCAAGCCGCTTCCGAAGCAATTTCCGCTAATCCAATCTTTAAGAAAGCCGTAATCGGCGGTGGCGATGATTACGAATTGCTGTTCACGGCACCTGCCGACGCAAGCGAACGGGTCGCTGAGGCGGCGCGTGCCGCCAAGGTCACTGTGACCGCGATCGGCCGGATGCAGAGTGACGGGGGCGTGCGTCTCATCGATGCGCATGGCTCGCCGGTAAAGGTCGATCTTGCTGGGTACACCCACTTCTAAATTCGTTTGGGCGGCATTGAGCGTGCTTGCGTTCGTGCCGTCGGCGTTCGCCGCGGATCGTTCCGCTGTGCCGGAGATGATCGAGGGCGCGCCGACTTACATACGGTTTCGCCCGATCTTCATTCCGATCATCCAGAAAGACCGCGTGACCCGTCAGGTCGGCATCACCTTGATGCTTGAACTCGTGCAAGGTCAGGAAAAAGACGGCATCGAAGAAAAACGTCCGCTGCTCACGGACGCCTTTATGCGCGACCTTTATGGCTTCTTCCAGCAGCGCGCATCTCTGGGCACCCGCATCGATCAAGTCTATCTCAAGGACCGGCTGCTGAAGGTAGCCGATAACATCGTCGGGCCGAAGATGGTGCAAGAAGTGCTGATCCAAAAGCTTTTCGAAGACCGAAAGTAAATCAGCTAAAGCATGAAGTCGTGACGGCGCGGCTGGCCGAGCATGACTTGGCCCCAGTCGCGCGCATGCAACGGCACGCTATTGGTGATGTGCTGACGCGCCGCCGTGATGTCGGCGACGATGCGGCCATAGGGGTGATCCGCATAAAGCCCCGACGCACCAGCCACATCCAGCAGCTTGTTCGCAGCGACGCGGCAGCGTTCGGTATTGATCGATAGCTGATATTTGATCTGCAGCCGTAACTCGATCGGCGGCACCTCGCTGCGTTCCGCGTAAGCCGCGAGCCGCGCGAAATTCTTCTCGACCAAAACTCTCGCTTCATCCGCCGTGGTGGCAGCTTCGGCGACCATCAAGGACAGATCGGGATTGGGCCGCGTCGGTCCTCGTTTCGCATTTATCTCGCCGACCAGCCGATTGAGCATTCCCTGCAAAGCGCCGACCGCCGCATTGGCGACGCCGCCGGCAAAAACCAGCCCGAACGGCAGACGGTATAGCGCCGATGGATTGACGGCCTGACCCGGCCCTTTGCAGTCGAATAATTCGACCATGCGATGCGTGCGGTGCTGCGGCACGAAAGCGTCTTTGACGACGATATCGTGGCTGCCCGTGGCGCGCAGGCCCGATACGGTCCAGGTATCGACGATCTCGAAGTCGTCCTTCGGCACGAGCAGCAACCGGTCGCCATCCGGGGAGGGGCCGCAATCGCCGCCCAGCAGCGCCCAGCCGGCATGCATCGAGCCGCTGCCGTACTTCCACCGGCCGGTAAGGCGAAAGCCGCCCTCGACCGGCACGGCCGTACCTTGCCGGCGCAATGCGCAGCAAACCAGCGTCCCGTCGTCTTCGCCCCAAACGTCCGCCGCGGCACGGTCGTCGAACAGGGCGATTGCCCACGGGATGATGCCGAGGACGCCCACGACCCAGGCTGTGGACATATCGCCCTCGGCCACGGCCATCTCGGCGTCGTACAGCGCCGTAGGCGGCAACTCGTAGCCACCCCAGCGTTTCGGCTGCAGCGCGCGGAAGAGGCCGGCGTCCTGAAGATCACCGAAGACGGCAGGGGACACCCGCCGTTCGCGCTCGCCCTCGGCGGCAGCGGCGGCAATAACGGGTCTCAGGACGCGGGCCCGCCGCAACAACTCGGCGGCATCGGGAACGGCGGAGGACATCATAGGCCGAGTCTAAAGGCTTTCCCGCACGGCTCCAATCGCCTTTCGCGTCCCATGATGGAACGAGCCCGGTGCCTCGTTTTGAAGCGCCGGGTTGCCTCAGCGCCCTGATTCTGGCATGTTCCGCGCGCTTTTGGAGAACGGTCGAGTCGACCTAAAAAGGGAAAAAACAAATGAATATGGCCTATTGGCTGGTGATTGGCGCGGGGGTCCTTGCCATCCTCTACGGGTTGGTCACAACCCGGCAAGTACTTGCGGCTGATGCCGGCAATCCGCGTATGCAAGAGATCGCTGCCGCGATCCAAGAAGGCGCGCGCGCTTATCTCAACCGGCAATACACGACGATCGCCGTCGCCGGCGTCGTCATCTTCGTCATCCTTTTGGCGACGTTGGGTTGGCGGCCGGGTCTCGGCTTCGCCATCGGCTCGATCCTTTCGGGCGCAGCCGGCTTCATCGGCATGAACGTTTCCGTGCGCGCCAACGTGCGTACTGCGCAGGCTTCGCGTAACGGTCTGGCTGCTGGCCTCAACATCTCGTTCAAAGCGGGCGCGATCACCGGCATGCTGGTCGTCGGTCTCGGCCTCCTCGGCGTCGGCCTCTATTATATGTTCCTGCGCTCGTCGCTGCCCGGCGAAGACACCCGGCCGATTCTTGAATCGCTGGTTGCCTTGTCGTTCGGCGCTTCGCTGATCTCGATCTTCGCGCGTCTCGGCGGCGGTATCTTCACCAAGGGTGCAGACGTCGGCGCCGATCTCGTCGGCAAGGTAGAAGCGGGCATTCCCGAAGATGATCCGCGCAACCCGGCCGTCATCGCCGACAACGTTGGCGACAATGTCGGCGATTGCGCTGGTATGGCCGCCGATCTCTTCGAGACCTATGTCGTGACCATCGTCGCGACCATGCTTCTCGCCGCGATCTTCTTCACCGGCGCGGTGCGCGACACGATGCTGCTTCTGCCGTTGCTCATCGGCGCTGTTTGCATCGTTGCCTCGATCATCGGCACCTACTTCGTGCGTCTCGGCTCCAGCAACAACATCATGGGCGCGCTCTATAAGGGCTTGTTCGTGTCTGGCGTTCTGTCGGCCTTGGCCATCGCGGGCGTGTTCTACGAGACGATCGGCTTCGACACGGTGTTGACCTTCACTACCGGCGCCAAGCTGTACTATTGCGCTCTCAGCGGTCTGGTCGTTACGGGCCTGCTGGTCGTGATCACCGAGTACTACACCTCGACCGAGTATCGTCCGGTCCGCTCGATCGCGCAGAGCTCGACCACCGGTCACGGCACGAACGTCATTCAGGGTCTGGCGATCTCGATGGAATCAACGGCCTTGCCGGTGCTCGTCATCTGCGCCGGCATCCTCGTCGCTTATCTCCTTGCCGGTCTGTTCGGCATTGCGGTTTCGGCGACGACCATGCTCGCGCTGGCCGGCATGATCGTGGCGCTCGACGCTTACGGCCCCGTCACCGACAATGCCGGCGGCATTGCCGAAATGTCGGATCTGCCGAGCGATGTTCGTAAGACGACCGATGCGCTCGACGCGGTCGGCAACACGACCAAGGCCGTCACCAAGGGCTATGCCATCGGGTCGGCGGCGCTCGCGTCGCTCGTGCTGTTCGCGGCCTATACCGAAGATCTGCATCACTACTTCCCGAATCTCACCGTGAACTTCACGCTGCAGAATCCTTATGTGGTGATCGGCCTCTTCATCGGCGGCTTGCTGCCGTATCTCTTCGGTGCGATGGGCATGACCGCGGTCGGCCGTGCGGCCGGCTCGGTGGTCGTCGAAGTCC
>CAIJOA010000027.1 GCA_903822185.1 uncultured Rhodospirillales bacterium | reverse complement strand
GGGGGCGACATTCGCAAATTTCCCGCTGTTTTCCTGAGGTGAAATGGACGATTGCGCCAGTGTGGGGTCGGGCTCGGTCGGCAGCGTATCGCTGACCACAGGGGCTGCCGTTATAACTGCTGCTGTAACAGGAGCCGGTACATCGATGATGCTGTAACGGTCAGTCGCGGAAGAACTGACGGGGATGTCGGTACGTTTGGTGACCTGTCCGACAACGACTCCTGAAAGGATGGCAATAAAAGTCGCGGCAACGATCTGTGTCGTCGAGGAACTGAAAAACTTCTCCACGTTGGAATCCCTATATGTGATTAGGGCGTGAAGGTACGCCTCTGCAAATTTTGTGGGCAAAGGTTAACCGCACCCCTAACCTTTGTCATCACTGGGGAGTGTAGCAAAATTGCGAAATTTGGCGGCTTTTCCGCTCGATTCAGCCTTCCGGGGCAGGCTCCCCCAAGTAACCCCTCTTTCTTGAAGTGACGGATTGTTTGCAACATACTCCGCCGCCGCGTGGGGCCGATTCCACGGGGACCGATTTTCGATGAAGGAACGATGACAATGGCAGGCACGATCCAGACCGGGATCAAAAAAGGCGACGTGAAGAAAGTCGTGCTCGCCTATTCGGGAGGGCTCGATACCTCGGTCATTCTCCGTTGGCTTCAGGAAAACTATGGCTGCGAGGTGGTGACCTTTACCGCCGATCTCGGCCAAGGCGAAGAACTGGCTCCGGCTCGCGCCAAGGCGGAGATGATGGGCGCCAAGGAAATCTTCGTCGAAGATCTCCGCGAAGAGTTCGTGCGCGATTACGTGTTCCCGATGTTTCGCGCCAACGCTCTCTATGAGGGCGTTTACCTGCTTGGCACGTCGATCGCGCGGCCGCTGATCGCCAAACGCCAGATCGAAATTGCGTTGAAGACCGGCGCCGACGCAGTCGCCCACGGCGCAACTGGCAAGGGCAATGACCAGGTCCGTTTCGAGCTCGGCTATTACGCGCTGAAACCCGACATCAAGGTCATCGCGCCTTGGCGCGAGTGGGATCTCAATTCGCGCTCGCGCTTGATCGAATACGCCGAGAAGAATCAGATTCCGATCGCACGCGACAAGCGCGGCGAGCCGCCCTATTCGACCGACGCCAACCTTTTGCACATTTCCTATGAAGGCAAGGCGCTCGAAGATCCGTGGGTGGCGCCGGACGAGGACATGTTCACCCGCTCGGTGGCGCCGGAAGCCGCACCTGATCAGGCGACCTGGGTCGAGATCGATTTCGAAGCCGGCGATCCGGTGGCGGTTGACGGCGAGCGTTTATCGCCGGCTTCCCTTCTCACGCGTCTCAACGCGCTGGGTGGCGCCAACGGTGTAGGTCGCGCCGACATCGTCGAAAATCGGTTCGTCGGCATGAAATCGCGGGGCATCTATGAGACGCCGGGTGGGACGATTCTTGCGGTCGCGCACCGTGCGATCGAAAGCCTGACACTCGATCGTGGGGCGGGGCATCTCAAGGACGAGTTGATGCCGCGCTATG
>CAIJOA010000026.1 GCA_903822185.1 uncultured Rhodospirillales bacterium | reverse complement strand
GCGCCGCCGCTCAGCATAGGTCAGATTTTCAGCAGCTTGCGTGCGTTCTCGTAATAAATCTTGTTTTCGTCTTCGGCGGACAATTCGAGGTCTTTAACGACCTGCAGGGCTTCCTGTTTCAGAACCGTCAAAGGCGGAGCGTCGCTGCCGAACACCATGTGATCGGCGCCGACCGTCTTCAACGCGCACAGCGCCGCGGGCCAGTGATAGCAAGTCGTGTCGAGATACATCTTCTTCAAGTAGTGGCTCGGCGGATGTTTGATCAGCATCGGGCTGTACGAGCCCAGGAAGTAAGCCTCGTCCTGCAGCTTATAGGCGTAATCCATTCGGCCGATGACTTCGCAGATGCCGCCGCCCAGATGGCTGCCGACCAGTTTCAGATTGGGGCATTTCTCGAAGATGCCGCGCACGATCAGACGCGCAATCGACAGCGTGTTGTCGGCGGGCCGGCCGATGCTTGAGGCGAGGCGATAATCTTTCATCCGTTCCTCGCCGAAGCCGACGGCGGGCGGATGGATGACGACCGGCACGTCCAGTTGTTCGGCCAGTTGGAAGAACGGCAGGCATTCGTCGTCGTCGGGATAATGGCCGGGCAGGCTCGCCGGAATCCACGCGCCCTTCAATCCGTCTTGCGTGATCGCCCGTTCCCATTCGCGCAGAAACTTGTCGCCACCATGGGCGACGGTCACGGCGATGGCGTAGATCGAATCATGTTTGTTTTGCAGGCTCGCCATATAGCGATTCTGTTCTTCGACGGCGGCGAGTTGTTGCGCCGTATCCATATGGCGCAGCTGGTGCATCGGGTTGCTGATGACCGAAATGTCGATGTTGGCTTTCTGTTGCGCCAAAAGGACATTCTCGATCGTCTGCGGCGACTTGCCTTCCCAATGCGGATGCTTCTGCTTTTCCGGGGACAAGACGTGTGTATGGAAATCGATAATCATAAGATTCTCCGACGATGTATGAGGAAGGGGGTTATTTCATCACGCCGACGCGTTTCGTCGCTTCATCGACGAAACTGAGGTCGGAGTATTTCTTGATGTCGATCGAGGCATCGCCGCGCAGCATGCCCAGGTCTTTGACCTGCTGCATGTTGGCCTGCAACGCATCGAGATTGGGCCGGGCCTGTGGATCGCGATAGAAGTCGCGTTTGCCGAACATCCAGTCGGTATAGGAATCGGGCGAGTCCTTGTTGAAGCGCGCGGTCATCGCGATCACCTCGTCGCGATGCGCCGGGTCGAGGAACCAGTGCAGCGACAGCACCACGTCTTCGAAGAAGTCATTGAGCGCAGCGCGGTTCTTCTCGAGGAACGGTGCGCGCGCGACCCAGAAGCCCATCTGGGTGACGCCCAGCGCGTCCTTCTGGGTGAAGAGAACGCGGGCAAAGCCCTCTTTCATCGCCGTGTAATATCCTTGCGGAATCGGGGCGCCGATATCGACCTTTCCTTCGCGCAAGGTCGCGATCATGTTCTGGAACTGAACCTCGACCAGATTGTAGTCCCGCTTATCTTCGAGGCCGTGCCGGCGCAGCATGGTGCGGATACCGGTATCCTGGGCGCTGCCGACGCCGCTCGTCGCCAGCACTTTGCCTTTTAGATCCTCCACCGTGTGGATCGGGCTGTCTTTCCGGACGAGATAATTCGCTGTGTAATAACCTTCGACGCCGTCCTGATAGATGTCGCCGATGACGCGGATATCGTCGATATGCGCGTTCTGGATCGCCGCGCCCAGCGAGTTCGGGGCGAGGCCGACGATGTCGGTCTGGCCCGAGGCCAGCGCCGTTATCTGCGTCGCGCTGCTGCTGAAACGCTGCGGCTCGACCGTATAGGTCTGGCCATAGTGCTTAAGTAACTCATGTTTCTCGAACAGGATCGGCGTCAGATGGGTCGGGACGGCGACATGCCCGATGCGGATGTTGAGCGGTTGCTGCTGCGCCTGTGCCGTGATCGCGACGATCGCGAGACATAGAGCCAATGCCAGGACGAGCCACGGCTTCGTCGCCCCCCCTAAAGGATGCTTTTCTTTATGCAGCTTCAAAAGAGCATGGCGGCCGTTCTGTCAATATGCAGCGCGGTAAAGGCGGATCGAGATGGGGCGTGCCCGCCATCAATCTGTCATCGGCCGGCGTTATCACTGTCACACGCAATCGAGCGTGTGAGGCCGCATGAAGATTCTCATCGTCACAGACGCCTGGCCGCCGCAAGTGAACGGCGTCGTCCGTACCTTGCAAGAGACCATTCGCGGTCTGGAAATCTTCGGCCATCGCACCGAGGTGATTGCGCCGGATGGCTTCCGCTGCATGCCGTGCCCGACCTATCCCGAAATTCCGCTCGCGTTGTTTCCCGGCCGCGAGGTCGCACGGCGGATGGCGGCGGCCTCGTTCGACGCGGTTCATATCGTGACCGAAGGACCGCTGGGCGTGGCGGCGCGGCGTTATTGCCTGCGGCACGGCATCCGCTTCACGACGGCCTATCACACCTGTTTTCCGGAATATCTGTCGCAGCGGATTCCCGGCACGCGGGGGATCGCTTATTCCTTGCTGCGGCGCTTTCACGCGCCGTCGCAGGCGGTGATGGTGCCCACGGAAACGATGGAGCAGCGTCTTGCCGCGCAGCGTTTCCGCCGGCTCGCCTCCTGGTCGCGTGGCGTCGATGGCAATCTGTTTCGCCCCCACGACAAGATCACGCTGGAGGGCAAGCGGCCGATTTATCTCTATGCCGGCCGCGTCGCGCCGGAAAAGAATATCGAGGCGTTTCTCGATCTGAAGTTGTCGGGCACGAAATACGTCGTCGGCGCTGGCCCCAGTCTTAGGCGGCTGCGCGAGAAATATCCTGACGTCCATTATACCGGCTATGTCGATGACGAGACGCTGGCCGCGTTTTATGCCGCCGCCGATGTGTTCGTCTTCCCCAGTCTTTCCGAAACATTCGGCCTCGTGCTGCTGGAAGCGATGGCCAGCGGCTTGCCTGTCGCGGCTTTTCCGGTGACGGGACCGCTCGATGTTATCGGCGAAAGCAGCGCCGGCAGCATGAAGGAAAACCTTGCCGAGGCCGTCGAAAACGCCATGACGATTTCACCGGATGTGTGCCGGGGCCATGCGCTGACCTTCTCGTGGCAGGACGCCACGGCACAGTTTCTCGGTCACATCATGCGCGCCAACGACTGCGAACCGGCGTCTGCTACAGAATAGTCTGTCTCAGGCAATCGGATTAGCGGTTGCCCCATGCGGATGATCTGACCCTCGCATACGCTGTCGCATAGTACGAAACCCTTCGGTGCAAAGACGATGATGGTCGAGCCGTGCTCGAACCATCCCATCTCCTCGCCTTTGCCGAACGAGGCATTGCAGGGAATTTCCGTCGCGCCGCGGTATTTCATCGACAACAAGACGTCGAGGAAACGCAGCCGGATGCTCGCCACCAGGATCGCGGCGACCGGAACAAGGGTGATGATCGATCCTGTCGAAAGAACCGTCCGAATGACGGCGCGCTCGTTCTTGCAGAACAGCTTTTCGACGCGCTTGAGTGCGATCGGATTGACGTTCCAGGTGTCGCCAGAAATGTAGGTGATGTGCGTTGCCGTGCAGTCGTAGGGCGCATGAAAGCGGTGATACATGCTAGCGGTCAGGCGCAGCGTGACATAGGTCCCGTCGCGATAGAGGTTGACCAGATCGCGCTGTGGCAGAAGATCTTGTAGCTGATAGGGAAATCCCTTCGCCTGGATCAGCGTGTCGCCGTCGATCCGTCCCGAGGCGCCGACGATGGCGTCGCTGGGGCTGGTCATGACCTCTGGGTCGGCATTGACCGTCCGCGCGCCCGGCTTCAGTTCACGGGTAAAACAGGCATGAAGACTTTTGAACCGCTGCTCGCGCGCTTCGCTCAAATCGAGATCGGCGAAGGATCGCCACAGTGCGATGGAGAGGCGTGCGACAAAAGGATTCTCGATTCGGCTGAACCATCCCATCAATCGCGTGGAGAGTTCGCGCGGGATGCGGTTGGTCAGCAGGAAGTTCACGTCTTCCTGAGCGAAAAATCGTCCGAGTGCGGTTGCTATTGTCATATCCCTGTAAAGATCATCGCGTAATGACAGCGGTGATGGAGCCTGTATTCCCGACTGCCGCGCTGTATGCGCTCGGTGTGTTCGCCTTGGCGGCACCGACCGCAATGTTGAAATCCCGCCTGCAATTGTCGAAGGCGAAACATCCGTCCCTCACCGGGCATGCGCGCATGGCGCGACGGATGGCATCGCTGGTGCCGTTCTACCAGTATGACGGTGACCGCTTCTTCGCCGCCGATGGCGCACCCGATGCGGTCGCCGGCGAACGCCGCGCCGATTTCGAACGTCTCGCCGCGCTCTATCGCACGCGCTACGCGAAGACGCTGGCCCTGACGGCCGAGGCGACCGGCATGATCTCGGATCTGCAATTCACCGAAGCGTACCGCGTCCCGTTCCAGTTCAGTGGCTATGTCCGCCGTCGTCTGCCGGTCGGTGCGTTTCTCGACTCGTCGGCGGGCGTCACCACGACGGACCTCGACGGCAACAGCTTCTACGATCTTACGGGATCGTACGGCGTCAATCTCTTCGGCAACGATTTCTACAAGGGCTGTATCGAGCGGGCGCAGATACGCGCGCGCGATCTCGGCCCGCTGCTCGGCTTTTATCATCCGGTCGTCGCCGATAATGTGCAGCGCCTGGCGCGGCTCTCGGGCATGGATGAAGTCTCGTTCCATATGTCCGGCACCGAAGCGGTGATGCAGGCGGTGCGGCTGGCGCGTTATCACACCAAACGCTCGCATCTGGTGCGGTTCTGCGGCGCTTATCACGGCTGGTGGGGCGACGTGCAGCCGGGTCCGGGCAATCCCCAGACGGCGCGCGAAACCTATACGCTGAAAGAGATGTCTGAGGACTCGCTGCGCGTCCTGCGCACGCGCCGCGACATCGCTTGTGTGCTGATCAATCCGCTGCAGGCGCTGCATCCGAACGGCGCTGCGCCCTCCGACTCGACGCTCGTCGATAGCGGCCGCAAGGCGCATTTCGATCGCGTGGCTTACGCCGCCTGGCTGGCGCAGTTGCGCGCGATCTGTACCGAGCGCGGCATCGTGCTGATTTTCGACGAGGTTTTTGTCGGCTTTCGCTTGGCCCCCGGCGGGGCGCAAGACTATTTCGGCGTTCGCGCCGATATGGTGACCTACGGCAAGACGCTCGGCGGCGGATTGCCGGTCGGCGTCGTCTGCGGCCGCACCGCTTTCATGAAGCGCTTCCGCGACGACCGGCCCGCCGATATCTGCTTCGCGCGCGGCACGTTCAATTCGCATCCTTATGTCATGGCGGCGATGAACGAGTTTCTGCGTGCCCTCGAAGACCCGGCGATCAGCCGGCTTTATACCGATCTCGACGCGACCTGGAACCGCCGCGCCGCCGCACTCAATGCGCGGCTCGATGCGCTGGACCTGCCGGTGCAGGTCGCCAATCTCTCGTCGATCTGGATGATCTATTACACGCGGCCGTCGGCCTATAACTGGATGTTCCAATATTACCTGCGCGAGGCCGGGTTGGGCCTCAGTTGGGTCGGAACCGGCCGGCTGATCTTCAGTCTCAACTACACCGAGGGCGATTTCGACGCCGTCGCCGACCGCTTCGTCGCGGCGGGCGAGGCGATGCAGAAGGCCGGCTGGTGGTGGAACAATCCGCTGGCGACCAACAAGACGATCAAACGCCGAATCCTGCGCGAGATGCTGGCTCATCGGTTCGGATCGCGGCGGTCGTAAGACAAAAGTGTCGTTCTAAAAAACAGAGGCCGATGCGACGCTCAACCGTGCTGGTCGAGCGCCATTTCTTCCATCAACATCTCGTCCATCCAGATGCCCTGCATCAGATAGAACGGCGCTTTGTAATACAGCATGATGTCGTGGAACGGGTCGGTGAGGATCTTCGTCGCCCAGGCCAGACCGTTCATCACGTCCTTGATGAAGAAGAGATGGATGGTGCGGAAGGCCAACCCGCCGATGCCGATGACCAGCCAGATCTGACCGACACGGCGAATGAACTCGGCGGCGCCCTGATAAGGCGTGAAAATGCCGAACAGCGTCGGCTCGACATAAAGCACCATCGGCGACAAGGCCCAGATCGTCATCAGCACGACTTTGCGGCGCAGATTGTAGCCGACCTTGATCTCTTCCTTGTATTCGTGGGTCGCCTGGTTGACCGCGTCATAGCCTTTCGGCTCGAAGAAGAAATGCCCGCATTGGCGGCTGGTCATCGAGATCATCCATCCGATCAGCGCTGCCATCCACGGATCCCAGAACATCAGGACATAGGCGCAGCAGAAACTTGTCGCGCTCAGCAGATGCAGCGACTGGTTGATCATGCTGTGATGATAATAGCGATGATCGTCCCAACGCTGCGTGCGAAGCGTGTCGAGAAAGCCACTCATGGATGGATCTCCTTATGCGATCGGCGGCCCCTCTGGACCGCCGATGTTATTGCGCTGCCGCCGCGACCGCGGCCTTGCCGAATCGAACCAGCGAGAAGTGACCGAAGGGCGGCACGGGGCGCCGTTCGATCAAATGGATGTCGGTGCGTCCTGCGATCCAATGGGTGAACCGGTCCCAGGGAAATTCCGAACGCCAGCCGAGCCGCCGCACGATCGGCTGCAGCATTTCCTCGGCGACGCGCCGCGGGCCGGCTTCGGCGCCGACGCGGCTGATCAAGATGATTTCGCCGCCCGGCCGGGTGACGCGCGCGAATTCGTCCAGCGCGGCTTCGGGATGGGGGCAGGTGGAAACGACGTGATGCGCGGCGACGACGTCGAAGGAGTCGTCTTCGAACGACAGATGCTCGGCATCCATCACTTCCAGCCGCACGACATTGCGCAGCGACAACTCGGCGACACGCGCCTGGGCCTTGCGCAGCATGGGCTCGGACAAGTCGATGCCGACGATATGGTTGGTGGCGGAATAGCCCGGCAGCGAAATCCCGGTGCCGACCCCGACTTCGAGAATGCGGCCGCCGATTCGTTCGGCCGCTGCGATGGCGGCTCGCCGCCCTTGATCGAACACCGCGCCGAAGACGATGTCATAAACGGGGGCCCAACGCGCGTAGGCCTTTTTTACGGTGATCTCGTCGAGTTCTGCTGCCATGCCTACCCTTGTCACCGGTCATGCAAATATGACCGCTATTCGCGACTGCGATGACCGAAAGGTTAAAGACAGGCCGTGACAGTTCGATGAAGTATTCGTGCCGGTGATTTTGCAGACGGATACTTTCGTGGCCTATCAAAGCCTCAAACGGGAGCGGTCGTGCTGTTTCAGTTTATTGACAAGGACGGTCCTCGGCGGCTTGTTACGGGTAAAGTCGGGTCGAGCGCGCTCAGGGCGGGCATCAAAAAGGAGTCGAGGGATGAATCGGGCAGAACGAATTCAGCGTGTGTTGCGCCGCATGGCGGCGGACCGGGTTGATACCCTCGTCGCGTTTTCGAACGCCAAGCATCATCTGGCCCGGATCAATCTGGCGGCGCATCTCATGGGCTACCGCGCGTTGCGCGAGAGCGCGATCGCGATCCGTGCCGATGGCACCCAGCGGCTGATCATCACCCCGGCCTACGATGCCGAGCGCGCGGCGCTGCGGCGTCCCGAGGTACCGCTCACCGCGACCGACGATCTCGCCGCCTCGCTCGCCGAATTGCTGCGCCAGCGCGCGCCGGGCCGGATTGCGATCACCGGCCTTGGTCTGATGCCGCATGACCTGGCCGTCCGGCTGATCGATATCGTCGGCAAGGACGCGGTGCCGTTCGACGATGCGATCAATGAAGTCACGGCGCCGAAGACGGACGAGGAGATCGAGAACGCCCGCAAGGCCGTCGCCATCGCCGAACAGACGCATGAGCATATGCTCGCCTTCAGCCGCGCCGGGATGCGCGAATGCGATCTCGCGGTCGAGATGAATCTTTTCGCCAAGGGCCTCGGCGCGAACGACAACTTCCTGATGCTCAGCGGCGGGCCGCACCAACAAGGCGTCGGCGCGTCGAGCAACCGGCCGCTGGAACGCGGCGACGTCATCGTCGCGGAATCGACCCCGGCCTATGACGGCCAATTCGGGCAGATATGCCGCAGCGCCTCGGTCGGCACGCCCTCGGATGTGCTACAGGAAAAATACAAGCTGGTGGTGCGGGCGATGAGCGCGGGGATCGAGAAGATTCGCCCCGGCGTCACGGTTGCCGAGGTTGCCGGCGCAGTCGATGTGGTGCTGACCGAAGCCGGCTACGAAAAATACAACCGGCCGCCCTACATGAATCGGCGCGGCCACGGCATGGGCGCGGGATCGATCGCGCCCGGCGATATCGGTACCGACAACAACACGGTGCTTGAAGAAGACATGATCTTCGTCGTTCATCCGAACCAGTATTTGCCCGAGACAGGCTATCTGCTGTGCGGCGAGCCGGTGCGGGTGACCGCGACAGGCTACGAATCGCTCAGTAAGAAATGGGCCGAACTCGGCGTGATTAAGGCTTGAGCCATGCAGATCCTTGAATCGACTCTCCTCACCGGTCCCTATGATTGGGACGAACAGAAACTGCCGCGCAGCGAATTTGCCGCCCGGCTCGAACGTGTACGCGCGGCGATGTCGCGCGCGGGTGCTGCTGCGCTCATCGTTCATGGCGATCCGCGCAATTATGGCGCGCTCGCCTATCTCACCGGCTTTACGCCGAAGCTCGGCGCGACGCTGGCGCTGGTGCTGCCGGAAGGGCCGCTACATATCTTCGCGCCCGGCACGCCCAAGATGATGGATATCGCCAAGCGTTTGACCTGGGTCGAGGACGTGACGCCGATCGGCAATGCGCCGAAGCGTACCGCTGAATCTCTCGGCGACGGCAAGACGCTTGCGACTTGGGCTTTCGATACGCTGCCGCAGTCGATCTATAACGATATCGTCAAGGCGATCGCGCCGCGCGCCCTGATGCCGCTCGATGCGGAACTGGATCCGATGCGGCGGCGTAAGTCGCCGTGCGAACTTGCGCTGATGCGCGACGCGGCTCGGTTTCTCACGGCGGCAACCGATGCTTTTGCCGCGAACATCCGCACCGGTCATGGCGCCCGCAGCGCCGGGCTGGCGGCCGAACGCGCCGCCATTGCCGCTGGTGCGCAGGATGCCCGTGCCATGACCAGCCTGTCAGCCGGCGGTGCGCCGCTGCCGCTCGATGCGGCCAGCGACGACCGCACGCTCGATCCGGTCAATGTGGGCATCGCCGTGCAGAACCATGGCTACTGGGCTTCGGGATATGTGACCGTCTCAAGCGATCCCGCGGCGAGCGCGAAGGCACGCAATGCGCTCGCTAACGCTCTCGCCGCCGCAAAGGGCGGGGCAAAGCTACCGGGTGGCATCGTCGCCAACGCCATCGGCATCGAGCTGGAAGAAGCGTCAGGCGCGTCGCTCGAAGCCGGCGAGGTCTATGCCGTGACGAGCAAAGCGACCGAAGGCGGCACAACGGCTTATGCGTCGGCGCTCATCGCCGTTACTGAAAACGGCTGCGAGACGTTGTGGCAGGGGCCGTAATCTTTGATTGATGTGGAGCGGGTGAAGGGAATCGAACCCTCGTCGTAAGCTTGGGAAGCTTCTGCTCTACCATTGAGCTACACCCGCGTGCCGTGGCGAAACTTTACGGGGAACGGGTCTGGCGTTCAAGGTTGCTCCGGGGATGGGTGCTTCGATGGTGGTTGCGGTATCAATTCCTTATCTCGTTTATGCCGACGGCAGTTGCTTCGGAAACGGCGGCGTCGGCGGTTATTGCGCGATCGTCGTGGCGACCGATGGCACGACCCGCGAGATCATCGGCCGGTCCGACGGCGCGACGACAAACAACATCATGGAATTGATGGCGGTGATCGTCGGGCTTGAGGCGGTCGAAGGGGCTTTGCTTCTCGAACTTCGTTCCGACAGCCAATATGTCGTGACGGGAATGAGCGAAAGACTAGCGGTATGGAAAGCCAATGGGTGGCGCACCGCCGATAATAAGCCGATCAAGAATCGCGATCTCTGGGAACGGTTGGACCGTGCGGCATCTGCCCATCGGATCGCATGGGTGTGGGTACGAGGGCATGACGGCGACGCCCTCAACGAACGAGCTGATCAGTTGGCGCGCGCGGCGGCCGAGGGCAGATAACTGAACATGAGGCGGCGAGGATATTCTCGTCGCCTCATGTGGCCGTGTTCGTTAAGCGCTGGCGATGAACTCGCGCATCGAGGTCGCTTCCTCGACGACCTCGTCGATGCGGTTCTTGACCACGTCGCCGATGCTGATCATGCCGGCCAGCTTACCGTTCTCGACCACCGGCAGATGGCGCATCCGCCGCTGCGTCATCAGCCCCATCAGATCGGCGACCGCGTCGCCTTCATCGCAGGTGACGACGTGCCGGCTCATGATCTGGGTGATGTCGAGTTCCAGCGCCTTGCCGCCGTGATCGGCGAGGGCGTGGACGATGTCCCGCTCGGACAGGATGCCGTCGATGGCTTCGCCGTCACGGCTGACCACCAGCGCGCCGATGCCGTGCCGGCGGAGTAGCGCGACGGCGCTGGCGATCGTCGCGTTGGGGGCGATGGTGAAAACGCTGCGGCCTTTTTGTCTCAGGATGGATGCGACGTTCATGCTGCTCTCCTTATTCCCGATTTCACGGCGTCGCACCGCATTGCGGTACGGCCGTCTGGGCGGAGGGCCGGCGCGGATAGACCCGTTCCGGTCCTTCCCGCAATCCCTTCAAGTATTATCTCGATTAAGGCAATTCTGGGGCAGGGCGTCGCCTCGCCGGGCGGTTTCGGCTATCCTCGCCGTCCCATAACGGAGACCGTCCATGACCGAGCCGACCAAGATCAACGATACGCTGAGCGTTGCCGGGCAAATCACGCTCGCCGATCTGCCGAACTTCAAAAAGAACGGCTATGTCACGATCATCAACAACCGTCCCGACAATGAAGAGCCCGGTCAGCTCGATCACGCGACGGTCGAGGCCGAGGCGAAGAAACTGGGTCTCGAATATCAGTATCAGCCGATCAATTCGGCGGCGATCTCGCGCAAGGACGTGAACGAGTTCCAGAACTTGGTGCTACGCGAAGGCAAACCGATCCTCGCCCATTGCCGCAGTGGCACCCGCTGCTATCTGATGTACGGCCTCAGCCGCGTGCTGAACGACGGCGAAAGCGCGATGGCGATCGTCGCCGAAGCCGCGACCAAGGGCTACGATATCCGCGCCTTGCCGATGCTGGCCGAACGGCTGCAAGCCGAGAAGTAAGCCGCCGCGATGGCGCCGGGATCGAAGACGCAGCCTCCGAACTTTCTGTTCCTGATCGCGGATCAGCTGCGCTTCGATCATCTCGGCTGCTATGGCAATCCTATCGTCAAAACACCGAACATCGATGCGCTCGCCGCGTCGGGCTGGGCGTCGGACGGCTGCTATGTCGCCAGCCCGATCTGCATGCCGAACCGCTCGACCCTGATGACGGGGCGGATGCCGTCGGTGCATGGTGTGCGCCATAACGGCATTCCGCTGTCGCTGACCTCGACCACTTTCGTCGATCGCCTGCGTCTTGCGGGGTATCGCACCGCGCTCGTCGGCAAATCGCATCTGCAAAACATGGCCGGTGGTCCGGCGACCTGGCCGCCACATCCGCGCGACCGGCTTACGACCGAGGCGCATGCGCCCGACGGCGGCCGCTACGATCAGGAATGGGGGCCGTCTTGGACGGCCAATCCGGACCGCGAGCTCGACCTGCCTTATTACGGCTTCGACGCGGTCGATCTCACCATCCAGCACGGGGATGATCTGCAAGGTCACTATCGCCGCTGGCTCAAGGCGAAAGATCCCGAGGCGGAAAAGCTGCTCGGGCCGAAACACGCGACGCCCGCGCCCGAATTCGAGTTAACCCGGCATCGCCAGGCCTGGCGCACGCGGATTCCGGCGGCATTGCATCCGAACGGCTATTGCACCGAGCGCAGCATGGCGCGGCTCGATTCCTATGCAGCGTCGGGCGAGCCGTTCTTCCTGATGTGCTCTTTCGCCGATCCGCATCATCCCTATACGCCGCCCGAACATTATTGGGACATGTACCGGCCTGAGGATGTCGCGCTGCCGTCGTCGTTTCATACACCGGGCAAACCACCGCCGCATGTGCAATGGCTCTACGATCAGCGTGATAGCGGCAAGGCGGTCAAACACACGCCGCAGCTTTTCGCCGCGACCGAGCGCGAAACGCGCGAAGCCCTCGCGCTCAATTACGGGCTCATCACTTTCATCGATGACTGCGTCGGCAAGGTCGTCGCGCGGCTTGAGGCGTTGGGCCTTGCGGAGAACACGGTGGTCGTCTTCACCGCCGACCATGGCGATTATATGGGCGACCATCAGTTGCTGCTGAAAGGCCCGATCCATTACCGCAGCATCACCCAGGTGCCGCTGATCTGGCGTGATCCGGCCGGGGTGAAGGGCAAGCGCAATTCTGCGCTCGCCGGGACGATCGATCTCGCGCCAACCATTCTCGGCCGCGCCGGGGTTGAAGGCTTTAATGGCATCCAGGGCTGCGACCTTCAGCCGTTGATCTCTGGTGCGACGGAAACACTTACGGACGCCGTCCTGATCGAGGAGGAGGGCCAGCGTCCCGGCCTCGCTTTGCCCGGCCGGGCGCGAGTCAGGACCCTCGTTACCCGCCGCCACCGCCTGACGCTCTATGACGGTGTCGAATGGGGCGAGCTCTACGACCGCGAAACCGACCCGGACGAGAGCTTCAATCTCTGGGACGATCCGGCCGCCGCGTCGATTCGCGCAGCGATGATCCTGCGTCTGGCGCGTAAGATGGTTGCCGTTTCCGAGACCAGCCCCAATCCGACGGCGGCGGCTTAAGTCCGGATAGTAGGTTTCGGCTATCGAACTGGCCGGCACAGGGCCTGAAACGGGCTTCAAAGCACTTTCCCCAGCATTTTGATCACAACCGCTGTGCGTTTTTGCGCAGGGTGCGGTCCATGATTCATTCATAGACTTCCTGTTAACCTTGCCCCGACTCGAAAGGCTCTGAGAGACTTGCGCCGCGGCTTTCGATGCTCGATTGTATAAAGACAGTGAGGTTGTCGTTTTGATTTTCGGGGTACCGTTTTTGCGGCGTTTTGCCTTTGTCCTAGTCCTGCTGTCGGCAGGCGCCGGGCAGAGCTTTGCCGATACTGCGAGCGACGGAATTCAGACGACGCTCCAAGCCGACGGCGTCCTCGCGCTCGACAGCCATGCCCTCGACCGCGCCGCCCTCACGACGATTTATCAAAAACGCGCCTTCCAGCCGATCTGGGACGATGCCCGCCAGGACGCGTTCCGTCACGCGCTCGAAGAAGCCGACTCACATGGCCTCGATGCCTCTTCCTACACCGTGTCGGCGACCGACCCGACGGCGCGCGAACTGCTGCTGACCGATTCGTTCCTGCGTTATGCCGGCGCGTTGTCGCGCGGCCGCGTTTCGCCGACCGCGTTCGAGGCCGATTGGCGTATCCCGTCGCCGGCTTTCGATGCGGACAAGGTGATGGATGCCGCGTTGGCCGGCGATGTCAGCGTCGTCCTCGCCGGTCTTGCGCCGCACGATCAGGCTTATGAAAAGCTGCGCGCCGCGTTGCAGCGTTATCGCACGATGACGGATCAGCCGTGGCATGCCTTGATCATTGCCAACCAGCTTTCGCCGGGCGATCATGACGATGTGATTTCGGCCTTGCGCGATCGCCTTGTCGCAGAAGGCTATCTGGCGTCGAACGACAGCACCGATCCGACGCTTTACGATCCTGCGCTCTCGGCAGCCGTCTCGCATTATCAGACCGCGCACGGCTTGCCGGTCGATGGCGCGCTGGGCAAGCTCACCGTTGCCTCGCTCAACATCTCGCCCGATACGCGCGTCAAACAGATCCGCTGGAACCTCGAACGCTGGCGCTCGCTGCCGCGCGTGCTCAGCGGCAGCCGCATCGAGATCAACATCCCCGCCGCGGTTGCGACGCTTTATAACGGCGAAGAGCCGACCCGCGTCATTCGCGCCATCGTCGGCGCCGCCATTCATCCGACGCCGGTGATGCGCACCCGCATGTCGTCGGTGCTGCTCAATCCGCCGTGGAACGTGCCGTCGTCGATCATCGAAAAAGAAATTCGGCCGATGCTGAAGCGCGATCCGAATTATCTGAAGCGGTTCAATTTCGCCTATGTCGAAAACGCCAATGGCGGAAGTCGGCTTATTCAATTGCCGGGTCCGGGCAATTCGTTGGGGCAGGTTAAATTCAACATGCCCAACATGGACGACGTCTATATGCATGACACGCCCGAAAAGCGGGTTTTCGCCCTGGCGCGGCGCTATATGAGCCACGGTTGCGTCCGAGTCGAAAATCCTCGCGAATTGGCACGTATCGTGCTTGATTCCGACCAGTGGTCGCGGGAAGCGATCGATCAGGCCATTGCCACGGGACAGACCCAAACGGTCGCCCTGAAACACAGCCTGCCGGTCTATTTCCTGTATTGGACCGCATTCACGGACGCCGACGGAACCGTAGAGTTCCGCGACGACATTTACGGCCGCGACCAACGCCTCGCAGGGGCACTGGCCGCACGAGAAGCCGCCGAACATTTAGCCGTTACACAGAATATCGGCACGCGCGGCTGACGTAACTACGGGGTCTGAGGGGGCCACGACATATGACGACGAAGACCAACCGCCTTGCGCGGCGCGAATTCCTTGGCTTTGCCCTGGTGGCAGCAACGGGGCTCGCATCTACGAGTTTGATTTCAGCGCCGGCGATTGCCGCGCCGCGAGGGCCGGGACGCCGCGCCATCGCCTTCCATCACACCCATACCGGCGAATCGATCGATCTGGTCTATTGGGCGGACGGCAAATATCTGCCGGATGCGACCCATCGCATCACCCGGGTGCTGCGCGATTTCCGCAACAACGACATGCACCCGATCGACCCAAAGCTGCTCGATACGTTGGCAGCGTTGCGCGCCAAGCTGCGTACGAACGCGCCCTATATGGTGATCGGCGGCTATCGCTCGCCCGAAACCAACGAGATGCTGCGCGCGACCACCGAAGGCGTTGCGGGCAACAGCCTGCACATGGTCGGCAAGGCCATCGATCTGCGTTTGCCTGATCGCTCGCTCGTGACGGTGAAGCGCGCCGCGACCGCGATGAAGCTGGGCGGCGTCGGCTATTATCCCAGTTCGGACTTTGTTCATGTCGATGTCGGCCCGGTTCGTAAGTGGTAAGACGGCACGACGCTTAGGGAGGAATAAGAAATGACCGATTCAACCGTGAAGGTGCTGGCGCTGTCCGGCAGCCTGCGCAAAGGCTCACTCAACACCGCATTGCTGCGTGCCGCGAGCGAAATCGCGCCCGCCGGCGTGACGGTCGAGCTGTACGATCTCGCTCCGATCCCGATGTACAACGACGATGTCCGCATCGCCGGCTATCCGCCCGAGGTGCAGGATTTTCGGGCCAAGATCGCGGCGGCGGATGCGCTGCTGTTCGCCTCGCCGGAATATAATTATTCGGTCTCGGGCGTTTTGAAGAACGCGATCGATTGGGCCTCGCGCGCGCCCAACATGCCGTTCGACGGCAAGACCGGTGCGGTTCTCGGCGCCAGCGCCGGCGCCCTCGGTACCGCCCGCAGCCAACGCGATCTGCGTTGGATCATGTCCGGCCTCAATGTCTATATGGTCAACCTGCCGCATGTTTATGTCGGCGGCGCGGCACAGAAATTCGATGCGGCCGGCAAGCTGACCGATCAGGCCACCGCCGACTTCATCAAACAGCTTCTCGAAAATCTGCGCGACCTGACGTTGAAGCTTAGGCGCTGAAAGCCGCGCGGTGCGGGCGGCGTCTTAGGGCGTCGTCGCGCGCAGCGAGGCGGGATGGCCGGGCAGTTTCATCTGGCCGACCGGCACCAGCTTGGTGCCTTGCAAACGCAGGATGCTGATCTCGCCGTTCGAATAACCGCCGACATAGAGAAACCGCCCGTCGGGGCTGAAGGCGACGCCTTCGGCAACGCCGTCGATTTCGGTTTCGCTGATCTTCTGCACCTTCTTGCCGTCGATGCGCAGCAAGGCGACCACGGATTTTTCGTGATGAAAGAAGTCCGACTTGGGACTGCCCGATCCGTTCAACAGCAATGACGCGGCGTAACCGCCGGCCGGGCTGACGGCGAGGCCTTCGGGTCCATCGCCGACCACGACTTGATCGATGACGCGCGGCGGTTTCTTTTCCAGATCGATGACCGCGACCGTATCGGCCTGTCCGTCCGAACCAGCCGCGCCTTGATTATTCACCAACGCCACTTTGCCGTCGGGCATGACCTCGACCGTATAAGGCGAAAGCCCTGTCGTCATGGCGTAACCGGTATCGGTTACTTTGTCGCCGTCGATGGTCAGCAATGCGACTTTGTTCGCGCGCGGTAAGGTCACTAAGGCGCTCTTGCCGTCGGGCGTGATCGCGACCGACGTCGGCCCGCCATCGGCGGTCTTCAGCGCGACCGTATCGATCACCTTGCCGTCGCGGCCATTGATGGCGATGACGCTGACGCTGTTGTCGCCGCGATTGGCGACGAGGGCCAGCGTGCCGGCGTGATTGATGGCGATGCCGGACGGTTCTTTGCCGACGGTCAGCGTGTCGTTGAGATGTGGCGGCGTCGATTTCAGGTCGATGATGAACAGCTCGTTGTCCGGCACCTGTTTCCAGCTATCGCCGTCCTGAACTAGATCGACCGAATTCGCGATCAGCGCGATCCGGCTGTTGGGCGTCACCGCCAGATTGGTCGGCGGGCCATACATGCTGTTCTTCAGCGGCACATTTACGATCAGCTTCGGTTCGACCCGGTTGCGCAGATCGATGATCGATACCGTGTCCTTGCCCGGCGGCATCGGCGTGATCTTGCCGGTCTCGGTCCAGCTACGTTTTTCGTCGTTGCCGGTCACGAGGATCTGCGCTTGCGCGGCGGCGATGCTGGCCAAGGCAATGGCGCCGATCGCGGCACCTTGCGCCGCACGCCATCCCCACCCGTTCACGCTATTGTTCGGTCGTTTCTTCACCGGCGTAGTTTGCCACGATTGGGCCGGGCGGAACACCCCTCCGCGTGGCTTTTCCTTGCTGGCCCGTCCTTCTATGATGCGGCGCATGGCACCGAAACGTAATCCGCTCAATCTCAACCCGCTGCAGCTCCGGACGTTAACCTTGCTGCAGGCGTTGGCCCGTCTTCCCGATCACGGCCGTCCCGAAGGCGAGGGCGTGGTGGTCGAGAATCTGCCGCATCCGCACGGCGATCACTTTCATCTCGGCAATGCGATGGTGGCGACGCGCGATGCGTCCGGCTTGTTCAATCAAGCCGCCTGGGTCGCCCTCGAGCGCAAAGGTCTGCTGAAATCGATGTTTCCCGATGCGGCGGTGCTGACCGGCGCGGGTCTCGATTACGAGACGGGCCTTACCGATATCATCCTGCACCACGCCGATCACGGCGGGCATTAAGCGCTACCAACGCAGCTCGCGCATCGCCGCGACGGGATGAACGCCGGCTTTCTCGGCGGCTTTGGCAAGCCGTGCAGCATCGGGCATCGTGTCCGGCGGACAGCCGAATTCCTCGTAATGAATTCCCGACGCGACGATCAATGAATCGACGCCCGCGCCATTCGCGCCGGCGATATCGGTGCGCAAGCTGTCGCCGATGGCGATGATGCGGCGCTTGTCGGCGACGCCCAGCTTTTTCAGCGCGGTGACATAGGTCGTCGGATACGGCTTGCCGTGCCAGCGCACGGTGCCGCCGATCTTTTCGTAACGTTGCGCGATGGCGCCGGCGCAGATCGCTTCCTTGCCTTGCAGATGCACGACCAGATCGGGATTGGCGCAGACCATTTTCAGATTACGGCGGCGCGCTGCTTGCAGGATTTCTTCGTAACGCTCGGTATTCTCATCCCAGCCCCAGGGGCCGGTATTGAGAATGAACTCGGCCTCTTCGACCGTCTCGACGCGCTCGACATCGAGGTCCTGCAGGATGTCGTTGTCCTTCGGCGGCGCGATCAGATAGGCGAGCCGGCCCAGCGAGCGATGAAATTCATCGTCGCGATTTTTGAGATGCGTCCAGGTTTCTTCGCCCGACGTATGGATGTGATCGTACATCTCGCGCGGTACGCCGATCTCGGCCAAGCGTTTCGACACCGGTACCGCGCGGCGCGGCGCGTTGGAGAGGACGAGCGTTTTCTTGCCGGCGGCGCGCAGCTTGGTCAGCGCATCGAGCACGCCGGGAAACGGCTTCGAGCCGTCATGCAGCACGCCCCACACATCAAGGATCACGCCGTCATAGGCATCGATGATCCCGCCGATGCCGGGCAGGATGCGGATATCAGAGGCCATGGGGTGTCGTCGAAGGCAAGTGTGCGTCGGCGCCGACGGCGGCCGATATCGAGGTGAACCCGTCCCGCGCCAACAACGCCGCGAGATCGCGCGCGATATCCTGCACGAGGCCTGGGCCGTGGAAGACCAGCGCGCTGTAAAGCTGCACCAGCGATGCACCGGCGCGAATCTTTTTATATGCGTCCGCGCCCGAGGCGATGCCGCCGACGCCGATGATCGGTACGCGCCCGCTGGTCAGGCGATACATCTCGGCGACCAGTGCGGTCGATGCCGCGAACAACGGCTTGCCGCTGAGGCCGCCGGGCTCGTGCGCCGATCGGCTCTGCAGGCTCGCCGGCCGCGCGACGGTGGTGTTCGAAACGATCAGGCCGTCGATGTCGGTAGAGAGGGCCGCTTCGGCCAGATCGACGCGTTCCTCGGCAGTCAAGTCCGGCGCGATCTTCACCAGCAACGGCGGCGCATGATGCGGCGTCGCCTTTTGGCGCGCTTCCAGCAATTCGCCGATCAGCCGCATCACCATGCTACGGCGCTGCAGATCGCGCAGGCCCGGTGTGTTGGGCGACGAAATATTGACGGTCAGATAATCGGCTAGCGGCGCGAGAACGCGCACGCCCTGAACGTAATCGCCAATATCGTCCTGGGTGTCGCGGTTCTTGCCGATATTGGCGCCGACGATGCCCGGTTGATTGTGCCGCAACGCCAGGCGTTGCGCCGCCGGTTCGAGTCCGCCGCCGTTGAAGCCGAGCCGGTTGATGACCGCGCGGTCTTCCGGCAGACGGAACAGGCGTGGCTTCGGATTGCCCTTTTGCGGCAGCGGCGTGATCGTGCCCGCTTCGACGAAGCCAAAGCCAAAGGCCAGCATCGCATCCGGCACTTCGGCGTTCTTGTCGAAGCCGGCGGCGAGGCCGATCGGATTGGGAAAATTGAGCCCCCACAGTTTCGTCGCGAGGCTGGGCGGATCGGCCGGCCGGGTGCGCGGCGCAATGCCGGCGGCCAGCGCCCGGATCGTCACCGTATGCGCCGTCTCGGCCGGCAGCAGACGCAGCAACGGCACGCCAAAATCAAACAACGAGGACATCCTCAAACGCTAGCGCAGGGGTGGTGTCGGCGACAAGGGTTGGATGACGATTCGATGTTAGGCCGTGCGATCCCCCTCACCCCAACCCTCTCCCCCAAGGGGGCGAGGGAGAATCTGCATCGAGCACCTCGCCCCAGCGGGGAGAGGGAGGGGCCGCGCGAGCGGGAGGGTGAGGGGGCTTCATAAGAGATGCTTCGCACACTCGAACGAAACGTGACCAAACCGTCAAACGCGTCTATATCCTTCGCGTGCCTAACATCGAATATCCCGCTCCAACCGAGATCGACATGGTCGTGCTGCCGGATGCGCCGGCGCTGGTCGCGGGTGTCAGTGCGGCGGGATGGGTTAGTGCCGATGGCGAGATCGAAACGCTGTCGCTGACCGATGCCGGTAGGCGAGTCAAAGCCACGCCGCCGTTGCTCTGTCATGCCAAGGCGACGGCGCGGCGGCTCGGCGTGCCGCTGTTTCCCGCGTTCGATCTGCTGGAGCTTTATGCCTTCGTTTTTCCGGCGCGGTTCTGTCTGCCGACGCCGCGTGGCCTCGCGGCGGCGCTGGGCCTGTCGGCGCCGAACGGGCTTGAAGACGAAGCGCTCAGTCTCATCACCGTGGCGCAAGCATTGCTGCGGCATCTCAGCCGGACCACCGATGGTGAAGCGCGTTCGATCGCCGAGGCGATGGCGAAAGCCGGCTGGGGGTGGGGCGGTGCGGTGCTGGCGGCCTTGCCGCGCGTCGAAGGCCGCGGCGCCGACGGCATGGCGCAATGGCGCAAGCTGCCCGAATGGTCGGAATTCGCACCCGAACCACCACCGGGCAATATCCCGGTCGAGGAAAGCGAAGCACGCACGCGTCTCGCCGAACTTCTCGGCGCGCATTCCGAAGCGCGGCCGCAACAAGCCGACTACGCCGCCGCCGTCAGCGCCGCGTTCCGGCCGCGCGCCGTGCCCGATGAACCGGCGCTGGTTCTTGCCGAAGCGGGCACCGGCGTCGGCAAGACCTTGGGCTATGTCGCACCGGCCAGCGTCTGGGCGGAAAAGAACGAGGGCGCGGTCTGGATCTCGACCTTCACGCGCAACCTGCAGCATCAGATCGCCGGCGAGCTTGTCCGGCTTTATCCCGATCCGGCCGAACGCAACCGCAAGGTCGTCGTCCGTAAAGGCCGCGAGAATTATCTCTGTCTCCTCAATTACGAGGAAAGCGTCGGGCAGATGGCGATGCGGCCGTTCGATGCTGTGGCGTTGGGACTTCTGGCGCGCTGGATCGGCGCGACGCGTGACGGCGACATGGTCGGCGGCGATCTGCCCGGCTGGCTGCCCGAACTGGAAGGCCGCGCGCAAACTATCGGCCTCGCCGACCGGCGCGGTGAATGTATCCATTCGGCCTGTCCGCATTATCACCGCTGCTTCATCGAGAAGAGTGTGCGCCGTGCGCGGCGGGCACGTCTCGTCGTCGCCAATCATGCGCTGGTGATGATCCAGGCGGCGCTGGGCGGCCTCGATGATTCGTTCCTGCCGACGCGGTACGTTTTCGATGAAGGGCATCATCTGTTCGATGCCGCCGACAGTGCCTTCTCACTCGCGCTCAGCGGCCAGGAAGGCGTCGAACTGCGGCGCTGGATTCTCGGCAATGAAGGCCGTGGCCGTTCGCGCGCGCGCGGCTTACGCCGGCGAATCGAAGATCTCGTCGTTGATGATGAGCCGGCGGAGAAGGCGCTCATCGATATCCTGATGACCGCGCGCGTCCTCCCAGCCGATGGCTGGTCGCAACGATTGCAGGAAGGCCGCGCGCAGGGACCGTTTGAAATCTTCCTTGGCTTCGTGCGCCAGCAAATTCTCGCGCGCTCCTCGTCGCGCGATACGGGCTACAGCCTCGAGACCGATCTGCGTCCCTGCATCGACGAACTGCCGGATGCGGCCAAGCAACTCTCGCGCAAGCTCGCCGAGATCGAAGTGCCGATCAAGACCTTGTGCAAACGGCTGCAAACGCGGCTCGAAGACGAAGCCGCCGATCTCGAAAGCAATACGCGCATCCGCATCGAAGCCGCGTTGAAGGGCTTGCAGCGGCGCGGCGTCATGGCGCTGGCCGGCTGGCGTTCGATGCTCGCCGCGATCGACGCGGACTCGACGCCCGACTTCGTCGATTGGCTGGCGCTCGATCGCAGCGACAACACCGAATTCGATGTCGGCATGCATCGCCATTGGGTCGATCCGATGCGGCCCTTTGCCGAACATGTGATGAAAGAGGCGCATGGCGTTCTCGTCACCTCGGCGACACTGACCGACGGCAGCGGCGATCCGATCCGTGATTGGGAAGCCGCCGAAGCGCGCAGCGGCGCGGCGCATATCCTCAGCGTGCCGATGCGCGCGCGGGTGCCATCACCGTTCGATTACAAGGCGCAGACGCGCGTCTTCATCGTCAATGACGTGCGGCGTGAGGATGTCGGCCAAATCGCCGGCGCCTATCGCGCCTTGTTCGAGGCATCGGGCGGTGGCGCGCTCGGATTGTTCACCGCCATCGCGCGTCTGCGCGCGGTACATGACCGCATCGCCGCGCCGCTGGCGGCAAAAGGCATGACGCTGTTGGCGCAGCATGTCGATGCGATGGATACGGCGACGCTGGTGGATATCTTCCGCGCCGAGGAGGATGCATGTTTGCTCGGCACCGACGCGATGCGTGACGGTATCGACGTGCCGGGGCGGTCGCTGCGCCTCGTGGTCTTCGACCGTGTGCCCTGGCCACGTCCCGATATTTTGCACAAGGCGCGGCGCGGCCGTTTCGGCGGCGCGAATTACGACGACATGCTCACGCGGCTGCGGCTGCGCCAGGCCTTCGGGCGGTTGGTGCGGCGCGCGGATGACGCCGGCGTGTTCGTATTGTTGGATCGGCAGATGCCGTCACGCCTCCTCGGGGCTTTCCCGGAAGGCGTCGAGGTACAGCGTGTCGGATTGAAAGAAGCGATCGAACAGACGGCGGCGTTTTTGAAACACTGATCCCCCTCACCCCAACCCTCTCCCCGGCGGGGAGAGGGAGGGACCCGCGTTAGCGGGAGGGTGAGGGGGATTTAACTCAATCGCAGTGCGTGAAGGTACCGACCTTGAAGCAGTTGCCGTTGCCGTTGGTCGGCGGTGGGACGGTGCGGCCGGTCAAAGTGTTCAGGCCTGCCAGCATTTGCTCGGGCGGTGTCGGGTCGGCGCCGATGCCACCGCCACGGCGGCCGGCCATGCGGCGTTCGCGTTCGACGAGGATACGATGGTCCAACTCGCCGAGATCGCGATAGACGTCGGCGGGAGGAACCAGGCCTGCATCGATTCGGTCGGCGCCGAGACGCCAGGCGGCAAGATCGAGATTGACCAGGTCGGTGAAAGGATAGCCGGCCATTTGATAGGCTTGGGTCACGCGCGGCGCGGCGCATTCGACCATCAAACGATAGGACCGGATTTTGCCGCTGCGCAGTTGATTGTTACAGTCGGTGAAGGCGGCCTGGGCGTTACGGTCGGCTTCGGCGAGGGCCGGGCCTGAAACGGTCGAACCGCATGCCGCCAGTACCGCGCCCATCAGCATCAGCAGGGGCAATGCCCGGGCGGGGCTTAAGGCGAGCCGAAGCGAGAGGTTGCGCGCGGCGGGAACTTCTTTCATATCCCGGACCTTAGCCGATAAGGCGGCTGCTGGACAGCCGCCGCTGCCGTTCATGCGGCCGTCTCGCAACAGCCCGGACTGGGCCCGTACCGTAAAGGACCTTCCATGATCGATCCGCAAGCCGCGCTCATTTACATCATGGTCATGGTATCCGCCGCCGATAACGACATGGCCGATTCCGAGCTGCGGATCATCGGTGACATCGTCAATCACCTGCCGGTCTTCGCCGACTACGACAACAAGCGCATCACCAAGGATCTCAAAGACTGCGCGATGATGCTCGGCCGCGATGCTGGGCTGGAAGAGGCGCTGAAAAACGTTAAATCCGCGATCCCGCCGAAACTGCGCGAGACGGCTTATGCCGTCGCGTGTGATGTCGCGGCGGCGGGCGGCGAGCCCAGCCAAGAGGCGCTGCGTCTGCTCGAATTGCTGCGCCATCGCTTGACCCTCGATCGGCTGGTCGCCGCGGCGATCGAACGCGGCGCCCGCGCGCGTTTCACCCGCGTCTAAATGGTCGCGGTTCCGGCCTCGTCGCGCGCCGCGTCGAACGATCGGGCGATTGCGATCTGGTTGCTCGCTTGCTGCGCGCTGATCTTTCTGATGGTGCTGATCGGCGGCATCACCCGGCTGACGGAATCGGGTCTTTCGATTACGCAATGGAAACCGATCGAAGGCGTCCTGCCGCCGCTGAACGAGGCGCAATGGCAAGACGCGTTCACGCGCTATCAGGCCATTCCGCAATATCAGGCTATCCATTCGGATATGAGCCTGAGCGACTTCAAGCACATCTATTTTTGGGAATATATCCATCGCCTGTTGGGCCGGGTGATCGGTGCCGCGTTCGCGCTGCCGTTTCTTTATTTCCTCGTGCGCGGTCAGATCGCGCGGCGTCTGGTGATGCCGCTGATCGGTCTGTTCGTGCTGGGCGGGCTGCAAGGCGCGCTCGGCTGGTACATGGTGGCGAGCGGCCTGCAGGATCGGATCGAGGTCAGTCAGTATCGGCTGGCCGCGCATCTCGCGATGGCGGTGGTGATCTATCTTGCGATGCTGTGGGTGGCGCTCGATCTACTTGTTTCGTCGTCATTCCCGCGAAAGCGGGAATCCAGCGGTGGCGACATGGATTCCCGCTTTCGCGGGAATGACGTGAAAGGTATAGCGGGCCTGCGTCACACCGCGACCCTTGCGCTGATCCTCGTCTTCATCACCCTCGTCGCCGGCGCCTTCGTCGCGGGGACGCGCGCCGGGTATCTCGACAACACCTTCCCCTTGATGGAAGGCCGCTTCGTGCCGCCGGACTATTGGCACCTGACGCCGTTCTGGCTGAACTGGTTCGAAAATCTGTCCAGCATCCAGTTCGATCATCGCATCCTTGCCGAAACGACCTGGCTGGTGATCGCGCTGCTCTGGTTCTTCGGCGCGCGCGCGCCGCTGACGCCGGGCCAACGCAACGCGCTGCATGTGTTCTTCTTTCTCGCTTGTTTGCAGGTCGTGCTGGGCATTTCGACCTTGCTCTCGGTCGTGCAACTCCACATCGCGGTGACGCACCAGGCCGGTGCGTTGTGCCTTTTGACGGCGGCGCTGGTCGTCCGGCATACCCTGCGACGGGTCTAACCGCCTTTCCTTCATCGCGCTATAATCGCGCCCATGACCGGCTTTTCGCCCAAGACGATGCAGGACTGGATGAATCTTGCCGCCAAGGAATTGGGCGGCAAGAGCGCCGACACGCTGACTTGGCAGACCCAGGAAGGCATCGCGGTCAAACCGCTTTATACCGCCGCCGATCTCGAACAAATTGAATCGCTCAACAGCCTGCCGGGCTTTGCGCCCTATACGCGCGGCGTTCGGGCGACGATGTTCGCCAACCGGCCTTGGACGTTGCGGCAATATGCGGGCTTCTCGACCGCCGAAGAATCCAACGCGTTCTTTCGCGAGAATCTGCGCCAGGGGCAAAGCGGCCTTTCGGTCGCGTTCGATCTCGCCACCCATCGCGGTTACGACAGCGATCATCCGCGTGTCGTCGGCGATGTCGGCAAGGCCGGGGTCGCGATCGACAGTGTCGAGGATATGAAAATTCTCTTCGACGGCATCCCGCTGGATCAGATGTCGGTATCGATGACCATGAACGGCGCGGTGCTGCCGGTGCTCGCGGCCTTCATCGTCGCGGGCGAGGAACAGGGCGTGCCGCGCGAGAAACTCGCCGGCACGATCCAGAACGACATCCTCAAAGAGTTCATGGTCCGCAACACCTATATCTATCCGCCGACGCCGTCGATGCGGATCGTTGCCGACATCATCGAATACACCGCGCAACATATGCCGCGTTTCAATTCGATCTCGATCTCCGGCTATCATATGCAGGAGGCGGGTGCGACCTGCGTGCAGGAACTGGCCTTCACCCTGGCCGACGGGCTCGATTATGTGCGCGCCGCCTTGGCCAAAGGCTTGAAGGTCGATGACTTCGCGCCGCGGCTTTCTTTCTTCTTCTGCATCGGCATGAATTTCTTCATGGAAGTGGCGAAGCTTCGCGCGGCGCGGCTGCTCTGGGCGAAACTGATGCTGCCGTTCCAACCGCAAAAGCCCGGTTCGCTGGCGCTTCGCATGCACTGCCAAACCTCGGGCGTCAGCCTCACCGAACAAGACCCCTACAACAACATCATCCGCACCACGGTTGAAGCCATGGCCGGGGTTATGGGCGGCACCAACTCGCTGCATACCAATTCGTTCGACGAAGCCTTGGCTTTGCCGACGCCGTTTTCGGCGCGGATCGCGCGCAACACGCAGCTCATCCTCGCCGAGGAAACCGGCATTACCCATGTCGTCGATCCGTTGGGCGGGTCTTACTTCGTCGAAAGCCTCACGCATGCCGTTGCCGAGGCGGCGGGTGCCTTGATCGCCGAGATCGAAGCGCTGGGTGGCATGACCAAGGCGACCGAGCAAGGCGTGCCGAAGCTCAAGATCGAGGAAGCCGCCGCGCGGCGTCAGGCGCGGATCGATCGCGGTGAAGACGTTATCGTCGGCGTGAATAAATATCAGGCGACGTCGGAACAGCCGCTCGAGCTGCGCGACATCGACAATAGCGAGGTCCGCGACAGCCAGGTCGCGCGTCTTACCGCGATCCGGGCATCGCGCGATGCGGTGAAGGTCAAAGCCGCGCTGGATGCCTTGATCGCCTCGGCCCGTGCCGGCACCGATAATCTGCTCGACCGCACCGTCGATGCGATGCGCGTGCGTGCAACGGTCGGTGAAGTCTCCGACGCGCTCGAATCCGTTTTCACCCGTCATAGCGCGACGATCCGTTCGGTCTCGGGCGTCTATGGCTCGCATTACGACGGCGACGAAGCCTATGGCCGCGTCTTGGCCGAGGTCGAAACCTTCGCCCAGGAACAAGGCCGCCGTCCGCGCATGCTGGTGGTGAAATTGGGCCAGGACGGTCACGACCGCGGCGCGAAAGTCATCGCCACCGCCTTCGCCGATCTCGGCTTCGACGTCGATGTCGGCGCGCTGTTCCAAACCCCCGAAGAAGCCGCCGCCCAGGCGATCGAAAAGGACGTTCATGTCGTCGGCATCTCGTCGCAAGCCGCGGGGCATAAGACACTCGTGCCGGCTTTGATCGCGGCGCTCGCGGCGAAGGGCCGGCGCGATATCCAGGTCGTCGTCGGCGGCGTCATCCCGCCACAGGATTATGCGTTCTTGCAGGAGGCGGGCGTGGCGGCGGTTTACGGGCCGGGGACGAATATTCCAGTCGCGGCGAGCGAGGTGCTGAAGCTCATCGGCCGAGGGACTTGGCCGAGTAACGCGGCTTCGTCATTTTTGAAGGAATAGAGCAGGCGAGACGTATGGGTTGCGGCGTAATTCCGCCTTAAGGACTTTGGATTCTCAGGAAGCGCGTATTGCGGCGGTGTATGGACCGGGGGTGAATAGTGAAAATCGCGAGATCTAATTCATCAAATTAAAGCTAGGTGTTATTTCTGCTTCGAACGTCAAATGTCCCAAGCTTCACTTTCACAGTGCTTCTGTATTGGGGTGATTGACGGAATACTTTTTTGGCAAATATAAAATCTCGTTTGTTTGAATAGACTGCAGCGTGCGCCCAAGCGCATTGCAAATAATTCAGATTCTCGATGTTCTCAGAGGTGGCCACGAAAGCCGAACCTATCGTGAATGCCTCATAAAGTTCTCTGGTGTTTCGCATTATGCGTCGCGAAATTTCTAGAAATTTTTCTGTGTCTATCAGCGCGTCATTTCCCTGAAGTTTTGCCAAACGAATAATTTCAGGAGCTGCCAAGGCATTTTCATATCCGGATATTATTTCCTGGCTTGTAGATGCGCACGGCATATAAAGCGCGCATTTGGGCGTGAGAGGGAGGAATGCTTCCACGCCTTGTATGTCGAACCCCAAATCTTGATCGGATGAAGGGTTCTCTGTGTGCTGAAGTACAACAGGGTGATCCCCCAAATAGAAAATTTCGTCGTTTTCAATTGTCATGATCGCCCATTTACGGCGAAGTATTTCGGCAGATAAAAGAAAGGCGCTTCGCCACAACGCTGAAAATACGGAGCCAAAGTTTTCTCGATGTTGGGCAGTGTCTAGCCCCTTATAAAAAGCTTCGGTCCTGAAGCTCTGTGCTGCGATGAAATTACTGACATCAATCCGCTGCTTCTCAGTCAGTCCTGCAATTGATCGTGAGTTGACTATCCGTCTTAGGGCCGGTGCAGCCGAAGTTTCTATTTTTTCCAGTTGATCTTCGAAAGAGACCGCGCCGCCTTCTGTTGAGAAGTTGTTAAATCCTGGGCTGGATGCCGCGTATTTCGGGGGAGGTTTTGTAATTTCGTCTGTCTTGATATTTAGGCAGAACACGCGCCCGTCAGTATCGGCGAAATTTTTTATCAAGAACTTTGGTACCCAATGTTGGTTCTCGTCGGACACTATTCATTTTCTTTAGGCGATGAGAGGGCATTCTCAACAGCCTTTGGATTAGTTTGAATGACTCGAAAAAATGAACGCACAGCAATTTCAGGAGTGGTGCGCTGCTGCTCCCAGTTCCGTAGGGATGCCGTATCGAACCCAAATCGCGTCGCAAACTCATCCTGGGACAGCCCAAGGCGTTCGCGAATCTCTTTCACGTTCACCTCATCAGGCGGATCGCGTCTTTCGGGTACGACGCGGAGACCCAATAGCTCCTGCTCGAAAATTTCCTGATCCTCGACCATCGGCATTTCCACGGCGACGCCCTCTCCGTTCGCGAGCCGCGTCACGATCCGCTTCGCTTGCAACAAGGTGAGTCCGCGTTTCGTCAAAGCTTCTGCCACGGTGACGGTGCGATGGAACGGCGTGTCAGCTTTCAGGACGTATCTTGCGGGTGAACCGGAGGGGACGCGGGCGATGTCCCGGATTTGCACCTGAGGTCCGAACTTCTCCCTCAACTCGGATTTCATCGACATCGAACATCTCCATCGCTGCTTGCGCGAGCCATCGCAGTTGCGGCGCGCCAAATTCATTCGGACCGACATCTTCGCCATGCATGTGACAGCCATGCAGGATCAAAATTCCGTCGCGCCGTTCCGGCTCCGCCATGGCGCGCAGCGTTCCGGCCGGCGTGATGATTTCGGCGGTAACGACGGGATCGTCGGTAGTATCGACCACCAAATCGATCCGAATGTGCGCTGCTGTCCACACGCGACAATTATATATACGCCATCAGCGTATATATCAAGCCGAAGCCAAATTTGTACGTGATTTGCATAGATGTGGCGAAGGCTGGGTGATCGCTAAAAAGCATAAGAAACCTTGATTTTTTGTCGGGTCGGACCACATAAATGAACGCTAAAGGCGTTCATTGGCGCCCTGGCTAACTCTCTGTATCACAAGGATAAAGAGAAAAATTACGAAACGAACCCAATTTTCAGGCTAGCTCGCTGCTCTTCACGCCTAAGCGAGCGTGGCTTAGCGCACTGTTTTGCCGCCGGAATCCGCGCTATGGAGCGCGCTGTCTCATGTCCGTCCTCTTCCTCATCGTCTTTGTCGATCTGATTGGCTTCGGGGTGGTTATTCCCCTGTTGCCCTATTACGCGCTGCATTTTCACGCCTCGCCGCTCGAGGTCACCTCGTTGATGGCGTGCTACTCGTTCGCGCAGTTCTTTTCCTCGCCGATCCTCGGCCGGCTCTCCGATAAATTGGGCCGCAAGCCGGTGCTGGTGGCGAGTCTCGTCTGCTCGGTCTGCTCTTATATCTGGCTCGGTTTGGCCGATGCGCTGTGGATGATCTATGCCGCGCGGTTGCTGGCCGGGGCGGGGGCCGGGAATATCGCGGCGGCGCAGGCCTATATCACCGACATTACGACCGAGGACAAACGCGCCAAGGGCATGGGCATGATCGGCGCCGCTTTCGGACTCGGCTTTACGCTGGGCCCGGCGTTTGGCGGCATGCTGGCCGGTGACGATCCGACCAACGCCGCGCTCGCGCGGCCGGCACTCGCGGCGGCGTTTCTCTCGGGTGTCGCGCTGATCCTGACGCTGCTGCTGTTGAAGGAAAGCCTGCCAGCGGCTTTGCGCGGCGGGACGCGGCGGGCGAGCCGGTTTGCCTTGGCACGCGAGGCCTTCAGCCGAACCAATCTGCGTCATGTCATTTTGTTGTTCTTCTGGACCAGCATCGCCTTCGCCGGCGTCGAGACGACCTTTGCGCTTTGGGCGACCGATGTTTTCGGATGGGGACCGAAACAGGTCGGCTGGGTCTTCTTCTTTGTCGGTCTGGTGCTCGCGGCAATTCAGGGCGGTTTGATCGGCCGGCTGACCAAGCGATTCGGCGAACGCCAGGTCGCGATCGGCGGCACGATCCTGCTGACGATCGGACTCGCCGCGCTGCCGTTCAGCTTCAATCTGCCGACGGTGTTGGCGGTGATGGCGCTGCTGGCAGCGGGGATGGGGCTGCTTAATCCGACGATCACGAGTCTCGTCTCGAAGGAAGCCGGCTCGACCGATCGCGGCGGGATTCTGGGGGTCAATCAATCGGCGCAAAGCTTGTCGCGCATCCTGGGGCCGTTGTTCGCGGGGCTGGTTTACAGTGCGGTAGGCCGTGACGCGCCGTATTATGGCGGGGCAATTATCATGGTGGCGGTGGTCGTGATGGCCATGAAGCTGCCGCGCGGGGAGAAAACGGTTTGAGCATGAGCAGAGACCGCGGCGGGCAAAAACGCCGCATCGACCGGGTCCGCGAGGTCAAGTTCAAGGACGAGTTGAAAGCCGTCACCAAGCTGTTTCCGTATCTCTGGCCGCGCGGCCATTGGGATTTGCGGGTTCGCGTCGTCATCGCGCTGGGGCTGCTGGTCTGCGCCAAGTCGCTGACCGTCTATGTGCCGATGTTTTATAAGCATGCGGTCGATGCGCTGACGCCGGGCAAGGCGCTGCTGATCGGCGTGCCGATCATGCTGATCGTCGGTTATGGCGTCGCCCGCGTTGGCGCCCAGGCCTTTGCCGAATTGCGCGATGCGGTCTTCGCCAAAGTCGGACAGCGCGCGGTGCGCGATGTCGCGCTGACGACGTTCCGCCATTTGCATCAGTTGTCGCTGCGCTTTCATCTCGAACGCCAGACCGGCGGCCTGTCGCGCGCGGTCGAACGCGGTATTCGCGGCACCGAATTCCTGCTCGATTATTTCCTCTTCTCGTTCGTCCCGACGATGTTCGAGATCGTACTGGTCTGCGCCATCCTGTGGAGCCTGTACGAATGGACCTTCGCGGCGGTGACGGTCGTCACCATCGCCGCCTATGTCACCTTTACCTTCCTCGTCACCGATTGGCGGCTGCAGTTCCGCCGCGAGATGAACGAGCGCGACAGCGAGGCGAACACCAAGGCGATCGACAGCCTGCTCAACTACGAGACGGTCAAATATTTCGCCAACGAGGATCACGAATCGAAGCGTTTCGATCGCGCCTTGCAGGCTTATGAATTCGCCGCGGTCAAAAGCCAGCACACGCTGTCGTTCCTCAATATCGGCCAGGGCATCATCATCACCACCGGCCTCGTCAGCGTGATGCTGCTCGCGGCGGAGGGCGTCAGCGCCGGCCGTATGACGGTCGGCGATTTCGTGCTGGTGAACTCATACCTCGTGCAGCTTTATCAGCCGCTCAACGTGCTCGGCACGGTCTATCGCAACATCAAGCAGTCGCTGACCGATCTCGAATCGATGTTCCGTCTGCTGGGCGTTGCACCCGAGGTACAGGACAAGCCCGCCGCGCCGGCTTTGACCGCGACGCGGGGCGAGATCGTCTTCGATCATGTGTCTTTCGCCTACGATCCGCGCCGGCCGATTCTGAAGGACGTGTCGTTCCGCATCGCGCCGGGCGGCACGTTGGCCATCGTTGGTCCGTCGGGCGCCGGTAAATCGACCATCTCGCGGCTGCTGTTCCGTTTCTACGACGTGAACGAAGGCTCGATCAAAATCGACGGGCAGGATCTGCGCGATGTCAGCCAAGACAGCATTCGCCGCGCCATCGGTGTGGTGCCGCAGGATACGGTGCTGTTCAACGATTCGATTTTCTACAATATCGCCTATGGCCGTCCCGGCGCTTCCGCCGCCGAAGTGGAAGGCGCGGCGCGTCACGCCCAGATCGCCGAATTCGTGAAGGCCCTGCCCGACGGTTACAACAGCGCCGTCGGCGAGCGCGGCTTGAAGCTCTCGGGTGGGGAGAAGCAGCGCGTCGCGATCGCCCGCGTGATCCTCAAGGAACCGCGCATCCTCTTGTTCGATGAGGCGACTTCGGCGCTCGATACGGCGACCGAACGCGAGATCCAAGCGAGCCTTGATGAAGTCTCGCAGGACCGCACGACGCTGATCATTGCTCATCGTCTTTCGACCGTTATTCACGCCAACGAGATTCTCGTGGTCGATGACGGCCGTATCGTCGAACGCGGCAATCACGGTCAGCTCATCGCCCGCCACGGTGTCTATGCCGCGATGTGGGAACGTCAGCAGGAAGCCGACGCCCGCGCCGCTGCGCTCGCCGCCGAGACCCAAATCGAGGTCGCGGAGTAGGGTCAAAGCCGGGTTTGGCACCCGGCGGGCACCGTTTTGCGCCAATCTTGGCGGTCTAACGAAGGTAAAGATGCCCAATCGGGCGCTTTGGCTTGACCATTTCAGCGGTTTCCATTAAAAAACCGCGTTCCGAAAACGAGGATTGATCATGTCGCGGCGTTGCAGCATCACGGGTAAAGGCGTTCAAGTTGGCAACAATGTCAGCCACGCCAACAACAAAACCAAACGGCGCTTTCTGCCGAACCTGCAGCGCACTGCGGTCCTCTCCGACATTCTCGGCTTTGCCGTGCCGATGCGTCTGACGACCAATGCCATCCGCACCATCGAGCATAATGGCGGCCTCGACAGCTATCTGCTGAGCACGTCGGATGCGAAACTCTCGGTCGATGCGCGCCGCTTGAAGCGCCGCGTCGAAAACGCGAAGGCAAAACGCGAAGCCGCGCACGCCTAAAGAAATCGCGGCTCGTTTCCGAGCCGCCTTCTAAAAATTTCCGACTAAGGCCCGCCGTGATATCACGGCGGGCCTTTCTCTTTATATATGTGGCGCGCTGCGACGACCGCCGCATCGACTCTTCGCATTCTTCATCGCGCCGCCGCATCATCGAATTCGATTTCACGCGTAGTTCGTACTGTTGCATAACGATCACACCTCTACGGGCGCCGCGAAGACGATGTCCGACATCGCGCGTGATGACGCACACGGCTTTCGTAAATCCAAACAAGAGCGATCGCAGCAGCGTGCGCGATCACGCAACTTCAGTCCGATAGCGTTGCGGTTTCCAAACTCGGCGGTAGCGAGCGTCGTTGGGGTGACGCATCGCATCGATCGACGCGCATGCGATGACGCTCACGCGCCGATCCGCGGATCGCATTCGCGGGTCCGAAAATCCAATTTCCCCCGCGAGTCGCGAAAATCGGGGGAAACACGCCGCCGCGCGGTGCGATTCAAAAATAGGATCGCGTGATCCGTCGCGCGATCGTTTTTCGTCGCGCGCGATGATCTAGAAGCGGCGCGGCGGGACGCCGACGATCCGATGGCGCGACGAAGCGACGGTGCTGTTGCCGGCGTCGTGGGCTCGATTGCGATCGCGAGGTTCGTCATTCACATGCAGCAGGATGCGATCGCCTTAATGAGTCGATCATCCTCATTGCGCCGTGCATCGGGTGCGATGGAGGAGACGTCAGGCGTATTGCGTGGTGCAATATGCGTCGATGTTTCAATATCAATGGATAAAGAAAGCCGTGATTAAAAAACCCGCATATTCATGCGGCTTTCGGCGCGGTCACGATGATTGAAGTGTTGCTAAACCGATACCGCACAGGGCTGTCACAGCACTGTCAAAATTGGACGGTCGCAGCCGATTTCGAGCCAGGATTTCAAGGCAAAAATTTAGCCTCGTTTTGAAGAAAAACGAGGCTCCAAAAGGTTGGTGGGGCTGCCTCTGAGTTTTATCGACTCGGAAGCAGCCCCACCATGGGTAGAAAGCTAGAAGAAAGAAGACTACTTCTTTTTCTTCTTCGCGGCCTTCTTCTTCTTCACAACCTTCTTAGCCTTTTTCTTTGCTGCCATGATGGCTTTCCTCTGAACGAGGGGCTCTGCATCGGCCCATCCAATGCACCGCCCGCATTTAAAATTTACCATCACCCCCAGAATTTGTGTAGCAAGAACGTCATCGGGCTAGATGTGGCCGTGTGGAGAAACGACTCCGAACACCCTCTCGAGGCGTTGTTGACGAGTAGCGCGATAGTCGAAAACAAATTCGCCGATCATTCTTCTGCGTGGATTTACGCCCGGCGGCGGATCGATTGAATGATTATCGACGGCGCGATGAAGTGCCGCGAATTTGTTGTCGGCTTCATCTCAATTCCATTTCGACTCCTCTACAAGTCTCGTCCGAGGCCGGCGGGTCGATCTCCTACCAGGATAGAGAGGCGATCCGCGCTACCGGCGCGGCCGGAGCCTCCGGGGATATGTGTCACAAATATGCAACGCCACTGTCATATGGGTGCAACCCCGGCCCCCTAAGGTCCATTCGTCTTCAAAGCGCGCGAGGGGCGCGCTGCTAAAAACCTATTCAGGAGAAATTATGAGAAACTTGGGACGCACGATGTTGCGGGCTGCTTCGGTAGCCGTCATCGGGCTTGTCGCGGCGCATGCCGCCAACGCGGCGGAAATGACCGGCGCGGGCTCGACCTTCGCCTATCCGATCCTCGCGAAGTGGGCCGAGAGCTATAAGGCCGCAACCGGTTCCAGCCTCAACTACCAGTCGATCGGCTCGGGCGGCGGCATCAATCAGATCGAAGCCAAGACCGTCGATTTCGGCGCGACCGACAAGCCGCTCAGCGCGGCTGACCTGCAGAAGAACGGTCTGACCCAGTTCCCGTTCATCATGGGCGGCGTCGTCGTCCTGGTGAACCTCCCCGGCATCGAAAAGGGTCAACTGACCCTCGATGGCGCGACGCTCGCCAATATGTATCTCGGCAAGATCACCAAGTGGGATGACGTGGCGATCGCCAAACTCAACCCCGGCGTGAAGCTGCCGGCGCTCGATATCGCCGTCGTTCATCGCTCGGACGGGTCGGGCACGACCTTCAACTTCACCGACTATCTCTCGAAGGTCAGCGCGGAATGGCGCGACAAAGTCGGCGAAGATACCGCGGTCGAATGGCCGGTCTCGGGTCTCGGCGGCAAGGGTAACGAAGGCGTCGCGGCGCTCGCGGCCCGCACCCAGGGTGCGATCGGCTATGTCGAATATGCCTACGCCCTCCAGAACAACCTCGCCTTCACCAAGCTGGTCAACAAGAACGGCAAGACGATGATGCCGAGCCTCGAGACTTTCGCAGCGGCCGCGGCCAATGCCGATTGGAAGAGCGCGCCGGGCTTCAACCTCGTCATCACCGACCAAGTCGGCGACAATTCCTGGCCGATCACGGCCACGACCTGGGCGCTGATGCAGGTGAAGACCGATAAGGCCGAAAATTCGGCACAGGTCCTGAAGTTCTTCGATTGGGCCTACAAGAACGGCAAGCCGATGGCCGACCCGCTCGCTTACGTCGCGATGCCGGCCGCGGTTGTTCCGGTGATCCAGGACAGCTGGAAGAAGGAAATCAAAGACGCGAGCGGCAAGTCGGTTTGGAATTGACCTAACGCGTAAGTCTTTCTTCTCGACGAATGAGAACGGCGCAGCCTCGGCTGCGCCGTTTTTTTATCAGCCGATCAGGGCGCTGATATGCCCGACATAAGCCTGGAATTCCGGGCTCTGCTTCACGCTTTCGGGGCGCGGGCGCGGCAGATCGATCGAAATGATCTCGCGCACCCGGCCGGGACGCGGCGAAAACACCGCGACGCGATCGCCCAGCAGAATCGCTTCATCGATCTGATGGGTAATAAAGACGATGGTCGTGCCGGCGGCGGCGGCGATGCGCAGCAATTCCCGCTGCATGCTTTCGCGTGTAAGGGCGTCAAGCGCGGCGAAGGGTTCGTCCATCAGCAGAATCGCCGGGGCGATGGCGAGGGCGCGGGCCAGATTGACGCGCTGCCGCATGCCGCCCGACAACTCGTGCGGATAATATGTCTCGAAGCCCGTCAGCCCGACCAGCTCGATCATTTCCTGCGTGCGCTTGGCAGCGTCTGCTTTGGTGATGCCTTGCAGCTCGAGGCCGAAGGCGACGTTCCGCGTCACGTTGCGCCAGGGATAGAGCGCGTCTTGCTGGAAGACAAAGCCGCGATCGATGCCGGGGCCGGTGACTTCGCGGTCGCCGATCAGGGCTCGCCCGCCGGTCGGATGGGCGAGGCCCTGGAGAATTCGCAGCAATGTCGTTTTGCCGCAACCCGACGGGCCGACGATGACGAAGAACTCGCCGGGCGCGATCGTCAGATTGATGTCTTCGAGCGCTTTCTGTCGCCGCCCGCGGGCGGTGAAGACCATTTCCAGATGTTCGACGCTGACGGTCGCCGGGCGTACGCCTGTCTTGAGTTCGGTCATGACCCGTCCATCTCCGTCGAACGGCGCCAGCGCAGCGCATAGCGTTCGACCAGTTGCGCCGCGAAGGTCAGCCCGACGCCCATCGCCGCAAGGGCGAGGATGCCGACGAACAAGGCCGGCACTTCGAAGGTCTGACCCGAGGTAAAGATGAGATAGCCGAGACCCGCGCGCGCGCCGAACAGCTCACCGACCACGACGCCGACGATGCCGCGGCCGATGCCCAGCCGGATGCCGGTCAGCATGAACGGGACGGCGGCAGGCAGCATCACCTTAGTGATGATCTGGGATCGCGTGCCGCAAAAGCTGCGCGCAACCTCGATCAACAGCGGATCGGTCGAGCGGATGCCGGCGGCGGTGTTGATCAGGATCGGAAACACGGCGGTCAGAAAGACCACGGCAGCTTTCGAGAATACGCCGATGCCCAGCCACAGAATAAGAAGCGGCGTCACCGCGACCAACGGCGTCGCATAGAGCGCGGTGATGTATATCTCGGTGTAATCGCGGACGCGCTGGCTGATGCCGATGCCGACGCCGGCGGCGATGCCGAAGACGATGGCGGCAAAGGTGCCCTGCATCAATTCGCTGAAGCTGACCCAGATATGTTTTTGCAACTCGCCGGTGGACCAAAGCTGCACGGCGGCTTCGGCGACCTCGGACAACGGCGCGAAGAACAGGGGGTTGGTCAGGACGTACCGGCCAATCACTTCCCAGCCGATCAAAATGATGACAAGCGTCGTCAGCGGCCGGGTTATCCCGCGCCAATTGCGCGGAACGGCGACCTCGCTGCTGTCGGCCTCTGCCGCGACGGGCGGCAGCGATCCGGCGGGTTGATTCGGCTTTTCCAATGGAACTCCCCTGACCGCGGCAATCTAGCATCCAACCTGCGCGAAGATCGAATCCTTGACGAACGGTACCCTGGCGAAAATAGATGGGGGTATTGGCGCGTCGCCAAAAATAGGGAGAGCAAGATGGATCTGAAAATTAGGCGTGTGGTCACGGGCCATGACAGCAACGGTAAGGCGATCGTGCTGTATGACGAAATCGGCAAAGAGGTTTCGCAGGGTCGTCCGGGCGCGACCGCCTGCGTGGTCTGGACCAGCGAAGGCTGGCCGGTGAATAACGACGGCTCGGAAGACGAGTCGCAGCGCAAGACGCACACGATGCTCGAAAACGGCACGGTCTTTCGCATCGTCCGTTTCGATCCGGGCGTGACGCCGCGCAATCATCGCACCGATACCATCGATTACGCGGTCGTGATGTCCGGCGAAATCGACATGGATATCGACGGCGCGGTCGTTCATCTGAAGGCGGGTGACGTGCTCGTGCAGCGCGGCACGATCCATAACTGGATCAATAATGGTACCGAACCCTGCGTCATTGCCTTCTCGCTGATTTACGCGAAGTCGGTCGAAGCGGGCGGCAAAACCCTTAAAGCGAACGGTTGAAAAACGGGCGGTGCGGCGGACTGTTCCGCCGCGCCGCACTTCGCTAGGGTGACGTCATAACGCGACCGGGGAGGGCAGGATCATGAGCGACAAGCCGAATTCGAGCGGACTCGAAGGCAAATTCCAGACGCTGCATGAATTTATCAAAGCGGCGAAGCAACGCCTGACTGCCGAGCGCTGGGATTATGTTATCGGCGCTGCCGAAACCGAAACCACCCTCAAACGGAACCGCTATGCGATCGATTCGATCGCCTTTCGGCCGCGCGTGCTGCGCGATATCTCGGGCGTCGAATGTTCGGGCGTTGTCATGGGCAAGCCGTCACGTCTTCCCGTGATGCTGGCGCCGGTCGGCGGTCTCGAACGGCTCGATCCCGAAGGCGCGGCCCCGGTTGCGCGCGCCGCCGGTCAATTCGGCATCACGCAAATGCTCAGTTCGGTCAGCGATCCGGGCCTCGAGGCGACGGCGAAAGCCTCCACGGGCCGCAAATTCTTTCAGCTCTACCGTCGCGGCCAGGATACGGCGACCGACGAGGTTGTAGCCCGCGCCGTCGATGCCGGTTTCGAAGCCTTTTGCTACACGGTCGATAGCGCCTTTTACGGCCGCCGCGAGCGCGATATCGCGCGCCGTGTTTCCAATCGCTCGATCATCGATGATGGCGGCGATTATCGTCAGCAGTCTTTGTCCTGGAACGAAGTGAAGCGCTTCAAGGACAAGCACGGTCATAAGCTGCCGCTGATTCTTAAAGGCATCCAAACCGGGGAAGACGCCGCCATTGCCTGCGAGCATGGTGTTGAAGGCATCTACATCACCAATCACGGCGGCCGTCAGCTCGATCATGTGCGCGGCACGCTCGATATCCTGCCGGAAGTGGTCGATGCGGTGGCCGGCCGGGCGCAGATCATCATCGATGGCGGCTTCTATCGCGGCTCCGATGTCGTGAAGGCCATCGCGCTCGGCGCGAACACCGTCGCGATCGGCCGACTCTATTTATACGGCCTCGCCGCGGCGGGCGGCCCGGGCGTTGCCCGCGTCCTCGAAATTCTCGAGCAGGAAATCAAAACCTGTCTCGCGCTTCTCGGCGTCACCGGCTTTGCCGAACTCAACAAGTCTTATGTCGCGACGGCACAATCCTTCACTGTGCCGCATGTTCACAGCGCGTTTCCGCTGCTCAATCTCTCGGATGACGGTTACGGCGGCCGCTGAGGCCGTCGTTCGTCTCTTGCTCAAAGTCTTTCCGTTTCCTTCGTTCCAGCTTCTTCGCGAATCTGGAAACGGTTACTTGCGCCGTTCGCCAAATATTCCGACGAGTCCTTAACGTTAACCATGATTCTTTGACAAACTATTACGTTAACTCTTTGTTTTAACTATATTTTTCTTGATATCCCGAAAATTTCGTCTTCTTATGTCGCGGTAACCTTAATGCGGTTTTCGCCTGCGGGCGCGGCAATCAGGACGCGATATCATGAGCCATCATTCCTCCTCTTCATCGTTCGGCGATTTGCTCGTCTATGCAATGTTCACGCTGCTCTCGGTGTTCACCGGCGCCGTCGTGGTCCTGCTGTTGATCGTTGCAACGGCGCCGCTGGCGGCGATCTATCCGCCGGGGTCCGGCGCGAAAGAAATCATCATGGCCGTCGCTACCCTGTGGGGCGTCGTGATCGGCTGTGTCGTCGGCGTCTTCACACTGGGACCGTGGCATCGCCTGCGCGCCCGTGGACAAATGGAACGCTACGAAGATCTGCCGGAAACGCCGCTCGAACTCATCGGCGTTGCGCCGCGTGCCGGGGCTTATCGCCCGAAATCTGTTGAGGCGGCGAATGAGCGGGCCGCTCGCACGGCCCGCCGCTACGCCTGAGGTTGAACTCAGCCTGTTCGTATAAAGAGTGAAGTCGCGGCTATTCCTTGGCCGCGACGACTTCGACTTCCACCAGGATATTCGGCTGCGCCAATCCCGCGACGACCAGCAAGGTCGAGGCCGGCGCGTTCTTGCCGAGGAACTGGCCGCGAACTTCGCGATAGGCCGCCAAATTCTCGGCGCCGACGACGTAATTATTCACCCGCACGAGATTTTCGAAGCCCATACCGGCGGCGGCGAGCACCTTGCCGACATTTTTCCAGGCCAACTCGGACTGGGTGCGGGCGTCGGCCGGGATTTTACCCTCGGCATCGGCGCCGATCTGACCGGCGCAAAATAGGACGCGCGCGTTCGGCGGCACTTCGACGCCATAGCTGTAGCCATTCGGGGCCGGCATGTCGGCGGGGTTGTAGCTTTTCATCGGTCGTTTCTCCTTTTTTGACGATGGCGCACTTTCGCGATTCGTGGACGGTCATGCAAGCAGGCGCAAAGAGCCAGTTGGGTCCAAGCCGTGCTCTGGGATATACTTCGCGCCGAAGCAGCATTGGGGCTGCGCAAGAACGGGGTGATACATGAGAACCTTGTTGACGGTCGTCGGTGACGGCACCGCCACGCCGGTGCTCGAAACCGCTTTGGTGGCGGCGCGCAAATTCGATGGGCGCGTGATCGGACTGAACGCCCTCACCACGGAATATGCCGTGGTCTTCGGCGGCGAGATGGGCTTTTCGGTTTCGTCCGAGGTTGATCGCACGCTGGAACGCGAAGGTCATGACCGCCGGATGGCGGCGCGCGCCTTGTTCGAAAGCTTTATGCGCAGCCGCAACGTCCCGGTGACGGCCGATGAGTCCGCGCCGGCGCAAGGAGTCAGCGCCGAATGGCGCGAAGAATCAGGCCGGCAAAATGCCGTCGTCGGTTCGCTCGGCCGCGTCTTCGATCTCATCGTCGTCGAACGTCCGGCGAAACTCGCCTCGCTGGCCGAAGCGACGCTCGAAGATGCGTTGTTCGAAAGCGGTCGTCCGGTGCTGATGGCGCCGCCGGTTGCACCCAAGACCATCGGCGAGCGCGTCGTGATCGCCTGGAACGGCAGCACGGAAAGCGCGCGGACCGTGGCGATGGCGACGCCTTATCTCGCCCTGGCGCAAAGCGTCCTGGTCGTTTCGATCCAAGACCAGATGCAGCCGGGACCCTTGGCCGAGGACATGGCGGCGGCGCTGCGCCGACGCGGGATTGCGGCGACCTCGCGCGTCGTGCCGGCGGCAGGGCGTCAGGCGGGCGAAGCCTTCCTCGCCGAAGCGAAGGCATTCAACTGCGATCTGATGGTGAAGGGTGCTTATACCCAAAGCCGCTTGCGGCAGATGATCTTCGGCGGTGCGACGCGCCACATCATCATGGAAGCCGATATCCCGGTTATTCTCGCGCACTAACGGGAAGAAACGATCGGCCCCGCGTTCTTCGGTGACGAATGCGGGGCCTTTGTTTTTAGTGCAGCGTTATCTCGACGACCCGGTTGCGGGGCTCGCGAACGCCCTTGGCGGTCGCGACCGGCGGTTGCCGCATGCCGACCGATTGCACGGTGATGCGGTTGGCGGCAACGCCACCACGCCGCAGTTCCGCGGCGACGGCTTCGGCGCGACGCCGGCTTAACGCCAGATTCGCAGCGTCGGAGCCGGTCAAATCCGCTTTGCCCAGGATCGTGACGGTCGCTTTGCTGTTGGCCTTCATCTGCGCCGCAAGCTGCCCGACGATCTCGCGTCCTTCGCGTGTCAGGCTGGTCTTGCCGAACTCGAAGAAGACATTGATCGGCGTGCCGACGCCCATGGCCGCGGTGGCGGTTTTGCCTTCGATCTGATCCATCGCCGCGAGGAACGCGGTACGGCATTCGCTTTTCGACGCGCCGGCCCAATCCTTTTCGACGCGTTCGATCCAGCAATCGAAGCTTGCCTGGGCACGAGCCGCGAGCGCGGGCACGCGGTTGCGCGCGCCGCCGTCGAGTGCGGTCACAAGCCGTTGCCGTGCGGCCGTCAGCTCGGCGCGAAAACCGGTCGCGTTGTCCATCGGGATCGCCCATGCCGTCAGGGCTTCCGGCGGGACCGCGACGCCGCGTTCGGCGGCAATCGCCTTACGCGCGAAATAATCGGCATCGGCGACATCGCCGCGTTGATCGAGTGTCGTCGCCAACTGAACATATTCGCTGGCCAGCGCCGGCACGAAGGCCGTGGCATTCTGCGTCACACCCGCCTTGGCGTTCGACAGATTCCAGCTCGCGGTTTGCGGGTTGCCCCGGATCGACGGATTGTCCGACCAGGTGGAACATCCGGCCAGACTGAGGCCAGCGAGAAGCGCCCAGGCGGCGCCCAAGATACGTGATTTCTGCATTTTCATCCCCCAATGTGCGGCAGCCTGAAGGCACGCGATTGTCATCGTCGTGCGACAAACCACAGGCGCCGCGATCAATATGCCGTGACGCCCGGCGGCAATATCGCATGGTGAGCGAATCCGGTCCAGATCGATCGCAGTATGTCTTAAAGCCGATTGACGGGGGGCAGGACGGGCACCTATCAAAATGATGTGGGGCAAAGCGTCGTTTTCGATCGCTTACCGGGTAGTGGAGACAAGATGCGCAACGTCATTTTAGCGGCCATCGTAGCGGTTTGGGTTGTCGGCGTGGGGATCGGGTCAGCCGGCGCGCAGGAAACCTTGGTGCGGGATCCGGCAACCATTCGCTCTTGCCTTTGCGAGCAGCAAACGGTGCTGACGCTGCAGGACGCGGTCAATGCACGCCGCGCGCTTTACGAGCACAGCCAGAAATCGGCGGCCTCGTTGAACGCACAGGTCGATGCACGCCGGGCGCAGATCAACGTCTATAACAACGACGAAATCGAAGCTTTCAAGAAACTCTTGGAGCAGCGCGACACCGCGGCCGACGCGGCGAGCACGGGGACGCAAGAATTCGATGTCGTTGCCGATCGCTATAATCAGGCAGTTGCGGCTTACAACGTCACCTGTGCCGGCCGTACCTACGATCAGACCGCCTTACGCCAAGCGCAGGCGACGCTGGCCTGCCCGCGTCCCTAAGAGCTAAGGGCGTCGTTAGACGGCGACCAAGTTGTCAGCGCGGGCGGCGCGGAAGAAACAGCTGCGCTCGCCCGTGTGACAGGCCGGGCCGGTCTGATCGACCAGCAATAAGACCGCATCGCCGTCGCAATCGACGCGTAACTCGATCAAGGCCTGGTGATGGCCGGATGTCTCGCCTTTGCGCCACAGCGATTTGCGCGAGCGCGACCAATAGCAGACCTGCCCGGTCTGCAGCGTTTCCGTCACCGAATCCCGATTCATCCAAGCGAGCATCAGCACTTCGCCGGTGTCGTGCTGTTGCGCGACCGCAGCGACGAGACCGTCGCTATTGAAGGACAGCGACGCCAGCACTGCGGCGACCGCATCGGGCGCGGCCCGACCGGATGGGCTCATGATAATGATCTCCTTAGACGACGATAGAATCTGGTAGCTCGGCGCGGCTTTCGCAAGCGTGGCTCAGCTTCGCCAGCGCAGCACGCGTTCTTTCACCGGATTGACGAAATCGCGGCCCTCGCTTTTGGCCCGCGCATATTCGGCCTTCAGACGGTAGTACCAACGCGCTTGCGTGTCGGCATCGTCGATCAGGGCCAAAGGCGGATTGTATTTAAGCCCTTCGCGCTGCCGCACCATCACCGCGCGATCCTGATCGAGGAAGCGTTTAACGAAGGGGCGCAGCACCGGTTTCAGCGCCGTAAGAACCGGTGTGGTCCAATAAAGGACTTGGTTGATCTGGGTTTCCTGCGCCGACAGCGGCGTCACCGCGGTCAGGTTGATGACCGTGTGTTTGCCGACCGTGATGTGCTCGATGCGCACGCTGGGCAGGCGAAAGCTGATCTCGGTCTCGGGTTTGCCGCCGAGGATTTTATAGGCGTAGGAATTGCTCGACGGCGAATGACGCAGCATCGAGAAGCCCCAGGGGCTCGGGCCGAAGGCTTTGCTCTTCTCGTGGATCGAACCGCGCTGACGCCACCACCACGAGGTATGGACGAAGGGGCCGTGCGCGGGGTCCATCAGCCCGACCACGGCATGATCGATGCTGCAGGGAAGCGTCACGGTCTCGTAGAGATCGGGGACTCGCTCGCCGATGCCGGGCAATTCCGGCGGCGGTGGTGCCCTGTCCGGACTACTGCCGAAGAAAACCCAGACATTGCCCTGCCGTTCGATCGCTGGATAGCGCTCGACCGCGATCATGCTTCGGTCGAAAGCTTGATCGGCGACCAGTGAGGGGATGGCGGTGCAGCGTCCGGCGCAATCGAAACGCCAGCCGTGATAGCAGCATTCGATCTCGCTGCCGTCGAAACGGCCGTCGCTCAGCGGAATGCCGCGATGCGGGCAGATATTGCGCAGCGCAAAGACTTTGCCGGCGGCGTCGCGGCCCAGCAGCAAAGGCTCGCCGAGTAATTGTTTCGGCAGCATCTTTCCGGGGCGGAGGCGGTCGCCGGGAACGGCGTAGTACCACATCTCCCGAAGCGGCGCGGCGCTGTCGGCTTCCACAAAAACTCCCTGGTCAACTGGAGGTGAGATTACTCAGCGGGCTTTTGAGGGGCCAGCGCTTTGAGAGGCCATGCCTTTGCGTGGATCGCGTGTTAAGCTGCACCCATCCGGAATCGAGGGGCAGGATGGCCGATCAACCCGCGCGAGGCTATACGATCGACGAGCTGTCGGTCGGCATGACCGCGTCCTATGCGCGGGTCGTCACTCAAGAAGACGTCGAAGCCTTTGCCGAGGTTTCGGGCGATCATAATCCGGTGCATCTCGACGAGGCTTTCGCCAAGGCGACACGCTTCAAAGGGTTGATCGCGCACGGCATGCTCGGGGCGAGTTTCATTTCGACCGTGCTGGCCTCGAAACTGCCCGGACCCGGCACCATTTATCTGGGGCAGAATCTGTCCTTCAAAGCGCCGGTCCGTCCCGGCGACAAGCTCGAGGCTCGTGCCACCATCACCGAGATGAAACGTGAGCGAAAGCAAGTCGTCTTGAAGACCCAATGTTACGTTGGCGACGCTTTGGTGATCGACGGCGAGGCGACCGTCTTGGTGACGCAAACCTGATCTGATGCGCGTTTATCGTCATACCAATGCGACCGGCAGCGAGCGTGGCGCCGTGGTCGCCGTCGGCAATTTCGACGGGGTCCATCTCGGTCATCAGGCTGTCCTGGCACAAGTAAAGGCTGCGGCAGAGGCGGATCATGCGCCCTTCGCGGTGCTGGCGTTCGAGCCGCATCCGCGCGCGGTGTTCCAACCAGGCGCGCCGCCGTTCCGTCTGACGCCGTTCCGTTCGAAAGCGATGGCGCTCGAAACGCTGGGCGTTGATCTGCTGTTCACGCTGCATTTCGATCTCGCCTTCGCCAAAAAAAGCGCCGAGGAATTCGTCACCGAAATTCTCGTCGCCGGTCTGGGCGTTAAAGAAATCGTCGTCGGTTATGATTTCGTCTTCGGCCATCAGCGCCGCGGCACGCCGGCGATGCTGGAAGCCGAAGGCAAGAAACACGGCTTCGGCGTCCGCGTGGTGCAGCCGGTGACCGGGCCGGGCGGACAGGTTTATTCCTCGACGCATATTCGCGAGCATCTGGTGGCCGGCCGGATGCGCGAGGCGGCAGCCCTGTTGGGTCGTCCCTGGGAAATCGAGGGCCGGGTCGAAATGGGCGACCAGATCGGGCGCACGATTGGTTTTCCAACCGCCAATATCCCGATGGCCGATTATCTGCGACCGGCTGAGGGCATCTATGCCGTTCGGGTCGGGATCGAGGAGGGCAGCCGCACCGACTGGTATGGCGGGGCGGCCAGCATCGGCTGGCGGCCGACCGTCGGCGGGACCGACCTCCGGTTCGAGACCCATTTGTTCGATTTCGACGGCGATCTCTATGGGAAGCACTTACGCATCGCGATGGTCGAATATCTGCGGCCCGAATTGCGCTTCGATGGGCTGGAGGCGCTGAAGGCGGCGATTGCGGCGGATTGCGCCAAGGCGCGCGAGGTCCTGGCCTCCGGTTGACCACCCCCGCAGCCGCCCGTCATAAAGAGATATGCCCGAAGATTACCGTAAAACCGTCTTTTTACCCCAGACCGACTTCCCGATGCGGGGCGATTTGCCCAAGCGCGAGCCCGACCATTTGGCGCGCTGGGAAGCGATGGATTTGTTCGGCCGGCAGCGCGCCCAGGCCAAGGGCCGTGAGAAATTCATCCTTCATGACGGCCCGCCTTATGCCAACGGCAACCTCCATATCGGTCACGCTCTCAACAAAATCCTGAAGGACGTGATCTGCCGGGCTCAGCAGATGCAGGGCAAGGACGCCATCTATGTCCCCGGCTGGGACTGCCACGGCCTGCCGATCGAATGGAAGATCGAAGAGCAGTACCGTGCCAAGAAACGGTCGAAAGACGATGTGCCGATCCTCGAATTCCGTCAGGAATGCCGCGAGTTCGCCGCGCACTGGATCGACGTGCAGCGTGAAGAATTCAAGCGCCTCGGTGTGATCGGCGACTGGGCTCATCCCTATACGACCATGGCCTACCCGGCCGAGGCGCAGATCGTTCGCGAAATCGGCAAGTTCCTGATGAACGGCGGCCTCTTCCGGGGCGCCAAGCCGGTGATGTGGTCAGTGGTCGAACAAACGGCGCTGGCCGAAGCCGAGATCGAATATCACGACCACACCTCGACGCAGATCTGGGTGCGTTTCCCGGTGGCGAAGGCCAGCGTGCCGGCGCTCGAAGGCGCATCGGTCGTGATCTGGACGACGACGCCCTGGACGATGCCGGGCAACCGCGCGATCGCCTTCAACACCGATCTCGATTACGTCGTCATCGACGTGACCGAGGTGCGCGAAGGCAGCACCGCGAAGGTCGGCGACAAGCTGATCGTCGCCGCGCCGCTCGAAGTGAATTTCGCCGAGGTCGCCAAGATCAGCGGCAAGGTCGAACTGGTGTCCGGCAAATATCTCGCCGGGACGATCTGCCGTCATCCGCTGCATGGCCAGGGCTATGATTTCGACGTGCCGCTGCTGGCCGGCGATTTCGTTACCGCAACCGACGGTACGGGCTTCGTCCATATCGCGCCGGGCCATGGCGCGGACGATTTCGAGCTCGGTCAGAAGCACGGCATTCCGGTGCCGCAAACGGTCGGTCCCGATGGCGTCTATTACGACACCGTGCCGCTTTTTGCCGGCAAGCATGTCTATTGGCCGAACGGCAAGACCGGCGATGCTAACAAGACGGTGCTCGAAGCGCTGACCAATGCGGGTGCGCTGCTGGGCCACGCGCCGCTGCTTCATTCCTATCCGCATTCCTGGCGCTCGAAGGCGCCGCTGATCTTCCGCACCACGCCGCAATGGTTCATCGGCATGGAAAAGAACGATCTGCGCACCAAGGCGCTCGCCGCGATCGATGTGACGAAATGGTATCCGCCGCAAGGCCAGAACCGCATCCGCGCGATGGTCGAAACGCGTCCCGACTGGTGCATTTCGCGTCAGCGCGCTTGGGGCGTGCCGATCGCCGTGTTCGTCGATAAGCGCACCGGCGAGGTGCTGCGCGATCAAGATGTGGTCGATCGCATCGCCGCCGCGTTTGAAAAAGAAGGCGCCGATGCCTGGTACGCAACCGATCCGGCCGTGTTTCTCGGCCCTGGTCGCGACCCTGCGGATTACGAACAAGTCAAAGACGTCGTCGATGTCTGGTTCGACAGCGGCTGTACCCATGCCTTCGTGCTGGAACAACGCCCCGACCTCAAATGGCCGGCCTCGTTGTATCTCGAAGGCTCGGATCAGCATCGCGGCTGGTTCCATTCTTCGCTGCTTGAATCCTGCGGTACCCGTGGCCGTGCGCCCTATGAGGCGGTGCTGACGCACGGCTTCGTCCTCGACGAGCGCGGCCGCAAGATGTCGAAGTCGGACGGTAACGTCGTCGCGCCGCAGGAGGTCGTCTCGCAAAGCGGCGCGGATATTCTGCGTCTGTGGGTCGTCGCCTCGGACTATTCCGAAGATCTGCGCATCGGCAAAGGCATCCTGCAAAGCCAGAGCGACGTCTATCGCCGCCTGCGCAACACGCTGCGCTATCTGCTGGGCGCGCTCGAAGGTTTCTCGGACAGCGAGCGCGTTGAGCCCGAAACGATGCCGGAACTCGAACGTTTCGTGCTGCATCGTTTGGCCGAAATGGACGAACTCGTACGCCGCACCATCGCGGATTACGACTTTCACACGATGTTTACGGCGATTCATAATTTCTGCTCGGTCGATCTATCGGCCTTCTATTTCGACGTGCGCAAGGACACGCTCTATTGCGATGCGCCGACATCGGCGGCGCGGCGCGCTGCGCGGACGGTGATGGATCGCGTGTTCGAAACGCTGGTGCGCTGGCTTGCGCCGGTGCTGTGCTTCACTGCCGAAGAGGCTTATCTGGCACGCCACGGCAATGTTGATGACAGCGTGCATCTGCAGCAACTGCTCGATGTACCGACATCGTGGCGCAACGAAGCCCTCGGCGCGAAATGGGTGAAGCTGCGCGATCTGCGCCGTGTCGTCACCGGTGCGTTGGAGTTGGAGCGGGCACAGAAGCGGATCGGATCGAGCCTTCAGGCGGCGGTCGAGATTTTCGTCACGCCCGATTTCATCGCCGCGCTCGACGGGGTCGATCTACCCGAACTGTGCATCACTTCGACCGGCACGGTACGGCAGGGCGCGCCGCCGGCGGACAGCTTCACCTTGCCCGACGTTTCGGGCATTGGCGTGGTTGTGACGCTGGCGCCGGGCGAAAAATGCCAGCGCTGCTGGCGGGTTCTCACCGAGGTCGGGACCGTTCCCGCCCATTCCGATCTTTGCCATCGATGCGCCGGTGCGATCGATAGCCTGGCGCTCGCAGGACAATAATCATGTTTTTGGGACTTGCCGCGGCGGTGCTCGTCGCGATCGCCGATCAGCTATCGAAGATCTGGGTGCTGCGGTTTTTCGCGGCCCGCCCGGACCAGCCGCCTTATGCCGAACAGACCTCGTTCTTCAATCTGGTCCTGACCGGCAACCGGGGGATGAGCTTCGGCCTCTTCAACAACAACGCGACGATGAACGCGATCGTTTTCACGGTCCTGGCCACGGCCATCGTCATCGCCCTGATCGTCTGGATGCGGCGGGCGAAAACCCAATTGATGCGCCTCGCTCTCGGTCTGGTCATCGGCGGCGCGATTGGTAACGTAATTGACAGAATTTACCTCGGCGCGGTTGTGGATTTCCTCGATTTCCACTTGGGCGATTGGCATTGGTTCGCCTTTAACTTGGCGGATGCGGCTATTTGCATCGGAGTCGGGTGCCTGCTCATAGACGGCTTGCTTGGCCCCAAAGAAATGCCTAAGTAAATACGGCTATTGGGAGTGAAGGCGTGACGTCTCGGACAACGTTAACATTTACGGCAATCCTGGCGATTGCGTCCGTATCGTTGGCTGGCTGCGATAGTTTCAATCGCGCCATTGGCAAAAAGCGGGTGATTCCCGACGAATTCCAGGTCGTGTCCAACGCGCCGCTGGCAATTCCGCCCGATTACACCATCCGTCCGCCCCGCGTAGCAGGGCTTGCCCAGGATCAAAGCACCACCTTGCAGGCCCGCGAAACCGTTTTCCGTGCCGGTGGCGGCGGCGATGCGCAATCGGCCCTTCCCGCGCCCAAAACCGGCCGGAGCCAGGGCGAGGCCGACCTGCTTCGCGAAAGCGGCGCCCAGAATGCCGCGCCGGATATCCGCCGGACGCTCGATAGCGATCCCAAGGAAGGCGTGCCGTTCGAACGCAGCTTGGTCGATAAGCTCGTTTTCTGGGAAGGCCCGACGACCCCGCCGACGAACGATACGATCGATCCCGGTGCCGAGGCATCGAGGATTCGCTTGTCGCAAAGCGTGGCCAAAACGACCGGCCCGGTTCCGAACCCGCCCGCGAACGGGGATACCGGAACCCCGACCTTCGACCGTAATGGTAAGAAATCGAGCGGCTGGTTCGACTGGCTATTTTAGATAGCCGCCGCTGCCCCTGGGAGGCCCGCCGATGACTTTGCAGTTCCTGCGGCGCCTTTCGTTACCGTTTTTTAGCCTATCCCTCGTTCTTGCCGCGGCGTTGCCGTCGCGCGCGGAATTGTTCGAAGCGCATGACTTCACCCTGCCGAACGGGCTGCAGGTCGTCGTCATCCCCAATCATCGCGCGCCGATCGTCACCCAGATGGTGTGGTACAAGACCGGTGCCGCCGATGAGCCGACCGGAAAATCCGGCATTGCCCATTTTCTCGAACATCTGATGTTCCGCGGCACCAAGACGGTGACGCCGGGCGCGTTCTCGCGCATCGTCGCGCAGAACGGCGGCCGTGATAACGCCTTCACGACGCACGACTACACCGCCTATTTCCAAAACGTCGCTGCCGACCGGCTCGACATGGTGATGAAGCTCGAATCCGATCGCATGGCCAACCTGGTCATCAGCGATAAGGTGGTCGAGCCCGAACGCGAAGTGATTATCGAAGAACGCCGCATGCGCATCGGCAACAGCCCGGCGGCTTTGTTCGACGAACAGCTCGAGACCTCCCTGTTTCTGCATCATCCCTATCGCATCCCGACGATCGGTTGGGAAAACGAGATGCATCGCCTGACGACGCAGGATGCGCTCGATTTTTATCATCGTTGGTACGCGCCGAATAACGCGGTGCTGGTGATCTCGGGTGACGTTACGACCGAGCAAGTGAAGACGCTGGCGACGAAATATTACGGGCCGATCCCGCGCCGCGCCGTACCGCAACGGCAACGTGTCGAAGAGCCGGCCAAGGTCGCCTCGGCGCGGCTGACGATGAAAAACCCGCGCGTCACGCAGATCAATTGGAGCCGCCAGTATCTCGCGCCCAGCTATCGCGTCGGCGATACGAAATATGCCTATGCCTTGCAGGTTCTGGCCGAAGTGCTGGGCGGCAGCGCCGCCTCGCCGCTTTATAAGGGGCTGGTGATCGATCGCACGCTCGCGACTTCGGCCGGTGCGTCCTACGACCCGAACATGTTCGATCTCGCGACCTTCGGTTTCAGCGCGACACTGAAAAACGGCGTCAGCGTCGATGATTTTGAAGCGGCTCTCGACGGCATCGTCAAACAAGCGCTGGAAGGCGGCATCACCGCGGAACAGGTCGATCGCGCCAAGCAGCGCATGATGTCGAATGCGGTCTATGCACGCGACAGCGTGGCGGGGCCGGCGCGCATCGTCGGCATGGCCTTGGCGCTGGGCCGCAGCCTCAACGATATTCAAAGCTGGCCCGATAAGATCGGGGCGGTGACGCTCAACGATGTGCGCGCGGCGGCACAGTCGATCCTTCATGACGATACCGCGATCACGGGGATTCTGATGCCGGGGCCGACATCATGAAGGGCGTGGTTCGCCTCGCGGCGCTGCTTGTGCCCGTCGTTCTCCTCGCGTTGCCGGCGCATGCCGTCACGATCGAGGAAGTGAAAACCGCGCAAGGGATCACTGCCTGGCTCGTCGAGGATCACAGCGTCCCGGTCGTTTCGATGGATGTTGCCTTTCGTGGGGGTGCCGCGCTCGATCCGCAGGACAAGGCGGGCATCGCCAATTTTACCGCCGATCTGCTCGATGAAGGCGCCGGCGATCTCGACAGCACGGCCTATCAAAGCAAGGTCGAGGATTTATCCGCGTCGCTGACCTTCGATGTCAGCCAGGATATGTTCGCCGCGCATATGCGCACGCTCAGCGCCAATGCGACGTCGGTGTTCGATCTGCTGCGGCTTTCTTTCACCGCGCCGCGTTTCGATGATGCGCCGGTGGCGCGGGTGCGGGCGCATATCATCGACGGCCTCGCCAGCGCGGAAAAGCAGCCGAATGCGATCGCCGCGCGGCTTTGGTGGAAGAACGGTTTTGCCGATCATCCTTATGCTCGCTCCGTTCGGGGTACCAAGGAATCCGTCGCCGGGATCAGCACCGACGACATGCGCGCGATGATGCACGACCGGTTCGGCAAGGACCAGATGGTCATCGGCGTGGTCGGCGACATCACGCCCGCCAAGCTGAAAGATATGCTCGACAGCACCTTCGGCACGTTGCCCGATCACGCGGCGGCGGGCGCGACGGTGGAAACCCAGGAACGCGCGCCGGGTGAGGTCAAAGTCGTGGCCATGCCGATCCCGCAAAGCGTCGTCATCTTCGGCGAAAACGGCATCAAGCGGAACGATCCCGACTGGTACACGGCGCTGGTGGTGATGAATATTCTCAGCTCCGGCGGCCTTACTTCGCGCGTTGCGCTGGAAGTGCGCGAGCAGCGTGGCTTGGCTTATTCGGTGTCCGCATCGCTTAACCCGCTGCAACATGCGGGCGTCATCATCGGCCAAGTCGGCAGCCAGAACGCCCGCGTCGCCCAAGCGATCGATGTCATTCGCGATGTCTGGAAGCGGATGCACGACGATGGCCCGACCGCCAAGGAACTAACCGATTCAAAGACCTATCTGACCGGCTCGTTCCCGCTCAGCCTCGATTCCACCGGTCAGATTGCGGCGACGCTCGTCTCGATCCAGTTCGATCATCTCGGCATCGATTATCTCAACCGGCGTGCGGCGCTCATCGACAAGGTGACGCTGGCCGATGCCAAGCGCGTCGCGAAACGTCTGCTCGACCCTGCCATGCTCTCCTTCGTCGTCGTCGGATCGCCCGAGAACCTTCAAGGGGCTCAGCGCGTTATCCCCGGCGGATAAATCAACAAACGGGTCTTTAACATGGAATTTAGCCAGGACATTTCCGGCTGCCTTGCCGAAACGATCGGCGAACGCGGGCTTGATAAGGCAACGCTCGACGCGATGCTGCAACGCGCCGTGCCGGCGCTCGAAAAACTGCGCCGTCATCACACGGACAATTCGCTGCCGCTGCTGCAATTGCCGAAGCGGCGTGACGACATCGCGCAATTGAAACGCATCCTGCAGACATTCCGCGCCGCGCCGCGGATGAAATTCAACGATGTGATCATCCTCGGCACCGGCGGGTCCAGCCTCGGCGGCCAAACGCTCTATGCGCTTGCCGATCAGCATGAACTGCCGACGATCCATTTCCTCGACAACATTGACCCGGCGACGTTCGAGACGATTTTCGCCGCGCTCGATCCGAAGCGCACCGGCGTCGTCGCGATCTCGAAGTCGGGCGGCACCGCCGAAACGATGACCCAGTTCGCGATCTGCATCGACTGGCTGCGCCAGACGCTCGATGCCGACGCGGTCGGCCGTCATACGCTGGCGATCACCGAACCGAAAGACAGCCCGCTACGGCTGCTGGCGATGCGGCTTAAGACGCCGATCCTCGATCACGATCCCGGCGTCGGCGGGCGCTACTCGGTACTCTCGAATGTCGGGCTGCTGCCGGCGATGCTGTCGGGTCTCGATGTTGCGGCGCTGCGTGCCGGGGCCGGCGACGTGTTGGAAGCGACCCTCGCGGCGCAAGATCCGCGTGATGCGGCACCGGCGCTTGGTGCGGCGGTCGGCATCGCGCTGTCGGAAAAGCACGGTATCAACACCACCGTCATCATGCCCTATGTTGATCGCCTCGCGCATTTCGGGCTGTGGTTCCGCCAGCTCTGGGCCGAAAGCCTCGGCAAGAACGGCAAGGGCACGACGCCGATCCGCGCCATGGGCACAGTCGATCAGCACAGCCAGTTGCAGCTTTATCTCGCCGGTCCCGCCGACAAGATGTTTACGTTAGTCACCAGCGATGTTGCCGATACCGGCGCGGCGGTCTCGCCCGATCTCGCCAGCGACCCGTCGCTCGCCTATCTCGTTAATAAACGGATGGGCGATCTGCTCGATGCCGAACAACGGGCGACGGCGCAAAGCCTTATCCGCAACGGCCGCCCGACTCGTCTCATGCACATCACGCGACTCGACGAAAAGACTCTGGGCGGGCTGCTGATGCACTTCATGCTCGAAACCGTCATCGCCGCCGATCTCCTCGGAGTCGATGCGTTCGATCAGCCGGCGGTCGAAGAAGGCAAGATCATCGCGCGCCAATATCTTGGCGAAATGGGGACTGGCAAGGCACAATAGGCGGATGCACATCCGCCAACTGCCGCCGGTCGTCGTCAATCGCATCGCCGCCGGCGAGGTCGTCGAACGCCCCGCCGCGGCGGTCAAAGAACTGATCGAAAACTCGATCGATGCCGGCGCGACCCGCATCGAGGTGACGTTGCGCGACGGCGGCCAAAGCCTCATCGCGGTCACCGATGACGGCTTCGGAATGGATCGCGATGAGCTGTCGCTGGCGGTCGAACGTCATTGCACCTCGAAGCTTCCGGACGACGATCTTCTCACCATCGAACATCTCGGTTTTCGCGGTGAGGCTTTGCCCTCGATCGGCGCCGTCAGCCGCTTGTCGATCACCAGCCGCAAGCGCGGCGCGGATGAAGCCTGGTCGATCAGTGTCGAAGGCGGCGAAAAATCGAAGGTGATGCCGGCGGCCTTGTCCAACGGCACCCGCATCGAAGTGCGCGATCTTTTCTACGCGACGCCCGCACGGCTGAAATTCCTCAAGACAGTACGTTCCGAACGGGACGCCGTTGTCGATACCGTCAAACGTCTGGCGATGGCTTATCCCGGTATTGCCTTCACGGTGACGGGCGATGAAGACCGCGCATTGTTGCGGTTGAACCCAGTCGAATCCGATCTTGCCGGCAGCGATGCGCGCCGGATGCGTCTCGCCGCCGTGCTGGGGCGTGAGTTCGGCGATAACGCGCTGACCATCACGGCGCAACGCGAAGACTTCCGCCTGACTGGCCTCGCCGGCTTGCCGACGTTCAATCGGGCGACCTCGCGCGATCAGTATCTCTTCGTCAATGGCCGCCCGGTGCGCGACAAGCTGTTGGTCGGTGCGGTGCGCGGCGCTTATCAGGATTTCCTCGCCCGCGACCGTCATCCGATGGTGGTGCTGTTCCTCGACGGCCCGGCGGAATCGATCGACGTCAATGTCCATCCGGCGAAAGCCGAAGTCCGTTTCCGCGATTCAAATCTCGTGCGCGGCCTCATCGTCGTCGCGTTACGCCAGGCCTTGGCGGCGGCGGGCCATCGCGCCTCAACCACGGTGGCCGAGGCGACGCTTGCCGCCTTCCGTCCGGGCGGCGGCTCTTACACGTCCTACGCCTATCCCGATTCACCGTCGCGCGGCCTTGCCGATGAAGCGGCTTACTATCAGGCGCCGTTCGGCCAAGCTCCACTCGGTATGCACGCGCCGACGATGGATTTCGCCGCGCCGGCCACCCGTCCAGCCTCTGACATCGCGCCGGACACGACACGCTTTCCCTTGGGCGCTGCGGTGGCGCAGGTCCATGAAACCTATGTCGTCGCGCAAACTGCCGACGGCATCGTCATCGTCGATCAGCACGCGGCGCATGAACGGCTGGTCTATGAACGCATGAAAGAGGCGCTCAGCTCGACCGGCGTCAAACGCCAGATCCTCTTGCTGCCCGAAGTGGTGGAACTCGATGAAGGCGGCATCGCGCGTCTTCTCGCTCGCACGGATGAACTCACGGAACTGGGCCTCGTCATCGAAGCCTTCGGCCCCGGCGCGGTTGTCGTGCGCGAAGTCCCGGCTTTACTCGGCGAAATAGATGCGGCGGGTCTCGTGCGCGATCTTGCCGATGAACTCGCCGAACTCGGCAATGCGCTGTCACTCAAGGAAAAACTCGAAACCGTCTGCGGCACACTCGCCTGCCACGGCTCCGTCCGCGCCGGCCGCCGTCTCCTGCCCGAAGAAATGAACGCCCTGCTGCGCCAGATGGAAGCCACGCCCTATTCCGGCCAATGCAACCACGGCCGCCCGACCTATGTCGAGTTACGGCTCGAGGATATCGAGAAGCTGTTCGGGCGGCGGTGATTTTTTTCGATACTTCTTTGATAATTTAATTTGGAGAAGTTTGATGCGGGAGATCTTTTATCCTTCGCAATCTAGCATCATTTGCATGGTAATATTTCTTTTGATTCCTTCGTTTATATCCGCTTTTTTCGGTGTACTGATGTGGACGTCAGTACCGATCGCGTGGTCGGGCGGCACGGTTTTTTTTGCCATTTCTACTTTGGCATTTTTATTTTTTTTATATCACATGTCTCAACGAGTTGAGCTGACTTCTTCGGAAATTATTCGGCGCAGTGCTTTTGGTGCCAAGTCATTAAAGTTAGCCGACGTAACGTCCGCTCTTTTTTCATCCGTAAAATGCGTCGAGTTCCTTACGATCAATACTTCCGAAAAATGGGGTTGGATACGGCTTTCGACCCACGCTTTTAGCAAAGATCAATTGCAGCAGATTCAGGACGTTCTTAAGTCTGAAGCGCTAAGGTCTTCTAGACCGTTTCAGAGCGTCGTTCTTGGAACACCTCCGACCATCAAAGGAATGACCCGGTTTGTGATGGTTGAAATGCTTCTATTCGTAGCGATCTTTGTTGGTATCGTAATCATCGGCATAAACCAAACACACCCGTATCAGTCGCCCAAGCGCGTGTACGTCCAGCCTAATTAACTCTTTGGTATCGCAAAAACACGAACTTCGCCGCGCCGTAACGTCGTTCCTCCAGCATCGTGAAATGTTCCGGCGGTTCGAGATTGTTTTTCGACGATATCTCGACGATCACCAATGCCTCGTCGGCAATCCAGCCGCTTTGCACCAACGCCTTGAGCGCCGATGGCGCGATTTCTTCGTCGTAAGGCGGATCGAGAAAGATAAGCGAGCAGCCGCCGGTGGCGCGCGGCGGGCGTGTGGCGTCGCCGGAGACGACGGCAGCGTTCTGCGTCTCGCCCAACGTCGTGATGTTCTGCAGCAGCATCGTGCGGGCAGTGCGGTCGCGTTCGATGAAGCTGGCGCGCCGTGCGCCGCGCGAGAGGGCTTCGAGGCCGAAGGCGCCGGTGCCGGCGAAGGCGTCCAGCACCATCGCGTCGCGACAGGCGTCGGTTTCTGAAAAGCGGCCATGGGCGAGGATATCGAACAAGGATTCGCGTGCCCGGTCGCTGGTCGGACGCACGGCCGGGCCTTCGGGCGCGGCGAGTTTACGGCCGCGATGTTTGCCGGCGATGATTCGCATCGGTGATGCTCAATTGATCGCGCAGCACGCGGGGCGGGACTTCTTCGATGTCGCCGCCCTTGAGGCTGCCGAGTTGAAAGGGCCCATAGGCGAGACGGATGAGGCGGCTCACCGGTAATTGCAGATGCTGCATCACGCGGCGGATTTCGCGGTTCTTGCCTTCGCGCAGGCTGACGACGATCCAGGCATTGGCGCCTTGCTGACGTTCCAGCACCGCCTCGATGGGGCCATAAGAAATGCCTTCGATGGTGACGCCGTTGGCGAGGCTTTCGAGTTGCGCCGGGTCGATATGGCCGTGCACCCGCACCTTGTAACGCCGCAGCCAGCCATTCGCCGGCAATTCCATTTTGCGCGCCAACTCGCCGTCATTGGTCAGCAGCAGTAAGCCTTCGGAATTGAGATCAAGCCGCCCGACCGAGATGACGCGCGGCAGGGCCTTGGGCAGGCTGTCGAAGACGGTCGGCCGGCCTTTCTCGTCGCGATGTGTCGTGACGAGTCCGACGGGCTTGTGATAGCGGAAGAGTCGCGACCGCTCGGCGCCCGGCAGCGGCTTGCCGTTGACGGTGAGTTCACTGGGATCGACGACGTTGATCGCCGGCGACTTCAGCACCGTGCCGCGCAAACTGACGCGGCCCTCGGCGATCCAGCGTTCGGCATCGCGGCGCGAACACAGACCGGCACGGGCGAGAAGCTTTGCGACGCGCTCCCCTTTTTCCGGGACCGTGACGTCGGGTTTTTGGTCGTCGCTCATGGGCAGGCAGCGATGAAGGCTTTGAACAAGCGGTTATCGCCTTCCGAAATGCCGTATTCGGGATGCCATTGCACGCCGATGCAGAAACGCTTGCTGGGGTCTTCGATGCCTTCGATCACGCCGTCGGGCGCGACCGCATCGATGACGAGGCCGGGGGCCACGGCTTTGACTGCCTGATGATGTGCTGAATTGACGGGAAGCTCGTCGCTTTGCGTGATGCGGTGAAGCTGCGTACCTGGGGTGACGCGGACGGTATGGCCCGGCTCGGTACGCGGGTTCGGCTGTTCGTGCGCCAAGGCTTGCGGCACCTCGTCGGGGATGTGCTGAATCAGCGATCCGCCCAGCGCGACATTCAGCAGTTGCTGCCCGCCGCAGATGCCGAACACCGGCTTGTCGGCAGCCAGCGCGCCGCGCGTCACGGCCAGCTCGAACGCCGTGCGGCGGTCCTTGGTGATGACCGTCGCGTGCCGGTTGGTCGCGCCGAACAGCGCAGGATCGACATCGAACGCGCCGCCGGTGACGACCAGACCCTGGATCAGGCCCAAATAAGCTGCCGCCTGTTCCGGCTCATGCGGCAACAGAATCGGCAACCCGCCGGCCGCGACCACCGCCGTGCAGTAATTCTCGCGCAGTGCGTACCAGGGATGGGTCTTCGAATAGCCGCCGGGCGGCTCGGAATCGAGGGTGAGGCCGATAACGGGTTGTGCCATGCTGAGGGTTGTAAGACCCGCCACCCGGCGCGGCAAGAAAGGGCCGAATGTCCTCGTTTATGGAATTGGCGCTGCAAGAGGCGGCCCGTGCGGGCGTGCGCGGCGAGGTGCCCGTCGGCGCGGTGTTGGTCGAGGCGGCGACGGGGGTCGTGCTGGCCTCGGCGGGCAACGAGACCGAGGCGCTGACCGATCCGACCGCCCATGCCGAAATCATGGTGCTGCGGGCGGCGGCGGCAAAGGTGCGGACGCCGCGGCTCGAAGCCTGCGATCTTTATGTAACGCTGGAACCGTGCGCGATGTGCGCGGCGGCGATTTCCTTTGCGCGGATTCGCCGGCTCTATTTCGGCGCTTACGATCCAAAGGGCGGTGCGGTCGAGCACGGGCCACGCTTTTTCACCCAGCCGACCTGTCACCATCGGCCCGAACTTTACGGCGGCATCGAAGAGCAGCGGGCCTCCGCGCTGCTCAAGGAATTCTTCGCGTCCCGCCGTTAGGTTGCGGTAACGCCGACCTCGGGCTCGACGCTGCAGCCGAGCAAGCCACGCGGCACGAACATCATCAACACAACGCCGATCACGAGGAGTGCGGCGATCGCCAGTTGCGGCACGGCGAAGCTGCCGGTCGCATCGCGCAAGGTGCCGACCAGCACCGGGCTCAAGGTCGAGCCGAGAATGCCGATCGTGTTGAGGAAGGCGAGGCCTGCCGCATGCGCCTCGCGCGGCAGGATGATCGAGGGCGTGGTGAAGAAGACGGGCCATGCCGACAGACCAAAAGCCGAAGCGATGGTGAGGCCCAGCAGCTGCAGCACCGGATTGGGGATCAACGCCGCCATTGCCCATCCCACGGCGGCGACCAGCATCGGCGCGGTGCAATGCCAGAACCGTTCTTTGCGTCGGTCCGAATGCCGCGTCCAATAGATCATCCAGCCGATCGACAGGGTCGGCGGGATCGCGGTGATGAGGCCGATTTGCCAGAACGATGTGCCCGGCGTCGAGAAGGCGCGCACGATCTGCGGCGTCCACAGGGTGAGGGCGCTGAAGGTCGCGATGAGGCAGCCATAAGCGAACGAGATCAGCAGCATGTTGCGCGAGAGGATATGGCCGGTGACCGACCGCGCCGGACCCGCGGGTTGCAGGCGGCGGCGTTCTTCCTCGTCGCGTTCCAAGAGATCGATCAGCGTTTGCTTTTCATCGGCCGACAGGAACTTTGCGTCCTTCGGTTTGTCGGCGAGATAGAAATAGATCGCCGTGCCGAAGACGATGGCGGGCAGGCCTTCGAGCAGGAACAGCCATTGCCAGCCGGCAAGGCCGCCGACGCCGTTGAGGCCCAGCAGCGCGCCCGAGATCATCGCGCCCAACATGCCGGCCAGCGGCTGGCCGATCATGAAGACGGTCTGCGCGCGGGCGCGGCTATATTGCGGATACCAATAGGTCATGTAGAGCACGAGGCCCGGCGCGAAGCCTGCCTCGGCGATGCCGACCAGCATGCGCAGCGCGACGAGGCTCCAGGGACCGCTGGCAAACATCGTCGCGGCGGCGGCGATGCCCCAGGTGATCATGATTCGCGCCAGCCATTTGCGCGCGCCGACCCGCTCGAGGACGAGGTTCGACGGAATCTCGAACAGCAGGTAGGTGAGGGAGAGGGCCGACCCGGCGAGGCCGAAGGTCGTCGCGGTCAGGCCCAGATCCTTGTTCATGGTCAGGGCCGCAAAACCGATATTGGTGCGGTCGATGAAATTGATCATGAAGCAGATCAGGAGAAACCACAGAAAGCGGTTCGAGACCTTGCGCAGCACCGAGGCTTCGCGCTGCTCGCGGCTGAGGCCGATTGGAGCGCCTGTTTGAGCACCCACTGGAGCAATTGCCATGTTTTGGTTCCTCCCTGCGGTAAGCCTCACCGATTAAGGGAAGAAGGGCAAGCGGGTTCGCGTGGCTCAGGCCCCGCGACCGATCACGATTTATTTTTCGAGGGCGCGCCAGCCTATGTCGCGGCGGCAGAAACCTTCAGGCCAATCGATCTTGTCGATGACGGCATAGGCATGCTGCCGCGCCTCGGCGACCGTTGCGCCGGTGCCGACGACATTGAGAACGCGCCCGCCATCGGCGACTAGCGATTCGCCTTGGCTTTTCGTCCCGGCATGGAAAATCTGCACCGTCGGGTCGCTGGCCTGGGCCTCGGCGAGATGACGGATCACGCTGCCTTTTTGCGGATCGTCGGGATAGCCCTTCGCCGCCATGACAACACATAACGCGACCTCGTCGCGCCAGCGCAGATCGAAATCCTTGAGGACGCCGTCGCGCGAAGCCAGCAACGCCGGCAGCAGATCGCTTTTGAGCCGCGGCAACAGCACCTGACATTCGGGATCGCCGAAACGCGCGTTGTATTCGATCAGCTTTGGCCCGTCCTGGGTCAGCATCAGCCCGGCATAGAGCACGCCTTTGTACGGCGTGCCTTCTTTCGCCATCGCGGCCAACGTCGGGTTGATGATGCGCTGCATCACCGTCGCGGCGATCTCGGGTGTGACGCAGGGGGCGGGCGAATAAGCGCCCATGCCGCCGGTGTTGGGGCCGACATCGCCATCGCCGACGCGCTTGTGATCTTGCGCCGAGGCGAGCGGCAGCGCCGTCTTGCCGTCGGTCAGGGCGAAGAAGCTGGCTTCTTCGCCGGCGAGGAATTCCTCGACCACGACCTCGGCGCCGGCCGAACCGAACCGGTTATCCAGCAACGCATCGTCGATCGCGCTTTCCGCTTCGGCGACGGTCATGGCGACGGTGACGCCTTTGCCGGCGGCAAGCCCATCGGCTTTGACGACGATCGGCGCGCCGTGCTTGCGCACATAGTCTTTGGCGGTGGCCGCCTCGGTGAAGCGGCCATAGCTGCCGGTCGGGATGTCGTACTTCGCACAGAGGTCTTTGGTGAAACCCTTCGACCCTTCCAGCGCGGCGGCGGCGGCGGTTGGACCGAAAGCGGCGATGCCGGCGGCTTCCAGTTTATCGACCAGACCCATGACCAGCGGTGCTTCAGGGCCGACAATGACGAAGGTGATCTTTTCTTGGCGGCAGAAAGCGAGAATCCCGTCGAGGTCGGTCACGGCAATCGGCACACAAGTCGCCTCGGCGGCAATGCCGGGATTGCCGGGCGCGCAGAACAACGCATCACACAACGGCGACGCCGCCAGCGCCCAACACAGCGCATGCTCCCGCCCACCTGATCCGACCACCAACACCCGCATTCGTCTGCTCCTGATCTCCTGGGGGGGGGTGTAGCAGGTTCGTGGGGGTTTCGCTGCTTTGCGGGACGGGAAGTTCGAAAAGGACGTCCGGCATCGAAGGTTAAACGGGAGAGGCCGTTAAAATACTTTCCTCACCCTGAGCTTGTCGAAGGGCTCGTGTTGTTTATGCCAAAAAGCCTTTGTCACTACAGAAGCATCGTTGAAGATTACGCGTGCACTCATATCACGAGCCCTTCGACAGGCTCAGGGTAAGGTGAAATTGTGCGCGGCACCGATTTCGGCTTGAGAAGTTCCAATCGCTTTGCCGTTGCTCAATGAAAATCCCGCGACGGCGGCAGGACGAGTCGCCGGCTTCGGTCGTGGGAATCAGGTTGGGGCATTTCGTTGGGGATGGGCGGCTCGGCTAGGTCGGCGAGTCGGGAGGAGAGATCGACCAATTTGTCGGCGATGACATGGATGACGTAACCGCTTTCGTCGCGCTGCACCTTGCCGGTGACGCCGAGGACGCGGCTGGTCACGGCGATGCGGCGAAATTTGGCGAAGATCGTCGGCCATAGCACGATATTCGCGATGCCCGTCTCGTCCTCGAGCGTCATGAAGATGACGCCACTCGCCGTTCCCGGCTGCTGGCGCACGAGGACAAGCCCGGCGACCTTGACGGTCTTGCCATTGCGGAGATCGCGCAAGTTGATGCTGGGGATGAATCGCTCGTGTGTCAGCCCGTCGCGTAGCAGCGACATCGGATGCGCTTTTAGCGACAGGCGCAGATGATTGTAGTCGGCGGTGATTTCCTCGCCCAGGGACATCATCGGCAAAGGCGCCGGCGGCTCGTCGTGCGGCATTTCCGACGCAGCGGCGGCGAAGAGTGGCAGCGATGTCGTATCATCTCTTAAGCCGGCGGCCTGCCACAAGGCCGGGCGACGACTGAGATCCTGCGAATTCCAGCCATCGCCATCGGCCAGCGCCTCGAACGCGCCGCGCTTGATCTTCGCGCGCTGCCAGATCGCTTGCATGCCCACATCGTTGCCGCTGGTGCGCGCAGCGATCAGTTTTTTGACATCGCCTTCGCGCAGTCCTTTAACTTGACGAAATCCCAATCGCAAATCGAAGCCGCCTTTGCCGTCAGCTTCAAGTGTATGATCCCAATCGCTGTGGCCGATATCGACGGGCATCACCGTAACGCCATGCTCCTTCGCGTCGCGCACAAGTTGCGCCGCTGAATAGAACCCCATGGGCTGACTGTTGAGAATCGCGCAGGCGAAGACGGCTGGATAATAATGTTTAAGCCAAGCGGATGCATAAACCAGAAGCGCGAAACTCGCGGCGTGGCTTTCAGGAAAACCATATTCGCCGAAGCCTTCAATCTGGCTGAAGCATCGTTCGGCGAAATCGCGCTCGTATTCATTATTCACCATCCCTTCGATGAACAATTCCTTCAGTTTCCCGATCGTGCCGTTCTGGCGAAAGGTCGCCATCGCTCGGCGAAGCTGGTTGGCTTGATCGGGTGTAAAGCGTGCGGCGATCATGGCGATGCTCATCGCCTGCTCTTGGAACAAGGGAACGCCGCAAGTCCGTGACAGGACTTCTGCCAATTCTTCCTTAGGGTAATGGATCGTCGCGCCTTTTCCTTTGGCGCGTTGCGTCAGATAGGGATGTACCATGTTGCCCTGGATCGGGCCTGGACGAACGATCGCAACCTCGATGACGAGGTCGTAATATTCGCGCGGCTTGAGGCGTGGCAACATCGTCATCTGTGCGCGGCTCTCGACCTGGAATACGCCGACAGAATCCGCCTTACACAACATGTCGTAAACCTTCGGATCATCTTCCTTGGTAATTTGATAAAGTTCGCGCTCGATACCGTAATGCATCTTCAAGAGATGGAGGCTTTTGTGGATGCAGGTCAGCATGCCGAGCGCCAGCACATCGATTTTCAACATTCCCAGATCATCGAGATCGTCTTTGTTCCATTCGATAACAGTTCGCTCTTCCATCGCCGCGTTCTCGATCGGTACGACTTCGGATAAATTTCCTTTGGTGATGACGAAGCCGCCGGTGTGTTGCGACAGATGACGGGGGAAGTTGATGATCTCGATCGCCAGCGCGATGACGAGACTCAGGACCGGATCAGTCGGATCGAGGCCGGCTTCACGGATATAATCATCGCGGATCCCTTCGCGGCCCCAGCCCCAAAGCGTTTTGGACAAGGTTGCGATTATATCGGCCGAAAGCCCCATCGCCTTACCGACATCGCGCACGGCGCTGCGCGGGCGATAGCTGATGACAGTGGCGACGATGCCGGCGCGGTGGCGACCATATTTCTCATAGATATATTGAATGATCTCTTCGCGTTTTGCGTGCTCGAAATCGACGTCGATATCGGGAGGTTCATCCCGCGCGGCCGACACAAAACGTTCGAATAGCAGGGTCGCTTGTTCCGGGCTGACGGCAGTGATGCCGAGTATGTAGCAGACGACCGAATTGGCCGCCGAACCTCGGCCCTGGCAAAGGATATCAAGTTCTTTTGCTTTCCGAACGATGTCGTAAACGGTGAGAAAATAGCGCGCGTAATTGCGATCTTCGATCAGCGCCATTTCCTTCGCGATGAGATCGCGGACTTTCTCTGAGGTGCCGTTGGGATAGCGAGTGGGCAGATTCAGTGCGACCAGACGCGCTAGTTCTTCTTGCGGCGTGCGGTTTTCCGGCACGGGCTCGGCCGGATATTCGTATTTCAATTCGGCGAGCGAGAAGGTGATGCTTTCGGCGATTTCGATGCTGCGTTGGATCGCCTCGGGCCGGTCGCGGAACAGCCGCTTCATCTCGTCGGGCGATTTCAGATGGCGCTCGGCATTGGCGGTGAGACGAAACCCGGCCTCGGCGATGGTGCAGCCTTCGCGGATGCAGGTCAGAACATCCTGCAGCATGCGACGTTCGGGCGCGTGGTAGAGCACGTCGTTGGTCGCGACCAGCGGCGCTTTCACGCTCGCGGCCAAGATGTCCAATCGTGCGATACGCTTTGCGTCGTCGCCGCGACAAAGATGACTCGCGGCGAGAGAAACCGCGCCAGGGAAACGCTCTGTCAGCGCCCGCAACTGCGCGGCATAGTTTTCGTCGATCTCCTCGGGTGGCACGGCGATGAGCCGTTGTCCTACGCCATACTGAAACAGATCGGCGAAACGCAGATCGCATTCGCCCTTTTTCGCGCGCCGCTTGCCGTCGGTCAGCATCTGCGACAACCGGCCATAAGCGGCACGATCCGTCGGAAAGCACAGCACAGTCTGCGCATCGGCGAATTCGAGCCGCGCGCCGGTGATGACGCGTACCTCTCTCAGGCGCCCTCTGGCGAAGGCGCGGACGGCACCGGCCAGCGTGTTGCGGTCGGCAATGGCGATGGCGGACAGCTTAAGCAGATGGGCTTGATCGACGAGCTCAAGCGGATGCGATCCTCCGCGCAGGAAGCTGAAATTGCTGATGGCCTGCAATTCCGCATACGCCATTGAAATGAAAGCCCGCCTCTTCTGAATTGTTCCTATTTTGTTCTCAATTGATTCCGCGTGAAGACAAGACGGTCAAGGTGATTCGAGCCGGCTTCTGCTATGTGCTTGATCTTGCTTCATCTCTAAACCGGATGCCTTGCATGGATGACAACATTTACGACGGCATCGCTGCCACAGCGGATCGCGAGACGTTTCTCGACCTCCTGCAAACGCCTGCGCTGCGGATCGAGCGGATTGTCTCGGACGGACAAGCAACACCGCCCGGAGAATGGCTCGATCAGGATCGCAGCGAATGGGTGATGGTGCTGCGCGGTTCGGCGGGGCTGTGGTTCGAGGGCGATGCCGCACCCCGAATCATGAAACCGGGCGATCATGTGAACATTCCGGCGCATGTCCGTCATCGCGTGGAATGGACTTCGAAGGACGAGCCGACGATTTGGCTCGCGGTACATTACGTTCCTTCGCCTTAAACCCTCTCCGCCCTTTGGGGGGGGGGAGAGGGCAGGGTGAGGTGGGGTAGTTGAACGGATGAGATTTCACCGTTGAAAGACACCTCACCCTCCCATCGCTGCGCGACAGGCCCCTCCCTCTCCCCGCAAGCGCGGAGAGGGGTAAGGCAGCCGAGTCGTTTGCGCGTTGCCTCTGGACTTCACCATGTCCCACACAACATCATGCACCGCCATGAATGACATCACCCCGAAGGCCGATCTCCGCACCAATTCGCCGGAATATTCGGTGACTGAAATCTCCCAGTTGCTCAAGCGTACGGTGGAGCAGAATTTTTCCTATGTGCGGGTGCGCGGCGAGATTTCGGGCTTCAAGCGGCACAGTTCAGGCCATTGCTATCTCGCCTTGAAAGATGCGGACGCGGCGATGGATGCGGTGATCTGGCGGCCGACCGCCGCGCGATTGGGGTTGAAGCCCGAGGACGGCATGGAAGTCGTCTGCACCGGCAAGCTCACCACCTATCCCGGCCGCTCGAAATATCAGCTCGTGATCGAAAGCGTCGAACTCGCCGGCGTCGGTGCACTGCTGAAGCTGCTGGAAGACCGCAAGAAGAAGCTCGAAGCCGAAGGTCTCTTCGCCGACGACCGCAAGCGCAAGCTGCCGTATCTGCCGGCGGTCATCGGCGTCGTCACCTCGCCGACCGGTGCGGTCATCCGCGACATTCTCCATCGCCTCGAAGACCGCTTTCCGCGTCATGTCATCGTCTGGCCGGTGGCGGTCCAGGGCGAGGGCGCGGCGGCGCAGGTCGCAGCGGCGATCAACGGCTTCAATGCGCTCACCCCAGGCGGCGCCATTCCACGGCCCGATCTGCTGATCGTCGCGCGCGGCGGCGGCAGTCTCGAAGATCTGATGGCCTTCAATGAAGAGATCGTGGTACGCGCGGCGGCTGAGTCGCAGATTCCGCTGATCTCGGCGGTCGGGCATGAAACCGACACGACGCTGATCGATTTCGCCTCGGATCGCCGTGCCCCGACGCCGACGGCGGCCGCCGAAATGGCGGTGCCGGTGCGGACCGAATTGATGTCCGAATTGCAGGCCAAGGCGATGCGCCTGTCGCGCTCGTTGGCCCGAAGTCTCGCCGAACAACGCAATCATGTGTTGGGCTTGGCGCGCGGCCTGCCCGATCCTGCGAGCCTGATCGGCAACGCGGCGCAGAAACTCGACGATCGTAGCGAACGTCTGGGCCAATCGCTGCGCAGCTATGTGCGGGCTCAAGGACTTCACCTCAAAGCCGTCGCGGATCGCATCAGCCATCAATCCCTGCTGGGCCAGATCGACCGCGCCCGCGACAAGGTTGGTCATTTGCCGCCGCGTCTTCATCAAGCCGTCGAACGTGCGATCGAACGCCAGCGTCACCTGATGGAAGGCTTCGTCGCGCGGCTGGAACTGAATAAGGAAGCGACGGTCGAGAAGATGCTGAAGCTCGGCTACGCCATCGTGCGCGCCGACAGCAAGCTGGTGACGGGGGCGGCGGATATCGCGCCGGGCGCGGCGCTCTCGATCGAATTCCACGACGGCAAAATCGCCGCGACGGCGGACGGCACGGCGAAACGCGCCAAGCCGAAACCGCCGCCGGGTCTCCAAGGCAGCCTTCTCGGCGCCGCGCTGGCGCTGATGGTGTTCGGATCGGCGCAGGCTACCACGCTCACTCTCGATGGTACGGTAACGCCGGGTGGATTGATTCACGGCATTGCCGATCCGGGTACGCGTCTGAGCCTTGATGGCAAGCCAGTGCATGTCGCGCCCGACGGTCATTTCATTTTCGGTTTTGGTCGTGATGTCGGAAAGAAAGCAACCCTCGATGCGGTCTTTCCCGACGGCACAACATCGCATCGCGATCTCGATGTGAAACCGCGTGAATGGGACATCCGCCGTATCAACGGCCTACCGCCCGATCAGGTCTCGCCCGACGCTGCGACGATGACGCGAATTCATCGCGAAACCGCTCTGCTCAACGAAGCCCTCGCCGGAAAAAGCACTGGCTTATCGTTCGAGCAGAAACTGATCTGGCCGGTCATCGGCGTGCTCAGCGGCATTTATGGCAGTCAGAGCGTGCTCAACGGCGAGCCGCGTTCACCGCATCTCGGCGTCGATATTGCGGCGCCGGCCGGCACGCCGATTAAGGCGGCAGCGGGTGGGGTCGTGACGCTGTCGGAACCCGATCTCTATTTCACCGGCGGCACCGTGGTCATCGATCACGGCTATGGCCTTTCCACCACCTATGTCCATCTTTCGACCATCGCGGTGAAGGTCGGGTCGGTGGTGACGCAGGGGCAGTCGATCGGCACGTTGGGCGCGACCGGGCGTGCGACGGGTCCGAACCTTCATTTGGGCGTCAACTGGTATCAGGTGCGGCTCGACCCCGTTCTTGTTGTCGGACCGATGCCCGGACATTGAACTTACGGTCACGCTCGCCCCGGATCGGTGCGGAAACCCTTGTGCCGCGCGGTTAAGCTTGATCCCTTCGTCTCGAAAGCGTAGAGATTTTGAAAGGCCGCTTTGCCCGTTCGGGCGGCGGTGGGGGGAAACAACGCGACGCAACGCTTCATTGAAGTCGCCGGCGCGTTTGATCGATAAGGAAAGACGATGAAGTTCGGACTGTTCTCGAACGGACAACGCCGCAACGCGCTTGCCACGACCAGCTATCAGGAAGATCTCGACGAGATCATTCTCGCCGACAGCCTCGGCGTGCATGAAGCCTGGATCAGTGAGCACGGCGTCTTCGTCACCTTCCACGCGCCCGATCAATTACCGAATGCCGATCCCTTCATCTGCAAGGCAGCAGCCCTGACCAAACAGATCAAGATGGGGCCGGGCATCCGTCCGCTGCCGTACTTCCATCCGATGCAGGTCGCGACCGATGTGGCGGTCTGCGATCACCTGACCAATGGCCGCTACATGGCGGGCTTCGGTCTTGGTATCGGCGATGGCGGCGGCCAGCGTGGTCCCCTGCCGGCGCCGCAGCGCGTGATGATGCGCGAAGCGGTCGAGATCATTTTGAAGGCCTGGACCGAACCCGAACCGTTCGATTTCAACGGCCAGGTCTGGCAAGGCAAGAACTGGAAGATTATTCCCAAGCCGTTTACCCAGCCGCGTCCTGAAGTTGCGATCGCTTGTTCGCGCACCGACACGACGCTGGAACTCGCGGCGGAAAAGGGTTTCTACCCGTTGCTCAACTGGTCGAATCCGGCCGACCAGATCAACACGATGATCAACACCTATCTGGGCTATTCCAACTCGGTCGATCCGCCGCGGCGCAGCCGCATGCGCGTTTGCCGCCTCATCTATGTCTGCGATTCCGTCGCCGAGGCGAAGCGCGATCTCGCCGATATCGATCTGGTGCCGATCCATGCCAGCCGCCGGCTCGATGCTTATATTCCGCCGAACGGCACCCGTAACGACATCACCGTCGCCGATCTGATCGATCGTGGCGCCTTCGTTTGCGGCGATCCGGAACGCGTCTATAAGCAGCTCAAGGATTTCTACGACGAACTGGGTGGCTTCGGCACGCTGCTGATTCTGGCGGGCAAGGACTGGGGCACCAACGAGCAGCGCGCCCGCTCGATGACCCGTTTCATGACCGAGGTTGCGCCACGTCTTGCCGGACTTAATCCCGCGGACTGATTTTATTTACTCGTTATTCCCGCGAAAGCGGGAATCCATCATTCAACAGATATGTTGCCTGCATGGACCCCCGCTTTCGCGGGGGTGACGACAAATATTTTGACTCGATAGAGTGTCGTCAATCCGGCCAGCGACGATGGACCCACAACCACTGCGCTGGATATTGGCGAATCCAACGTTCGAGAACGCGGTTGCATTTCGTCATCAGCGCGAGCCGGTCGGCTTCGTTGTTGCCGGTCTTGGGCAACGCCAAAGGCGGCTCCGATTCCATGCGGAAATACGCGCCTTTGAGCCGCACCATGCGGATCGGCACGACCTCGCAATCGTAGCGCAGCGCCAGCACGGCCAGCGCCGGGGCGGTCATCGCGTCGCGGCCGAAGAACGGCACCGGGATGCCGTCGTTCATTTTCTGATCGACCAGCATGCAGAGCGACTTGCCCTCGCGCACCGCGCCAAAGGCACGTCGCGCGGCGATGTCGCCTTTCGGGACAAGCTCGCCGCTTTCGCTCCCGCGCGCCCAGATCATCAGGCGATCGACGATCGGATTGTTCGGCGCGCGATAGACGCCGACGACTTGGAAGCCGACTTGCGATGCGGTACGCATGCCGATTTCCCAATTGCCGCAATGGCCGGAAAAGAAGATGTAGCGTTTCGTCGGATCGTGGTTGGTGAGGATGTTGCCGCCGTCGAGCCCTTCGATACGGCCATTCTTTTCGAACAAGCGGAACTTGTTGAGATGCGGATATTCGGCGACGACGCGGCCCAGATTGTCCCACATATCGCGCAGGATGCGCTCATGCTGTTCGGCGCTTAATTCGGGCAAAGCGCGGCGTAGATTCTCGCGTCCACGCTTGGTGATGCCCAGCATCGGGCCGAACATTCGGGCAAGGAAGCCACCGATCGCCGAAGCGACATCGACCGGCATGGCGCGGAAAAGAAAATAGAGGACGACCGCACCGACGCCTTCGACATAGTTCGATAACGACAGCCGTTTTTTAGCCAAGACGGCCCCCTGTCACCGGCGCGAGCAAAGCTCTCAATGCTGTCAGGTCCTGCCATTCGACTTCGACTTTCACGGCGCGCACCCGGTTGCGCCATGACGGCGGTAGTCGCACCCAATCTTTTTCGGTCGTGACCAGCATGGCATCCACGGCATGAGCTTCGACGCCTAGCTTCGCCAATTCGGCGTCGCCATAGGCGTGATGATCAGGGAACTCATGCGTCGCGACGACGTCGCTGCCGATCTCGCGCATCGTGGCAAAGAACTTCCCCGGCCGGCCGATGCCGGCAAAGGCGACGACGCGCTGGCCTTTGAGTTCAACCGCGTCGCGTGGCGCCAGACGCGCACGCAGCATCGGCTTGTCGCGCGGCGCGGAACGGTTTGGATCGTCGCCCATCATCACGACAGCGGTGGCGCGCATCAGTGCTTCCTCGACCGGCTCGCGCAACGGGCCGGCCGGCATGACGCGGCCATTGCCGATGCCATAACCGCCGTCGATCACGATTAACGCGATGTCTTTATGCAGCGACGGATTCTGAAAGCCGTCATCGAGCAGCAGGATGTCCGCGCCATGATCGATCGCAGCCAAGGCCGAGGTAACCCGGTTTGCGCCGATCCAAACCGGTGCAGCCTGGGCCAGCAGCAACGGCTCGTCGCCGGTGTCGTCGGCGTCGTGCCGGTCGAGATCGACGCGCACCGGACCTTTGAGGCTGCCGCCATAACCACGGCTGAGGATGTGCGGTTTCATGCCGGCGTCGGTGAGCATCTTGGCGAGGCTGAGGGCGACAGGCGTCTTGCCCGCGCCGCCGGCCACCAGATTGCCGATGCAGATTACCGGCACCGAGACGCGATGCGGTTGGGCGAATTCACGCCGCGCAATGCCGATCCCGGCATAGGCCCATCCGAACGGCAACAGCAGATCGGAAACGAGTCCTTTCCGCTTCCAGAAATCAGGCGCGTGCGGCATGACCGGCCAAGCGATCGAGCCACGGCGCGATGCGCGTCAAAACCGCATCGAGCACGGCGCGATTATCGGCGGCAACACCGGCTGCCGCCGCGGCGCGCGCCGCGCGCTCGACCGGATCGTTGAGCAGGCGACGGATCGCGGCGGCGAGTTCAGCGGCATTGTTGATGGCGATGGTTGCGCCGGCGGTGGCGAGGCTTTCGGACATGGCGGCGCAATTGCTCATGTCGGGTCCGTGCAGGATCGCGCAATCGAGCAAGGCGGCTTCCAGCGGATTGTGTCCGCCCATCGGCGTCAGCGAGCCGCCGACGAAAGCGATGCCGGCCAATCGATAGAACAAGCCGAGTTCGCCGAGCGTGTCGGCGAGATAGATATCGGTTGATGAATCGAGCGGCTCGCCGCCCGAACGCCGCGCAACGTTAAGGCCGCGCGCTGTCAGCATCGCGGCGATGGCGTCGGCACGGACCGGGTGTCGCGGCGCGATGATGGTGAGAAGGCCGGGCCGCTCGCGCATCAGCGCGCGATGCGCATCCGCAGCGGCTTCTTCCTCGCCCTGATGGGTGCTGGCGGCAAGCCATAGCGGCCGGTCGGCGGCATGCGCGGCGATGCGCGCCAATTCGCTATCATCGACCGGCAAAGGCGCCGCCGCGGTTTTCAAATCGCCTACAGAACTCGCACCGGCTGCACCAAGGCGCCGCAGACGTTCGGCCTGGGCATCGTCCTGCGCGAGGCAGAGTTCGAAACAGGCGAGCAGCGGTCCTATCAAACTCGGGAAACGCTGCCAGCCTTGAAACGAGCGCAACGACATGCGCCCGTTGAGCAGCAACAGCGGAATACCCGCGCGATCGGTTTGCGCGACGAGATTGGGCCAAAGCTCCGATTCGATCCAAAGGGCCAAGTCGGGTTTCCAATGATCGAGGAAGCGGCGCACATAAGCGGACCGATCAACCGGGACATATTGATGCCAGGCGCGATCGGCGGGCAGGCGATGCTCGAGAAGACGCGCGGAGGTAACGGTCCCCGTCGTGATCAACACCGACAGCGTCGGCCGCTCGACCAGCAAACGGTCGATCAGCGACAGCATCGACACCGCTTCGCCGTTGCTCGCGGCATGAACCCATAACAACGGTCCTGGTGGCCGGGCGCGCCCGGGGTAACCCTGGCGTTCGGCAAAACGTTCGCGATCTTCTTTGCCGCGCGACATGCGATGCGCGAGATACAGCGCAACCACCGGGCCGAGGGCCGTCGTCGCGGCGCGATAGAGCGATAATAAATTCATCGAGCACGCGCCGCGCGGCGTTGATCACGCAGCGTTATACGGTCCAGCGTGCCGGGGCTCACCGCATCGCGGCCCATGCGGCGATCGGCCTCGGCGGTGATCTTGTTGAGACCTTGCTCGATCGCGGCGCGGCTTGCTTCAAGCCCTGCCTCGTCGAGATCGGCGGGCACCAAAATCGGTTCGCCCCAGATAAAGATGCCGCGGCTGAACGGTGCGGGCAGATGAAAGCGATCCCAACTGCCGAGGATACGGCGCCGGCGCGTCGCGTAGGCCAAGGGCACGATCGGGACACCGGCTAGGCGTGCGACTGCGGCGATGCCGACGCTGGCGCACATCGCCGGACCATCGGGACCGTCGGGGGTGATGCCGACGCAGTCACCGGCTTTCAGCCAGCGCACCATGCCGCGCAACGCGGCGGTGCCGCCTTGGTTGGATGATCCCGCGACCGAATCGATGCCGAAATAACGCACCGCGCCGGCGATCAACCGGCCATCGGCATGACCCGAGATCAACATGTGCATCGGGGCGAGACCCTGCCACGCCATCGGCATCATCAGCAGTCGTCCATGCCAGAAGGCGAGGATGAAGGCGCCGCCCTGGGCGCGGATGGTGCGGGCGAAGTCTTCGCCTTCGACGATCCAGCGCCCGCTGCGATAGACCAGCCGGACATAGGCCTGGACCAACCAGCAGAGCAGACGCATGCCCGGATCGCTGCGCAAAGCGCGCTTGAGAAAAGCCATGCGGTCAGGCCTGCACCCGCGCCTCGTCGTCCGCCGGCACGCGCCGTTCGTCGCCGACGAACTGCAGCGCGTGCAGCCGCGCATAGGTGCCGTCGCGACGAATCAATTCGGCGTGGGTGCCTTGCTCGACGATGCGGCCATCATCGATGACATAGATGATGTCGGCTTCCTGCACGGTGGACAGGCGATGGGCGATGACCAGCGTGGTGCGGCCTTCCATCAGGGTCTTGAGCGCGGTCTGAACCTGGCGCTCGGATTCGGTGTCGAGCGCCGAGGTCGCTTCATCCAGCAGCAGGATCGGGGCGTTCTTCAGCATCGCGCGCGCGATCGACAGACGCTGGCGTTGGCCGCCGGATAGTTTGACGCCCTGTTCGCCGACGAAAGTGTCATAGCCTTGCGGAAGGGCGCAGATGAAATCATGCGCGGCGGCGGCTTTGGCAGCGGCTTCGATCTCGGCATCGCTGGCGCCGAAGCGGCCATAGGCGATGTTGCCGCGCACGGTGTCGTCGAAGAGGCTGACTTCCTGGCTGACCAACCCGATCGCGCCGCGCAAGGACGCGAGCGTCAGGTTACGCACATCCTGGCCGTCAATCGTCACCGCGCCGGCGTCGATGTCATAAAAACGCGGGATCAAATTCATGATCGTCGATTTGCCCGCGCCCGATGCGCCGACCAACGCGACCGTCTTGCCGGCGGGAACGTCGATCGTCACGTCCTTCAAGGCGGCGATGCCTTCGCCGTACGAGAATTGCACCTTATCGAAATGCACGGCGCCGCGATTGATGGCCAGCGGCTTTGCGTCGGCGCTGTCGCGGATCGCCGGTTCGATGTCGAGCACGGTGAAAAGACGCTGCGCCGCGGCAAGGCCTTCCTGCAGGTTGGCATTGAGATTGGCCAGCGTCTTCAACGGCTGATAGGCCAGCAGCAAGGCGGTGATGAACGAGAAGAACGCGCCTGGCGTACGACCGCCGACCAAGACCTGATGGCCGCCATAGAGAATGACCAAGGCGATGGCGATGCCGCCCAGGCTTTCCATCAACGGCGACGAAATCGACCGCGCGCGCTGGGCTTTCTCGACGAGGCGATAGAGGCTTTCGATGATGCGCGCGACGCGGCCTTGTTCGTAATCCTCCATGCCATAGGCTTTCACATAGCGTGCGCCCTGGAAGGTCTGATTGAGGATCGTAATGAACTGCCCGGTCTCGACCTGGGTGTTGGCGGAGACGCGGCGCATGCGCTTGCCGATACGCTGCATCGGTCGCAGTGCGACGGGGAAGGCGACGAAGGCGATGATCGCCAGCAGCCAATCCTGATAGAACATCAACGCGACGAGGAAGACAGCGGTGACCGCCTCCTTGCCGAGTCCCGCGAGCACGGTTGTCGCGCAGGCGCGCAGCATGCCCGCATCGTTGGTGAAGCGGGTGATCAGCGTGCCGGTCGGGTTGGCGTGGAAGAAGGCGATATCGGCGCGCATCAGTCGCGCGAACAGCTTCAACTGAATGTCGGCAACGATGCGCTGCCCGACCGTGGTCATCCAGACCGACTGGCCATAGCCGGCGAAGCCTTTGACGACGGCCAGGATGATGATGCCGATCGGAATCATCAGCAGCAGGTTCTGGTCGCGTTCGACGAAGACCTTGTCCATCAGCGGCTGCATTAGCCAGGCATTGGCGGCCGTCGAGGCGGCGACCAATCCCATGGCGAGGAAGGCCAGCGCCATCTTGCCCATATGCGGGCGCAGGAATTCCCCGACGAGCCGGCGGAGCAGCGGGCCGGTCTCGTGGCTGAATTCGACGTGGGGCTTGGTCTTGGTGTCGGCGCTCAAGGTCGGGCTACGTCCCAGGGTTGGGGATCACGGATCGGCCGCCATCATAGCATGGCGGAACGCCTTGGGCGGGATGCGTAATTATCCGCCAAGCATCTGTTTTGCAATAGATTTTCCAAAAACGGCGGATTGTGAATTTGTCGCGGTAGCGGCTTTCACGGCTTTCGGATAAGGGAATGACCGTTCGGGGAAACGCAGCGGGAGCCTTATGAATTCGGTGGACGGGCCGGCACGCCGGCTCTTGCTGATCTACAACCCAACCGCCGGACGGCGCGCGCACGACAAGTTGGAACGCTGGCGCGGCGCGCTGGCTCAACGCGGGGCGCAGGTCACGCTCGCCGAAACCCAGGCGCCGCTCCATGCTCAGGAACTTGCCCGCCAAGCCGACCCGGCGCTGTTCGATGCGGTGGCCGTGGCCGGCGGTGACGGCACGATCAATGAGGCGGTCAACGGACTGATGCAGGGGGCGCTGCCGCTGGCGCTGCTGCCGCTCGGCACCGCCAACGTGCTGGCGCAAGAACTCAATCTACCCTCCGACATCGATGCCCTGGCGCAGATCGCGGCCTTCGCGCCGGCACGTCCGGTCTGGCCCGGTGAGATCATGGCCAAGGGCATGGCTGAGCCGTGGCGTTTCTTGCTGATGGCTGGGATCGGCTTCGATGCCGAGGTCGTCGCCAATATCGATCTGCGCTGGAAAAAGCGGCTCGGCAAAAGCGCCTATGTCATCGAGAGCCTGAAGCAGTTGGTGCGTCGTGCGCCGCGCGGCTTCACCACGCGTATCGGCGAGGTTGATAAAACGCCTGCGGCTTTGGTTGTCGCGCGTGCGCATTTCTATGGCGGGCGTTTCGTGCTGGCGCCGTCAGCGCGGCTCGACGAGCCGATGCTGCATGCGGTGCTGTTTCCCGGCGCTTCGCGCTTCGCGGCATTACGCTATATGACGGCAATGGTGACCGGCCGGCTGCGGCATCAAGCCGATGTCGAATGGCATACGGCGGAACGGATCGTCATCGATGGGCCGAAGACAGTGCCTGTACAGATCGACGGCGATATCCGGGCCTATCTGCCCGTCAGTATTGGTTTATCTGCGAAGCCGTTGCAGATCATCGCGTGAACCCCCTCACCCCAACCCTCTCCCCGGCGGGGAGAGGGAGGGACCCGCGTCAGCGGGAGGGTGAGGGGGCTCTCTGCTTTACGTGCCGGCGATGGTCATGCCTTCGATGCGGATGGTCGGCGCATCGGAACCGGTCTTGAAGACGAGATCGTTCGCTCGCGTCAGATGCAGGAACATTTCGTTCAGATTGCTGGCGATGGTGATCTCGCTGACCGGATAGGCGATCTCGCCGTTCTCGATCCAGAAACCGGCGGCGCCGCGGCTGTAATCGCCGGTCAGGCCGTTGACGCCCATGCCCATCAGCTCGTTGACGTAAAGGCCCTGCTTGATGTCGGCGATCAGCTCTTCGACCGTCATCGTACCTGGCTCCATGTAAAGATTGGTCGGGCCGGGCGAGGGCGGGCCGGACGTGCCGCGGCTGGCGTGGCCAGTGGTCTTGAGGCCCAACTGTCGTGCCGAGCGCAGATCGAGCAGCCAGGTCTGCAGGATGCCGTCCTCGACGATGGCGCGGCGCTGATTGCGCACGCCTTCGCCGTCGAACGGCTTGGTGCGCAGGCCGCGCTTCCGATGCGGATCATCGATGATGGCGAGGCCCGGCGGCAGAATCTGCTTGCCGAGTTTGTCTTTCAAAAAGCTGGTGCCGCGCGCGATCGAAGGACCGGTGATCGCGCCGATCAGATGGCGCATGATGCCGCCGCTGACGCGCGGATCGAACACGACCGGCACTTGCTGGGTCGCGACCTTGCGGGCGTTGAGGCGCTTTACCGCGCGCTCGCCGGCATTTTTGCCGATGGCTTGCGGGTCGGCGAGATCCTCGGCCCAGACCGTGCTCGAATAATCGTAATCGCGTTCCATCGCCGTGCCGGTGCCGGCAAGGACGGAAACGCTGACGGAATGGCTGGTGCCGGAATAGGTGCCGGCAAAGCCGTTCGAGGCGACCATGGCAACGCTCGACCGGCCCCAACCGGCTTCCGCGCCCTCGGAATTGGTGACGCCGGCGACGGCACGCGCGGCATCCTCGGCGGCGCTCGCCATCGCGATCAGTTTTTCGGGGGCGGGCTCGACCGGATCGTCGAGTTCCAGTTCCGCCGAGGGCCAATCCTTGGCCAGGTCCGCCGGATCGGCGATGCCGCAGAAGGGGTCTTCCGGGACCGTCTTCGCCATGTCGATAGCGCGGGTGACGAGTTCCTCGAGGGCCTGCTTACTACGGTCGTTGGACGAGACGATTGCCTGTTGCTTGCCGATGAGGACGCGCAGGCCGAGATCGAAACCCTCGGACCGTTCCAGCTTTTCGACCTTGCCGAGGCGCTGGGAATGAGAGAGGGAAGCGCCCTCGAACAGCACCGCGTCGGCAGCCTCGGCCCCGGCCTTTTTGGCGCGGCCGATCAAATCGCCGAGCAGCGATAGCGCGTCTTGTTGTGTCGGCATGAAATTCCCTCGAATGATCTTCGACTCATATAGCGATCACGAAGGCGTCCTGCCACGGTCAGGCGTTGAGTTGCCAAATCACCGTTTCGCGGCTGGTCCGGTCCTCGAGATCGAACGAGGTCGGAATGGTATAGCGCCCAACCTCGCGCAGCCCGTCCTTCGGCAGGTAGGCCCGGCCCGGATCGCCGATCAGCACCGTCGCACCGCGATGAACCCGGCGGCGCAGCCAGACCGTCAGCCGGTCGGCCAGCGGTTTCTCGTAACACATGTCGCCGATCAGGATGGTCTGCCAGGGCGCGTTCTCGCGGCCGATGACGTCTTCGGTTGCGACCTCGACCTCGACCTCGTTCAGCGCCGCGTTGAGAATGATTGCGGCGATGGCGAAATCGTCGATCTCGGTTGCTGTCGCTTTTGCTGCGCCGGCTTTCATCGCGGCGATGGCGACGAGACCGCAGCCGGCGCCCAAGTCGAGAACGGTGCGGCCCCGGACATGAGCGGGATGATCCAGCAGCAATCGCGTTACTGCTTGTCCACCGGGCCAGGCGAAGGCCCAGTAGGGTGGCGGCAGTTGCGATTTTTCGAGCGTTTCTTCCGTCGCATGCCAGAGCGGCGTCACTTCGGTGGCGAGATACAGCTTGATCTCGGGGACCAGCGACGGCGTCGCGATCACGGTCTGGGCGCGGATGAAGTCGGCGGCTTTAGAAGACATGTGCTGCCACGATCCCTGCCAGAAGAATCCATCCGGTCCAACGGTTGGAGCGGAATTTGAGGCTGCAATCGGGTTGGCTCGCCGTATCGACGAAGGCGGCTTGCCAGAAAAGCTGACCGAGAACGAGGACGAGCGCGATTTCGTAGATAAGCCCGAAGCCGGCGGCCCAACCGGTCAGCGCCCATAACACAACCGCGACGGCATAGAACAGGAATAGAAATGGTCGCGTCCGCCCGCCCAAAGCAAGGGCGGAGGATTTGATCCCGATCAGGACATCGTCCTCTTTGTCCTGATGCGCGTAGATCGTGTCGTAACCGAGCGTCCAGGCGATGCCGCCCAGATACAGCAGGATCGCCGGCCAGTGCAGATCGTCCCGCACCGCGGTCCAACCCATCAGTGCACCCCAATTGAAATTGAGCCCCAGGAAAAACTGCGGCCAATAAGTAATGCGCTTCATGAACGGATAGGTGCCGATCAGCAGCATCACCGCGACGCCCAGCGAGATCGATAGACGATTGAGCGAAAACAGAATCGCCGCGCCGATCGAGAGCTGAAAGATCATGAAAGCTATGGCGGCGGGCACGCTGACATCGCCGCTGGGGATCGGGCGCAACCGCGTGCGCTCGACCTGCGCGTCGAATTTCCGATCGACGATATCGTTAAAGGTGCAGCCCGCACCGCGCATCACCACCGCGCCGACACCGAACAGCACCATGAAATAAAGGCTTGGGAATCCATCCGCCGCCAGCGCAATGCCCCACCAGCACGGAAACAGCAGCAGCCACGTTCCGATCGGCCGGTCGAGCCGCGCCAGACGCAGATAAGGCCGCAGCCACGACGGCGCATAAACGCCGACCCAGTCGCCCAGGCGAATATCGGTCCGGATGTCGGTCATGAGGCGAGGATGGCGACGCGGCGTGCTAAGCTCAAGAAGAGATGACGAGATAAAGTCCTTCTCTGCCCTTGGGGGCGGAGAAGGATTTAGGATGAGGTGGGGGATGGCGGCACCGCTCCGGCCTAAAACAGTCTTAGCGCGAAACCTTCGTCGTAACGGCACGGATGTCGAAAGGGTGCTCTGGTATGCTCTTCGGGAAAGCATTATTTCGGTGCGATTCCGTCGTCAGCACCCCCTTGGAAATTACGTCGCCGACTTTGCCTGTCCGGCGCGAAAGTTGATCATCGAGTTGGATGGAAGCCAACATATCGAACAAGCCGCTGCGGATGCTATGCGTTCTGCTGCTCTGGCAAAACGCGGCTATCGTGTGATCCGCTTTTGGAATAATGAGGTTCTCGAAAATCTCGATGGCGTGCTTGAAGTTATCCAACGCGAGGTTGAGAAACCCCCACCTCACCCCAACCCTCTCCGCCCCAAGGGGCAGAGAGGGAGTAGTCTGAAGCCTTGATGACCGATAAAGCTGAAACACGACTCTTTGTTGAACAGGACCTGGCGGCGGGGCAGTCGCTCGTCTTGTCGGAAGACCATGCGCATTTTCTCAAGAATGTGCTGCGCCTCAAGGAAGGCGATGTCGTTGCGTTCTTCAACGGACGCGATGGCGAGTGGTATGGGCGTGTCGAGGCGATGGGCAAGCGTCAGGCGACGGCGGTGATCGATACGCAGAGTCGCCAGCAGGAAGCCGAGGCCGATATCTGGCTGGTCTTCGCGCCGATCAAGCGGGCGCGGATCGATTTCCTGATCGAAAAGGCGACCGAGCTGGGCGCCAGCTCTCTATTGCCGGTGATGACGCGCCGCACGAATGTCGAACGGATGAATCTCGACCGGCTGCAGGCCCATGCCGTCGAGGCGGCGGAGCAAAGCGAGCGGCTGACCGTACCGTTGGTCCATGAACCGCAATCGTTGGACGCGCTCATGGCGTCATGGGATTCGAGTCGTAATCTGATGCTGTGTGACGAAACCGGGACAGCGCCACCGATCGCCGAGGCGCTTGCCGACGCGGCGTCCGGTGCATGGGCTACGCTTATCGGTCCGGAAGGCGGCTTTGCCGAAGATGAGCTTGACGGGTTGCGGAAACTCCCCTTTGTTCGCCCGGTCAGTCTGGGACCACGCATCTTACGCGCCGATACGGCAGCGATCGTGGCTCTGGCGGTGTTGCAGGCGCTCCGGGGGGAAGGGCCGCGACGCCGGTCATAAAGCGTATCTGGAGCTTCATCATTCATGTCGGCACCTTCGCATTCCGGCGGCGCGCCGATCACCGACAAGCGCCAACTCGTCGCGTATCTCGCTGAAGGCTGCAAGCCGCGCGCCGATTGGCGCATCGGCACCGAGCACGAAAAATTCATCTTCCGCCAAAGCGACCGCCGCCCGATTGCCTATGAGGGTGAAGACGGCATTCGGGTGATTCTCGAAAAGCTGCAACGCTATGGCTGGACCCCCGTGCTGGACGGCGACAACATCGTCGGGCTGTCGGAGGCGGGCGGCGGCGCGATTTCGCTGGAACCCGGCGGGCAGTTCGAGCTGTCGGGTGCGCCGCTCGAAACGATCCATCAGACCTGTTCTGAACTACACACGCATCTGAAGCAGATGACCGAGGTCACCGAGGAACTCGGCCTTGGCATGCTTGGCCTGGGCTTCCTGCCGAAATGGACGCGCGAAGACTGCCATTGGATGCCGAAGCGGCGCTATGCGGTGATGCGGCGCTATATGCCGAAGGTCGGCACGCTCGGTCTCGACATGATGCTGCGGACCTGCACGGTGCAGGTCAATCTCGACTTCGAATCCGAAGCCGACATGGTCTTAAAGGCACGGGCGAGTCTTGCCTTGCAGCCGCTCGCGGCGGCGTTCTTCGCCAACTCGCCGTTCCTTGAAGGCAAACCCTCGGGCTATCTGTCGTACCGCAATCACATCTGGACCGATGTCGATCGCAATCGCTCGGGCATGATCCCGTTCGTCTTCGAACAGGGCTTCGGCTTCGAACGCTATGTCGATTACATGCTCGATGTGCCGATGTATTTTGTCTATCGCGACGGTCAGTACATCGACGTCGCCGGTCAAAGTTTCCGCGACTTTATGCAGGGCAAGCTGCCTGGCCTCCCGGGCCAGACTCCGACCATGAGCGACTGGTCGGACCATCTGACGACGGTGTTCCCCGAAATCCGCATCAAGCGCTTCATCGAAATGCGCGGCGCCGACAGCGGTCCGTGGCAGGCGATCTGCGCCTTGCCGGCGTTCTGGACCGGGCTTCTGTATGATCCCGTCTCGCTGGATGCCGCATGGCAGCTCGTCAAAGATTGGACCGATGAGGAGCGCGAACGGCTTCATGTCGAGATTCCGAGGACGGGCCTCAACACGATCTTCCGCGGCGAGAAGATTCAGAAACTGGCAATGACCGTGCTGAATCTTGCCCGCGACGGCCTCAAGCGCCGCGCACGGCTCGACGGCAGCGGCGACGACGAAAGCCATTTCATGCAATTTCTGATCGAGAACGCCAAAGAAGGCAAAACCCCCGCCGACCGGCTGCTCAACGACTATGCCACGCGCTGGCAGGGTCATGTCGAGCCGGCTTATGTCGAGGATACCGTCGCGGGTTAATACCGCGACGGCCTCGTCCGCTATTGCGGGCTGAGCTTCATTTCCGTCCATCGCGCGGCGTGTGCCATGCCGTCCTTCGGGGCGAGGCCCGATAGCGACATCCAGCGTGCATTGAGCCAGGCGCTGGCGGCGATTTCGATTTTGATCTTGCCGTCTTTCGGTGCCGCGCCGAGGCCCAGCGCTTGCCAGGGCAGCATCGCCTCGGTGACGATGCGCGGCTGATCGGCGCCGAAATAAAGCGCCTGTGCGCCCGGCACCGCCGCGCAATCATTATCACGAAGATCCGCGACGCTGCCGGCGCAGAGCTTGGGCTCCATCGGCGGGTAATCGCGCGTCTTGCCTTTGGGCGGGATGAAATAGAGCGTGAAATGTTTCGGACCCGCGCCGGCATCGACGCCGATCTCCAACCGATACGCTTCGGTCAGCGGAAAAGCGTCGCGATAGGCGAGCAGGTCGAGATCGTAATAATCCTGGCCGATGCTGGCGATGGCGATGCCGGTCGCGCTCCAAGATAGATAGGCCTCGCCGAACGCGATCGTGCCGGGCTTGGCCTTCAACGGCGGCAACAGCGACCGCGGCTTCGGCCAATCGATCAGCGACAGATGTTTGGGGTCGATCACCGCATAGGGAATGGCGAAATCGGCGCGGGTCGCGCGCATCGCGGTCTGGGCACGGGCGTGGATCGCGGGCAGGCGGCGATTGGCGTCGCCCAGTGCCGAGACCACTTCTTCGTAGGGCTGATCGTGAATATCGACGAGGCCGAAATTATAGTCCTCGCTGTCGGCGCGGCCGCCGACCGGATAATCGTAATATTGGAACCAGTGCAGCCCGGTCACTTCGGGGATTGCGGCGAAACGCTTGGCTGCTTCGGCGGCTCCCTGGGCGCGCTCAACCTGGGTATCGACGGTCATCAGATGACCGTTGTTGCGATTGCCGGTGCGGTTCTCGCGCGCGGCATAGAACCATTCCGAAATCAGCTCGGGCTTGCCCTTGGTGAGTTGACGCAGACCATCGAAGAAGTAAGGCGCAAGCCAGCCTTCGGGGCTATCGACATTATAGTTGATCGCCATGGCATCGACATTCGGCGCTTCGACGGCGATCGCGGCGGGGTCGTAATAGATCGGCAGGCGATCGCCGAAGAACAGGGCGTCAGGATCGGCGGCTTTCAGCGCGGCGCGCGCGGTCTTGTAATAATGCTCGGCGACGATGGCGGTCCAACGCTGGACGGCAACGACGCCATGCCCGCCGGGACGCAGCTTCGTCGGCGCTTCGGCCTGCAACAGGCCACGCCATGATTTGACGCCGGCGGGTGGCAGGAAGTCGCGCGTGAAGCTTTGCCAGTCGTCGCGATATTGCGACTGCATCACCTGCAGCCAGCGCTGCTTGGTGAAATTCGACGCCGGCTTTTGTGCATAGAACAGGAACAGCGCGCCGCCCCACCAGCCGACTTCATTGTCGGAGAAGTAGCCGATGCGATAGGGCGTGTTGCGATAGGGTGCGGTGAGGCGCTTGGCCTCGTCGAACATCTTCTTGGTCGTCGCCGGATCGAACGGGTCGAACCAGTGGAACTGCGCCAGCCGGCCCAATTCGAGATTGATGACGCTGGGCAGCTTCAATTGCTGCGGCGGCAGCGACCAGCCGCCGGCGGAATTGAAATCCCATTGCTTGAGGCGTTGCTTGGTCTGCCCGACCCATTCGTCGAGCGACGATGCCGCGTTGTGCCAATCGTAATGCGCGCGGTCGAGCGAGTCGGCGGTGACGCCGCCATCGATCACATTGACTCCGACCGAAAAGAACCGATCGCCGCAGGGCGTGACGAGAAAGCTTTTGCCGCCGTCGCGGGCGATCGACCAATGCGTCGAAGCGGCGCTATCGAGATCGCAGGCGAGAGCCGGAAAGGTTATGAACGCAACAAGACTCGCCGCAACCGACGGCCACCACTTGGCAACGTACAAGATATGTCCCCCTCACCCTCCCGCTAACGCGGGTCCCTCCCTCTCCCCGTCGGGGAGAGGGTTTGGGTGAGGGGGATCTCGCCTCGTCTCATGATTACGACGCCGTACCGCCGACGGTCAGGCCGTCCATGCGCAGGGTCGGCTGGCCGACGCCGACCGGCACGCCTTGCCCGTCCTTGCCGCAGGTGCCGATGCCGCCGTCGAGGGCGAGATCGTTGCCGATCATCGAGACTTTGGTCATGGCGTCGGGGCCGTTGCCGATCAGGGTCGCGCCTTTGACGGCACGACCGACTTTGCCGTCCTCGATCAGATAGGCCTCGGCGGCCGAGAAGACGAACTTGCCCGAAGTGATATCGACCTGTCCGCCGCCGAAATTGACGGCGTAAAGGCCGCGCTTCACCGAGGCGAGAATTTCCTTCGGGTCCTTGTCGCCGGCCAGCATGTAGGTGTTGGTCATGCGCGGCATCGGCGCATAAGCGAAACCCTGGCGCCGGCCATTGCCGGTCGGGCGCATGCCCATCAGCCGGGCATTGAGCCGATCCTGCATATAGCCTTTGAGGATGCCGTCCTCGATCAGCACGGTGCAGGACGACGGCGTGCCTTCGTCATCGACCGACAGCGAGCCGCGACGGTCGGGAATGGTGCCGTCATCGACGACGGTGACGCCGGGGCTGGCGACGCGCTGGCCGATCAGCCCGGCGAAGGCCGAGGTCTTCTTGCGGTTGAAATCGCCTTCAAGGCCGTGGCCGACCGCTTCATGCAGCATGACGCCGGGCCAACCCGAGCCGAGCACGACGGTCATTTCGCCGGCCGGGGCCGCGACCGCGTCGAGATTGACCAGCGCCTGGCGCAACGCCTCATCGACCTGGGCCTTCCAGTTCGCCGGATCGACGAACCGTTCATAGGCGAGCCGCCCGCCGGTGCCGGAAGAACCGCTTTCCATCTTGGTGCCATCGCCGACGACGACGCTGACATTCAGCCGGACGAGGGGGCGGATGTCGCCGACGCGATGGCCATCGGCGCGGATGATCTGCACCGCCTGCCAGCTTCCGGCGAGGGAGGCCGAGACCTGTTTGACCCGCGAATCCTTCGACCGGGCATAGGCATCGATTTCGGCCAGCAGCTTGGTCTTCTCGGCAAAGGCCATCTGATGCAGCGGATTTTCTTCGCTGTAGAGCTGGCGGTTGGTGCCGATCGGCCCTTCGGCGACGGTGCCGCTCTGGCCCTGGCGGACCGCGCGCACTGCCTGGCCGGCGCGGCGGATGGCTTCTTCGCTCAGGTCTGAGGCATGGGCATAACCGGTAGCCTCGTCGCTGAGGCCGCGCAGGCCAAAGCCCTGGGCCGTGTCGAACGAGGCGGATTTGATCCGGCCGTCGTCGAGGCTCAGGCTTTCGGACTGGCAATATTCGAGAAACAACTCGCCGTCATCCATACCGTTAAGGGCTTCGGCCACGAGTTTTTCAACCCGGGCGCGATCCATGCCGGTTTTGGTGAAAAAGAGGTCGTCGGTCAGGGCGAGATCGGACATTTATGCTCCGGAAATGGTTCTGCCACGAAGCCGGTGAAGGTTCCAGCAGGATAAGGAACCTAACATATAGGTATAGAGGGCGGCGCTGACAGTGTCCCGCGCCAGGTTGGGGCTCCTGCGCGCGGCCCCAAACCATACGACGGGATCAAATGGCGGGCATCACCATCAAACGTTGATCCGAAGAATGCTTAAAAAAGCATGAACAAATTATTCATTCATACTTTCGGATTAGCTTCTCCTTTCCGTGGAAGTCCGCAGCTTTGCGGGTACCGGATGTAGAAGCGGCTTTTTGCGCGATAACCTGCGCGTGTGGCTCTACAGCCGGCAGATAGAACATTTGAATTCAAGAGCACACGCCCTCGCATGAAACAAGCCAACGCAAAACTCCGCTCGACCCTAGGGGCGAAATCCTCGTGGGTCTTCAATTGCAATAAAATCAATCAGAAATTGAAGACCGCCAATGTCGAAGGCGACCGCCTTTTTTTGAATACGGCGCTCAACGACGTGGTCATCATCAAGGAAATTTTGCAGGGCGACGATCCGCGTCGGGCGGACGATTCACCGATCGGCACGAAACTTTATCTGCCCTATGAACCGGAGAGTCCCGAGCGGGGCGGCCGGTCGATACAGTTCGACAGCCCAGATGTCCTACCGTTTCTTCAACAAACCGTCGGCCTGACCTCGCTGGGCGATCATCTGTCTGTCTTCGAACACGACTTCAAGATATTGGCGACGATCAACCAGCTTCCCTCGATGGACGGCTTTTTGATGCGCGATGCCCTCGCGCTGAAGGGCATCTTCGCGCACGAAGCCTATTTCGAAGTGTCGCCCGAAGAACGAGCCGCCATCCAGTCATTCATCCGCAAAAAAATGGAGATGCTTGTGCGGGCGGCTTTCGGCGGCGACAAGCCACTCGAAAGCAAGGTGACGCAGCTCATCGACGTGGTGTGGGAAGCCAAGGATTTGGATGCTTTGGAGCCTTTGATCATGGCGCTGCGGTGCCCCATGGACGAAGCCCTGGAGATCTTCGGCGCCTGGAAGGCGATCATGTTTTACAGCTTCGACTATTTTCGAAGCGAGTCGACACGCAAAAGTCTCGCTGTGTGGCTTAGCAAGAATTCGCGCATCCGGACCGATTTACCCAAGGCCCACGGCGATTTTCTGCGCCAACGCGTGCAGGAAATCACGTCCCGCCTGCGCGACCATTGGATCGGCATCGACACCGTTCTTCAGGACTACAACCGGCTCTACGACCAGTTCGTGACGAGCATGTCTCCCGCCGGCTTTCTGGCATTCCTTCGCAACGCCCGGGAGGTTTCCTGCACGCTCGGTATTGCCATGGGCAAGATCAGCCAGGCCGTCGGCTGCCTCGAGATGATGACGGCGAATCGCGGCCTGACCGACCATAATCTCGAGATTTTGCTCGATCAGCTTCATGGCGCGTTGACGCCCAAGGCGAAGACCTCGGCGCAGGCCGCCGCCTAGACCACCCTCCCGTTAGACCGATCCGGAAACTAAATCGAAGCGGAGAGCACCGCGGACGAAGCGTGCAAATGCGCGCGGAAAGCCCCGGTTCCGCGAATTCCGCATGCCGAAAATCGCCCTGTTTTTCGCTTGCGAAAGCAAGAAGTTAGCCCCGCTTTGCGAATGCGGCAAAAGTGTAGCGCGCGGCGTCGTTGACCGCTTTTTCTCCTAAGCCGCTGAAATCCATAGCCTTTTAAAATCTGGTTGCGCTCTTGGCGTACCGTTTTAGCATACACGCGGCGTACACGCGCGTTTTCGCGCGCTACTGCGCGGTGCGACAGACGGGCTGACGATTTGCACAAAATAAGCACGATTAGAAAGGGTTAGCCGATCCGATTATTTCGCGATTTAAATTGCCGTCAGCGCGCGCCGTGCGTACAATTTTACATAATAATTTTGGAGAAATATGGCGACTGAAAATATTCTAACGACCCTCGAACACGGAAAGGTGGTGCTCTACACGCGGCTCGACAGCCAACGCAGTTCAATCCACTACCGGATAGCGATACCTGGACTGACTGGATACGAACGACGATCAACACGCACGACAGACCTACCGACAGCAATTCGCACCGCCGGTGATCGCTACAAGGAACTCGACTACGAACGCATCAAAGGTCGTGCAGCTCTACCGAAGACCTTCAAGCAGGTCACGACATTGTACCTCGCAGATCTTGCAGTGCTGGCCAAAGCCGGACGCGCAAGCAACGAACGCGTTAAGTCGCACAACTCTTTCATCAGAAACACGCTGGATAATTTCTTCGGAACGATAACGGTCGATCAAATCCGTGAAGCCGACCTACACGCGTACAAGAAATATCGAATTGAGCTGCTGCCGGTTCGGTTGACACCCGCTTAAGCTAATCCGGCCTGCCTCTCGAACTCCATAGGGCTGAGATAGCCGATCGTCGAGTGCCTGCGTTTCGTGTTGTAGAAGCGTTCGATGTAGTCGAACACATCGGCCTTGGCCTCGTCCCGTGACCGGTAGATCTTCCGCGCCGTGCGCTCGGTCTTCAACGAAGAGAAGAAGCTCTCCATCGCCGCGTTGTCCCAGACGTTGCCCGAACGGCTCATCGAGCAGGTGACGCCGAGATCGGTCATCAGCCGCTGGAACTGTTCGCTGGTGTACTGGCTGCCGCGATCGGAATGATGCAACAGCGCATCGGGCTTTCCCCTTCGCCAGATCGCCATCACCAGAGCATCGGTGACGAGCTGCGCCGTCATGGTCGCACTCATCGACCAGCCGACCATCCGGCGGGAGAAGAGATCGATCACACCGGCTACATAGAGCCAACCTTCAGCCGTCCAGATATAGGTGAAGTCTGCAATCCATCGGCGGTTGGGGGCCGGGGCGTCGAAGCTGCGGTCGAGCACGTTGGGGGCGATGGCGCTCGTCTGCCGCTCACCCAGGTCGGGCGGCAGACGCCGGCGTCGCGGACGCGCCCGCAAGGCCTGAAGCCGCATCAATCGTTCGATCCGGTGCAATCCGCACGGCATGCCATCGGCAAGTAGGTCGTGCCAGACCCGCCTGGCACCGTAGGTTCGATCGCTTGCGATGAAGCTGGCCCGGATCTTGGCGGCCAGTTCCTCGTCGCTCCGCGAACGCCGGCTGCGTGGCCGTGTCAGCCAGGCATAGAACCCACCCCGCGAGACACCGAGCGCCCCGCATAACCACTCCGCCGGCCAGACTCCCCGGTGCTTCGCGATGAATCCGAACTTCACATCGATTCCTTCGCGAAGTAGGCCGCGGCTTTTTTTAGGATGTCTCGTTCGGCCTTCAGCTTGGTCACCTCGCGCTTCAGCCGCGCGATCTCGGCCTGCTCGGGCTTCAATTGCCCGTGACCCGGAAAGGCATGGACTGGATCGTCGCCAAACGCCTTTACCCAGTTGCGCAGCACCGTGCCGTGAACACCCAGATCGCGCGAGGCCTGCGCAACGCTCACCCCGCGCTCCTTGATCAGACGTACAGCCTCAAGCTTGAACTCCCGCGTAAATCTCCGTCGATCCATGACCCACCTCCAGTTCCATAAAACACCTAACTCGGTGTCTGTGGAACCGGCAGCAGCTCAATGTTCTCGCGCTTGAGACTGTCTTCGGACACTACCTTGAAACTTTTCTTGCGCAACTATTTGTACTGAAGTGCATCAAAACGTGAGTGGTTGGCTAGCTACCTTTGGTTGGCGGTCGCTAATATAATGGCTCAGTAAATTCGATCGTTTTGGACAGGTCAGTTTCCACAAACATCGTCAACGGGTGGAGCACAACCTTCTCAAGGCTTCGCGCTGGAACGACTGCGAGCGCGCCGTACGTAGAGCCTTCGTTGGTGAAGTCGAACCAGACCGCACGGTGTGTTCGGTTGTTTGGTTTTTCAACCCTAACTGCTGTCACCTCAGAGAAGCGAATGGCTTCTCCCATCGACTTCCACCGACGAGAACCTCCAACGGAGGGTCCTGAACGGTGCGTCAGGCTGAAGTGGATAAATGCAAGGCGTTGCTTAGTCCGATCGATGATGAGTTCGCTATCACCTAGCGCAATAACTTCGTCAAACGAGAAACCTGATCGGCTAAGTCTCTCGCGCCAGTGTTGTCGTTGCTTGGTCTGATTTCTCAGGTAAAGGACAATGAGAACAGCGGCGACAATGAAAAAAAGGATTGCCAGCATTTCTTCTCACAGGTTCCGATGGGTTGCGGCGTCAAATTGCCTTTAATATTTCACGGAAATTTTACTCGCGGCGTTCCCTCGCTGGACAGACAACTGCACGGTTGATCCTGATGAAGTCGCGTTTACTGCAGATTGAAGATCAGCCACCGCGTTGACGGATTGATCAGCATACTTGGTGATCACATCACCGGGCTTGAGGCCAGCGTGATCTGCTGGCGAACCGGGAGTAACGGTAATTACCATGAGGCCGCCATTGACCTTCAACATATTCGCTACTGGAAGCGGGGTCGGAATGGCGGTTACGCCGATAGCTGGGTGTGCTGGTGGACTGCCACTTGGGGTAGAGGTCGCCGTCGGTACTGCGTCGTGTGAATTACCTGCGACAGCCGCTGTGTTTATGCCGTGTACCTGCATTGCCTCGAGAAGCCCTTTGGCTTCGGCGGGGATGATGCCATCGGAATACTCACTTCCACTGTGTGCGGAAAACTTGAAAAGCCAAATATGGTGCGCGGCATCTGTGCCATATGCATCAGCAAGCCTTTGAATAACATCTGCCGGAACATCAAAGGCGACCTGTTCTGTATATGAGCATCCACCAAACGTGGACGATCCGGTGCAATCAACGTCTCGATCAATCACGTCCACATTTGCTGCAACTGGGCCATTCGGTGTCAGATACGTTGCCCCGTTGTAAAATCGCCAAGTGGAATCCGTATACGGAATTATTGCATACAGCTGAAACTTGATTGTGCCGGTCTTTTTATCGACGAAGGCTCGCAGAAACTCATCGTTCCACACTATCCCAAGAAGACCGTGTTTATCCCAAGAAGACCGTGTTTCTCTTGAAATCCATTTACGGTCGAGAAAGTGGCGACAACATCCAGTGGGCCATCTTTGATCGTCGTTGTATCTCGAAAGTGGGTGTCCGTAAGCGCCAGCAATTGCGCTCCCTGCTGGTCAGTGGTTGAACATGCCGCGAGTGTGAGCGCGAGCAGGATGCCCGAATAGCGCATGACGGCTCCCCCGAAATTATTTCGCGTTAAGTTTCCTACTTTGCAAAGAACTATATTTTAGCGGCACGCCGCATTCAACCATTGATTGCAAAATCAGGTCACGCTTGGGGCGGGATCTCTCGAACCGCCGATCTCAACTCATCGTTTGAGCGAAGCTCATCGCTCGGCCCTAATAATGCTTCGGCAATGCCTCGACAGTGAGCTTGTGGGGCCCATCCTCCCCGCACCATTGGCAGCGAAATTTTAGGTCTGACAAAGGCTTGTCTGCTCGATCACGACGCTTAAACGGTCCGTGAGGCATAACTCGTTCGTGTTTGCAGGCCCAGCATTCGCAAATGACGATATGCCAAATCTGCAGGTCGCAACCCCGGATTGCCTCTAATGGAATCCTTCGATCGCGCGCCATTGGGTGCCTCATTCGTGTACTTGATTTGTTCTCATGACGATGGCACAGTCTGTCTTCCAAAAGGAAGAGGCCGAAATGTTAGTCGCTGACGAATTCTGGGTGCTTAGTGACAGAGAGGCTCACATCCTGCCGGATGCGGAATTGCGCGAGACGTTCTGCTTGATTATCCGCGACTTAGTAGGCGAGTGGGGCTACCTCTGTGGGCCAGCGATAGACATGCCGTGGCTCAAAGTCGGGCTCGATCTAAACACGCTGGACACGCTCTCGACCGAGGAAATGCGTTCTATCGTCATCGAACACCAAGACTGGTTCTACCCGGAGCAGCATCGAAATGCGCCAGCCAATCAGAACGTCCCCAGCTTCGAGAAATGGAATTTGCAAAGGCAAAAGAACCTGCGCGAAATGATCGAGGCCTCGAAAGACCACTAACGGAGTAAGCCGTGACCGACCTTAAAAGGGCCGAACAGCTAATCGAGAAAGCAGAAGCCGAGCTTGAGGCCGTACATGCGGCGCACCCGGGATTTGCCGACACAGAAGCCTTCCAAAATGTTTTCGATATGCTGCGGGAGTTGGCGCGCAATACCTCAAGCTACGGTCTATCCTTGCATTAGATGTGCGGTCGCGTTCGCACACCAAATGAGATAAACGAAATCAGGATCGAACTGCGGATTAAACATGACCGCATCGGTGACGCCTATCATCCGCGCTACAACTTAGCCCCGACGAACCAAATTCCTGTCGTTACGTCAGCGAATGGCGAGCGAACCTTGGAATGGATGCGATGGGGTCTGTTCGCACCTTGGGCCAAGGACGGTAAAGGACCGCCTCTAATCAACGCGCGAGCAGACACCGTAGCCACGAAGAACCCGTTTAGCGGAGCTTGGAAAGCAGGCCGTCGCTGTCTCGTCGTGACGGATGGGTTCTACGAATGGCGCAAAACGGACAAGCAGCCATTCGCAGTAGGGTTTGGGAACAAGCAGCCGATGTATATGGCTGGCCTGTGGCAGGACTGGAAACCCACCAGCGGCGATCCTGTGCGCTGCTGCACCATCATTACGACAGAAGCCAATCCGCTTATGGAGCCGATACACGACAGGATGCCGGTAATTATCGCCCCCGACGACTACGCGAGCTGGCTTGGCGAGGAACCGCTACCGGACGCAACGACACTGCTAAAGCCATTCCCCGAGTCGCGATTACAGCTTTGGCCGGTGGACAAAGCAGTTGGAAAGGTCAGCAACCAAGGACCGCAACTGG